>NZ_JBWKPE010000009.1:0-104332 GCF_059418085.1 Pseudomonas sp. GW821-FHT09C10
GGGTAGGCGGAATACGGCTCGTCGAGGTTTTCGACCCGCTGGGGGCCTGTCGTCGGCACCGCGGCAGGCGTAAAGGGAACAAGCTCTTGGGAGGGCGCCGGGGTTGGGGTGTCATCCATCGAATGACACTCGCAGGCTGGATCAACGGGTCGGTCGGACATGAAAGAGACTCCTTGCTGGAGGGCGTGCGCGAATAAAAAGCGCGTTCAGGCAAGGAAAATCAGACACCCGGTGGGGAGGGGCGTCTAGCTGTCAGAATTGACAGTGGCGACGAGTGGCGAATCACACAGGGAAAAATCGGAGACGGACGCCTGGACAAAACTTCACGCGTTCACATTTCTTCTTACATATTTTTCACGTTTTATTTACATCCCGAGACGTAGGGTGAAGCCTCATCCGTTACAAACGCTGTACATCAAGCCCGCCGCCCCAGCGGGCTTTTTTTTGCCTGGGATTTGGGTCAGCGCGAGGCCTTGGCGGCCGGCGCTGTCGCCTGTTCACGAATGGCGCGCTGGGTGTCCAGCACCTTGGCCAGCGCGTTTTCGGCTTCGGGGCTTTGCTGCGGCACACGAATCGCCGCCGAGACCAGGGTGATCAGCTTGGCCATCACCTCGGCATCCGTCGCCGGGCGGCCCAGGCTCATGGAGTTCATCAGCAGGCGCAGTTCGGTACCGGCCATGACCCCGGAAATCGCCTTGAGGGCAAATTGCAGGCGTACCCCCAGTTCATTGCGCGGCAAGTCCGGCAAGGCCAGGGCAAAGGCTTCGAAGAAGCGCTGGAACACCGGCTGGTAATGCACTTTGAGGTATTCCTGGATAAACGGCGAGGTGTCGCTGTACACCCGTCCGAGGAAACGGATGAACGAACGCCCTTCCCCACTCCCCGGGTCGCTGCGTTCCAGGCCCATGGCCGGGGCGAAGAGCACGCCGAGCAAGGTGTCGCAATCGAGGGGGCCGTCGGATTCGGCCTCACAGCGCGCCAGCAATTCCAGGCGCTGCTCGTTGAGCGGTTCCAGGCGTTGCATCAGCAGGGTCTTCATCAGGGAGTCCTTGTCCCCGAAGTGGTAGTTCACGGCAGCCAGGTTCACCTGGGCGCGCTCGGTAATCTGCCGCAGCAGCACGGCGTCATAGCCGTATTTGATGAAGAGAGCCTCTGTCGCATCCAGCAATCGAGTCTTGGTAACGTTTGGAGCGCTGAGTTTCTTCGCGACCATAAGGGTTCCACGGCGGAAATATTGTTTTAAAAAATAATTTGATTTTTTATACCGGTGCGGCCGGTCGAAAGCAAGTAGTGACACACCGCCATACTATCCAAAGCCTTTGCCCACGGGGATTTTCAGGCAGGGCGGGCGCCTTTCGGTAGACTCCCGTACCGGTGAGGGAAATCTTTTCAAAGCGTAAAACCGCTCTACATCCACGGCTGGCGAAGCACCGGGAACACGGTTAGTATTCAAACAATATTTTAAAAACAAGAAATAAAACCAGTCCGTGACGCGAACCAGATAGCTCCCGAACTTGTTACAAAGATTTACAAAGGGCGCATGACGGCAGCGTCGAGACTGCAGGCGTAGTCACGATGACAGATACCCCCGCGCACCCAGGCTTGATTTCCCTGCAAGGCATCGGCAAGCGTTATCAGCTCGCCGGGCAGGAACTGACCATTCTCAATGAGGTGTGCCTGTCCATCGAGCGCGGTGACAGCTGCGGCATCCTCGGCGCCTCGGGCTCCGGCAAAAGCACCCTGCTCAATATCCTCGGCCTGCTGGACCTGCCCAATTGCGGCCAGTACCACTTTGCCGGCCACGATATTTTCAGTGCATCCCCGGATGAACTGGCGGCGATCCGCAACCAGCAGATCGGCTTTGTGTTCCAGAGCTTCAACCTGCTGCCGCGCCTCAGCGCCCTGGACAACGTCGCCCTGCCCCTGAGCTATCGCGGTGTGTCGCGGCATGAATCGGTGGCGCAGGCCCTGCGCATGCTCGAACAGGTCGGGCTGGCCGAGCGCGCCCACCATCGCCCCGCCGACCTCTCCGGCGGCCAACGCCAACGTGTGGCGATTGCCCGGGCATTGGTGGGCAAGCCTTCGGTGATCCTGGCCGACGAGCCCACCGGCAACCTCGACAGCAGCACCGCCCAGGACATCATGGACCTGCTGCTGGCATTGAACCGCGAGCAACAGGTCACGCTGATCATCGTCACCCACGACCCGCATATCGCCGAACGCCTGGAGCGCAAGATCCTGGTGCGCAACGGCGTAGTGCACGAGGCCGGGCGCCTATGAGCCTGCGGGTCGAACAGAGCTTCAGCCAATTGCTGCATGAAGCCTTCGTCAGCCTGCGCACCTTGGGCAAGCGCTCGGTGCTGGCCCTGCTGGGCATCGTCATCGGCAGTTCGTCGGTGGTGGCGCTGATCAATATCGGCCATAACGCGGCGGTGGATGCCGCGATGATTTTCAAGGACATGGGCACCGACACCCTGGTCGCCCAGTTCCCGCCCAAGGGCAGCAGCACGGTCCCCGCGCCCGCGAGGCTCGACCTGGATGCCGTGCGCCAGGCCGTGCCGGGCATCGCCCATATCGGCGCGCTGACCTTGTTCAGCGGGCCCATCGTGTTCCATGGCCGCACCACCAACGCCAACCTCGTCGGCAGCACACCGGACATCCAGGCGGCGATGCGCCTGGTGGTACGGCAGGGGCGCTTTCTGTCGAGCTTCGACGCCAACGAAACCTATGGCGTGATCGGTGACCAGCTGGCCCAGGCACTCGGAGCGCCGGGCGATCCGCTGCAACTGGGCGACCGCGTGCGCATCAACGACTACCTGTTTCTGGTGGTAGGCATTCTGCAGAACCAGCCCAGGGCGATGCTGATGCCGGTACAGGCCAACGAGTCGTTGTTCATTCCCGCCGAAGGCATGCGCCGCATCTATGCCATGCCGCAGATCGGCAATGTGGTTATCCGCGCCGCGCCCGGCCAGGACATGGAACGCATTGCCAGGGAAGCCGCCGGCGCCTTGCAGCCCCAACTCACCGACCACACGGTCGACATCCAGGTGCCCCAGCAAATGATCGACGGCATGACCCGGCAAAGCCGCACGTTCGCCTACCTGCTGCTGGCCCTCGGCGCCATTTCCCTGGTCGGCGGCGGCGTAGGCGTGATGAATGTGATGCTGATGAACGTGTCGGAGCGCCGTCGCGAGATCGGCATTCGCATGGCCCTGGGCGCTCGCCAGCGCGACATCCGCAACCTGTTCCTGCTCGAAGCCGTCACCCTCACCGCCGTCGGCGCGCTGTGCGGGGCGGTACTCGGGATGACCGCCGCCTGGCTCTACGCCTGGCTGTCGGGCTGGCTATTCGACCTGGCCGTTGCCGCCCTGCCCCTGGGGGTGGGCAGTACGCTGCTGGTGGGCTTGTTCTTTGGCATCTACCCGGCGGTGTCGGCCTCGCGGTTGCAGCCGGTGGAGGCCTTGCGCGATGAGTAAATGGCTCGGGTTGCTCGTGTTGATCAGCCTGCACGGCATGGCCGCCGAGGTGGTCATCAAACCGTCGGCCCCCAGCAGCACCCGCAGCGGTTACGACCGGGGCGTGTCCTTGAATGCCCAGGTCACCACCATGACCCTGGGTGACGCCGTGTACCTGGGCCTGCGCAACAACCCGGCAATCCGCAGCGCCTACCTGCAACGGGTGGCGCAGAAATTCGACCTGCGCGTCGCCGAAGACGTGTTCAACCCCAAGCTCACCCTCAACAGCTATTACCGCAGCACCCGTGGCTCCCAGGACAGTGCGCGCAACGCCAACGTGGCACCGGCCACCAGCTTGCTCAGTGAATACGGCACCCGCCTGAGCATGGCCTGGACCCAGCAGTTGAACAACGCCGACCGCGCCGGCCGCTACCGCAGCGACGGCCTCGACCTGGCGATCATCCAGCCGTTGATGCGCGGCGCCGGCTGGGACGCCACCACCGCACCGTTGCGCCTGTCGCGCCTGTCGGAGCAGGCCAACCGCCTCAACCTCAAGGCGACCGTGGCACAGACCATCAGCCAGATCATCGCCACCTACCGCGAACTGCTGCGGGCCCAGGAGCAACTGAGCATCGTGCAGGACGCCCTCAAGCGCTCCGGCACCTTGCTGGACGTGAACAAAGCCTTGATCAGCGCCGGGCGCATGGCCGAATTCGAGATCGTGCAAACCGAAGCCGACATCGCCACCCAGCAACTGGGCGTCGAAGAAGCGCAGAACCAGCTCGACACCAGTCGCCTGGCCTTGCTGCGCCTGCTGGCCCTGGACCTCTCCACCCCGCTTCGCGCCACCGAAGCCCTGGAGGCCAAGCCCCTGCAGATCGACAAACGCCAGGCCTTCAACCTCGCGCAGACCCAGCAGCCGGAATACCTCGCCGCCCTGCTCGGCAGCCAGCGGGCCGATCTCAACCTGGTGATCGCCAAGGACTCCGGGCGCTGGCAGGTGGACCTGGTGGCCGGCGCAAACCAGATACGCGACGCCTACAATAACGATGCCGGCAGCACCAACAACCGCACCTGGGACAGCTACGCCGGGGTGCAGGTGCAGATCCCCATCGGCGACATCAGTACGCGCCAGGCCGAAGTGCGCGCGCGGGTCAACGTGGAGGACCAGGAGATCCGCATCACCGACGCCCGCCAGGAACTGGAACGCAACGTCAACGACGTGGTGCGCGACCTCGGCACCCGCTGGCGCCAGTATGAAATCTCCCAGCGCGCGGTGGAATTGTCGCGGCGCAAGATCGAGATCGAACGCGAGAAACTCAGCGCCGGGCGCTCCACCAACTTCCAGGTGCTGAGCTTCGAGACCGACCTGCGCAATGCCGAAAACGCGCAGCTCAACGCCCTGATTGCTTATTTGAACGCCCAGACCCAGCTCGACCTGACCCTGGGCATGACGCTGGAAAGTTGGGAAATCGCCCTCAATGACTACTAATCGAAAACGCCTGCTGGGCGTCGCATTGATCCTGCTGCTGGCCGGCGCGGGGCTGGCCCTGCGCAGCCCCGCAGAAGGCCCGGCCGGCGCCACCGAACAATGGCTGGCCGTCAAGCCCGACCCGCTGGTGCACCAGATCGGCCTGGTGGGCAAGATCGAACCCGACACCACCCTCACCCTCACGGCGCCGTTCGACGGCAACGTGCAGGCCAATCTTGTGGAGCAAGGCCAGCGGGTCGAGGCTGGCCAGGTCCTGCTGCGCATGGACCCGGCCACCCTTGAGGTGCAATTGCGCGACGCCCTCTCCGCCCAGCTCAAGGCCCGCCGCGCCGTGCAAGAGCTGCAGGACTGGGACAGCGGCCCCACCGTCAGCCGTGCGCGCCGTAGCCTGCGCACCGCCGAGATGACCGCCGGCAACACCCAACGCAAACTCACCGAAAGCGAAAACCTGTTCAAGCGCGGCATCATCCCGCGCAATGAGCTGGACGACCTCAAGCAGCAGACCCAGCAACAGCAACTGGACCTCGCCTCTGCCCGCAGTGAACTGCAACAGGCCCTCGACCAGGGCAAGGGCGAATACCGCCAGATCGCCGACATGGAACTGACCAACGCCACGGTGAAATACGAGGCCTTGCGCACCCTGCTCGCAGGCAAGGAGGTGAAGGCGCCGTTCTCCGGCATCGTGGTGCCCGCCCCCGGCAACAATACGCCCCAAGGCGGCGGCAACACCAACGCACCGATTCAGGCCGGCAGCAAGGTCAGCCAGGGCCAGGTGCTGTTCGGCCTGGCCAATATCGAGCGGCTGAAAATCGTCGCCAAGGTGTCTGAGCTGGACATCAACCAGCTGCACCAGGGCCAGGCGGTGGAAGTGCTGGGCGATGGGTTTGACGGGGAGCGGCTGAGCGGCTCGGTGAGCGTGGTCAGCGGCCTGGCGATTGCCAGCGACAGCCAGGGCAGCGCGCAGTTTCCGGTGACGTTGTCGATCCCCAGGTTGACCCCGCAACAGTTGCAGCGGGTGCGCCTGGGGATGAGTGCGCGGTTGACCATCGTCACGTACAACAATGCGCAGGCGATAGTGATTCCGAGCGAGGCGATCCAGGCGGACAGCACGGTGGAGTATCGAGAAGCGATGGATAAGCCGGTGGAGCGGGTGAAGGTGACTACCGGGCAATCGACGCCGCAGGGGGTTGAGGTGTTCGGCCTAAAACCCGGCTTCGTAAAGACCTCAAAATAAATGAGGCCCCCTCCCACAGGTGACGGGTTGCCCGTTCTGTCCCTTAACTGACCGGCACTGGGGCTTGCCCCCTCCCACATTTAGAAATGCACCAACTTCAATGCCAATGCCTTGGCCTGAAGCGCCACATCCGTCACCGCCGTGCTCTCCCACCACATCCCGCGCAACGGCGGGCCCATGGCGAACAATCGCGTGCTGACCCGGCCCTGGGCATCCAGCACGGCGCCGCACGTGTCCGCCGCAATCCCCAACGCCAACGGCCCGGGCCTGATCAGTCCGCGCTTGAGCAACTGCTGCGGCAACGGCCGGGCCACGCGGCGCCAGTCGTATTCGATGCCGCTGGAGTTGATCAGCGCCGCCCCCGACACTTGGCTGATCACCTGCTCGCCACGGTAACGCAAGCGAATGGTCACGCCCTCGCCCGAAGGCTCCAGCCCCTTGAACGACGCCGCGCGAATGCGCAACCGCCCTTGCTCATGCAGCCGGGCCACCAACTGGGCACTCAACGGCGGCGAGCGGTGGTGATGGCTTTCCCACCAGGGCCGCACGTGCCGCACGAACTGGCGTTTCTCGCCTTCGCTGGCCTGGCTCCACAGCCGGCCGATATGGGCGCGCACCGTGTCCAGTGGCGCCTGCCAATCGATGCCCTGCGCCAGTGCCAGGCGGCATTGACGCCGCACCTCGCGCAGCAGTTGTCGCGGGCTGCGCAAGGCGTAGTCGGCGGCGAGGAAATCGTCCCAGCCCGGCGGTTGCCGGCGCACATGGGGCAACAAGCCGTGGCGTGAAAACACCTCGATGGGCCCACGGTGCCCGGCCTGTTCCAGGGACACCACGGCGTCGACCATAGTCAACCCGGAGCCGATGATCAGCACCGGCGCCTGCGGGTCGATCCGGGTCATGGCCTGCACGTCCCAGGGGTCCACAGCGGCGGCGTTCAAGCCGCTGGACTGGGTCTGCGGTGTACGCGCCGCCGGGAACATGCCGGTGGCCAACACCGCCTGGGCACCGTGCAATTGCTGGCCGTTGTCGAGGGTGAGCAACACTGAATCGTCGCCGACCTGCAGGTCGACGACTTCGGCGCGGATATGCTCGACGGTGGACGCCGACAACGCCTTGGCCTCAGCCAGCCGTTGCTGCGCATACAGGCCAAAAATCCCGCGTGGCGGGAACAGTTCGCTGATGGGCACGTGTTGCTGGTCCGACTCGGGCCAACCGCCGGCACCGATGTAGGCGGTCAGCCATTGGGTCAGGTCATCGGCGTTGTCCGGGTCGACGCTCATGCGCGCCGCGTTGCCGTTCAAGGTGTGGCCCAGTTCGACGGCGCTGTAGGCCTCGCCACGGCCGAGTTCGGCGCGCGGTTCGATCACCAGGATCCGGCGCTGCCCAGGCCGGCGCAGCAGTTGCACCGCCAGCATCGTGCCACTCAGGCCGCCGCCGATGATCAGCACATCAGCGTTGCGGAGGGATTCAGTCATGCACATTCGCCTTTACTGTTTACCCAGATAAATATCGTGCAAATCGCCCCGCGCCAACAGCTCGGCGGCGCTGCCACTCAAGGCCACGCGCCCAGTATCCAGCACGTAGCCCTGGGACGCATAGTTGAGCGCGACGTTGATGTTCTGCTCGGCGATCAGGAAGCTCACCTGCTGCTCGCGGTTGAGCTGCGCGATGATCTCGAAGATCTCCTGCACGATCATAGGCGCCAAACCCATGGACGGCTCGTCGAGCAGTACCAAAGTAGGACGGGTCATCAACGCGCGGCCGATGGCGACCATCTGCTGCTCGCCGCCGGACGTCAGGCCGGCGCGGGTGTGGCGCTTGGTCTTGAGCCGCGGGAACCACGCATAGATGCGCTCCAGGTCCTGCTCCATGGCCTTGCGGCTCAGGCGCCGGACAAAGCCGCCGCTGCGCAGGTTGTCTTCGACGCTGAGCTGGCCGAAGACATGGCGGCCCTCCAGCACATGCACCATGCCCTGGCGCACACGCTGGCTGGGGTCGACGCCGGCCAGGTCGACGCCCGCGTATTCGATCACGCCCCGGCTGACTTCGGCGCGCTCGGCCCGCACCAGCCCGGAGATCGCCTTGAGGGTGGTGCTCTTGCCGGCGCCATTGGCCCCCAGCAGGGCGACGATGGCGCCCTTGGGCACGCTCAGCGACACCCCGGCCACGGCGAGGATCGCGCCGTCATAGATCACTTCAATATCGTTGACCGTCAACAACGACGGGCGCGTGGCTTCGCTGGCGAGCTGGCTCATGATTTATTCATCCCCGGTGCAGGTGCGTGGCGTCAGGCCTTTTTCCTTGGCGAACGCCGCGGATTTTTCATCGATCAGCGGGCGCAACAGGGCGCGGTCGGCGGCGATCCAGTCGCTGATCAGCGTCCAGTGGGCGCCGTCCCATTGCTGCACGCGCGCCGAGCCGCCGCCTTCGTGGTCGCGGCACGACAGCTTGAGGTTCTGCATCAGGCCCAGGTAGCCCATGTCCTTCAAGCGCGCGTCATCGATATTCAGGTGTTCCAAGCCCCAGCGGCCTTCTTCGCCATTGAGCGGGCGCTTGCCGAACCTGGCCTGGCCGGTGCGGATCGCTTCCACGGCTACGGCGGCGTTCACCAGGCCGGAGTTGTAGTAGACGCTGCCGAAATTCTTCAGGTCCTTGAGGTCGCTGTGGCCCTTGTCGAGGATGTATTGCTTGAGACGCTTGTGGATCTCGAAATCCGCACCTGCCGGGTAAGGCGTGAGCGCCAGGTAGCCCTTGGCGGCAGCGCCTGCGGGCAATACGTCTTCGCTGGAGCTGGCCCAGATGTCGCCGATGATATGGTCCACCGGGAAGCCGAAGCGGGCGGCGGTTTTCACCGCCACCGGGGTGGACACGCCCCAGGTGCGCAGGAACACCCAATCCGGATTGGCCTGGCGTACCTGGCGCCATTGCGCAGACTGCTCATTGCCCGGGTCGGCCACCGGAATCTGGATGTTTTCAAAACCGTATTTTTCCGCCAGCAATTTCAGCGGGCCAAGGGTTTCGCGACCGTAGGCCGAGTCGTGGTAGACCGTGGCGATCTTCTTGCCCTTAAGTTTGTCGAAGCCGCCTTCGCGCTGGGCGATGTAGTTCACCAGGGTCGACGCCTCGCTGTAGAACGTCAGCATCACCGGGAAGTTGTACGGGAACACCGTGCCGTCGGTGGCTTCGGTGCGACCGTAGCCGAGGGTGATCAGCGGGATCTTGTCCACCTCTGCCCTTTCGCTGAGCGCATAGGCCGCCGGTGCGCCGTTGGGCTGGTACACCGCGACCGGCGCGCCATCCAGGCCGTTCTTGAAGCGCTCGTAGCACTCGATGCCCTTCTCCGCCGTCCACTCGGTCTCGCATTCCTGCCACACCAGCTTGACGCCATTGATGCCGCCTTCGACCTCGTTGATATAACGCAGGTAGTCGATCATCCCGGCCCACACCTGCACGCCGCTGGAGGCGTAGGCACCCACCCGGTAGGTGGCCAGGGGAAAGAACTGCTGGTCGGCCGAGGCTACCGCCTGGGGCACGGCACCGGCCAGGGCAGCCAGCGCGAAGGCGGCGCCGGCCAGGGAACGTTTCAAGGATGCACGCATGGGAGTTCTCTTATCGGTCAGAAACGTAGGGGCCACTGACGCAGCCGGTCACGGAGGTTGTACAACAGGCGAATCAAGCCCTCGGGCTCCTTGATCAGGAACACGATGATCAACACGCCAAAAATGATTTTCTGCAGGTTCTGCAACTGCCCCGCGTCCACCGAGCCACCGAACAACGCCTGCCCGGCATGGCTGAGGAAGATCGGCAGCAAACTGATGAATGCCGCGCCGACGAAGTTGCCGGCAATGCTGCCCATGCCGCCGATAATGATGATGAACAGGATCTGGAATGAGCGATTGATGTCGAAGCTGCTGGCGCTGGCCGTGCCCAGGTAGGCAAACGCCCACAACGCGCCGGCGATGCCGAGGTAGAACGAACTGACCGCAAACGCCAGGCGCTTGTAGCGCACCACCGGGATGCCGACCACGGCGGCGGCGGTGTCCATGTCACGGATCGCCATCCAGTTGCGGCCCACCTGGCTGCGCACCAGGTTGACCGCGGCCCAGGTCAACAGCAGCACCGTGACCAGGGTCAGCCAATAGCGGCCCAGCGGCGTGTTGAGGTCATGGCCGAACAACGCCAGCTTCGGCGCCGAAATGGTCCCGGACGAGCCGTAGTTGTAGAACCAGGGGAATTTGACGAACAGCCACTCGAGGAAAAACTGCGCGGCCAAGGTGGTGACCATCAGGTAGAAGCCTTTGATCCGCGAGCTGGGCAAGCCAAACAGCAGCCCGACCAGCGCGCTGATGATGCCGCCGCCGAGCAATGCCACCGGCAGGCCCAGCTCCGGCAGGCGCAGTAAAAACCCATAGGTGGCGAACGCCCCAACCGCCATGAACCCGGCTGCGCCCACCGAGGTTTGCCCGGTATAGCCGGTGAGTAAATTCAGGCCCAGCCCGGCCAGGGACAGCACCAGGAACGGGATGAGGATCGCGTTGAGCCAATAGTCATTGCCCCACAGCGGCACCACGATAAACGCCAGCGCCAGCAGGCCGAGCAGGCTCCAGGGCACGCGCCGCTGGACCAGCAGCAAGGGGGCGGTGTGTTCAGCAACAGGGATCGACATGCTTTCAGACTCGCTCGATGGCGCGCTCGCCGAACAGGCCGGCGGGACGGATATACAGGAAGGACAACGCCAGGACATAGGCGAACCACGGCGTGATACCACCACCGATCAGCGGGCCGATATACACCTCGGCGAGGTTCTCCGCCGCGCCGACAAGCAGCCCGCCGACAATGGCCCCGCCAATCGAGGTGAAGCCGCCGATGATCAACACCGGCAAGGCCTTGAGCACCACCAGCGACAGAGAAAACTGCACGCCCTGGCGCGCGCCCCACAACAACCCCGCCACCAGCCCGACGATGCCGGCCACCGCCCAGACGATCTGCCAGATGCGGTTGAGGTTGATGCCGATGGACAGCGCCGCCGTGGTGTCATCCGCCACCGCGCGCAGCGACACGCCGATACGGGTCTTGTTGAACAGCAGCGCCAGCACCGTCACCAGCACCACGGCCACGGCCGCGGCGATCAGGTCGAACTGGCTGAGCATCAGCGGCCCGACGAACAGCGGTACATCGTCAATGCCCAGGTCCAGGGCGCGCACCTGCGAGCCCATCACGCCCTGGGCCAGGCCTTCGATAATGAACGACAGGCCCAGCGTCGCCATGAACAGCGTGATCTGCGAGCGGTTCACCAGCGGCCGCAGCACCAGGCGCTCGATGAGCAAGGCGCCGACAATCATCACGATCACCGTCAACAGCAACGCCAGGGCAAACGGCACGCCCTGGTCGTGCAGGCTGACGAAGGTCAGCGCGGCAAACAGCAGCATCGAGCCCTGGGCAAAATTGAACACGCCGCTGGCCTTGTAGATCAGCACGAAGCCGATCGCGACCAGGGAATACATGGTGCCGGCGAGCAGGCCGCCGAGCAGGGTTTCGAAGAAAAACGTCATCAGTGCGTCACTCCCAGGTAGGCCGCGATCACCTCGGGGTTGGCCTGCACCTCGGCGGGGGTGCCGTCGCCGACCTTGCGCCCGTAGTCGAGCACCACCACATGGTCGGACAGCCCCATGACCACACCCATGTCGTGTTCGATCAACACCACGGTGGTGCCGAGGTCGCGGTTCACGTCGGCGACAAAGCGCGCCATTTCCTGTTTTTCCTCGGCGTTCATGCCGGCCATGGGTTCGTCCAGCAGCAACAGGCTCGGCCCGGCGATCAATGCACGGCCCAGCTCCACGCGCTTTTGCAGGCCATAGGACAGGTTGCCCACCAGCACATCGCGGTAGGCTTGCAGCTCCAGGAACTCGAGGATGCCCTGGGCGCGCAGGCGGAAGGCTTCGGCTTCACGGCGTGCGCGGGGCAAGCCGAGGGCCTGTTCGATAAAGCTGGTGCGCATATGCCGCGACAGGCCGGTGAGGATGTTGTCGAGCACGCTCATTTTCTTGAACAGGGCGTTGTTCTGGAAGGTACGGCCAATGCCTCGGCGCGCGGCGCCCAGCGGGTCAATACGCTGGAAATGCTGCGCCTCGAACACGATCTCGCCGGCATCGAAGCGATACACGCCGTTGAGCACGTTGAGCAATGAACTCTTGCCGGCACCGTTGGGCCCGATCAACGCGCAGATTTCCCCGCGCGCCACCTCGAACGACAGCCCATTGATCGCCTTGACGCCCTTGAACGACAGCGAGATGTCCCGCACCTGGAGAATGGCTTGGCTCATGCACGTTCCCGTTTGAATTCGGCAAGCCACGTCGGCTCGGCATTGGATTTGAGGGGCTGCCAGATATAGGCCAGGCGCTGGAAGCCCAACAGTGTGCGCACGCGGTTTTTCAGCAGGCGGCGCAGGCCGCTGTGCGGGTGGGCAATGGCCCAGTCGCACAGGCGTCGACGCCAGGTGCCGTGGGGTGGCAGGCGGCTTTCGATCTCGTCGGCCAGGTGCAGCAAACGGGCGGGCGACAGCAGCAGGCCGGTGGGCGCGACTTCGCTGCGATCACGCCGCGCCGAGGCCAGGCTTTCCGGGAAGGCCAGGCCGTGGCCGCTGCTCAGCCACTGCTCCAGCACCACCGCCAGGCCACCTTGCCAGTGGGTGCCCTCCTCGCTCCATAGCGCGGTTTCGCCGGCGGGCTGCCACCAGCGCTGCAGGTGTTGCGCCGGGTCGACGGGGCCGAGCAGTTGGGCGAAATCCAACCGCTGGGTGAAGGTCCAATCGCGCTGGCGACCTTGAACGTAGGCATGGCTGGGATGAATACGCCACAGCTGTTGCTCCAAGGCCTGCGGCTCGAGGTTATCGGCCAGCGTCAGCACCTGTGCACCGACGGAATGGGCCGCCAACGCCAGCAACAGCAGGTTCGGCTCAAAGGCGCCGCTGAGCACCAAGCGTGACTGTTGATCGAAACCTTGCTGGCGCAAACCATCGGCCAGGCGTTCAACATCGCGCAAGGTGTCGATCCAACGCCAGGCGTACCACTGGCCCTGGCGCTTGTGGCGCAGGGCGATGTGCAACGGTGTGAGTTGCGCCCAGTGGCGCAGGTGTTCCAGGAGGGCCGTTGGTTCGTGCACGCTCATAGGGGGTTGCTCCTATTGGGGGGTGTGCGTGCGGTGGTCCGCTGGCTTGATTATTTGGATCGACACAGGACAACTGTGGGAGGGGCGGTGCGACGATTCGACTTGCTCCCGATGGTGGTGGATCAGTTAGAACACCTTTGACTGAGCCACCGCTATCGGGGGCAAGCCCCCTCCCACATTGGTTTTTTGTATCCCAGATAAATTGCGATAGCCCGCGCCCGGGTGGTTCGCGCCCAACCTTGCACCATCGCCGAACAACTTCTCGCGCAATGTGCCCTGGGCGTATTCGGTCTTGTACACGCCGCGCTTCTGCAACTCCGGCACCAGCCATTCGACGGCGTCGACAAAGGTTTCATGGGTCAGCGCATAGGCGAGGTTGAATCCGTCCACGTCGGTCTCTTCGACCCACTCCTGCAACAGGTCCGCCACGGTTTCCGGGCCGCCGACGAACAGCGGGCCAAAGCCGCCGATACCGACCCAATCGGCCAGTTCGCTGGGGGTCCAGACCTTGTTCGGGTCCGCCGTGGAGAAAGCTTCCACCGCCGATTGAATCGCATTGGTGTGCACGTGCTTGAGCGGTTCATCCGGCTTGAACTGGCTGAAATCGATCCCGGTCCAGCCGGAGATCAGCGCCATCGCGCCTTCATAACTGGCGTAGGATTTGTATTCGTCAAACTTGGCCTTGGCCTTGGCGTCGGTCTCGTCGACGATCACGGTCTGCAAGTTGAAAATCAGGATTTTCTTCGGGTCGCGCCCGGCTTCGGCCGCACGGCGGCGGATGTCGGCGACGGTCTTTTTCAGCAGCACCTTGGACGGCGCGGCAACGAACACGCATTCGGCCTGCTCGGCGGCGAACTGCTTGCCACGGCTGGACGCACCGGCCTGGTACAGCACCGGGGTGCGCTGCGGCGACGGTTCGCACAGGTGGATACCGGGCACCTGGAAGTGTTTGCCGACGTGGCGGATCTCGTGGATCTTGCTCGGGTCGCTGAAAATCCGACGTTCGCGGTCGCGTAGTACCGCGCCCTCTTCCCAACTGCCTTCCCAGAGTTTGTAGCAGACCTCCAGGTATTCCTCGGCATAGTCGTAGCGGGCGTCGTGTTCGGTCTGGGCTTTCTGGCCAAGGTTCTTGGCGCCGCTTTCCAGGTAAGAGGTGACGATGTTCCAGCCGATGCGGCCCTTGGTCAGGTGGTCCAGGGTCGACAGCCTGCGTGCAAACGGATAAGGGTGCTCGAACGACAGCGACGCGGTGAGGCCAAAACCCAGGTGCTCGGTGACCAGCGCCATGGGTGCGATCAGCGACAACGGATCGTTGACCGGCACCTGGGTCGCCTGGCGAATCGCCGCGTCGCCGTTGCCGTTGTACACGTCGTAGATGCCCAGCACGTCGGCGATAAACAGGCCGTCGAACTTGCCGCGCTCAAGGATCTTCGCCAGGTCGGTCCAGTATTCAAGGTCCTTGTACTGCCACGAGCGATCGCGCGGATGCGCCCACAGGCCCGGCGATTGGTGGCCGACGCAGTTCATGTCGAAGGCGTTCAAGCGAATTTCACGGGACATCACAGCACTCCGTTGAGGTGGTAGTTGCCGACGACCTGGTATTTCCAGCGCAACGGATCATTCAGGGTCGGTGGCAGCGCGGTGCGTTGGCCGGTCAGTTCGAATTCGGTGTTGCTGGCAAAGAGCAAGGCTTCGGCGGCGGCGATCTGCGCTTCAGTTACGGCGACCGGGCTTGGGTCGGTTTCGGCGCGTTCAAGCAAGGCGGCCGCTACATCCACGCGAATCTGCCAATCGCCGAAGCGGCTGATCACGTAGGGGTCGTCGCTTTTTGCGACGTGGCGACGGGTGCTGTCCAGCAGTTGGCGTGCGAGGGTCAGTGCGGTCATGGGTCAGGTCCTCAGTTCCAGGCGTGGCGCGCAGGCTTGACGCCGTTGAGCACGAAATTGCCGATCAGGTGGTATTTCCAGCGGGCCGGGTCGTGCAGGGTGTGGGTCCGCGCGTTGCGCCAGAAGCGGTCGAGGTTGTGCTTGGCGGTGACCGAGCGGGTGCCGGCCAGTTCGAAGAGTTTGCTGCTGGCGAGCAAGGCGGTTTCGGCCGACAGCACCTTGGCCTGGGCGACCACCAGCGAGGCCTGGGCGACGGTGTCTTCATTCGGTTCGGCGAGGGCCCGGTCGACGGCCAGGCCAGCCTTGGCGAGGATCGCTTCGGTGCCGTGCACACGCCATTGCAGATCACCAATGGCGGCGATGGTGAACGGATCCTGCCAGCCGTGATCCTGCTGGCTGTCGATCCAGGGACGGGCCTGGCGGGCGAAGATTTTTGCCTGCTCAAGGGCGCCGACGGCAATGCCGGTATCGACCGCGGCCTGGATGATTTGCGAAATCGGCCCGTCGGCCGTGGGCTGGTCAAACGCCAGGTGGGCGGGAATCACCGCGCTCAAGGGCACGCTCACGCCGTCGAGGGTCACGCCGCCGCTGGCGGTGGTGCGCTGGCCGAAGCCGTCCCAGTTGTCGATGACGGTCAGGCCTGGCGCATCGCGCTCGACGAGGCCGATGAACGCCTGGCCCTTTTCGTTATTACCCACGGTGGGCACGATATGGGCGAACAACGCGCCGGTGCAGTAGAACTTCTCGCCATTGATTTGCGCGGTGTCGCCGTGGAAGCGAATCTGCGTGTCGAAGGTGCCGGCGTTTTTGCTCTTGGCCTCGGAGAAGGCGTTACCAAAGCGATAACCCGCCAGGACTTTGCCAAAGTAGTGGCGCTTTTGTTCCTCGGTGGCGGTTTGCAGGAGGATGTCCACCACACCCAGGTGGTTCTGCGGGATTTGCCCCAATGACGGGTCGGCGGCGGAGATCAACTTGATCACCTCGGCCACCGTCACATAGGACACCTCGGCGCCGCCATAGGCCTTGGGAACGGTGATGCCCCACAGGCCGCTGGCGGAAAACTCGTCCAGTTCGGCCACCGGCAGGCGCCGCTCACGGTCGCGCGCGCTGGCGTCGACGGCAAAGCGTTCGGCCAGACGCTTGGCGACCTCGATGGCCTCCGCGTCCGAGCGGATGATATGGGCAGGTTGTTGAGGGTGGGCAGACATGGGCCGACTCCAGGCTCCGAGGGGATACTGGAGTGTTTGCAGGAGTCGTGCCTGATTCTAATCGTCAGTAAAATCAGCCGGTTGCCGCGTAAACAGGCGTACAACCGCAGTTTCAAACCAGCAAAGTGTGCATCCACTGTTGGCTGGCAAACAGTTAGATCACCACATTGCGCACAAAGCGCACGGCGACCTGGCCGTCATTGCGATAGGCATGGGGCTGGTGGCTGGCGAACATGAAGAATTCGCCGGCGCCGATGGTGTTTTCCTGCTCGCCGATCACCAACGTCAGGCTGCCCTCGAAGACGAACAGTTGCTCGCTCCACCCCTCCAGGTCGGGGTCCGGGCAATAGCGATCACCGGGTTCAAGACGCCACTCCCATAACTCGACCTCGCGCCGCGCCGTGGCCTTGGCCAGCAACACCGCCTTGCTGCCGTCGATTTCCCCCGCCCAGGCCAGTTCGTTGATGCGGCTGTGATCGCGCACATCCGGCGCCTGGATCAGGTCGCTGAAAGCCACATCCAACGCTTCGGCCACACGGTCGAGGGTGGACAGGCTGACGTTCTTTTCCCCGGCCTCGATGGCAACGAGCATGCGCCGGCTGACCCCGGACTTTTCCGAGAGCGCAGTCTGGCTCAGGTCGGCGGCGTGGCGCAGGCGACGAACGTTCTGGCTGACGTGCTGCAGGACCGAGGCCCGTTGTGGATTTTCTTTGTGCACTATATTGCTCAATGGGTGGGTGTGCGCAGTATACTGCCCAGCGTGCGGCGCATTGTGCGGTCCGTGCCTTTCCCTTGCAAGACCGAGCCGCCATGACCACCCCGAACTCCCCCTCGCGTTTCCACCGTTTCAGCAAAGCCGAGTGCATCCTGGTGTTTATCACCATGATTTGGGGCGGCACGTTTTTGCTGGTTCAGCATGCCATGACCGTCAGCGGGCCGATGTTTTTCGTGGGCCTGCGCTTTGCGGCGGCGGCGATTGTGGTCGGGTTCTTTTCCTTGCGTACCCTGCGCGACCTGACGTTGTTCGAATTGAAGGCGGGCGTGTTTATCGGCGTGGCGATCATGTTCGGCTACGGTCTGCAGACCATTGGCCTGCAGACGATCCTGAGCAGCCAGTCGGCGTTCATCACCGCGCTGTATGTGCCGTTCGTGCCACTGCTGCAATGGCTGGTGCTGGGCCGGCGCCCGGGGTTGATGCCAAGCATCGGCATCATGCTGGCGTTTGCCGGGTTGATGTTGTTGACCGGTCCCGCCGGGGCTTCGCTGAATTTCAGCCCCGGGGAAATCGCCACCCTGATCGGTGCCGTGGCGATAGCGGCGGAAATCATTTTGATCAGTGCGTTCGCCGGGCAAGTGGACGTACGCCGGGTGACGGTGGTGCAACTGGCGACGGCGTCGCTGCTGTCGTTTTTGATGGTGGTGCCAATGGGCGAGGCACTGCCGGGGTTCTCCTGGCTGCTGCTGTTCAGCGCCGTGGGCCTGGGCCTGACCAGTGCGGTGATCCAGGTCGCCATGAATTGGGCGCAGCAAAGCGTTTCGCCGACACGGGCCACGTTGATCTACGCCGGTGAGCCGGTGTGGGCCGGGGTAGTCGGGCGGATCGCCGGCGAGCGGTTCCCGCCGATTGCCATGCTGGGGGCGGCGTTGATTGTGGTGGCGGTGATTGTGAGTGAGATCAAGACAAAAGGGCAAAAGGCCATCGAGTTGCAGGATGAGCGGGAACAGGAGCAACAGGGCTAGGGTCCGAAACAATGCCAAACGGGAGTTTTCGACCTACTTTGTAGGATCCTGCCACATGTTGCCGTTTGGTGATCGACAAAGCGGCACGTATGATGCATCCCAAACTCCCGCAGATTAGAAGCCTATGTCCCTGATAGTTCTACTGCTTCTGCCTTTTATCGGCAGCTGTCTGGCGGCCTTGCTGCCGCACAATGCACGTAACACCGAATCCCTGCTGGCTGGCCTTGTGGCCCTGGTCGGAACCGTTCAAGTCGCCCTGCTCTACCCCCAGATCGCCCACGGTGGCGTGATCCGCGAAGAATTCATGTGGTTGCCCAGCCTTGGGCTGAACTTCGTGCTGCGCATGGATGGGTTCGCCTGGTTGTTCTCGATGCTGGTGCTCGGCATCGGCGCGCTGGTGTCGCTGTATGCGCGCTACTACATGTCGCCGGACGATCCGGTGCCGCGTTTCTTCGCGTTTTTCCTGGCCTTCATGGGCGCCATGCTCGGGCTGGTGATTTCCGGCGACCTGATCCAGATCGTGTTCTTCTGGGAACTGACCAGCCTGTTCTCGTTCCTGTTGATCGGCTACTGGCACCACCGCGCCGATGCGCGTCGTGGTGCGTACATGGCCTTGATGGTCACCGGCGCGGGCGGCTTGTGCCTGCTGGCGGGCGTGATGCTGCTGGGGCATATCGTCGGCAGCTATGACCTGGACCAGGTGCTGGCCGCCGGCGAGCAGATCCGCGCGCATTCGCTGTACCCGGTGATGCTCGCCCTGGTGCTGATCGGCGCCCTGAGCAAAAGCGCGCAGTTCCCGTTCCACTTCTGGCTGCCCCACGCCATGGCTGCACCGACCCCGGTGTCTGCCTATCTGCACTCGGCGACGATGGTGAAGGCCGGCGTGTTCCTGCTGGCCCGCCTGTGGCCGTCGCTGTCCGGCAGCGAAGAATGGTTCTGGATCGTCGGCGGTGCCGGTGCCCTGACCCTCCTCCTCGGCGCTTACTGCGCCATGTTCCAGAATGATCTCAAAGGCCTTTTAGCCTATTCCACCATCAGCCACCTCGGGCTGATCACCCTGCTGCTGGGCCTCAACAGCCCGCTGGCCGCCGTCGCCGCGGTGTTCCATATCCTCAACCACGCCACGTTCAAGGCCTCGCTGTTCATGGCGGCGGGCATCATCGACCACGAAAGCGGCACGCGGGACATCCGCAAGCTCAGTGGCCTGGTGCGCCTGATCCCGTTTACCGCGACCCTGGCGATGGTGGCCAGCGCATCCATGGCCGGCGTACCGTTGCTCAACGGTTTCCTGTCCAAAGAGATGTTCTTCGCTGAAACCGTGTTTATCTCATCGACCCAATGGGTGGAAATCGCCCTGCCCCTGATCGCGACCATTGCCGGTACGTTCAGCGTGGCCTACGCCCTGCGCTTTACCGTGGATGTGTTCTTCGGCCCGCCCGCCACCGATCTGCCCCACACGCCTCACGAACCCCCGCGCTGGATGCGCGCCCCGGTTGAGCTGCTGGTGTTCACCTGCCTGCTGGTGGGTATCTTCCCGGCCCAGGTGGTCGGCTCGATCCTCGCTGCCGCGGCGCTGCCGGTGGTCGGCGGCGTGCTGCCGGAATACAGCCTGGCGATCTGGCATGGCTGGAATGCACCGATGATCATGAGCCTGGTGGCCATGTCCGGTGGCGTGGTGCTCTACCTGCTGCTACGCAAACAACTGAAGCGCGGCCGTTTCAAATACCCGCCGATCATCAGCTACTTCAACGGCAAGCGCGGCTTCGAGCGCAGCCTGGTGCTGATGATGCGCGGCGTGCGCAGGATCGAGAAACGCATCAGCACCAAGCGCCTGCAGACCCAATTGTTCCTGTTGGTGATCGTCGCGGTGATCGGCGCCATGATCCCGATGCTCAACAGCGGCCTCAGCTGGGGCGACCGCCCGAAGATCCCGGGCTCCATCGTGTTCGTCACCCTGTGGCTGCTGGCGATTGCCTGTGCCCTGGGCGCCGCCTGGCAAGCCAAGTACCACCGGCTCGCGGCCCTGACCATGGTCAGCGTGTGCGGCCTGATGACCTGCGTTACCTTCGTGTGGTTCTCGGCGCCGGACCTGGCGCTGACCCAGTTGGTGGTGGAAGTGGTCACCACCGTACTGATCCTGCTCGGCCTGCGCTGGCTGCCACGGCGGATCGAAGAGGTTTCGCCGCTGCCCAGTTCGCTGCGCAAGGCGCGCATCCGTCGTCTGCGCGACTTCCTGCTCTCCACCGTGGTAGGCGGCGGTATGGCGTTGCTGTCCTATGCAATGCTGACGCGCCAGACACCCAACGATATTTCCTCGTTCTACTTGAGCCGCGCCCTGCCCGAGGGCGGTGGCAGCAACGTGGTGAACGTGATGCTGGTGGACTTCCGGGGCTTCGATACCCTCGGCGAAATCACCGTGCTCGGCGCCGTGGCGCTGACCGTGTACGCCCTGCTGCGTCGTTTCCGCCCGTCCAAGGAAAGCATGGAGCTGCCACCACAGCAGCGTCAACTGGCGCCGGACGTGGCCACCGACCTGGTCAACCCGCGCCAGGCCAGCGACACCGCCCTGGGCTTCATGATGGTGCCGGCAGTGCTGGTGCGCCTGCTGCTGCCGATTGCACTGGTGGTGTCGTTCTACCTGTTCATGCGCGGCCACAACCAACCGGGCGGCGGGTTTGTCGCGGGGCTGGTGATGTCGGTGGCGTTTATCCTGCAATACATGGTCGCCGGCACCCAGTGGGTCGAGGCGCAGATGAGCCTGCGGCCGATGCGCTGGATGGGCTTCGGCCTGCTCTCGGCGACGCTGACCGGGATCGGCGCGTTGTTTGTCGGCTACCCGTTCCTCACCACCCATACCTGGCATCTCAGCCTGCCGCTGCTGGGCGATATTCATATCGCCAGCGCCTTGTTCTTCGATGTGGGCGTATACGCCATGGTCGTCGGCTCGACGCTGCTGATGCTCACCGCCCTCGGCCACCAGTCGGTGCGTGCGCATAAACCGAGCAACCAGGCCAAAGTAGTCGCCGCCACCGAAGGAGCCGCCTGATGGAAGAAGTCATCGCAATTGCCATTGGGGTCCTGGCGGCCTCCGGCGTCTGGTTGATCCTGCGGCCACGGACGTTCCAGGTGGTGATGGGCCTGTGCCTGTTGTCGTACGGGGTCAACCTGTTCATTTTCAGCATGGGCAGCCTGTTTATCGGCAAGGAGCCGATCATCAAGGACGGCGTGCCCCAGGACTTGCTCAATTACACCGATCCCCTGCCCCAGGCCCTGGTGCTTACGGCGATCGTGATCAGCTTCGCCATGACCGCGTTGTTCCTGGTGGTGCTGCTGGCATCACGGGGCCTGACCGGCACTGACCATGTGGACGGCCGGGAGCCCAAGGAATGAATTGGGTCAATCAACTGATCGTCGCCCCCATCCTGCTGCCGCTGCTCACTGCCGCGCTGATGCTGATGCTGGGTGAAAAACGCCGTCCGCTGAAGGCCAGGATCAATCTGTTCTCCAGCGTCATTGGCCTGGGCATCGCAATCCTGCTGTTGTACTGGACGCAAAAAGGCGGCCCAGGCTCGATTGGCGTTTACCTGCCGGGCAACTGGCAGGTGCCGTTCGGCATCGTGCTGGTGGTCGACCAGCTCTCGGCGCTGATGCTGGTGCTCACCGGGATCATCGGCGTGAGCGCGCTGCTGTTCGCCATGGCCCGTTGGGACCGTGCCGGTACCAGTTTCCATGCGCTGTTCCAGATCCAGATGATGGGCCTGTACGGCGCGTTCCTCACGGCGGACCTGTTCAACCTGTTCGTGTTCTTCGAGGTGCTGCTGGCGGCGTCCTACGGCTTGATGCTGCACGGCTCGGGCCGGGCGCGGGTGTCGTCGGGGCTGCATTACATCGCGATCAACCTGCTGGCGTCGTCGCTGTTCCTGATCGGCGCGGCGATGATCTACGGGGTGACCGGTACGCTGAATTTCGCCGACCTGGCGCTGAAAATCCCGCTGGTACCCGAGGCGGATCGCGGCCTTTTGCATGCCGGTGCGGCGATCCTCGCCACCGCGTTCCTGGCCAAGGCCGGCATGTGGCCGCTGAACTTCTGGCTGGCCCCCGCCTACTCCTCGGCCAGCGCGCCGGTGGCGGCGATGTTCGCGATCATGACCAAGGTCGGCGTGTACACCGTGCTGCGCCTGTGGACCCTGCTGTTCTCCGGCCAGGCCGGCGCATCGGCGTTGTTTGGCGGCGACTGGCTGGTGTACGGCGGCATGGCCACGATCATCTGCGCGGCGCTGGCGATGGTGGCGGCCCAGCGGCTTGAGCGCATGGCCAGTTTGAGCATCCTGGTCTCGGCCGGGATCCTGCTGTCGGCCGTTGGTTTCGCCCAGCCAAGCCTGACTGCCGGGGCGCTGTTCTATCTGGTCAGCTCCACCCTGGCGTTGAGTGCGCTGTTCCTGCTGGCCGAATTGATCGAGCGTTCGCGCTCGGCCAACGACCTGCCGCTGGATGAAGAGATCGACGCACTGCCCAAGGCCATGGAGTCCCTGCATCCGCGTCCTGGCGTGAACCTGGATGACGAGCAGAAAGCCGTGATCGGCCAGGTGATTCCCTGGACCATGGCGTTCCTGGGCTTGAGCTTTGTCGCCTGCGCCCTGCTGATCATCGGCATGCCGCCGCTGTCCGGGTTTATCGGCAAGCTCGGCTTGTTGAGTGCACTGGTTAACCCGTTGGGCCTGGGTGTCAGTGTGGATGAGCCCATTCGTCCCGCGGCCTGGGGTTTGGTGGCGCTGTTGATCCTCTCGGGCCTGGCCTCGCTGATCGCCTTCGCCCGCCTGGGTATCCAGCGCTTCTGGACCCCGGAAGAGCGTCCATCGCCCTTGCTGCGCCGCTATGAGTGCGTGCCGATCTTCTTCCTGCTGGGCCTGAGCATCCTGCTGACCTTCAAGGCCGAGCCGCTGATGCGCTACACCCAGGCCACTGCCCAGAGCCTGAACAACCCGGAACACTACGTGATGGCGGTGATGGCCACGCGTCCGGTCCCCAGCCCCGAAGCCAAGACTGCCGCGCTGGAGGTGCAACCATGAAACGCCTGTTGCCTGCCCCGTGGTTGTCCCTGGCCTTGTGGTTGCTGTGGCTGGTGCTGAACCTGTCAGTGAGCCCCGGCAACCTGCTGCTGGGCGCGCTGCTGGGCTTTCTCGCGCCGCTGCTGATGGCACCGCTGCGCCCGCTGCCGATCCGCATCCGCCGCCCTGGCGTGATCATCCGCCTGTTTTTCCTGGTCGGCCGCGATGTGATCGTCTCCAACCTGCAAGTGGCCTGGGGCGTGCTGATGTGCGGCTCACGCCCACCGCGTTCGCGCTTCGTCAAAATCCCCCTCGACCTGCGCGACGCCAACGGCCTCGCCGCCCTGTCGATGATCACCACCGTGGTCCCCGGCACCATCTGGTCGGAACTGGCGCTGGACCGCAGCATCCTGCTGCTGCACGTATTCGACCTGGAGGATGAAGCGCCGTTTATCGAGCACTTCAAGACCACTTACGAGCGGCCCCTGATGGAGATCTTCGAATGAGCGCCCTGCTCTCCAATGCGATCCTGTTCAGCCTGTTCCTGTTCTCCCTGGCCATGGTGCTGACCCTGATCCGCCTGTTCAAAGGCCCGTCGGCCCAGGACCGGGTCCTGGCGCTGGACTACCTGTACATCCTGGCGATGCTGATGATGCTGGTGCTCGGTATTCGCTATGCCAGCGACACCTACTTTGAAGCGGCGCTGCTGATTGCGCTGTTCGGCTTCGTGGGCTCGTTTGCCCTGGCCAAATTCCTGCTGCGTGGGGAGGTGATTGAATGATGCCGTTATGGATGGAAATCGTCGTCGCGGTGCTGCTGGTATTGAGCAGCGTATTTGCGTTGATCGGCGCGATTGGCTTGCTGCGCATGAAAGACTTCTTCCAGCGCATGCACCCGCCGGCGCTGGCCTCGACATTAGGCGCCTGGTGTGTGGCGCTGGCATCGATTATCTACTTTTCGGTGCTCAAGTCCGGGCCGGTGCTGCACGGGTGGCTGATTCCGATTTTGTTGGCGATCACCGTACCGGTGACCACGTTGCTGCTGGCGCGTACGGCGCTGTTTCGCAAGCGCATGGCCGGTGATGATGTGCCGGCCGAGGTCAGCAGCCGCCGCTGAGCGCTGAGGCGAACACGGTTAAAAATGTGGGAGATGTCGAGCTTTAGCGAGGCTTCGAAGGCGGTGGCACTGTTGGCAGGTATGTTGGCTGACACACCGCAATCGAGGTAAAAAAAACGCCCCGAACCAGTCGGGGCGTTTTTCATCCAGCGTTTGCCAATCAGGCCTGATCAGCCAACCGCCACGTCGTCCCGCCTTTCCCGTCTTCCAACACCACACCCATCGCGGTCAGTTGGTCACGGATACGGTCGGATTCCGCCCAGTCCTTGTTGGCACGCGCCGCCAGACGCGCCTGGATCAGCACATCGACCTCAGCCGCATCCACACGCCCTTCAGCGCCGGCCTGCAGGAAGTCATCGGCCTCCATCTGCAGCACGCCCAGCACACTGGCCAGTTCTTTAAGGCGCGCCGCCAGACCAGCCGCTGCGTCCAGATCACTCTCACGCAAACGGTTGATCTCGCGCACCATTTCGAACAGCACAGCGCAGGCTTCCGGTGTGCCGAAGTCGTCGTTCATCACTTCGGTGAAGCGTGCCACGAACGCTTCGCCGCCGGCCGGCGCCACGGATGGCAGGCCTTTCAACGCGTGGTAGAACCGCTCCAGGGCGCCCTTGGCGTCCTTGAGGTTGTCTTCCGAGTAGTTGATGGCGCTGCGGTAGTGGCTGGACACCAGCAGGTAACGCACCACTTCCGGGTGGTACTTTTCCAGCACGTCGCGGATGGTGAAGAAGTTGTTCAAGGACTTGGACATCTTCTCGCCATTGATGCGGATCATGCCGCAGTGCATCCAGGCGTTGGCGTAGGTCTTGCCGGTGGCGGCTTCACTTTGGGCGATTTCGTTTTCGTGGTGCGGGAACTCGAGGTCGCTGCCGCCGCCATGAATGTCGAAGGTCTCGCCCAGGCAGCAGGTGGACATCACCGAGCATTCGATGTGCCAGCCCGGACGCCCCGCGCCCCATGGCGATTCCCAGCTCGGCTCGCCGGGCTTGGTGCCTTTCCACAGCACGAAGTCGAGCGGATCCTGCTTGGCTTCGTCGACTTCGATGCGCGCGCCGATGCGCAGGTCTTCGATTTTCTTGCGCGACAGCTTGCCGTAGCCCATGAACTTGGCGACGCGGTAGTACACGTCGCCATTGCCTGGGGCGTAGGCATAACCCTTGTCGATCAGGGTCTGGATCATCGCGTGCATGCCGGGGATGTGGTCCGTGGCACGCGGTTCCATGTCCGGCTTGAGGATGTTGAGGCGGGCCTCGTCCTCGTGCATGGCGGCGATCATGCGCTCGGTCAGCGCGTCGAACGACTCGCCGTTTTCATTGGCGCGGTTGATGATCTTGTCGTCGATGTCGGTGATGTTGCGCACATAGGTCAAGTCATAGCCGCTGAAACGCAACCAGCGGGTCACCAGGTCGAAGGCAACCATGCTGCGGCCGTGGCCGATGTGGCAGTAGTCGTACACGGTCATGCCGCACACGTACATGCGCACCTTGTTGCCATCCAGCGGCTTGAAGACTTCTTTGGTCTTGCTGAGTGTGTTGTAGATCGTTAGCACGACAGTTCCTTAAACAGAATCACTGGCCCCACGAATCACGCAAGGTCACGGTACGGTTGAATACCGGCTGACCAGGTTTCGAGTCCTTGATATCCGCGCAGAAGTAGCCTTCGCGCTCGAACTGGAAACGGTCTTCCGGCTGTGCGTCGCCCAAAGAGGGTTCGGCACGACAACCGGTGAGCACTTGCAGGGAGTCAGGGTTGATGTTGTCGAGGAAACTGGCGCTGTCTTCGGCCTTTTCAGGATTCGGCGAACGGAACAGGCGATCGTACAGGCGCACTTCGCACTCGATGCTGGCAGCGGCCGGCACCCAGTGGATCACGCCCTTGACCTTGCGGCCTTCCGGGTTCTTGCCCAGGGTTTCCGGGTCGTAGGAGCAATGCAGTTCGACGATGTTGCCATCGGCGTCCTTGATCGCTTCGTCGGCGCGGATCACGTAGCTGCCGCGCAGGCGCACTTCACCGTTCGGCTCCAGGCGCTTGTAGCCTTTTGGCGGCTCTTCCATGAAGTCATCGCGGTCGATGTAGATTTCACGGGCGAACGGCAGCTTGCGCACGCCGAGTGCTTCGTTCTGCGGATGACGCGGCAGTTCGAGGTGGTCGACCTTGTCTTGCGGGTAGTTGGTGATCACGACTTTCAACGGACGCAGCACGCACATAGCCCGTGGCGCGTTCGCGTCGAGGTCCTGGCGGATGCTGAACTCGAGCATGCCATAGTCGACCACACCGTCGGAGCGGTTGGTGCCGACCATCTCGCAGAAGTTGCGGATCGACGCCGGGGTGTAGCCGCGACGACGGAAGCCCGACAGGGTCGACATGCGTGGGTCGTCCCAGCCATTGACGTGCTTTTCATCCACCAGTTGCTTGAGCTTGCGCTTGCTGGTGATGGTGTAGTTGAGGTTCAGGCGGCTGAATTCGTACTGACGCGGGTGCGCCGGGACCGGCAGGCTGTCGAGGAACCATTCGTACAGCGGGCGATGACTCTCGAACTCCAGGGTGCAGATGGAGTGGGTGATGCCTTCGATGGCGTCCGACTGACCGTGGGTGAAGTCGTAGTTCGGGTAGATGCACCACTTGTCGCCGGTCTGGTGGTGATGAGCGTGGCGGATGCGGTACATGATCGGGTCGCGCAGGTTCATGTTCGGCGAGGCCATGTCGATCTTGGCGCGCAGCACGCGGGCGCCGTCCGGGAACTCACCGGCGCGCATGCGGGCGAACCAGTCAAGGTTCTCTTCTACCGAACGGTCGCGGAACGGGCTGTTCTTGCCCGGTTCGGTCAGGGTGCCACGGTATTCCTTGGCCTGCTCCGGGGTCAGGTCGTCGACGTAGGCCTTGCCGGCCTTGATCAGCTCGACGGCCCAGTCGAACAACTGGTCGAAGTATTTGGAGGCATAGCGCACTTCACCGGACCATTCGAAGCCCAGCCACTTGATGTCGCTTTCGATGGCGTCGATGTATTCCTGGTCTTCCTTGGCCGGGTTGGTGTCGTCGAAACGCAGGTGCGTGACGCCACCGAACTCCTGGGCCAGGCCGAAGTTCACACAGATCGACTTGGCGTGACCGATGTGCAGGTAGCCGTTGGGCTCTGGCGGGAAGCGGGTGACGATCTGCGTGTGCTTGCCCGAATCCAGGTCCGCCTGGATGATCGGGCGCAGGAAATTGACCGGGACGGCAGGTCCGGCCTTGGAATTCGAGGTAGGGTCGACAGTGGGCTTGCTCATAGGATCCTTGAACAGACAGGTTCGTGGCCGGTTGGGGCCAGATAAAACAAAGGCGATATCATAGCTGATGCTGTCAAGACACTGACAGGTCACGACCAAAAACTGCTGCTTTAATTAACCGGGCGGTAAAAAACCACCTCGAAATTCTTGCCGGGCACGCTAAACTGCGCGCCTTGGCCGCCGTTTAGCCAGACAGGTAAGGCGCCCCAGGCGTCCAAACCCACGAATTCCCTGAAAAGAGTAGTGAACATGACTCAAGTCAAACTGACCACCAACCACGGTGACATCGTCATCGAGCTGAACGCCGAGAAAGCGCCGATCACCGTCGCCAACTTCATCGAGTACGTTAAGGCCGGCCACTACGAAAACACGGTTTTCCACCGTGTCATCGGTAACTTCATGGTCCAGGGCGGCGGTTTCGAGCCTGGCATGAAAGAAAAGAAAGACAAGCGCCCAAGCATCCAGAACGAAGCGGACAACGGCCTTTCCAACGACAAGTACACCGTCGCCATGGCCCGTACCATGGAGCCGCATTCGGCCTCCGCGCAGTTCTTCATCAACGTGGCCGACAATACCTTCCTGAACCACAGCGGCAAGAACGTACAGGGCTGGGGCTACGCCGTGTTCGGTAAAGTCACCGAAGGCCAGGACGTTGTCGACAAGATCAAAGGCGTGTCGACCACCTCCAAGGCCGGTCACCAGGACGTACCGGTCGAAGACGTGATCGTCGAGAAAGCCGAGATCGTTGAGTGATATTACTGATTTCAGATTTGCATCTGGAAGAGGAGCGCCCGGACATTACCCGGGCGTTTCTGGATCTGCTTCACAACCGCGCCCGTGGCGCCCAGGCGTTGTACATTCTGGGGGACTTCTTTGAAGCCTGGATTGGCGACGATGGGATGACGCCCTTCCAGCGTTCGATCTGCGAGGCTCTGCGCGAGCTGAGCGACAGCGGTACCCCGATTTTTATCATGCATGGCAACCGCGACTTCCTGCTCGGCAAGGCGTTCTGCAAAGCGGCAGGCGCCACCTTGCTCAAGGACCCGAGTGTCGTGCAACTCGCAGGCGAACCCGTGCTGTTGATGCACGGCGACAGCCTCTGCACCCGCGACCTTGGCTACATGAAGCTGCGGCGCATCCTGCGTAATCCCATCGTGCTGTTTATCCTGCGTCACCTGCCGTTGCGCACCCGCCACCGGCTGGCGCGCAAGCTGCGCAGTGAAAGCCGCGCGCAAACGCGTATGAAGGCCAATGACATTGTCGATGTCACGCCCGAGGAAGTACCGCGGGTGATGCAGCAGTTCGGCGTGCGCACCCTGGTCCACGGCCATACGCACCGCCCGGCGATCCATAAGCTGCAGATTGGCGACCAGGCGGCCAAGCGCATTGTGCTGGGGGATTGGGACAAGCAGGGCTGGGCGTTGCAGGCGGATGAGCAAGGCTTTCAGTTGGCGGCGTTCGACTTCGTCAATCCGCAGCTGGCGTTGCCTGGCGCCTGATCCTCAAACACCACTGATCCAATGTAAACAGAGATCAAATGTGGGAGGAGGCTTGTCCCCTCCCACACTTGATTGCATTTCAGTCTTTGCCAATCAGTGCCCCGAAGCAGCCGGCCCCGCTTTTGCGGTAAACGGCGGCTTCGCCAGCCACACCAGCAGCATCAACCCCATGAACATCCACCCCAGCAACGTGAAGTAATCCACGGTGGACATCATGTACGCCTGGCTGGTGAGGATCTGGTCCAGTTGCGCGTAGGCCTTGTGCCCTGCCCCACCGAGCGCCTGCAGCGCGTCGCGGGTGGCCGAGTCATAGGTGGTCATGTTCTCGCTCATGTACGCATGGTGCTGGTCCGCCCGGCGGATCCAGATCCAGGTGGTCAGCGAGGCCGCGAAGCTGCCGCCCAGGGTCCGCAGAAAGGTCGCAAGACCGGCGCCGTCGGCGATCTGGTGCGGTGGCAGGTCGGACATCAGGATGCTCAAGGTCGGCATGAAGAACAGCGCCACGCCAATGCCCATGAACAACTGCACCAGGGCGATGTGGGTGAAGTCCACCTCATTGGTGAAGCCCGCGCGCATAAAGCAGCTCAGGCCGATCGCCAGGAACGCCAGGCCCGCCAGCAGGCGCAGGTCGAACTTGTGCGCGTACTTGCCCACGAACGGTGACATCAGCACCGGCAGGATGCCGATCGGCGCCACCGCCAGGCCGGCCCAGGTGGCGGTGTAGCCCATCTGGGTTTGCAGCCACTGCGGCAGGATCAGGTTGATGCCGAAGAAGCCCGCGTAGCCGAGGATCAACACAATCGTGCCGATGCGAAAGTTACGGTAGGCAAACAGCCGCAGGTTGACCACCGGGTGCTTGTCGGTCATTTCCCAGATGATGAACACCGCCAGGGCAATCACCGAAATCGCCGCGCCCACAATGATGAAGTTGGATTCGAACCAGTCCAGGTCGTTGCCCTTGTCGAGGATGATCTGCAGCGCGCCGACGCCCACGATCAGGCTCAACAGCCCGACGTAATCCATCGGCTGGTAGCTGGTGGTCACCGGGCGCTTCTTCAATTGCGCACGCACCACCATCACCGCAAAGATGCCGATGGGGACGTTGATAAAGAAGATCCACGGCCAGCTGTAGCTGTCAGTGATCCAGCCACCGAGGATCGGCCCCGCAATCGGCGCCACCACCGTGACCATCGCCAGCAACGCCAGGGCCATGCCACGCCTCGCCGGCGGGTAGACCGCGATCAGCAGGGTCTGGGTCATCGGGTACAACGGCCCGGCCACCAGGCCTTGCAGCACCCGGAAGCCGATCAATTCGGGCATCGAAGTGGAAATACCACAGAGGAACGAGGCCAGCACAAACAGCATGGTGGCCCACAGGAACAGCTTCACTTCGCCAAACCGCCGGCTCAACCAACCGGTCAGCGGCAGGGCGATGGCGTTGCTCACCGCAAACGAGGTGATCACCCAGGTGCCCTGCTCCGAACTCACGCCGAGGTTGCCGGAAATGGTCGGCAAGGCCACGTTGGCGATGGTGGTGTCGAGCACCTGCATAAAGGTCGCCAGCGACAGGCCAATGGTGGCCATCAACAGGCTGGGCGGCGTGAAGGAGGCGTTATTGCTCATCAGCGTTGCACAGCCTTGGGCGCGGCGATGCTGTTGGCATGGATCAACTCGGTGATCATGGCGTCAGCCTCGGCCAATTGGCGGTCGTACACGTTGGTGGTGAAGGTCGCCTTCTGCGGCGCCTGTTGCGCCAGCACCGGGCCGCTCTGGTCATGCAGGTCGACATTGACGACGGTGCTCAGGCCGACCCGCAGCGGGTGCTTGGCCAATTCTTCGGCATTGATGTGGATGCGTACCGGCACCCGTTGCACGATCTTGATCCAGTTACCGGTGGCGTTCTGCGCCGGCAGCAGGGCAAACGCACTGCCGGTGCCGGCGCCAAGGCTGTCCACGGTGCCGCTGAATTTCACGTCGCTGCCGTAGATATCCGACTCGATGTCCACCGGCTGGCCAATGCGCATGTCGCGCAATTGGGTTTCCTTGAAGTTGGCGTCGATCCACAACTGGTTCAGCGGGATCACCGCCATCAACGCCGTACCCGGTTGCACGCGCTGGCCCAGTTGCACGGTGCGCTTGGCCACGTAGCCGGTGACCGGCGCGATCAAGGTGCTGCGCGCATTGGCCAGGTAGGCCTGGCGCAGTTGCGCGGCGGCGGCCTGCACGTCCGGGTGGGACGAGATCACGGTGTCATCCACCAGCGCATTGCTGGTCTTGAGTTGCTGCTCAAGGTTGGTCAGGGCGTTCTTGGCGGCGGTCAGGCTGTCACGGGCGTGGGACAGTTCTTCCTGGGAAATCGCGCCGCCCTGGGCCAGGGTCTTGCGACGGTTGAAGTTGTCCTGGGCGGTTTGCACATCGGCTTTCTGTGCGTTGACCTGGGCTTTCATGCCATCGACGTTGCTGTACAAGCCCCGCACCTGGCGCACGGTGCGGGCCAGGTTGGCCTGGGCACTTTGCAGGCCGACAGCGGCGTCGTTGGGGTCGAAGTTGATCAGCACCTGGCCTTCGTGGACCAGGTCGCCATCGTCGGCGCCGATGCTGACCACGGTGCCGGTGACCAGCGGGGTGATTTCCACCACGTTGCCGTTCACATAGGCGTCATCGGTGCTCTCGTTGAAGCGCCCGTAGAATTCATACCAGCCCCATACGCCCACGACGCCGAGGATGACGATCAGCGCGAGGCCGATCAGCATGACCTTGCGTTTGCCTGGGTTGTTGTCTTTGGGTTGTTCTGTAGCGTTGGTGTTTTCGGCAGTGGCCATGACAAATACCTCAAATTATTCCGTGCGGGTGGCTGGGGTGGTCGACGCCACGTTGTCGGCGCTGTATCCGCCACCCAGGGCCTGCATCAATTGAATCGACAGATCGATTTGCCCGGCATTCAGGGTCGCCAGCTGACGCTGGGCCTGCAGCAATTGCTGCTCGATGCTGAGCACGTCCAGGTAGTTACCGACCCCTGAGCCGTAGCGCTGGACCACGGTGTCGTAGGACTGCTGGGCAATGTCCGTGGCGTGTTGCTGGGCCTGGATCTGTCGACCGGTTTCGCGCAGTTGCGAAAGGGTGTTGCCGATATCGCCCAAGGCTTGCACCAGGGTCTTGTTGTACTGGGCCACGGCCAGATCGTAGTCGGCATCGCGCGCATCGAGGTCGGCGCGCAGCCGGCCGCCATCGAAGATCGGCAACGAGATCGTCGGCGCAATGTTGAAGAAGCGGCTGGCCGAGCCGAACATCGCATCCCCCAGCAACGACTCGGCCCCGGCGCTCGCGCTGAGGTTGAGGTTGGGGTAGAAGCGCGTCTTGCTGGCGGCGATGTCCTTGCTCGCGGCCTCGACTCGCCAGCGCGCGGCGATCAGGTCCGGGCGGCGGCCCAGCAGCTCGGCGGGCAACACCGAAGGCACGGCGACAGCGGCGGGCTTGAGCACATTCGGACGGGCCAGTTCGCCGCCTCGGTCGGGGCCTTTGCCGAGCAATACGGCGAGTGCGATTTTGGCGCTCTGCAGTTGTTTGTCGGCATCGATCAATTGCGACTGGGAGCTGGCTTCCAGGCTTTCGGTCTGCTGGTACTGGTACTGGCTGTCGATGCCCGCAGCCAGGCGGCGCTTGCTCAGGTCGAGCATTTGCCGGGTGCGCTTGAGGTCATCGCCGGCCAGGTCGCGCACGATGTGCGCCTGGCCCAGGTCGCTGTAGGCCTTGGCCACATCGGCAGCGAGGGTCAGGCGCGCGGCCTGTTGGTCGACTTCGGCGGCACGGGCCTGGCCCAGCGCGGCTTCCCAGGCGGCGCGCTGGCCACCCCAGAGGTCGAAGTTGTAATTGAAGCTGGCGCCGATATTACGCACGGTCGAGTAGGCATCGCCCTCGCCGCGCGGGTCCTGGTCCTTGGCCAGGCGTGAACGGCTCACGCCCGCGCTGGCATCCAGGGTCGGCATGCGTGCGGCATTCGCGGCATAGGCGGCGGCTTCGGCCTGATGGGCACGGGCGCTGGCGACTTGCATGTCGGGGCTGTTTTGCAGGGCTTCCTGGATCAGGCCGTCGAGCTGCGGGTCGCCGAGGTTTTTCCACCAGTCGGCGCTGGGCCAGGCGGCACTCGACAGGGTCACCCCGCTCAGGGATTTACCAGTCTGCAAGGTGTTGGCGTCGAGGCGCCGGCCCTGGGTGTCGAGGCCGCTGTAGTTGGCGCAACCGGCCATGCTCATGGCCACGAGCACCAGACAAAGGGCACGTGTGTTCATGCTTTACCTACCCGCTGCAGGGTGATGGGATCACCGGCAGCTATCAGAATTTTCTTGAGGATCCGTTCCAGGGTTTCCAGCTCGCCGGGTTCAAGCACGCCCGCCAACTGGTTCAACGCCTGGGCGCCTATATGCGGCAGCATGTCTGCCAGGCGCTGGCCGTCGGTAGTCAGCACCAACTGCACCTGGCGGCGGTCCTGCTCGGAGCGTTTGCGGTCCAGCAGGCCTTTCTGCTCGAGGCGGTCGAGCATGCGGGTCATCGAACCGCTGTCCAGGGACAGGTTGCGGCACAGTTCGGCCGGGGTGTCGACGCCGAACTGGGCCATGATGATCAGCACCTTGAACTGCGCGGCCGTGATGCCGTGGGGTTCCATGTGGGTGTCGATGATGCGGTCCTTGAGGAGCGCCGCACGGCCCAGCAACAGCCCGAGGTGGCAGTTGTGGAAGTTTTCAGGGGTGAAGTGGGGCATCGGAAGTCACCTTATTACTGCCTAGGCAGTGAATGTATGACGAGATGTTACTGCCTAGGCAGAGAAAGTCAAATGGAATAATTAGCTTGCTTGCTAATGTGGGAGGGGGCTTGCCCCCGATAGCGTTGGGTCAGTCACTGATGTGTTGACTGAACGACTGCTATCGGGGGCAAGCCCCCTCCCACATTTTGTACCGCGAAAGGATCTAGAAATCGCGCTTATAGAAGATGTCGAGGGAACTGGCCACGCCACTCGCCACTTCCAGGTACACCTTCTTGCTCAGCAGGTAGCGCAAGGCAATGGTGCTGGCCGGTTCGAACACCCCTACCCCGTAACGCAGGCTGAGTTTCTCGGTGATCTTGCCGCTGGCCACCACGGCCGTATTATTGCCGCTGCCCTGGGTGTCGAGGTCGAAGTCGCGAATCCCCAGTTTGTTGGCAAGATCCGAGGTGACCCCGGCGCTGCCCATCAGGCCAAGGCCGAGGGCGGCCTGGGCGAGCATGTTGTTGTCTTCGCCGGTGGAGCTCAGCGGACGGCCCAGCACCAGGTAGGACAGCGCCTGTTCCTGGCTCATGGCCGGTTCCGAGAAGATCTGCGTGGTGGGCTGCTCGGCGCTGCCGCTGAGGCGGATACCGGCGACTACATCGTCGGTCTTGCGGATCGCTTCGATATCCAGGTACGGCTGGTCAAGCGGCCCGGCGAACAGCAGGCGTGCGCGGCGCACATCCAGGCGCTGGCCATAGGCGCGGTAGCGACCGTCGTTGAGCCACAACTCGCCACGGGTGTCCATGTTGTCGCCGATGTGCACATGGCCCTGCACCTTGGCGGTGAGGCCGAAGCCCGAGAAGTTGAGCTGGTCTTCGCCCACCGCCACGTCGATATCCATGGCCATGGCCATCGGTGGCGTGCCCTCTTCGGTCTGGCTGCCGACGATCACGGTGTCATCCGAGACCTTGACCGTCGAAGGCGGCAGCTCACGCACGGTGATGTCCCCACGGGGGATTCGCACCTTGCCGGCAATCGCCAGTTTGTCGTTCTTCAGGCTGATCTTCAGGTCCGGGGCCACTTCCAGCACCGCATAGGGCTCCACCGTGACCGGCAGTTGCGAGCCTTGCAGGCTGAGGTCCACCACCAGGGCCTGGCCCCAGTCGACCTGGCCCTTGAGGCTGCCCTGCCCGGCCTTGCCACTGCGCCATGCGCCATTCAATTGCACGCTTTCACCGGCAATCAGCGCCTGCACGTTCAAGCCTTCAAGGCTGATGGGCAATTCCGGCCCGGAGACTTCACCGCCCACCAGGTTGACGTTGCCGTTGACCTGCGGCGCCAGCAGGCCACCGGCGATCCGACCGCTGCCGTTGAGCTTGCCGCTGAGTTTCTCGACCATCGGCACAAACGGCCGCGCCACGGCGAGATCCAGCCCGGTGAGGCTGAAATTGCCGCTGATCGGCTTGTTTTTCGGCAATGGGTTGATCTGCGCCTGCAACAGCAACTCGCCGAGCTTGCCGCCTCGGAAGTTCAACTGGGTGTCGATACGCTTGGGGTTGAGGGTGGTTTCCAGCGTGAGGGTGTCGTAGGGGAAATCCAGCCACTGGTCCTTGTCCTTGACCCGCAGGGTGCCGCCACTGGCATCCACCGCGACCACGCCTTTGGGGCCGCTGTCGGGAAGGTCCAGTTGGACGTCGGCGTTGAGCTTGCCCTGCCAGGCGAAGTCCTTGGGCAGAAACGCCGCCAGGCTGTCGATGGGGAATTGCTTGAGGTGGTAGCGCAATTTGGGTTCGGGCATCAGGCGCTGGTCTTCACCGCACAGGCTGGCCGCACCGGAGACCCAGCAGTGAGCCGCAAAAGTCAGCTTGCCGTCGGCCATGCGCTCGATTTTTGCCGGCGCCTGCAGCTTCCAGTCCTGGCCACCCGCCTGCACATCGCCACTGGCCAGGCGACCGCGCCAATTGCCTTTGTCGAGGCTGCCGTCCAAGGCCAGAGCCAGCTTGACCAAGGGGCCGGCCAGGTCGAGTTGGACCTTCTGGTTCCTGATATCGCCCTGGGCGCTGGCGGTGAGCGTGCCCACCTGGGTGTCACCGCTTTGAATCCCGCTGCCCTTGAGGTCGATTTTCCCGCGCTGGGCACTGTCCAGGGTCGCACCCAGGCTCAGGCTTTGCAGGCGATTATCGGCGAACGCCAGTTGCTGGCCCTTGAGGTCGAGTTGGCCTTGGGGCGCCTTGAGGCTGCCGGCCACGTCGAGTCGGCCATTGACCTGCCCACGCAATTGCGGCCACAGCTGGGCCAGGCGCGCCAGCTTGATATCGATCTGCCCGGCCAGGCGTTGCTGCAGGCTGCCGCTGCCGTTGATGCGGTTGTCGCCCAGGCGGACATCCAGATTGGCCAGGGTCCATTGCTCGCCCGCGCCCTCGGCCTTGGCCGCCAGCACCGCGGTTTGCCCACGCAGGCGGCCCTTGAGGTCGAGGTCGGCGTTGAGCTTGAGCTGCTCGTTTTTGAATTCACCTTGGCTGCGCAAGGGGCCAGCCAGCGTGCCCGGCAATTCCGCCACCCAGTACGCCGGGTTCAGCGCCGACAGGTCCAACGCGGTATCCCACGCAATACCATCGGCAAATTGCAGGTTCAAATGCCCTTCGGCCTTGCCTTGGCCGGCGGTCAGCTTCAGCTCAGGCAGGAAGATTTGCGTGAGGTCGCCACTGAACGGCGTGACCAGATTGAATTTGCCCGCCGGGCCGTCCAGGTCGGCCTTGAGGTTGCCGAGGTAGTTGCCGTCTTTGTAGGAAACCTCACCGTTGAAGGTGCGCAACACCACCTGTGGCTCGTCGATCAGCGGGTAGAGGCGATGCCAGGGAAAGTCCAGCCAGTCGATCTTGGCCTCGGCGCTGAAGCCTTGTTGCCAGTCCAACTGCGCCGTGAGCTTGAGGCTTTGTTTGTCGCCGGCATTCAGGTCCAGGCCGGCGATCTGCGCGCCCTTGGCGTCGACCTTGCCTTGCAGCAGCAGGTCCACCGGGCCTTTTTCCGCCGGCAGCACAGCCTTGCCCAGCAGTTGGTAGCCGCTGCCCAGGTCGCCCTTGGCGGTGAGGTCCAGTTGATTGAGTTGCAGGGTGTCGGGCAGATCGGCGCTGGGTTTGAAGCCATCGGCGGTGATATGCACCTGGGCCGGGAGGTTGTCCGCCAGGGGTTGCAGTTCGCCCTTGAGCGTGGCCGGCAGGTAGCCGCTGCTGTCGGCGTCGAGCCTGAGGGTCTTGAGCAGGTCGCCCTCGACCTTGAGCGCCACCGTCCACGGCGCGCCGCCGGGGGCGTAGGGCAGGCTCAGGTTGCCGCTGGCGGTCAGCGGCCAGTCGCCGCTGGGTTGCAACAGGCCGTTCAGGTCCAGCACCAGGCCGTCCCGTTGCAGGTGCACCGCGTCAATCTGCATGCCGGCGGCGGTCCAGTGCGCGGCCAGTTGCAGGCCCTTGAGTTGTTCGCTGCCGTTAAGCAGCAGGCTGCCGACACGAACGTCGCCCAACTGAATGGAAACGGGCAGCTTCAGGTCGGGCAATTGAATCGGCTCGCTGCTTTCTTCGGTGCTCGGCGCAACGTCCAGGCGGACTTGCTCCACATCCAGGCGATTGATGCACAGGGTCATGCGCAACAAGCACGCCGGCGACCAGTCAAACGTCGGCGCATCGAGTTCGACGCGACTGCCGTCCTGCGCCCACAACAGATGATCGGCGCGCCACTGGCCGCCCAGACGGCCGTGGAAATTCTCTACGCTCAAACCCGGTACACGCCCCAGCGCCCAGCGACTGCCCGCCTGGGTGCCGAGGACCGCCCACAGGGCCAGCAACAACACGGCAAGGATGGCCAGCACGGCCAGCCCCGCTATTTTCACACCACGCATCACAGCTCAGGCCCCATGGAAAAGTGCAATCGAACGCCGCCCGGGTCTTCCAGGGCATGGGCCAGGTCCAGGCGGATCGGGCCGACCGGCGAGACCCAGCGGATGCCGACACCCACACCGGTCTTCAAGCTGGGCAACTCCAGGGAGTTGAACGAGTTGCCCTGGTCGATAAAGGTCGCAATCCGCCATTTTTCGGCGATGGAATATTGATACTCGGCGCTCAGGGCCACCATGTAGCGGCCGCCGATACGGTCACCCCGGTCATTCTCCGGCGACAGGGTCTGGTACTCGTAGCCGCGCACGCTCTGGTCGCCACCGGCGAAGAACCGCAGCGATGGTGGCACCGACTTGTAGCCGTTGGTGGCACTGCCGCCGACCTGGGCCCGCGCCAGGAAGCGGTGGTTGTCCCACAGGGTGGTCAGGCCCTTGGCCATGGCCGTGCCGTACAGCAGGTTGGTGTCGGAGCCCAACCCTTCCTTGGCCACCTTGCTGTCGAATTGCAGGCGGTAGCCGTTGTGGGGGTCGATGCGGTTATCACTGCGCAGGTAGGAATAACTCACACCCGGCATCACCAGGTTACTGAGGCCCGAGTCATTGCCCAGGCGATATTCTTCGCGCTGGTATTTGAGCGAGATCACCCGGGTCCAGCCACTGGGCAACTTGCTGTGCCATTCTGGCCCGAGGGTGAGCAATTTACTCAAGGTGTCGGTGTTGGCGATTTCTTCATTCTGGTAACCGCCGGCGAAACGCAGTTTGTCGGTGAGCGGCGGGTCCAGCGGGATGTCGTACCACAACCCGACGTTCTGCCGAGGCGCCGACAGTTCAGCTTCCCAGCCATAGCTGTGGCCCTGGGGATTGACCCAGTGGCGCGTCCAGTTAGCCTTGCCGCGCGGGCCGACGTCGGTGGAGAAACCCAGGCCCAGGCCCATGGTGCGTGGCTTGCGGGTCTCCAGGTTGACAGCCACCGGGATCACGTCGTTGGCCGAAGCCGCGGGTGCGGCGTCGACGCGCACGCCTTCGAAAAAGCCGCTGGCTTGCAGGTTCTGGTTGAGTTCGGCGATCAGTTCGGAATCGTAGGGGGCGCCACTTTTAAACGGCACCATGCGTTGCAGCAGCTCTTCGTCAAACGGCGTATCGCCGGCAAAGCTGACCTTGCCCAAGGTGTAGCGCGGGCCGCTGTCATAGATGAGTTCGATATCGGCGACACCGGCCTGGGGGTCTACCGAGAGTTTCTGGTGAGTGAAGCGCCCGCTGAAAAAGCCGTAGCGCGAGGCCTGGTTCTGGATCAGACGCTTGGCGTCTTCGTAGTGGCCGTGGTTGAGCACGGCGCCGGATTTGAGGTCGTCGCTGGCGGGCACGCGAAAGGCCTTGAGGTCCGCGGCCGGGCCGTCGACCCGAATGGTCACGTTGCGCAGATGCACCGGTTCGCCGGGATCGATGGTGAGGATCAGGCGCGGGTTCTTGCCGCCCTTCACATCACTTTCGATCCGGGGCTGATAGAAACCTAAAGCCTGGGCGGCTTTGCGCGCCTGCTCTTCGGCCCCACGGCTGAACCGCAGCAAGGCGTCTTCGTCACGCTCGCCCACCCCGCCGATATAGCCTTCGATGTTGGCTTTCAACGCGTCGTTTTTTGGCTTGATCCGCACGTCCAATTCGCTTTGCGCGAATGCGCCGCAGCTTGTGAACAGCAGAACCAAGCCGCTGGTAAATCTTCCTGGAAACTTCATAGGCGCGGATGCTACACGAGCTGGGGAGAAACTTAGAACTCAGAGGATTCTGAAAAATTCTGCGCTAAGCCGTTGCAGCATGTAACACCTGCGGATTGGGGTGGAAAAATACGTGCTCCAGAATCGGTCCTACCGCCACTTCGCCGATCTCCTCATAGCCCTGGCGTTTGTAGAACTCCAGATAGCGCGAATTCCCCGTGTCCAACACCACACCGGACGAGTGCGGGTCTTCCGCGCACCAATTGTGTACCGCCTCCAGCAGCTGTTCACCGTAGTGCTTGCCCTGGAATTGCGGATGAATGCCCAGCAGCGGCAACACATGCACCGATTCGTTGGGCAGGCAGGCCATCACCGCATAGTGGTAGTCCAGGTAGCGCCGGGTGCCGCGCACGCCGGTGCTCAGCCACATGCGCAATTGCCAGGCCCAGCTTTCGGTAATCCCCAGGCGCCGCTGCGGTGGCGCGATCAGCGCGATACCGATCAGGCGGTCGTTGACGAACAGGCCGATGGCGGGAAGTTTCTGGAAGAAATGCTGCTTGACCAGTTCGCGCACCGTGGCACGTACCCGTTGTTCATAGCCTGCGCGTTCAGCTTCAAAGATGTAGGCAAACGTCGGCTCATGCCGATAGGCCTGGTACAGCAGCGAGCGTGCTTCGCGGGAGTAGCCGCTGTTGAGCAGGCGAACTTCGCCAATGGCAGTGTCAGTCATACAGTCAATCTCCCTGGGCGCCACTCAATAGATGGCGTTCTTATGGGTACGAACCTACGCAGCACCAGTCGTTCCCAGACATTAGCAGTGCATCTGTCCTACCGCCACGCTGGCCCCCGTCCGACTTGTCCGCTAGCATCGCCCTTTTGCCAGACTGGACCGCCGACCATGAAAATCGTCTCCTTCAATATCAACGGGCTGCGCGCCCGCCCTCATCAGCTGGCGGCACTGATTGAAAAACACCAACCCGACGTCATCGGCCTGCAGGAAACCAAGGTCCACGACGACCAGTTCCCCCTGGCCGAAGTGCAGGCCCTGGGCTATCACGTGTACTACCACGGCCAAAAAGGCCACTACGGTGTGGCGCTGCTCTCGCGCAAAGAAGCATTGAGCGTGCACAAGGGCTTTGCCAGCGATGAAGAAGACGCCCAGCGCCGCTTTATCTGGGGCACCTTCGCCGATGAAAACGGCCAGCCGGTGACCATCATGAACGGCTATTTCCCACAAGGTGAAAGCCGCGACCATCCGACGAAGTTCCCGGCCAAGCAGCGTTTCTACGCAGACTTGCAGCACCTGCTGGAAAGCCAGTTCAGCAACGACCAGGCCCTGGTGGTGATGGGCGATGTGAACATTTCCCCGGAGGACTGCGACATCGGCATCGGCGCCGACAACGCCAAGCGCTGGCTGAAAACCGGCAAGTGCAGCTTCCTGCCCGAAGAGCGCGAGTGGATGGCGCGCCTGAAAAACTGGGGCCTGGTGGACAGTTTCCGCCACCTCAACCCCGAGGTGGCCGACCGTTTCAGTTGGTTCGACTACCGCAGCCGTGGGTTCGAGGATGAGCCCAAGCGTGGGCTGCGCATTGACGTGATCATGGCCTCCAATGGCTTGTTGCCACGGGTCAAGGATGCCGGGGTGGATTACGACCTGCGGGGCTTGGAGAAACCGTCTGACCATGCGCCGATCTGGCTTGAACTGAGCTGATACCCCTGACTGTACTCGGGCCAAATGTGGGAGGGGGCTTGCCCCCGATCGCGGTGTATCAGCAACAGATAAGCTGACTGTCAGTCACATTATTGAAATCCAACTGACTTAATCTCGCCGCACTCCCTTTGGCTTGAGAAGGTGCCGGCATGATGCTGCGCGTTCTGTTCCTGTTGTGTAGCGCGTTGTCCCTCTGCGTCGTGGCTGCGCCCCTGCCCGTTCCCGATCAAGGCCCGGCTTTGCGCATCCAGGGTTCCAACACCATTGGCGCGGCGCTGGGGCCGGCGTTGGTCAAGGGGTTGATGGAGCATCAGGGCCTGCAGGTGGTGCACAGCGAACCGGCCGAGGGCGCCAATGAACAGCGCGTGATCGGCAAGACGCGCCAGGGCAAGACGGTGACCGTCGAGGTGGCGGCCCATGGTTCCAGCACGGGGTTTGCCGCGCTGAAAAACGCCAGCGCCGACCTGGCCGCCTCGTCCCGGCCGATAAAAGACAGCGAACTGGTGGACCTCGAACCGCTCGGCGACCTGAAAAGCCCCGAGGCCGAACAGGTGATCGCCATCGACGGCCTGGCCATTATCCTCAACCCGCGCAACCCGCTGAATACGTTGAACACCGAGCAACTGGCGCAGATTTTCAACGGCGAAATCAACACCTGGGAAGCATTGGGCGGTATCGGCGGCACCATTCACCTGTATGCGCGGGATGATCAATCCGGCACCTATGACACCTTCAAGGACCTGGTGCTGCGCCTGCGCGGCAAGCCCCTGGCCGCGTCCGCCAAGCGCTTCGAGTCCAGCGAAGCGTTGTCCGATGCGGTGAGCCGGGATCCCCAGGGCATCGGTTTTATCGGCTTGCCTTACGTGCGCCAGGCCAAGGCGGTGGCGATTGTCGATGGCGACTCGCAACCGATGTTGCCGTTGAACAGCCTGATTGCCACCGAGGATTACCCGCTGTCACGCCGGCTGTTCTTCTACCTGCCGCCCTCCTCCGGCAACCCGTGGGCCAAGGCGCTGGTGGATTTTGCCCAGAGCAGCAAAGGCCAGGCGATTGTGGCGGCCAATGGGTTTATTGCGCAGCAGGTGCAGGCGATGACGGTGGAGCCGCGCCCTTCGATGCCCGACGACTACCAGGCGATTGCCCGCGACGCCCAGCGTTTGAGCGTGAATTTTCGCTTCGAGGAAGGCAGCGCCAGCCTGGACAACAAGGCGCGCCAGGACGTGCAGCGCGTCGTGGCTTATATAAAGCGCCACAACCAACTCGACAAGCAGGTAACGCTGGTGGGATTCGGCGATGCCAAGAATGACCCGCAACGGGCCGCGCTACTGTCCAAACTGCGGGCGATGGCGGTGCGCCGGGAGTTGGTCAAGAATGGCGTGGTATTGCGCGATATTCGCGGCTTTGGCGCACAGATGCCGGTGGCGGCGAATACGGCGGATGAGGGGCGGATCAAGAATCGGCGGGTGGAGGTTTGGGTGTACTGAGGCCTTAGCCTGGCGGTGTTCGGAATGGCCTCATCGGGGGCAAGCCCCCTCCCACACTTTGAATGTATTCCCAAATCAATAATGTGGGAGGGGGCTTGCCCCCGATGCAGGCGACGCGGTGTTACTGCCCGCTGCGCATCAACTCTTTAGGCACATACTTGCCGATCTCGAACTTGCCGATGGCCGCGCGGTGCACTTCGTCCGGGCCGTCGGCCAGGCGCAGGGTGCGTTGCATGGCGTACATGTAGGCCAGCGGGAAGTCGTTGGAGACGCCGGCGCCGCCGTGGATCTGGATCGCACGGTCGATCACCTTCAACGCCACGTTCGGCGCCACCACCTTGATCTGGGCGATTTCACTTTTCGCCACTTTATTGCCCACGGTGTCCATCATGTACGCCGCTTTCAAGGTCAGCAGGCGCGCCATGTCGATTTCCATCCGTGAGTCGGCGATCTTGTCGATATTGCCGCCCAGGCGTGCCAAAGGCTTGCCGAACGCGGTGCGGCTGACGGAGCGTTTGCACATCAGTTCCAGCGCGCGCTCGGCCATGCCGATGGAGCGCATGCAGTGGTGGATACGGCCCGGGCCGAGGCGGCCTTGGGCAATCTCGAAGCCTCGGCCTTCACCCAGCAGTACGTTTTCGTACGGCACGCGGACATTGTCGAACAGCACTTCGGCGTGGCCGTGGGGCGCGTCGTCGTAGCCGAACACCGGCAGCGGGCGTACGATTTTTACCCCAGGGGCGTCCACCGGCACCAGGATCATCGAGTGCTGCTGGTGGCGCGGTGCATCCGGGTTGCTCAGGCCCATGAAGATCAGGATCTTGCAGCGCGGGTCGCAGGCGCCGGAGGTCCACCATTTCTTGCCGTTGATCACCCACTCGTCGCCCTGGCGCTCGGCTCGGGCGGCCATGTTGGTGGCGTCCGAGGAGGCGACATCGGGCTCGGTCATGGCGAAGGCCGAACGGATCTCACCGCGCAGCAGCGGTTCGAGCCAGCGTTGTTTCTGCTCTTCGTTGGCGTAGCGCACCAGCACTTCCATGTTGCCGGTGTCGGGGGCGGAGCAGTTGAACGGTTCCGGACCCAGCAGCGAGCGGCCCATGATTTCGGCCAGGGGGGCGTATTCAAGGTTGGTCAGGCCGGCGCCCAGTTCGGACTCGGGCAGGAACAGGTTCCACAGGCCTTCGGCTTTCGCCCGGGCTTTCAGCTCTTCCATGATGGCGGTGGGCTGCCAGCGGTCGCCTTCGCTGACCTGGCGTTCGAACACCGGTTCGGCCGGGTAAACGTAAGCGTCCATGAACGCTGTAACACGTTCACGCAGTTCCTGAACCTTGGGCGAATAGGCGAAATCCATGAGCAGCTCCCTTCTTTGAGAGGTTGTTTAGGTCATGCAATCGATGCTAGAACAGCGTTGATAATTTACCTAGCCTATTCTCGGCGTGTATTAACATTCATCACCGATATATGATCGACATATGAGCACGTAACAAATCGCCACCTAATAATAAGAGCGCAACCCAATGAATCTGAGCAAGGTCGACCTCAACCTCTTTATCGTCTTCGACGCGATCTACACCGAAGCCAACCTGACCCGCGCCGGGCAGATTGTCGGCATCACCCAGCCGGCGGTGTCCAACGCCCTGGCGCGCCTGCGCGAGACGTTCAACGACCCGCTGTTCGTGCGCACCGCCCAAGGTATGGTGCCCACGCCGATGGCGCAGAACATCATCGGCCCGGTGCGCAATGCGCTGTCGTTGCTGCGGGTGTCGGTGCAGGAAAGCCGCATCTTCAACCCGCAGCAGGCGGCCAAGACCTACCGCATCAGCATGACCGACCTCACCGAAGCGGTGATTCTGCCGCTGCTGTTCCAACGCCTGCGCCGCCTGGCGCCCACCGTGGTGATCGAGAGTTTCCTGTCCAAACGCCGCGAGACCACCAAGGAACTGGCGGCCGGGCGCCTGGATTTTGCCGTGGATGCGCCGCTCAATACCGACCCGCAGGTACGCCACGTCAAGCTGATGGAAGACCGCTACGTGTGCGCCATGCGCAAGGGCCATCCCATGGCGGGCAAGGACAAGTTCACCCTGGATGACTACCTGTCGCTGACCCATATCCATATCTCCAGCCGCCGCAACGGTTTGGGCCATGTCGACCTGGCCCTGGGCAAGATGGGCATCCAGCGCAAGATCGCCCTGCGCTCCCAGCATTACCTGATGGCCTCGCAAGTGTTGCAGCAGACCGACATGGTCATGACCGTGCCCGAACGTTTCGCCCGCCGCCATGAACTGCATTGGTTCAACCTGCCGGTCAATGACGTGCCACCGGTGGAAACCCACCTGTACTGGCACGAAAGCACCGACCAGGACCCGGCCAACCGCTGGATGCGCGAGCAGATGATCGAGTTGTGCCAGCAAGTCACCGCCCATGAGAAGAAGCTGGATAAGCAACAGGCCTGAGGCTGAAGAACGCCCCCTGTGGCTGGGGGCTTGCCCCCAATGGGCTGCGCAGCGGCCCTTGACGTTTACGTCAACCTGCCTTTAGCTTAGCGCCAAGACCTTCTTGAGCGCCCCCATGAGCACGACCTACAGCATCTCCGACCTCGCCCGCGAGCTCGACATCACCACCCGCGCCATTCGTTTCTATGAAGAACAAGGCCTGCTGGCCCCGGAACGCCGGGGCCAGGAGCGCATTTATTCGGCGCGGGACAAGGTCAGCCTCAAGCTGATCCTGCGGGGCAAACGCATCGGTTTTTCCCTGGCCGAGTGCCGTGAGCTGATCGAACTCTACGACCCCACCGGCGGCAACCAGATCCAACTCAACAGCATGCTGGCCAAGATCGCCGAGCGCCGTGAGCAGTTGGAACAGCAACTGCTGGATATCGAACAAATGAAGCTGGAGCTGGACACCGCCGAAGAGCGTTGCACCCAGGCCCTGGCGCAAACCATGGGCCAGGTTGGCCATTGATCAGAAGGTAGCTGCCATGTCCCTCCCCTCCCATGTGCGCCTGGTGGAAGTTGGCCCGCGCGACGGCTTGCAGAACGAAGCCCAGCCCATCAGCGTGGCCGACAAGGTCCAATTGGTGGATGCCCTCAGCGCGGCGGGCCTGAGCTATATCGAAGTCGGCAGTTTTGTCTCGCCCAAGTGGGTGCCGCAAATGGCCGGTTCCGCCGACGTGTTCGCGCAGATCCAGCGCAAGCCCGGCGTAACCTACGGTGCGCTGGCGCCAAACCTGCGTGGTTTCGAGGACGCGCTGGCGGCGGGCGTGAAGGAAGTGGCGGTGTTTGCCGCAGCCTCCGAGGCGTTTTCCCAGCGCAATATCAACTGTTCCATCAGCGAAAGCCTGGAGCGTTTTGCGCCGATCATGGCGGCGGCGAGGCAGCACGGCATCAGCGTGCGCGGCTATGTGTCCTGTGTGCTGGGTTGCCCTTACGAAGGTGAGATTGCACCGGAACAGGTGGCGGCGGTCGCGCGGGAGTTGTATGCCATGGGCTGCTACGAGGTGTCCCTGGGCGACACCATCGGCACCGGCACGGCGGGCACCACGCGGCGGCTGTTCGAGGTGGTCGGCGCGCAGGTGCCACGGGACAAACTGGCGGGCCACTTCCATGACACCTATGGCCAGGCCATCGCCAATATCTATGCCGGCCTGCTGGAAGGCATTACGGTATTCGACAGCTCTATTGCAGGCCTCGGCGGCTGCCCCTATGCCAAGGGCGCAAGCGGTAACGTCGCCACCGAAGATGTGCTGTACCTGCTCAATGGCCTCGGGATCGACACCGGCATCGACTTGGACGCATTGATTCGCGCGGGCCTGCACATCAGCCAAGTCCTCGGCCGCCCCACGGGCTCGCGCGTAGCCAAGGCACGAACTGCCGGTTGAGTAGCGTAGCCGTGACAATGTGTTACCGCACGGCTACACATCGAGTAACACGGGAACATATTTTGTCGTATTTTCTGTAGGCCAAGCCCTACTAAAAAACTAACCAATTGATTTTAAAGAGATTTTAAAAGTTGGCACGCCTTCTGCTATCTCTATGGCATAACAAGAATAAAAAGCGCCAAACCTAATAAAAATAAGACGAAACGACTCTGACATAACAAAAACAACACGGCAGAGACGCAGCTAACAGATTTTTTTGGAGAAGATGTGCTTCGCAGGGTACGGCATGCCGAAACCCGCAACCGGTTAGAGAAAAATAAAACTACCTCAGGTAGCTACCCACTGGTTGGATCGTTAACGAAGAAGCAGATCAGCGCTCAAAAAAATACGTTTGCTCTTGACCCCGGATGGGGGTCGCCAAAAACAGCGGTAAAGGGTAACGGTTGCCAAAAACAACAATAGACCGCCCCTCAATAATAAAAAAAGAGCACGCAACGACAAATTAAAGGGGACCTTCGGGTCCCCTTTGTGCTTTCTGGCCTTTAACCCTGCCCTGCCCCCAGCTCTTCGATCGAGATCTCGCGCATGCGGAATTTCTGGATCTTGCCCGTCACCGTCATCGGAAACTCCTCCACGAACTTGAAGTACCGGGGCGTCTTGAAGTGCGCGATGCGGCCCTTGCACCAGGCCTGCAGTTCCAGTTCGCTGGCCACATGACCGGGATGCAGCTTGACCCAGGCCACGATCTCCTCGCCGTAGCGCTCGTCCGGAATGCCGATGACCTGCACATCGGCCACCGCCGGGTGGGTGAAGAAAAACTCTTCCACCTCGCGCGGGTACACGTTTTCGCCACCGCGAATGATCATGTCCTTGTTGCGCCCGGCGATGCACACATAGCCGTGGGCATCCATGGTGGCCAGGTCGCCGGTGTGCATCCAGCCCGCAGCGTCGATGGCGTCGCGGGTGCCGTCGGGGTTGTTCCAGTAGCCGAGCATCACGCTGTAGCCACGGGTGCACAGTTCGCCGACCTGGCCACGGGGCAGCGTGTTACCGGCTTCATCGATGATCTTGCTTTCCAGTTGCGGCTGGGTGCGGCCGACGGTGGTCACGCGGCGCTCCAGATCGTCATCCGCGCCGGTTTGCAGGGATACGGGGCTGGTCTCGGTCATGCCGTAGGCAATCTGCACCTCGCCCATGTGTAATTCGCCGATGACCCGGCGCATCACCTCAATGGGGCACGTGGCGCCGGCCATGATGCCGGTGCGCAGGGTGGACAACTCGAACTCGCCCCGGCGCGGGTGATCGAGCAGGGCAATAAACATGGTGGGCACGCCGTACAGGCCGGTGGCACGTTCTTCGGCGACGGCGGTGAGGGTCAGCAGCGGATCGAAGCCGTCATTCGGGTAGATCATGGTGGTGCCATGGGTAATGCAGCCCAGGTTGCCCATCACCATGCCGAAGCAGTGGTACAGCGGCACCGGGATCACCAGGCGGTCCTGCGCGGTGAGGCCCAGGCTTTCGCCGACCATATAGCCGTTATTGAGGATGTTGTGATGACTGAGGGTGGCGCCCTTGGGGAACCCGGTGGTGCCGGAGGTGTACTGGATATTGACGGCTTGATCGAAGTGCAAGCTGGCCTGGCGGCTGTGCAACTGCTCGGGCGGCAGGCCCGCACCGAGGGTCGCCAGTTCCGACCAGGGCAGGAAGCCCGGGGGCGGGCTGGGGTCGAGGCTGATCATGCCGCGCAGCTCAGGCTGCAATGCCTGCAACATCGCGTGGTAGTCGGAGGTCTTGAACGCGCCGGCGCACACCAGCCATTCGCAGCCGGACTGCTTGAGCACGTAGTCCAGTTCACTGCTGCGGTACGCCGGGTTGATATTGACCAGGATCACGCCAATCTTGGCGCTGGCGATCTGGCTGATGCACCATTCGGCGCAATTGGGCGCCCAGATACCCAGGCGGTCGCCGGTCTGCATACCCAAGGCCAGGAACGCGCGGGCGTGCACCTCGACGGTCTCGGCCAGTTGCCGCCAGGTGTAGCGACGCTGCTGATGGCGCACCACAAGGGCTTCGCCATCGGGGTATTGCGCCACGGTGTGATCGAAGGCCTGGCCAATGGTCATGGCCAGCAGGCTCTTGTCCTGGGAGCCACGGCTGTAGCTCGGATGCGGTTGATCCATAACGACCCCTGTTGTCTTTTTTGTAGGTTGACGTAAACGTAAACTACGATTGACAGCGCCGTAACGCAAGCTTACGTTAACGTAAAGGTGAGCGCCCTTTCCCTGACGCGCCCTCCACACAACAACAACGCTTACATTAAGGTGCCTGTCCATGAGTTACCCGTCCCTGAACTTCGCCCTCGGTGAAACCATCGACATGCTGCGCGACCAGGTGCAGTCCTTCGTGGCCAAGGAAATCGCGCCCCGTGCGGCACAGATCGACATCGACAACCTGTTCCCCGCCGACCTGTGGCGTAAGTTCGGGGACATGGGCCTGCTGGGCATCACCGTACCGGAAGAATACGGCGGCGCCGGCCTGGGCTACCTGGCCCACGTGGTGAGCATGGAAGAAATCAGCCGTGGCTCGGCCTCGGTGGCGTTGTCCTACGGCGCCCACTCCAACCTGTGCGTGAACCAGATCAACCGCAACGGTACTCACGAACAGAAACTCAAGTACCTGCCCAAACTGATCAGCGGCGAGCACGTCGGCGCCCTGGCCATGAGCGAACCCAACGCCGGTTCCGACGTGGTCTCGATGAAACTGCGCGCCGACAAACACGGCGACCACTATGTGCTCAACGGCAGCAAGACCTGGATCACCAACGGCCCCGACGCCAGCACCTATGTGATCTACGCCAAGACCGACCTGGAAAAGGGCCCCCACGGCATCACCGCGTTTATCGTCGAGCGCGACTGGAAAGGCTTCAGCCGCAGCAACAAGTTCGACAAGCTCGGCATGCGTGGCTCCAACACCTGCGAGCTGTTTTTCGATGACCTCGAAGTGCCGGAAGAAAACATCCTCGGCGTGCTCAACGGCGGCGTGAAAGTGCTGATGAGCGGCCTCGATTACGAGCGCGTGGTGCTGTCCGGCGGCCCCACCGGGATCATGCAGGCGTGCATGGACCTGATCGTGCCCTACATCCACGATCGCAAGCAGTTCGGCCAAAGCATCGGCGAGTTCCAGCTGATCCAGGGCAAGGTCGCCGACATGTACACCCAGCTCAACGCCAGCCGCGCCTACCTCTACGCGGTGGCCCAGGCCTGCGAACGCGGCGAAACCACGCGCAAGGATGCGGCCGGGGTGATCCTGTACAGCGCCGAACGCGCCACGCAAATGGCCCTCGACGCGATCCAGATCCTCGGCGGCAATGGCTACATCAATGAATTCCCCGCCGGGCGCCTGCTGCGGGACGCCAAGCTGTATGAAATCGGCGCCGGCACCAGTGAGATTCGGCGGATGCTGATCGGTCGCGAACTCTTCAACGAAACCCGCTGAAGGAGCGTCCCATGGCCACCTTGCACACCCAGCTCAACCCACGCTCGGCGGAGTTCGCCAGCAACAGCGCGGCGATGCGCCAACAGGTCGACGCCCTGCATACCCTGCTCGCCCACGTGCAGCAAGGCGGCGGCGCCAAGGCCCAGGAGCGTCACACCTCACGCGGCAAACTGCTGCCGCGCGAGCGCATCAATCGCCTGCTGGACCCGGGCTCGCCGTTCCTTGAACTCAGCCAACTGGCCGCCCATCAGGTGTACGGCGAAGACGTGCCGGCGGCCGGGGTGATTGCCGGGATCGGCCGCGTGGAAGGCGTCGAATGCATGATCGTCGCCAACGACGCCACGGTCAAAGGCGGCTCCTACTACCCGCTCACGGTGAAAAAACACCTGCGCGCCCAGACCATCGCCGAGCAGAACCGCCTGCCGTGCATTTACCTGGTGGATTCCGGCGGCGCCAATCTGCCGCGCCAGGATGAAGTGTTTCCCGACCGCGAGCACTTCGGGCGGATCTTCTTCAACCAGGCCAACATGAGTGCCCAGGGCATCCCGCAGATCGCCGTGGTGATGGGCTCGTGCACCGCCGGTGGCGCCTACGTGCCGGCCATGGCCGACGAAGCGATCATGGTGCGCAACCAAGCGACGATCTTCCTGGCCGGCCCGCCGCTGGTGAAAGCCGCTACCGGTGAAGTGGTCAGCGCCGAAGACCTCGGCGGTGCCGATGTGCACTGCAGGATATCCGGCGTGGCCGACCACTATGCCGACAGTGATGAACACGCCCTGGCCCTGGCCCGCCGCAGCGTGGCCAACCTCAATTGGCGCAAGCAAGGCCAATTGCTGCAACGCACGCCCGTGGCGCCGTTGTACAGCAGCGAAGAGCTCTACGGCGTGATCCCGGCCGATGCCAAGCAGCCGTTCGATGTGCGCGAAGTGATCGCACGGCTGGTGGATGGCTCGGTGTTCGATGAGTTCAAGGCGCTGTTCGGCACCACCCTGGTGTGCGGCTTCGCGCATTTGCACGGTTACCCGATTGCGATCCTGGCGAACAACGGGATTCTGTTCGCCGAAGCCGCGCAAAAAGGCGCGCACTTTATCGAGTTGGCCTGCCAACGCGGGATTCCACTGCTGTTCCTGCAGAACATCACCGGGTTTATGGTCGGCCAGAAATACGAAGCCGGTGGCATCGCCAAGCACGGCGCCAAGCTGGTGACTGCAGTGGCGTGCGCCAAGGTGCCGAAATTCACGGTGATCATCGGCGGCAGCTTTGGCGCCGGCAACTACGGCATGTGTGGCCGCGCCTATGACCCGCGTTTTTTGTGGATGTGGCCCAACGCGCGGATTGGTGTGATGGGCGCCGAACAGGCCGCAGGCGTGCTGGTGCAGGTCAAGCGTGAGCAGGCAGAACGGGCAGGCGTCGGCTTCAGCGTTGAAGAGGAAGCGGCGATCAAGCAGCCGATCCTCGACCAGTACGAAACCCAGGGTCACCCCTATTACTCCAGCGCACGCCTGTGGGACGACGGCGTCATCGACCCGATGCAAACCCGCGATGTGCTGGCCCTGGCCTTGTCCGCCGCGCTGAATGCCCCCATCGAGCCGAGCCGCTTCGGCGTGTTCCGCATGTAAATGGAGCTGTCCCCCATGAGCGATTTCAACACCCTCGAACTGATCACCGACAGCCGTGGCTTTGCCACCCTGTGGCTCAGCCGAGAAGCCAAGAACAACGCGTTCAACGCCGAGATGATCCGCGAACTGATCATCGCCCTCGACCATGTGCAAGGTGATGCGTCCCTGCGTTTCCTGGTCCTGCGTGGGCGCGGCAGGCACTTCAGCGCCGGTGCCGATCTGGCCTGGATGCAGCAGTCGGCCGAACTGGATTACCACACCAACCTGGACGACGCCCGCGAACTGGCGGAGCTGATGTACAACCTGGCCAAGCTGAAAATCCCCACCCTGGCAGTGGTGCAAGGCGCGGCCTACGGCGGCGCGCTGGGTCTGATCAGTTGCTGCGACATGGCCATCGGCGCCGATGACGCGCAGTTCTGCCTGTCGGAAGTGCGCATCGGCCTGGCCCCGGCCGTGATCAGCCCGTTCGTGGTGCAGGCCATCGGCGAGCGGGCGGCGCGGCGCTACGCCCTGACCGCCGAGCGGTTTGGCGGCCAGCGTGCACGGGAAATCGGCCTGCTGGCGGAAAGCTACCCGATTGGTGAATTGGACCAACAGGTGGAACAGTGGGTCACTAACCTGCTGCAAAACAGCCCGGCGGCGATGCGCGCCAGCAAGGACCTGCTGCGCGAAGTCGGTAACGGCGCGCTCACCCCTGCCCTGCGCCGCTATTGCGAAAATGCCATTGCGCGCATCCGTGTCAGCGCCGAAGGCCAGGAGGGTTTACGCGCTTTCCTGCAAAAACGCCCACCCAGCTGGCAGCCCCAGGAGCCGCGTTCATGAGCACGCTGACCACCGTACTGGTGGCCAACCGCGGCGAGATTGCCTGCCGGGTGATGCGCACCGCCAAGGCCATGGGCCTGACCACCGTGGCGGTGCACAGCGCCGTCGACCGTGATGCGCGACACAGCCGCGAGGCGGATATTCGCGTCGACCTGGGGGGCAGCAAAGCGACCGAGAGCTACCTGCAAATCGACAAATTGCTCGCCGCCGCCCAGGCCAGCGGTGCCCAGGCCATTCACCCAGGCTACGGCTTCCTGTCGGAAAACGCCGGGTTTGCCCGTGCGATCGAGGCAGCGGGCCTGATCTTCCTCGGGCCGCCCGCCTCGGCCATCGACGCCATGGGCAGTAAGTCCGCCGCCAAGGCCCTGATGGAAACCGCCGGCGTGCCCCTGGTGCCGGGATATCACGGCACGGAACAGGACCTGGAAACCTTCCGCGACGCCTGTGAGCGCATCGGCTATCCGGTGCTGCTCAAGGCCACGGCCGGGGGCGGCGGCAAGGGCATGAAAGTGGTGGAGGATGTCAGCCAGCTCGCCGAAGCCCTGGCCTCGGCCCAACGTGAGGCGCTGTCGTCCTTCGGCAATGGGCAGATGCTGGTGGAGAAATACCTGCTCAAGCCACGCCACGTAGAGATCCAGGTATTTGCCGATCAGCATGGGCATTGCCTGTACCTCAACGAGCGGGATTGCTCGATCCAACGCCGCCACCAAAAGGTCGTCGAGGAAGCCCCGGCACCGGGGCTGAGCGTTGCACAGCGCAAGGCCATGGGCGAAGCGGCGGTGCGTGCGGCCCAGGCCATCGGTTATGTCGGTGCGGGCACGGTGGAGTTCCTGCTGGATGCGCGCGGCGAGTTTTTCTTCATGGAGATGAACACCCGGCTGCAGGTGGAACACCCGGTCACCGAAGCGATTACCGGCCTGGACCTGGTGGCCTGGCAGATTCGCGTCGCCCAGGGCGAGGCGCTGCCGATCACCCAGGAGCAGGTGCCATTGATCGGCCATGCGATTGAAGTGCGCTTGTACGCCGAAGACCCGGCCAACGACTTCCTGCCCGCCACCGGGCACCTGGCGCTGTATCGCGAGTCCGCGCCAGGCCCAGGGCGTCGCGTGGACAGTGGTGTCGAGCAAGGAGACGACGTGTCGCCGTTCTATGACCCGATGCTCGGCAAGCTGATTGCCTGGGGTGAAGACCGTGAACAGGCGCGCCTGCGCTTGCTGAGCATGCTCGACGAGTTTGCCGTGGGTGGGCTGAAGACCAACCTGGGCTTCCTGCGGCGCATTATTGGTCATCCGGCATTTGCGGCAGCTGAGCTGGATACCGGATTTATTCCGCGCTACCAGGACGAACTTCTGCCGGTGGCCGGGACGTTGAGCGATGAATTCTGGCAGGCCGCAGGTTCTGCCTTCATGCAGAGCTTGCCCCCAGGTGACGGGCCATGGGCGGACACCGGTGGATTCCGTGCAGGATTGCCCGCCGAGGTCTCGCTGCACTTGAGCTGCAATGGCCAGGACCGCCTGGTGACACTGGCCGCCGGCGTCGCGACATTGCAGGGCGAACAGTTAGTGATCGAACACCAGGGCGTCCGTCGTTCACATCTGGCAGTGCGCAACGAGCACACGGTTTTCCTGCGTTGGGACGGCGAGATGCAGGGCGTGAGCCTGTTCGATCCGATTGCCGCTGTCGAGGCCAACCAGTCGCACCAGGGCGGCCTCACGGCACCGATGAACGGCAGCATCGTGCGGGTGCTGGTGGACGTCGGCCAAACGGTCGAGGCCGGCACCCAGTTGGTGGTGCTCGAAGCGATGAAGATGGAGCACAGCATCCGCGCGCCCCAGGCCGGGGTAGTCAAGGCGCTGTTCTGCCAGGAGGGCGAAATGGTTGCCGAAGGGTGTGCGTTGGTGGAGCTCGAAACGGCGGACTAGAACTTCACCGTGGCTTGCACGACGACGCCGAGGATGCGGCAATCGACGGTGAACAGCAGTTTCGGGTAGGTGGGGTTGAGCGGCACCAGGTAGAGCTGGCCGCTCTCTTCCAGCAACTGCCGGAAGGTCGCCTGGGTACTGCCGGCCCGTTGGGCGACTACCAGTTTGCCGGGTTCGGCGGCGATGGCCGGATCTACCAGGATCATCATCCCCGCTGCTATGCTCGGGCCGCTGAGCGCGGTCATGGCGTCGCTCGTCACCGGCAGCCAGTAGGCGTCGCCCCGGGCGTGGTAATCCGTCGGTTCGAAGCGTGCGGCGCCATAGGCCGGGCGCTCTTCGCGAGTTTCGCCCAGGCCTTTCCACTCGCTGACCGGGTAGCGAAAATACGCCGTGTACTGTCTTGCCGGGTCTACGACCTCGTCGGCCTTCTCACGCAGCTCCTGCACCACTTCCAGGTCGCCCAGCCCCAACTCTGACAGCACCCGGTTCATATCCGCCAGGCTCGGCACGCGGCGCTTGTTGAGCCAGTGGCCAACGCCCCCCTGGGACATGCCCAAGCGTTCAGCCAACTCACCCTGGGTGACCTTGCGGTCTTTCATGTTGGCCTTGACCAACGCTATCCATTTATCCATGGCCGCCGACAATACGTCAGCCAGTTTCCAGGGCAATAAACAGTTTGTAGTAATCCATAAAACGACATAAATACGATACGTACTATCATCGAGCATAAGGTTTTCGACACCCACCCAGAGTACCGACCCTTATGACGACGAGCCCGTATCTCCTGCCTGAAACACCCGAAAACGATGACGTGCAAAACCTGCGCAGCAGCGGTGCTGCACAGCGTGCCTTGGACTTCTACTTGAAAGAAAATATGTCAGCACCCGTCCCGGATGACAGCTTTTTCGCCATCAAGCCCGGCATCAGCCAGGAGGAAGCCCTGGTGCACGCCTCGGACCTGTTGCGCAGTGCCGCCGCCACGGCCTACGAATCAGCGAGCAGCCATCACGGCAACCAGCGCGACCTGGCGTTTTCAGTGGTGTATTTGATTGATATGGCGAAGGCGATGGTCGAGCGGTCGTTGCAGGCACCGGAGGTTCGGGCGAACGGATAACAGCCGCGAAAGAAAAATATTTCTATCCCATGGATAAAAACATTTGACTTGCAAATGATAATGATTATTATTGGGCTCAGCTGATCGCGAGATCAGTCGATAGACCAAGGGACCTTAGGTCGGACTCTTGGAATATCTCCTCATCAGGCTAATCACGGTTTTTGACCCGGCTCTTTGGCCGGGTCTTTTTTTTGCCAGTTTCCCTGGCATGGCTTCAGGCTAATGAAGACTGTGTGTTGCTTGATGGCGCGCATGGTAGCAAAAGACCATCGCCAAAAGAAAGCCAGTCCAGTGCTGCAGCGCACATCTCTGCGAAATAGCGCTTGAGAATCAATCTCATAGATTCTAAGCTGCGGCGGCGTCACGGACGACGCCCCCCTCCCCCGCAACAATTTTGCATCCAGGCTTTACCAGACTCCTGTGTAATATAGCCGCCACAACACTCATATTCAGGCAACCAGACTATGACCGTGGCCTTGACCTCCATCAAGATCAGCACCGACTTCGACAGTGGCAATATCCAGGTGCTCGACGCCAGCGACGCCTACCAGTTGCTGCTGGCCATCCAACCCGATACCCGCAGCCACCATTACCAATGGTTCCACTTCAAAGCCGAAGGCATGCACGTGGGCCACACCCATAACTTTCGTCTGAGCAACGCCGGTGGCTCTTCGTATAAGCACGCCTGGAGCGGCTACAACGCTGTCGCGTCTTATGATCACGTCAACTGGTTCCGAGTCCCTACGCGCTTCGACGGCGAGATCCTGCACATCAGCCTCGAAACCCGTGAGAAACATGCCTGGTTGGCCTACTTCGAGCCCTACAGCCGCGAACGCCACGACTGGCTGATCGACCAGGCCCTGAAGTACGCCGGCACCCAAGTGCTGGCCACCGGCAAAAGTGTCGAGGGCCGCGATATTCAACTGTTGCGACGTGGCAAAGGCGGCGAAGGCCGACGCAATGTCTGGATCATTGCCCAGCAGCACCCCGGCGAACACATGGCCGAATGGTTCATGGAGGGCATCATCGAACGCCTGCAACAGGATGGCGATGCCGAGATGAAAAAGCTCCTGGCCGTTGCCGACCTGTACCTGGTTCCGAACATGAACCCCGACGGCGCCTTCCACGGTCACCTGCGCACTAACGCCATGGGCCAGGACCTCAATCGCGCCTGGCAAAGCGCCAGCCTGGAGATCAGCCCGGAAGTGCTGTTCGTGCAACAGCAAATGGAACAGTACGGTGTCGACCTGTTCCTCGATATCCACGGCGACGAAGAAATCCCCTACGTGTTCACCGCCGCGTGCGAAGGCAACCCCGGCTACACCCCGCGTATTGAAGCGCTGGAAAAACGCTTCCGCAGCCATTTGAGTTCGCTGACCCGTGACTTCCAAACCACCCACGGCTACACCCGTGACTTGCCGGGTGAAGCCAATATGACCCTGGCCTGCAATGCCGTCGGCGAGCAATACGACTGCCTGTCCCTGACCCTGGAAATGCCGTTCAAGGACAACGACGACGCCCCCAATCCGAAAACCGGTTGGTCAGGCGAACGTTCCAAACAGCTGGCCAAGGACGTCTTGAGCACCGTGGCCGATATCGTCACGGTCCTGCGCTAACGCCCCTGGCCCCCGGCATCAGTCCTTGGTGCCGGTCATGCTCTGCAGCACACCATCGCGCCGAATCAACCCATGGAACAGCGCCGCCGCCAGGTGCAGCAGTACCGTCAGGAACAGCAGGTACGCCAGATACCCATGGGCCTTGCGCAATAGCGCAAACAGCGGTGCATCCGCCGCCACCAGCGCCGGCAACTGCACCGAACTGCTGAGCATCACCGGATCGCCCGCCGCCGAAATCATCGCCCAGCCCAGCAGCGGCAATACCAACATCAACCCATACAAGACCAGATGGGACGCCTTGGCTGCCAGCACCTGCCACAGCGGCAAGTCAGACGGCAACGGCGGCTGGCGGGTGGAGAAGCGCACCGCCAGGCGCACGATCACCAGCACCAGGATCGCGATCCCCAGCGGCTTGTGCAGGTGGATCAACCACTCATGCCGCTCCGACACTGACGCCGCCAGGCCTGCGCCGATAAACAACATGGCGATGACCATCAGCGCCATCAACCAGTGCAGCAGGCGCGCCAGGGGCGTAAAAAACCGTGGTTGGGCATTCATGGCTTCGACTCCGCTGGGGCACTGTGCAAGGGGCTGACTTCACCGGCACGGCGCAGGTACGAACTGGCATACGCCGCCGAACGTGCAGCCAGCAGCGGATCATTGGAGGCTTCGATGCCGCTGGGCAAAATCAACGGGTCGAAATTAATGTCGCGACAATCACCGTCGGCCTGGGGCTGGCTGCTTTGCAGCACCAGGGTGCCGGCATTCAACACCTTGTGCTCACCGCTCCAGGGTTTGCTCGCGTCCTCCAGCGGGTCGCCGGGGTTGGCCAGGGTCATGTTCAATTGCCAACGCAACGGCCCTGAGGCCAGGCGTTGCACCAGGTCTTTCTCTAGAAAGTCGCTGCCCGCCGGTGCGGTCTCCCCCGCTGCATCCTGACTCTGGGGCACTACGCCCCAGCGCACGGCCTGGCGCTTGCCCTCGGCACTCACCAGGTAAAACGCGTTGATACCGTTATAGGTTTCGGTCGCATAACTGGCCGATGGCCTGGCCGTCTTGACCCACGCCAGGAATGGCGCCGCCTCAGGGTGAGCGGCAAAAAACGCCGGCATATTCGCCGGGTTCGGCTTGCCGGTGGCCGGGTCCGGCGCGCCGGCCTTGAGCAACTGGTAGAACGCCTCGGGCGTGCCCACCGGGAATACCGGCATGCTGTTCATGCCGGTGCGCCATTGCTGGCCGTTGTCCAGGCTGAACTGCACGGCAAAGCTGCGGATCGGCACACTGCTGTCCGGCGCATAGGGGTTGCCGCTGGGCAGGGCGAAGCGGCCGATCAACGGCGTCCTGGCCGCGCTGAACACCTCGGCGCGGGAGTAGGCACGCGCCTCGGCACTGCTTTCGAAATACCCGGCCACGCACACGCCCTTGGCATGGTTACGCCGGAATCCCGGGTGCACGCCGTTGTTGGTTTCCAGGGCATTGACCAGGGTTTTCGGGCGCAGGCGTTGTGGGTCGAGGCTGCCGTTGACGTAGGCAAATGCCCCGGCCATAACCGCAACCACGGCACCAATACCCGCAAGCCGCGCGATCAGGCTCGCCGTGCTTAACGGAGGACGTGGCGGTGATGAGTGATCTACCATGAACAGACTCCAGGGCCTGAAGGCCTTTGGGGGTAACCATAAGGTCGGAGCATTAAGACGAACGCCGATCCGCTCTATTCCCAGGCCCTGGATTTATTTTCCACGGCCGGGAATAACCGTTCACGCCGGACGTCTCTCTAGTCCCAGCGTAGTGACCAGCCAGACGCCCATGCATGAACTCGACGAACCGTTACGTGAACTCATCCCCAGGCTGCGGCGTTTCGCTGTGTCCCTGACCCGTAACGCCAGCAGTGCCGACGACCTGGTGCAGACGACCCTGGAGCGAGCGATCACCCGCTGGGCCGACAGGCGCGTCGAGGGCGATCTGCGCGCGTGGCTGTTCTCGATCCTCTACCGGCAGTTCCTCGATGCCCACCGCCGCACCCGGCGCTATGCACGCATGCTGGAATTCTTTACCGGCCGCGATGATGCGCAGCCGTCGGTGGAGCGCACCGTCATCGCCCAGGCGACCCTGCAAGCCTTCGACCAACTCAACACAGAACAACGTGCGCTGCTGTTGTGGGTGTCGGTGGAGGGTTTGAGCTACAAGGAAGTCGCGCAAATACTCGAGGTGCCGATCGGCACCGTGATGTCGCGCCTGTCCCGGGCGCGCCAAGCGTTGCGTCAACTCAGCGATGGCGACATCGCCAGCCCTTCCCTGCGGATACTCAAATGATCAGCCTGCCCCCCAGCGAACGCGACCTGCATGCCTACGTCGATCACCAACTCCTGGACAGTGATCGCCGTGTGCTCGAAACCTACCTGGCCGCCCACCCCGAGGTCGCGGCCCAAGTGCAGGCGTGGCAGCAGGACGCGCAATTGCTGCGCGCGTCCTTGAGCGGCGCCCTGCAACAGCCGGCCAACCCGGCGCTGGACCCGGCGCTGATTCGCCAGCGCCTTAAGCACCAGACGCGCCGCCACTTTGCCACCGCCGCGGTGCTGCTGATGGCCGTCAGCCTCGGTGGCCTCGGCGGCTGGCAGGCCCGTGAAGCCACGCAACCGCCGCTGCTGCCGATGGCCGATGCGATGCAAGCGTTCCGCCTGTTTGCCCAGGAGGGCATCATGCCCGCTGACTACAACGGCCAGGACCTCGGCACGATGCAGGCGTGGCTCGACCGCTACTTCAATCAAGCCCATCGCCTGCCGGACTTGAGCCAGGAGGGCTTCACACCCGTCAGCGGGCGACTGCTCACCACTGATCAAGGCGCCGCCGCCATGGTGCTGTACCAGGACGCACAAGGTCGGCGCATCAGCTTCTACATCCGCCCACCTGGCCCGGACAACGGTTTCCTGCCCCGTGGCGAGCGCACGGCGGATGGGTTGCAAGCGCAATACTGGTCCGGCGGCGGCTACAACTATGCGGTGGTCAGCCCGACGGACCAGCCGACGCCGCCCCTGCAGCCGTTCTAGATTGGTCAAATCGCCACGGGCGCCCTAAAGTAAGCGACCACCGCACTACAGAGTGACTCGCATTGGCCGTGCTCCCCCTTATCCGTCGTTTGCTCGGTAAAAAAACCGACACACTGGACGACACGCCCATCCAGACGTTCTTTCAGGACAAAGCCCGGCAACTGGGTTACACCCTCAGTGCAGGCCAAACCCAGGCCATCGCCGCGATGGCGCGCCAGACCCACCACCTGCTCGCCAGCCAGCCTACCCGCAGCCTGTACCTGCACGGCCCGGTGGGGCGCGGCAAAAGCTGGCTGCTGGACGGTTTCTTCCAGGCGCTGCCCATCGCCGAAAAGCAACGCGTGCATTTCCATGAGTTTTTCGCCCGACTGCACCGCGGTATGTTTACGCACCAGGCGACGGACGATGCCTTGGCCATGACCCTGGACGAACTGCTCGACGGCTGCCGCGTGCTGTGTTTCGACGAGTTCCACGTGCACGACATCGGCGATGCCATGCTGATTACCCGGTTGTTCAAGGCCCTGTTCCAGCGTGGCGTGTGGGTGCTGGTCACCTCCAATTATCCACCCGAAGGGCTGTTGCCCAACCCGCTGTACCACGAGCGTTTCAAGCCGGTGATCGACTTGATTGCCGCGCGTATGGACGTGCTGGAAGTCAGTTCGCCCGAGGACTTTCGCAGCCTGCCCCAGGCCCATGCCGCGCAACGCTTTACCACCGGTTGTTACCTGTGGCCGGGCACGCAGGCCCAGCGTACAGCGCTCGGCCTGCCGGTCAGCGGCGGCCCGCCGCAGACGCTGACGGTGGGCAACCGCACATTGATCTGCCGCCAGCATCACGCCCGCACCATCGTATTCACCTTCAACGACCTGTGCGAACAGCTGACGGCGGTGATGGACTACCTATTGCTGTGCGAGGCGTTCGATCGCTGGGTCATCGACGGCCTGCCCCGCCTGGCAGACTGCCCGATCGCCGTGCAGCAGCGGTTTATCAACTTGGTGGACGTGCTTTACGACAAGGACAAGCACCTGATCCTGATCGGCGAACAACCGCTGGCACAGGCCATGAGCGGCCAGGCCATCGACCTGGCGCGCACCGCCAGCCGCCTGAACCAATTGCAACAGGCCGACCCGCAACGGGTGCGCGACCCGGTATCATGAGCGCCATTTACGCCCCCTTGCCGAGTGACCGCGCCGTTCATGAATACCCTCGCCCAACTCAAGGCCGGCCACTTGGCCGGCATTACGCGCCTGGACCTGTCCTGCGGGCTCACCGAATTTCCTGAGGAAATCTTCGGGCTGGCCGACTCCCTGGAAATCCTCAACCTCAGCGGCAATGCCCTGAGCCGCCTGCCCGACGACCTGCACCGCCTGCCGCACCTGCGTGTGCTGTTCTGCTCGGACAACGCCTTTACCGAACTGCCGGAATGCCTGGGCCAATGCGCCAAACTGAGCATGATCGGCTTCAAGGCCAACCAGATCAGCCACGTGCCCGCCGCCGCGCTGCCACCGTTGCTGCGCTGGCTGATCCTCACAGACAACCGCATCAGCCAGTTACCCCGCGAGTTGGGCGAGCGGCCGCTGCTGCAGAAACTGATGCTCGCCGGGAACCAACTGACGCAGTTGCCGCAGAGCCTGGCCAACTGCAGCAACCTGGAGCTGATCCGCATTGCCTCCAACCGCCTCACGCGCCTGCCCGAGTGGCTGTTGACGCTGCCGAGCCTGACGTGGCTGGCCTATGCGGGCAACCCGGTGGAAATGGCCGTGGATGTGACGGTAGACGACACGACAGCGGCTATTCCCTGGACGGAACTGGAACTGGCCGAGGTGCTGGGCGAAGGTGCCTCGGGGGTTATCCGCAAGGCCCTGTGGACACCCACCGCCAAGCCCGTCGCCGTCAAGCTGTACAAAGGCACGATCACCAGCGACGGCTCGCCGCTGCACGAAATGCAGGCCTGCATCGCCGCCGGGTTGCACCCTAACCTGATCAAGGTGCAAGGCCGCGCGGTGGGTGCCCCCGAGGACCAGGCCGCATTGGTCATGGACCTGATCGACCCGAGCTACCGCAACCTCGCCGCCCTGCCGAGCCTGGCCTCCTGCACCCGCGACGTCTACGCCCCCGCCACCCGCTTCAGCCTCGACGTAGCCTTGCGCATGGCACGGGGCATCGCCTCCGTGGCGGCGCATCTGCACCGGCACGGCATCACCCATGGCGACCTATACGGGCACAATATCCTGTGGAATGAAGCGGGCGATTGTTTGCTCGGGGACTTTGGCGCGGCGTCGTTTCATACCAAGGCAGACACCTTGGAAACACGAGCCTTGCAACGCATTGAAGTGCGCGCGTTCGGGGTGCTGCTGGGGGAATTGCTGGAGCGGGTTGAGGCGGGGTTGATTGACGAGGCGCTGTTGGATTTGCAGAAAAGCTGTTGCCAGCCCGACGTGTTGGCACGGCCGAGCTTCGAAGAAATCAACGCCCTGCTGCAATCCATCCAACACCGCTAAACAAATGTGGGAGGGGCGGTGCGACGACTCGACTTGCCCCCTCCCACATTTGGATCGCGTTTCTTCAGTTGATAAATCAGACGGCCAGGCCGACGAACATGTCCTGCACGTCGTCGTGGTTGTCCAAGCCTTCGAGGAAGGCTTCGACTTCAGCCATCTGCTCATCGGTCAGGCCGCTTACCGGGTTCTTCGAGATGTAGCCCAACTTGGCCGACAGCACGGTGAAACCCTGTTCCGGCAGGGCCTTTTGCACGGCGTCCAGGTCGGTGGTCTCGGTGATGAACAGGGTGGTGCCTTCTTCTTCGCCGTCTTCAAAGTCCTGCGCACCGGCTTCGATCGCGGCCATTTCCGCATCGGCATCCGGGGTGTCCGGCGAGGCTTCGATCAGGCCGACATGGTTGAAATCCCAGGCCACGGAGCCGGAAGCACCCAGCTGCCCCTTGCGGAACGCCACGCGGATTTCCGCCACGGTGCGGTTGATGTTGTCGGTCACGCACTCGACGATCAGCGGTACCTGGTGCGGGGCGAACCCTTCGTAGGTCACGCGGTGGTATTGCACGGTTTCACCGAGCAGACCGGCGCCCTTCTTGATCGCGCGTTCCAGGGTTTCCTTGGGCATCGAGGCCTTTTTGGCCTGTTCCACCACCAGACGCAGGTGGGCGTTGGTCGCGGTGTCGGCACCGTTGCGGGCGGCGATGGTGATTTCTTTCACCAGCTTGCCGAAGATCTTGCCCTTGGCATTGGATGCCGCTTCTTTATGTTTGACTTTCCACTGTGCGCCCATGACTCACTCTCTTCTATACATCGCGCCGAAACGTCTACTGGCCGGCGCTTTGGGGGCAGAGTTTATAGGGCAAAAACGCTCTGATCCACCAAAAAACCGGCCATACCCCTCAGGTTCGCAAGGGTTTGATCGCCCCACGGCAGTCCGGCACGAAATCCCCGACCTGGGCCAGCACGGCCGGCCTGGCGTTCCAGTAGGGCATCAGCACCAGCGAGGAAAACAGCGCGGCACCGGCAAACACGATAAACACCGTCACCGTATCGAAGTAACCCGGCAGCAACCCGCCGAGGATCGCCCCCACCGAACCGCAACCGTTCACAAAGCCTGCGGCCGTCGCCCCCGCCTTGGCGGTGCCGAAGTCGATGGCGGCGGTGCTGCTGATCATCGAGTCCGGCCCGTAGAGGGTCAGGCCCATGACAAACAGCAACGCCATCACCAGCACCACGCTGCCGGTGTGCAGTGCGCCCATGAACAGCGCCAGGGCCACGGTCAGGGCCAGCAGGCTGAGCACGCAGGCCGGCATGCGGCGGGCGCCGAACAGTTTGTCGGACGCCAGCCCGATCAGCACTGGCCCCAGCAAACCGGCCAGTTCGAACGCCGTCGGCACGATGGCCGCGCCGACCTTGCCCACCGACGGCATCTGCTCATACACGATCACCGGCCCCCACAACAGGATTGCGTAGCGCGCCGGTTTCAGCAGGAAGTACGCCAGCCCCAGGGTCAAGACAGTGCGGTTACGCAAAATCGCCCGCAGCGGTTCCAGCACGCTGATGCGTTTCTCGGCGGCGGCCTCCTCGGCGCTCAACAGCGGCTCTGGTTCCACGGCCGGCAAGCCCACGTCCTGGGGCGTGTTGCGCTGGAAGAGAAAGAACAGCAGCGCCACACACGCCACCACCGCCGCACTGGAGATAAACGCCGCATGCCAGCTGCCGATCAGGGTGTAGGCCCACCACCCGGCAAAGGGCGACGCCACCAGGCCGCCGAAGGCGTAGCACGAACTCCATAGCCCCAACACTCGCCCGCGCTGCTGCGCCGGGAAGAAACTGCCGAGGTTCTTGCACAATCCCGACCAGCCGGTGGACTGCGCCAACCCCTGGATCAACATGCAGCTGATAAAGATCGGCAAGGTGGCGAACGTGCCCATCACCAGCGCCGCAGCGGCAGAAATCAGTAACCCGCCGAGCACCACGACACGCGGCCCGAAGCGATCAGCCAGCATGCCCCAGGTAAACTGCCCGACGGCATAGGCCGCCAGGTAAATGCCATCCAGGTTGGCCATCATCATTTTGTCGAGGGGGAAACTCGGGTCGTCGACGATCCCCAGCTTGGCCACGGAAAACGCTTTGCGAGTGAAATAGAACGCGGCGTACGCCAGCCAGGTGATGGCGAAAATCTGCACGCGCCAACGCTTGATGCTACCCATAGGGATATTCATGGTGGTTCTGACCTCAGGTGAGTGTGCCGGCAGAATCGAGAAGCGAATGCCTGTTGTTTTTATGGTTGAGCACTGCAATGCCGAGCCGTGGATGGCGCGGCATTGGTCAGATGGGTTCGGTATCCAGGAGCCCATGGCCCCGTAGGTTGTAGGACTCAACCTACGGGGGTTGAGGCGTATCAAAGCAATGGCTGACTAATAGGTAAAATCGATTTATCGTATTTCAAATATAAGTTCAGCTTGTAAGAGGATTCGCGATGTCGGTGTCCCACGCACAGCTCAAAGCGTTCCATGCCGTCGCCGTCCACGGCAGTTTCACCCAGGCCGCCGAACGGTTGTTCCTGACGCAACCGGCGATTTCCGACCAGGTGCGCAAACTCGAAGAGCGCTTCGGCGTGCTGTTGTTTCATCGCAACAAGCGCTCGGTGCGCCTGACCGACCTGGGCGAACGCCTGCTGAGCATCACCCAGCGCCTGTTTGTGATCGAAGCCGAAGCCGAGGAACTGTTGCAGGACTCCCGCGCGCTGCTCACCGGCACCCTCACCCTCGCCGTGGATGCCCCGGTGCATGTGCTGCCGCAGATCGCGCGCTTTTGCCAGCTGTACCCGGGGATCAGCGTGAAGATCGAAACCGGCAACACCGATGAATCGCTGTCTCGCCTGTACAACTACCAGGCCGACCTGGCCTTGCTGGGCCGCGACGTCGACGATGAGCGCCTACTGTCGCTGCCGTTGCCCGACGACCAATTGCTCGCCTTTGTCGCGCGCAACCACCCGTGGGCCGGACGCGCGTCCATCTGCCTGGCCGACCTGGACGACACGCCGCTGGTATTGCGCGAAATCGGCTCGGTCACCCGCCAGACCCTGGAGCAGGAAATGAGCCAGGCAGGCTTGCGCATTCGCCCGGCGATCCAGGTGGAGGGCCGCGAGGCCGCCCGTGAAGCGGTGGTGGTGGGCATCGGCGTGGGCGTGGTCTCGGCGGCGGAGTTCGGCGCCGACTCGCGGGTATACGCCATGCCGATCCGCGATTGCAGCCAGCGCATGAAAGAAACCCTGGTGTGCCTCAAGGAACAGAGTTCACGCCGGGTGGTGGCGACATTCCTGGAGATCGTGCGCGACAGCCTTCAGCCCGGCGCCAACTCGAAGAACGCCTGAATCAGGCGCAACGAGCGCCGCCGCTCCATGCAACCGAGCAGGTGCCGGTTGACCAGCCCCTCGCCCTGAATCGGCACCGCCTGCACCCGTGGGTCGGGGCTGACTTCCATGGACGAGACCACGCCCACTCCCAGCTCAGCGGCGACGGCTTCGGTCACCGCCTCGCGGCTGTCCAGCTCCAGCAGCACCTTGGGCTGCACATTCGCGGCCATGCAGGCCTCATCGAAGGTACGCCGGGTGATGGAACTGGGCTCGCGCAGCACCATGATCACCTCGTTGAGTTGCTCAAGGCGAATACCCTCGGGTTGCTGCGCCCACGCATGGCTGGCCGGCACCAATGCGCACATCCGCGACTCGCTCAACGGTTGCAGGTGCAGACCGTTGCGCGGTTCCACTTCGGTGAGTACCGCCACATCCGCATGTTCAGACAAGAGTGCGGCAAGGGTTTCCTGGGCATTGCCCAGGCGCAGGTTGACGGTAATCCCGGGGTAGCGCGCGCGCAGGCTGGCAATCATCGGCATCACCAGGTGCGGGCCGTCCGCCGCGACTTCCAGGCGCCCGGTCAGCAGTTGGCGGTTGGCCTCCAGCATCGTCTGGGCTTCGTCCACCAGGCCAAAGATCGCCCGCGTGATCGCCGCCAGCCGCGCGCCCTCTTCGGTCAACTCCACCCGTCGGGCGGTGCGGCGCAGCAATGGGATCTGGTAGTGCTCCTCCAAGGCCTTGATATGCCCGGTCACCGCCGGTTGGCTGATGAACAGCCGCGCGGCAGCACGGGTAAAGCTGCCCTCGCGGGCCACGGCATCGAATGCGCGCAGTTGGAACAGGTTCATGGTTATCGGTCTCACTGATAGCTCGCATAACAACAAACAATTTGATTGATGACAAGCCAAACTGCAATTTAGGCGCCGTAGCTTCAACCCCGATGTCTTGCGAGGACTTGAAATGACCACTGCCGCGCCGATCCTGCTGACCCCTGGCCCCCTGACCACTTCCAACCGCACCCGTCAGGCGATGATGGTGGACTGGGGTTCATGGGATGACCGTTTCAACCAACTCACCGCCAGCGTCTGCGAGCAATTGCTGGCGATCCTCCACGGCGAAGGCAGCCACCATTGCGTGCCGTTGCAAGGCAGCGGCACCTTTGCGGTCGAAGCCGCCATCGGCACCCTGGTCCCGCGTGACGGCAAGGTACTGGTGCTGATCAACGGCGCCTACGGCAAGCGCCTGGCCAAGATCTGCGAAGTGCTCGGCCGTGATTTCAGCACCTTTGAAACCGCCGAGGACGAGCCCACCACCGCCGCCGACGTGGACCGCCTGCTGGCGGCAGACAGCGCCATCACCCACGTTGCGTTGATCCATTGCGAAACCAGCACCGGCATCATCAACCCGCTGCCGCAGATCGCCCAGGTCGTGAAAAACCATGGCAAGCGCCTGATCGTCGACGCCATGAGCTCCTTCGGCGCGCTGCCGATCGATGCCCGCGAGGTGCCGTTCGACGCACTGATCGCTGCCTCGGGCAAGTGCCTGGAAGGCGTGCCGGGCATGGGCTTCGTCTTTGCCGACAAACAGGCGCTGGCCGCCGCCCAGGGCAACTGCCACTCCCTGGCGATGGACCTGTTCGACCAGCACAGCTACATGCTCAAGACCGGCCAATGGCGCTTTACCCCGCCAACCCATGTGGTCGCCGCCCTGCACGAAGCGCTGCTGCAATACCAGGAAGAAGGCGGCCTGCCCGCGCGCCACCGACGCTATGCCGACAACTGCCAGGCATTGCTCGACGGCATGGCCGCACTGGGCCTGCGCAGCTTCCTGCCGGCGGCGATCCAGGCCCCGATCATCGTGACCTTTCACGCACCGCAGGACCCGCGCTACCAGTTCAAGGACTTCTACGAACGGGTCAAGGCCAAGGGTTTCATTCTGTACCCCGGCAAATTGACCCAGGTGGAGACGTTCCGCGTGGGCTGCATCGGCCATGTCGATGCGCAAGGGATGCGCGCAGCGGTCAAGGCGATCGCCGAGGTGCTGGAAGAAATGGAAGTGTCGGACATCTGATTGCCCCTTACCCACAGGATCTGAACCATGAACTATCAAAACCCCAACACCCTCCAGGCCGTCATCCTCGACTGGGCCGGCACCGTGGTCGACTTCGGCTCTTTCGCCCCCACGCAGATTTTCGTCGAGGCCTTCGCCGAATTCGATGTGCAGGTTTCCATCGAAGAAGCCCGTGGCCCGATGGGCATGGGCAAGTGGGACCATATCCGCACCCTGTGCGACCAGCCGCAAGTCGCCGAGCGCTACCGCCAGGCGTTCGGCCGCACGCCCACCGATGACGACGTGACCGCCATCTACCAGCGCTTCATGCCGTTGCAGATCGAGAAAATCGCCGAGCACTCGGCGCTGATCCCCGGTGCCCTCGAGACCATCGGCCAGCTGCGCGGGCAAGGCATCAAGATCGGCTCCTGCTCGGGCTATCCCAAGCAAGTCATGGATAAGGTGGTCGCCCTGGCCGCCACCAACGGCTACGTCGCCGACCACGTGGTCGCCACCGACGAAGTGCCCAACGGCCGCCCATGGCCAGCCCAGGCACTCGCCAACGTGATCGCCCTGGGCATCGACGATGTGGCGGCGTGCGTCAAGGTCGACGACACCGTGCCGGGCATCCTCGAAGGCCGTCGCGCCGGGATGTGGACCGTGGCCCTGACCTGCTCCGGCAACGCCCTGGGCCTGACCTACGCGCAGTTTCGCGCCCTCGACGCCGCGACGCTGGCCAGCGAACGCACGCGTATCGAAGCGATGTTCGCAGGCTCCCGCCCCCACTACCTGATCGACACCATTACCGACCTCCCGGCCGTCATCGCCGACATCAACCAGCGCCTGGCCCGCGGCGAAATGCCGCAAAGCGACTGATAGAGGTCAAGACAACGACATCGCACCGGGCAAACCGCGCAAAACAGGCTTACAGTAAAAGGACTTCGTCGCCAAAGAACGAAGGTTCGCCCTGATGAGTGAGGAACCCAGCGATGCCGTGGAAAAATTCCGATACGCGCTACAGCACCATGTCGATTGCGCTGCACTGGTTGATGGTGGTGCTGCTGGCGGTGGTCTACGCCTGCATTGAGTTACGCGGCCAGTTCCCCAAAGGCAGCGGTGCACGGACGTTGATCGTCGAGATGCACTTCATGTTCGGCCTCACCGTGTTTGTGCTGGTGTGGCTGCGCCTGTTCGCGCGCAGCCTGGGGGTTGCCCCCAAGATCGTCCCCGCCCCGCCGCAATGGCAAAGCCTGCTGGCCACGCTGATGCACGTCGCGCTGTACGCCTTGATGATCGGCATGCCGATTGCCGGTTGGCTGATCGTCAGTGCCGAGGGGCATTCGGTGATGTTTTACGGGATCGAGTTGCCGCCGCTGATCGCTGAAAACAAGGCGCTGGCCAAAGAGATTGAAGGCTGGCATGTGTGGTTCGGCAAGGTCGGTTACTGGCTGATTGGCCTACATGCGTTGGCGGGGATCTTTCATCATTATGTGATGCGTGATAACACGGCGCTGCGGATGATGCCGGGCAGGCGTGGCGGATCCTTCACCCAGTCGGCTGACTGATCCTTTAGCAAATAGCCAAAGCCCGCAGGGCCTTCCATGCGGGCTGCGGATGCGCCGCGGTCTATAACAAAGCAATTGACTCACGGCTGACTGCGCGTGCCTGTTCGTCCTTGTCCAGAATATCCTCCAGTGAATCAAGCGTTGTCGCAGTAACGCGCTGCAAGGTACGGCGAATAACCCTTTCGATATCCGTAAAACGAATGCGTGAAGACAAAAAGGCGTCCACCGCTACTTCATTGGAAGCATTTAATATAACGCTGGCCTCTGGATGCTCATTAATCACCGCCATTGCCAACTCAAGACAGGGAAACCGTTGCAGATCAGGCTCTTCAAACGTCAACCCGGATAATTGGGTCAAATCCAACGAGGGCACGCCAGACAGCACGCGATGGGGATAGCCCAATGCATGGGCAATGGGAGTGCGCATATCCGGGCGACCCAACTGAGCCAACACGGACTGATCTCGAAATACCACCATGGAGTGAACGATACTCTGGGGGTGTATCAAGGCTTCTATGCGGGATGGCGCAATGTCAAACAGCCAACGAGCCTCAATGATCTCCAGGCCTTTGTTAATCATCGTCGCCGAATCAACGGAAATCTTACGGCCCATCACCCAATTGGGATGCGCACAGGCTTCTTTTGGCGTGACGTCCTTCAGAGAGGCAACGGAGCGCGTCCTGAACGGGCCTCCCGACGCCGTGAGGATCAAACGATCCACCCCGACCAGGCCATCACGGCTGCCTTGCAGGCATTGGAAAATTGCATTGTGTTCGCTGTCGATTGGCAAGATAAGCGCGCCTGACTCACGGGACGTGTCCATGAACAATGCGCCTGACATAACCAGCGCTTCCTTGTTCGCCAGCAGTATTTTTTTACCGGCCCTGGCCGCACTCAACGTGGGCAGGAGCCCGGCCGCCCCGACAATCGCAGCGACCACCGTATCGCACTCTCCGGCGCTGGCGGCACATAAGGCGTCCAGGCCACATCCGACCTCTGTGGGCAATTGCGCCGCTTGAAGATGGGCCTGAAGCTCAATGGCGTGATGCGGCTCACTGACAATTGCCAGCGCGGGCTTATACCTCAAACACTGCTTAAACAACTTTTCGATATTACGATGCGCACTTAACGCATACACGACAAATGCATCCGGATTACCTGCGACTACCGCTAAAGTACTGTCGCCAATGGCCCCGGTAGAACCGAGAATACAAAGGCGCTGCAACATAGCTCCACCCTCTAGCTTCTTTACACGCAAAACTTACCCTTTCGATTTTGGCACCTGCACCTTAACCGCCTATAAAATTTAGCTATATATTTTCATATAAAAAACAATAAACCCGTCACTCAACGCGCACAACACCATATATAACAACTCGCAATTACTTAAGAAAAACACAGCAAATCCATTCTAAAAAAATGCTTGAAAAGTAAAACCCCACCCACTAAGTTTCGCCCTACCCGTGTACATGTCTGCTGTTCACTACATTATCTTTCTCGCCGTAACCCTGTAGCGAAGACACAATGGATGGAGCCTTCGTTATGAGCGAGTTACTGATTCTGGTCGATCGACACGACCGTAAAAAAGGCTGTGCCTCCAAATTGGAGGCACATCGCACAGGCCAACTGCATCGAGCGTTTTCGGTGTTCATCTTCGATGACGCGGGCCGTTTATTACTGCAACAACGGGCATTCGGCAAATACCACTCTCAAGGCTTGTGGACCAACACCTGCTGCGGTCACCCCCGCCCCGGCGAACGGACCAAGACGGCGGCAGAACGCCGCCTGCGGGAAGAGATGGGAATAACCTGCTCCCTGCGCAAAGTCTCCACCCTGCTTTATCGCGAGCCGGTTTCAAACCAGCTCATTGAGCATGAGTTCGATCACATCTTCGTTGGCGTCAACCCTGGCGATCCAATTGCCAATCCCAACGAAGCCCATGCGTGGCAATGGACGACGCTTACACAGATCCATGCACGCATCAACGCCGCTCCCGGCACCTTCACTGTCTGGTTCCGACGGATATTCGAGTCCATTGGACTGGCGGGCGTGCACGCCTGGAAAGAGCTGGCGCCCGCCAATCGTTAGGGCTAACTGGCGCCAACCGGAGTGTTCACCATGTTCGAACTACTCAATACCATCGACATACCCGAAGATTTACGGGCACTGCACCCCAATGCGCTTGGGCCTCTGGCCGATGAGCTGCGGGCCTTCATACTGCATAGCGTTGCAAAGACCGGCGGCCATCTGTCCGCGAATCTGGGCACCGTCGAATTGAGCATCGCCTTGCATTATGTGTTCGACACCCCCACGGACCGGCTTGTATGGGATGTGGGGCATCAGGCCTACGCGCATAAAATCCTCACCGGTCGCCGTGAAGCCATGGCGGGCATCCGTCAGTCGGGTGGTATCTCGGGGTTCCCGAGGCGCAGCGAATCGCGCTATGACGCCTTTGGCACCGCACATTCCAGCACTTCGATTTCGGCGACCCTGGGCATGGCATTGGCCGCCCACCTCAAAGGCGAGCGTCACCACTGCATTGCGGTGATCGGCGATGGCGCCCTGTCGGGCGGCATGGCGTTCGAAGCCATGAACAATGCCGGGCTGTACAGGGACTTGCCGTTACTGGTGATCCTCAATGACAACGCCATGTCGATTTCACCTGCCGTCGGCGCCCTGTGTTCTCACCTGGGCCAACTCCGGTTCAACCGCTGCGCCATCAAGCTCGAAGGGCTCGCTGCTCCGGCACCGATGTTCGAGGCGCTGGGATTCCAGTATCACGGTCCCATCAACGGGCATGATCTGGACGAATTGCTGCCCGCCCTGTCAGCCATGCGTAACCTGCGCGGGCCGCAACTGCTGCATATCATCACGGAAAAGGGCCACGGCTATTCACCGGCCGCCACTGACCCGGTGCTCTATCACGGCCCCGGAAAGTTCGAACCGGCTCAAGGCATCCTTCCCGGCACGCCAGGCAGCCCCACCTATACACAGGTATTTGGCCAATGGCTGTGTGACGAGGCGCAAAACGATCCGCGCGTCGTCGCCATTACTCCCGCCATGCGCGAAGGTTCGGGGCTGGTTGAATTTGAACGACGTTTCCCGGATCGCTACTTCGATGTCGGCATCGCCGAGCAACACGCCCTGACCTTCGCCGCCGGGCTTGCTGCCGAAGGCATGAAGCCAGTAGTCGCGATCTACTCGACCTTCCTGCAACGCGCCTATGACCAGTTGATTCACGACATCGCCATTCAAAATCTGCCGGTGGTATTCGCCATCGACCGGGCAGGTATCGTCGGTGCCGACGGCGCCACCCACAACGGGGCCTTTGATATTGCTTATCTGCGCTGTGTGCCCAACCTGACGATCATGGCGCCTGCCGATGAAAATGAATGTCGACAGATGTTGCATACCGCGTTGCTCCTGAAGGGGCCGAGTGCTGTGCGCTATCCACGAGGAACAGGTTGCGGTGCGACTGCGGCAATAGCACTGCAGACAGTGCCGGTGGGGAAAGGTGAGATCCGCAGAACATCCACTCAACCAGAGGGGTACCGCATCGCTTTCCTGACGTTCGGCTCACTGTTGTCGCCGGCTCTTGAAGCCGCCGATACGTTCGATGCGACGGTGGCCAACATGCGTTTTATCAAGCCCATTGACACTGACCTGATTAAACGCCTGGCGTTTACCCATGACTGGCTTGTAACCCTTGAAGAAGGTTGCGTGACAGGGGGGGCCGGCTCGGCGTGTATTGAGCAATGGGTGAGCGCGGGCCACTCACCCCCCGTGCTGCAATTAGGGCTCCACGATCACTTCATCGAGCATGGCCCCCCCGAAAAAGTGCTTGGCCTATGCGGACTGGATACGCCCGGAATCATCCATGCGGTAGAGGCGTTTCTGAAGCCGCACGGAATAGCGTTTTCCAACAACCGCGCGATAACAGGCGACGTTTCAGTCTTGGCAACAGCCTGAACGCCTGCCCCAAGGAGGCACCCTGTGAACAAGCACACAGCAAGTACCCTAGCCGAGGCTGAGCGCCCTTATAAAATCATACGGGGCCCCAGTATCAATCCCTATCAAGAGCGAGTCGTACGCGCCTATGGCGACAGTCCTGATGATTGGCGCAAGGCGATTGGCAATGCCTTGTGGTTCCAGTTTGGCGTCTACGATGACACATGTTCCGCGCCACCTCTTACGCTTGATGAGTCAGGCAAACGGTACTTCGAAAGACAATTGAAACTGGCCGGCCTTGCACCAACTGAAAAACCGACTATCAACCGTATTCTCGATGTTGGCTGCGGCTGGGGTACTGCTTTGAGGTATATGGCTGAACACTTCCCCGATTGCCAGCACTTGGACGGCGTCAATATCAGCGGGCGCCAGCTGCAGCACAGTGCCAAACTGCATACAAAACAGGGATTATCCAAGCGTATTCATTTATATCAATGCAACGCACATGACATCGATTTATTACCCGATTTGGATAGCCTCTATGACGTGGTGATTATGCGTGGTGTTATCTCTCACTTCCCCAATGATTTATACGAAACCGTCATGAAAAAGTTATGGCAGCGCATGGCCACGGGTGGCACGATCATTATTTCCGACAACCTCTACAACGTAGCATTGGATAAATATACCTCTGACATACCTGATCTGGTTGACAGGCTCGCCTGCCAACACCGCAAAACAGCTGATTATTTTTCGAGCGTACTGGAGCGCAGCAAATTCACCATCCAGGACATACGCGTACTGCCCAGCAATGCTGACGCCGTACATTGGCTGCTCGATATAAAGTCAAATATCGAACAGCACTTTCCGAACGGAATCACCGGTGCGCTGGAAGAGCTACACGTGATGTGCGAGAGCCTGGCGGTTGCCCTCGTCAAAAACAAACTTTCAATCTATAGCACGATCGCAAAGCGGTTCTAGTACAGCCATATCACCCAACAACGGCTATAGAGGAGTGAATCATGCAGCGCTCGCCCAACTTCGTATCCCACTTAGCCAACCTCCCGAAACTGGGAGACACCCTTTATCACCCTGACTTCAACTTAACCCTCAAGCCTATGTGGCATCCGGCTCATGCGGAAACGGATAGGCTGGTCGCCCTCACAGATAGCCCCTATATGCTGGCCCACTACGGTAGCCAGAAAGCCGTTGACCACTATTTATCTATGGAAATGACGGCCTATGGCGGTCTCGCGTACCCGCATACTAAAAACGACAGGATCTATAATCTGGAAAGAATGATGAGTATCACCACACTCATCGACGACACGACCACACGGCCTGAAATCCTTGGTAACCATGCACTGCAAGCTGAACTTCGCCAACATTACTTCGACGCAATTGCCGGCATTAAGCCTCCCGCAAAATTTCCTATCGCTCAACTGCTGTATGAGGGGCTGATCCCCATCAAGAAACAGCTGTTATCCAAACCACAAGTATGGAAACGCATGGAGGACTCGCTCAATACCCTCATTAGCCGACAGACCCACTCGCTGGCGTTAGAGATGAACACACTCACCTTCGAACGTTATCTGGAACTACGACGCGTTGATAATTATGGTGAGTGGGCAGCCATGATGACTGAATATGCTATCGACGTAGACATGACCGAAGCATTGGCAATCGATGAATCACTCGTTACGGTAAAAACAGCCGCTATCGACTCGATCACACTGGTGAACGACCCCTATTCGTTCCGCAAAGAATTACACATCACGGACTCTGTCAATTCCGTCTGGTTGTTCATGCACCTTGAGGGGCTCACGCTTCAGCAAGCGATCGACAAACTGGCTGGCATTGTTCAGGACAATGAGAAGAAACTCATTGCAGCTCGCGACAAGGTGCTTGCCGGGCCGCTCGGCAATCGCAGCGACGTACGAGAATACCTCACGGAACTGGAGCATCTGGCCTCGGGCAATGCTGAGTTCCATGCAGTCAGCACGCGTTACCACGGGAGCGATTTCAAAGGAAAACGATTTATCTGCGGGCAAGTGACCATCAGGCCGCTTCCCTCTACCGATGAAATCGCCGCTGCAGATATTGCAGAACAACAGGCCAATCGTACGAAACAGTGACGTCAATGCTTGGGCGGGAAAGTTGGGCTCCGCCGGAAGCGGATCGACTCGCTGCGGGCAGCGCCCCATTGTCCACGCCTTGTAACCCACTGGTGACCAAGGTGCACAATCACGGCCTTCAATACGCCGCCCAGGGCAACCCGCAGATCGTCGGTCCCGATACCCGGGACATCTGTTATGCCGTACAGAATCGCCAGAGGAGCCGAATCGATGAACAGTGCACGCCCCCGACGCCGCACTACACAAGTCACTGTAGGCCCGGTGACACTGGGCAGCGATAACCCGATCGTCGTGCAAGCCATGACCAATACCGACACCGCAGACGCCCAAGCTACAGCGCGTCAGGTCGAGAACCTGGCGTTGGCCGGTGCCGAAATGGTGCGGATCACGGTCAACAGTCATGACGCCGCCGCTCAGGTAGCAAACATTCGAGAGCTGCTAGACCGCCGCAACGTCAGCGTACCGCTGGTGGGTGACTTCCACTTCAATGGTCATCGCCTGCTCGCAGCCTACCCTGAATGCGCCGAAGCATTGGGCAAGTACCGAATCAACCCGGGCAATGTCGGCAAAGGCGCCAAGCGCGACGAGCAGTTTTGCCAGATGATCGAGATCGCCTGCCGCTACGACAAACCCGTAAGGATCGGGGTCAACTGGGGCAGTCTCGATCCCGACTTGCTGGCGCGCATGATGGACGCCAACGCGGCGCTCGCCCACCCCCTGAGCGCCGGCGCGGTGATGCGCGAGGCTTTGGTGGAATCGGCATTGGAAAGCGCCCGGCGCGCGATTGAAGTCGGCCTGCCGGCAAATCACATCGTGTTGTCGGCCAAGGTCAGTCAGGTGCAGGACTTGATCACGGTGTATCGCGACCTGGCCGGCCGCTGCGAGTTTCCGCTGCATCTGGGGCTGACCGAAGCAGGCATGGGCTCCAAGGGTATCGTCGCCTCTTCCACCGCATTGGCGGTACTGTTGCAGGAGGGTATCGGGGACACACTGCGCATATCCCTTACCCCAGAACCCAACGGTGAGCGCACACGGGAAGTGCTGGTTGCACAACACATCCTGCAGGCCATGGGCTTGCGGGCGTTCACTCCGACGGTAGTCGCATGCCCTGGCTGCGGGCGTACAACGAGCAGCTTCTTTCAGACGCTGGCGCAAGACATCGAGGGCTTTATTCTGACTCGAATGCCGGACTGGAAAGCCCGGTTTCCCGGCGCGGAGCACCTGCATGTCGCCGTCATGGGGTGTGTTGTGAATGGGCCAGGCGAGAGCCGCCTCGCCGACATCGGCATCTCGCTTCCGGGCGCGGGAGAACACCCCAGCGCCCCGGTCTATATCGACGGCGAGCGGGTAGCGACGCTAAAGGGCAACAGCATTGCCGCGGAATTCACTCATCTCCTTGAGGTGTATGTCGCGACGCGATACGGTGAGAATCCCCAAGATAGATCCAAACTGCTGGAGCTGTTGAGGCCATCCGATTTGATCAAGCACGATTAAAAACCTCGGCGGCCCTGCAAGCCGCCGGTATGCACGAAGATCAGGCGAGTGCCGGGCACGAACCGCCCGGCCTCGATCTGCTGCTTCAACGCCAGCAGCGCCTTGCCGGTATAGAGCGGCTCCAGCGGTACACCGCAGGCCTGTTCGGTGGTGTCGATAAACTCGAGCAACAGCGAATCAACCTTTCCAAAGCCACCCCGGCTGGCGTCCAGCAATTCATAACCGCCCTGCACCAGGGCACTCACGTTCTGCGCCACGCCATGATCATCCGGTACCGCCATGGCGCCATACACCGGATGTGCGCCCGCCTCTGCCAGGACCAAACCCGCCAACGTCGTACCGGTACCTGCCGCCAACCACCATGCGTCGTAATCGGCCCAGCCCACGGTGTTCAGTTGCCGGCGTGCCTGCTCGACCAAGACCCCGCAACCCAACGCCCCGGCCATCCCGCCGCCGCCTTCGGGCACGGGGTAAAAATCGGGATAGTGCGCGCGCCACGGCAGCCAGAAATCCTCCGCGTGGCGCGCGCGGTAGCCGGCATAGCCCAGCCAATGCAACTGCATGCCAAAAGCTTTCAGGTCGAGGACGGTGGGGGTGTCTTGAGGGTGACCACGCAACAGGCCGACAGTGGGGAAACCAAAACGCTTGCCCGCCGCTGCCAACGCGTGCAGATGGTTGGAGTACGCCCCGCCAAGGCTGATGACGCCGCTGGCACCGGCCTGTCGTGCCTGGGCCAAATGTTCGGTGAGCTTGAACCACTTGTTGCCGCTGATCAGCGGGTCGATGCGGTCCAGGCGCAGCACGGCCAGTTCGACGCCATTGAGCCAATCGAGCCGCATGGCTTCAAGGGGCGCGTGGGGAAGCCAGTCAAAGGGACCCATCGGGCGGCATCTGCATGGAAAAAGGGGCGGTAGTCTAACACCGCCCCTTGCGTCGTCTTACAGCTCGGCGGCGAGGCGCGAGCCTTGGTTGATGGCGCGCTTGGCATCCAGCTCGGCCGCCACATCGGCGCCGCCGATCAGGTGCACGTTCTGCCCTGCGGCGACCAGGCCGTCCTGCAACTCGCGCAGCGGGTCTTGCCCGGCGCAGATGACGATGTTGTCCACGGCCAGCAGCTGCGGCTCACCCTCGGCGCCGATGCGGATATGCACGCCGTCATCGTCGATCTTCAGGTACTCGACGCTGTTAAGCATCTGCACGCGCTTGTTCTTCAAGCCGGTACGGTGGATCCAGCCGGTGGTCTTGCCCAGGCCGTCGCCGACCTTGGAGGTCTTGCGTTGCAGCAGGAACACCTCACGCGCCGGTGCATGGGGTTGCGGCTTGATCCCGGCCACGCCGCCACGGGCTTGCAACTGGGTATCGATGCCCCATTCCTTCCAGAACGCTTCGCGGTCGAGGCTGGTGGACACGCCTTCGTGCACAAGGAATTCCGACACGTCAAAACCAATGCCGCCGGCGCCGATCACCGCGACGCGCTTGCCCACCGGCTTGCGCTCGAGGATCACGTCCAGGTAGCTCAGCACCTTGGGGTTTTCAACGCCCGGAATCGCCGGCGTGCGCGGCGCAATGCCGGTGGCCAGGATGATCTCGTCGTAACCGCCCGCCACCAGCTGTGCGGTGTCGACCCGGGTGTTGAGGCACAGCTCGACGTGGGTGGTCTGCAACTTGCGATTGAAGTAGCGCAGGGTCTCGAAAAACTCTTCCTTGCCCGGTACGCGCTTGGCGATATTGAATTGGCCGCCGATCTCACTGGCCGAATCGAACAAGGTCACCTGGTGGCCACGCTCAGCCGCCACGGTGGCGGCGGCCAGGCCTGCGGGGCCGGCACCGACCACGGCGATTTTCTTGATCTGCTTGACCGGTAGGTAGTTGAGTTCGGTTTCATAGCAGGCCCGCGGGTTGACCAGGCAGGTGGTCAACTTGCCGCCAAAGGTGTGGTCCAGGCAGGCCTGGTTGCAGCCGATGCAGGTGTTGATTTCATCGGCGCGGCCGGCGGCGGCCTTGTTGACGAACTCGGGGTCGGCGAGGAAAGGCCGCGCCATCGAGACCATGTCGGCATCGCCTTCGGCGAGGATCTGCTCGGCAATCTCCGGGGTGTTGATGCGGTTGGTGGTGATCAGCGGGATCTGCACCGCACCGCGCAATTTGGCCGTGACTTTGCTGAACGCGCCACGGGGTACTTTGGTGGCGATGGTCGGGATACGCGCTTCGTGCCAGCCGATGCCAGTGTTGATGATAGTTGCGCCGGCCTGCTCGATGGCCTTGGCCAGTTGCACGATTTCTTCCCAGGTGCTACCGCCTTCCACCAGGTCGAGCATCGACAGGCGGAAGATAATGATGAAGTTCGGGCCAACGGCTTCGCGCACCCGGCGCACGATTTCCACCGCCAGGCGCATGCGGTTTTCGTAGCTGCCGCCCCAACGGTCGGTGCGGTGGTTGGTGTGGGCGGCGAGGAACTGGTTGATGAAGTAACCTTCGGAGCCCATGATTTCCACGCCGTCGTACTCGGCGACCTGGGCCAGCAGCGAGCAGGTGACGAAATCCTGGATCTGCTTCTCGATGCCCTCCTCGTTCAGCTCCTTGGGCTTGAACGGGTTGATCGGCGCCTGGATCGCACTCGGCGCGACCTGTTTGGGGCTGTAGGCGTAACGGCCGGCGTGGAGGATCTGCATGCAGATCTTGCCGCCCGCCTCATGCACGGCCTGCGTGACGATCCTGTGCTTCTGCGCTTCCTCTTCGGTGGTGAGCTTGGCCGCGCCGGAATACACCCCGCCTTCATCATTCGGGCCAATGCCGCCGGTGACCATCAGGCCCACGCCGCCACGGGCGCGCTCGGCAAAGTACGCCGCCATGCGTTCGAAACCACCGGGCTTTTCTTCCAGACCCGTGTGCATCGAGCCCATCAGGGTGCGGTTGCGCAAGGTGGTAAAACCCAGGTCCAACGGGGCCAGCAGGTGCGGGTAGGCAGCAGCGGTCATGGTACAGCTCCACAACGGATCATCACGGGACGTGAGGGGCTCGAATGGCACCTCATCGGTTTATGTCCCACAGACTAAGAGGCGGTGGACGACGGCTCAATGACTGAAACTGACAAGTTATTGATCCAAATGCACAGCGCCCCTTGGCAAGCCGTTGCAGGGGCCCTACCCTAGTCGCGAACCCTGCACCCGGTCTGTTGTCTGTTGCCCCATGCGTAAACTTCTCGCTTTTACCGTCTCCATGGCCCTGGTTGCCGCCGTCGCCGCGTATCTGGTCTGGACCCAGGAGCGCCCTGTGGCGCATTACCTGTCGGACCTGCGCATCACCCTCGCCGTCAACGAAGGCCTGCCCGCCGATCGCGGCAACCTGCTGGGCATCCAGCCGGAGCTGTTTCCCGCCGATTACCAGAGCCTGGAACGCCTGCACCTGAAGCTCGCGGCCTACCTGCAAAAGGCCCGGGACCAGGGATTGATCAACGAAAAAACCATTGTGGTGCTGCCCGAACATATCGGCACCTGGCTGATGTTGACCGGCGAAAAAAACGAGGTGTACCAGGCGCTGCACGTGAAGGATGCGATGAACTGGCTGTCGGTCAGCAACCCGCTGCTGTTTGCCCGTGCCTGGATCAGCGCAACCGGCGATAACCGCACCGATGACGCCTACCTGCGCATGAAAGCCTCCGGCATGGCGCGGGACTATCAGGTGCTGTTCGGCGGCCTGGCCAAGGAGTTTGGCGTCACGCTGGTGGCCGGCTCCATCACGCTGCCGAACCCGAGTGTCAGCCAGGGCCAATTGCAGGTCGGCCATGGCGCCTTGTACAACGCCAGCGTGGTGTTCGCGGCGGACGGCCTGCCCCTCGGCGATCCCCAGCGCCAGCTTTATCCGATCTACGATGAACGCGGTTTTATCGAACCCGGTGACGAAAACATCGTCAGCGTGGTCGACACCCCGGCCGGGCGTCTCGGCGTGTTGGTCGGCAGTGACAGCTGGTACCCGGACAACTATCGCAAGCTCAACGAGCAAGGTGCGCAATTGATTGCGGTGCCGGCTTTTGTGCTCGGTCGCGATACCTGGGATCGCCCATGGCGCGGCTTCAAGAGCGTGTCCACGCCGCCGGAAATCAGCCTCAAGCCTGAAGAGCTCAGCGAAGGTGAGGCCTGGCGACGCCTGACGCTGATCAGCCAGCAACCCGTCAGCCAGGCAACCGCGGGCATGAGCGTATTCCTGCGTGGGCAGTTCTGGGACCTGGGCACGGCCGGGCACAGTTTTCTCAGCAGCAACGGGCAGATCAGCGCCGACGGCGACGCCCGTGGCGCGCGCCTGCTGAATATCTGGCTGTAACCCCGTGAAGCCGGTGCGCCTGGGTGATTTGTCGGTGGGCTTCGTGCACACCCTGGCCGACGCGATCCACAGCCACGGCCTCGACCCGCAACCGCTGCTGCTGCAATACGGCCTCGACCCCGCGCGCCTCGCCGAAGCGGGTGCACGCTTGTCGATCCCCCGTTATATGCGCCTGGGCCATGCGGCCATCCAACTCACCGGCGACCCCGGCCTGGGCCTGCGCATGGGCCAGCTCAGCCGCCTGAGCCAGGCCGGGCTGGCCGGGGTCACCGCCGCCCAGGCGCCCAACGTACGTGAGGCGGCGCGCACCCTGACCCGCTTCGAAGCGCTGTACGGCTCCAATTATCGTGGGCAATCGAGTTTCCACGAGGACGCCGAAGGCGCCTGGCTGCGGTTCTATTCCATCAGCCCCTATAACGCCTACAACCGCTTCGTGGTGGACTCGATCATCGCCGGCTGGCTGCAGCAACTGTCGAGCCTGGCCCAGCAACCGGTGCAGGCGCAGCGGATTGAAATCGAATTTGCAGCGCCGGACTACAGCGAACAGTACGCGGTGCTGGGCGATGGCCCGATCCAGTTCGGCGCCGACGCCAATCAACTGCGCCTGAGCCAGCAAACCCTGGCCCTGCGCAACCCGCAGCATTGTCCGAGTACCTGGCAGCTGTTGCTGCAACTGTGTGAACGGGAACTGGAGCAGTTGACCCGCACCCGCAGCCTGCGCGAGCGCATTACCCGGTTGCTCGGGCCGATGCTCAATGGCGGCCGGGAACCCGACCTGGAAGAAGTGGCGGCGCGCTTGAAGCTGCCGACCTGGACACTGCGCCGCAAACTGGCCGAAGAAGGCACACAGTTTCGCGCGATTCTCAACGATACCCGCCGCGACCTGGCCATGACCTACATTCGCGATACGGAATTGGCATTCGGCGAAATCGCCTACTTGCTCGGTTTTGCCTCGGCCCAGGCGTTTCAACGGGCGTTCAGGCGATGGAACAACCAGACCCCAGGGGAATTTCGCCGCAGTCAGCGGCATTCCGCCTGAAGTCGGTCTTACAGCTCGGTGGCGTCATCGGCCGGATCCAGAGGATCCAGTTCAAAGGCCTGGTACTCCAGCAGTTCTTCCTGATATTCGTCCATGGTGGGCTCCTTGTTTTGAATTAAAAGCGGCTGCAGATAAATGACCTGCACAGCCAGCCTAAAGTGCCGTGATGACGAAAAAATGTCGACGTCATGACGTTCCTGCACTCCAGGATTAAACGTAGCAGCGTAATGCGGATTTAGCACCGGGGTTTTGAGGCGCGATTGCAATCAGGGATGCACTGAAATGGGCGGGAATGCATTCCATTGTGGGAGGGGGCTTGCCCCAATGCCAGTCAGTTAAGGAGGAACACTGTAACTGTGGTGAGCGGGCTTGCCCCGCGTTGGGCTGCGCAGCAGCCCCAATAAGAGCACTGCAGTGTGCCAGACAGCTCCGGGGCTATGTTTTGGGGCTGCTTCGCAGCCCAACGCGGGCGGTGCGACGATTCGACAAGCCCGCTCGCCATAGGTGACGGGTTGCCCGTTCTGTCCCTTAACTGACCGGCATTGGGGCTTGCCCCCGATAGCTGGGTGTCAGTCAACACATCTGTCACTGACCCACCGCTATCGGGAGCAAGCCCCCTCCCACATTCGATCTGCATCAAGTTTCAGACCTGCGTCGACCACGGGTTTGGACACCCGCCTCCACCGCCATCCCGGCGGTACGCTCCAACGCCTCGGCAAACGCCTGGCGCTGCTGCGGTTCGATCTGCGACAGGAACAACTCGTCCACCGTACTTTCGTAGATCTTCCACATTTTTTTACGCAACGCCCGGCCGGCATCGGTGATAGATGCAAAGGCCGCGCGGCCATCGCCGTCGGAGCGTGAACGCAGCACCAGGCCGTCCTTTTCCAGGCGGTCTACCAGGCGCGTGAGGTTATAGCGCTCGATGGCCAGTACATCGGCCAATTCGTGCATGCGGCGGGTGCCTTCGGGGCCGCTTTCCAGGCCCCATAAAGCGTCGTACCAGGCGTAAGGCGGCAAGTCGGCGGCCGCCAGGCGGCGCTCGATTTCGCGGATGACCGTCCTGTGGGCCCTGACAAAACGGAACCATACATCGGGCTCTTTCGACGACATGCAACACCATCCGGCGGATTTCAAGAAGGTTGCAATAGTAGCTCATCCCGCGCTAGATTCGGCCATGTAGTTGCAATTGCAACAACTTTGACGACGCTCCCACAAGGAGCCCGTCACTTGAAATCCGCCTACCCTGGAGCCTCACATGACCTCGAATAACGCAGTCGGACGCGACGTCGATCCACAGGAAACCCGCGAGTGGCTGGAGTCCATCGAATCGGTGCTGTCCACCGAAGGCCGCCCGCGCGCCCATTACCTGATCGATCAGTTGCTGGATTTCGACGTGGCGCGGCATGGCGACTTCTACGGGCGGGTGACCACGCCTTACGTCAACACCATCCCGGTGGAACGTCAGTTGCCCTACCCCGGCAACCTGGCCATCGAACGCCGTATCAACGCGTTTATCCGCTGGAACGCCATGGCCATGGTATTGCGTGCAGGCAAACACTCCGGTGTGGGTGGGCATATCGCCACTTATGCGTCAGCCGCTGTGCTGTACGACGTAGGTTTCGACCACTTCTTCCGTGGCCGCACCGACAGTTTCGACGGCGACCTGGTGTACATCCAGGGCCACTCCTCGCCAGGCATCTACGGCCGTGCCTACCTCGAAGGCCGCATCAGCGAAGCACACCTGGATAACTTCCGCCGCGAAGCCGGTGGCGAGGGCATTTCGTCCTACCCCCACCCACGGCTGATGCCGGACTTCTGGCAATTCCCCACCGTGTCCATGGGACTCGGGCCGATCACGGCGGCCTACCAGGCGCGCTTTATGCGCTACCTGGAGTTTCGTGACCTCAAGCAACACCAGGGCCGCAAGGTCTGGGCATTCCTCGGTGATGGCGAAATGGACCAACCGGAATCCCTGGCCGCCATTTCCCTGGCCGGACGCGAGAAACTCGACAACCTGATCTTCGTGGTCAACTGCAACCTGCAACGCCTGGACGGCCCGGTACGCGGCAATGCCAAGGTGATCCAGGAGTTCGAAAGCCTGTACCGCGCCGCTGGCTGGAATGTGATCAAAGTGATCTGGGGCGGTGGCTGGGATGCACTGCTGGAAAAAGACACCAGCGGCCTGCTGCGCCAACGCATGATGGAGTGCGTGGACGGTGACTACCAGAACTACAAATCCCAGAACGGCGCCTACGTGCGCGAACATTTCTTCGGCAAATACCCGGAGTTGCTGGCACTGGTTGCAGACCTGTCCGACGACGATATCTGGAAACTCTCACGGGGCGGCCATGACCCGGACAAGGTCTACAACGCCTATGCCGCCGCCGTGCGCCACAGCGGCCAACCGACGGTGATCCTGGCAAAAACCGTCAAGGGCTTTGGCATGGGCGAAGCCGGCGAAGGCCAGAACATCAACCACCAATTGAAGAAGATGGGCGCCGACGCCGTCAAAGCCTTCCGCGACCGCTTCGGCCTGGAAGTGCCCGATGAGCAACTCGCTGAAATTCCGTACCTCAAGCCCACCGCCGACAGCGAAGAAGCCCGTTACTTCGCCGCGCGTCGCCAGGCCCTGGGCGGCTATGTACCCGCGCGCCACACGGCGGTCGAACCGTTGCAGATCCCCGAACTGAGCGCCTTCGCCACTCAGCTCAAGGACACTGGCGAGCGCGCGATATCAACCACCATGGCCTTCGTGCGCATCCTCGGCACCCTGCTGAAAGACCCGCACCTGGGCAAGCTGATCGTACCCATCGTGCCGGACGAATCACGCACCTTCGGCATGGAGAGCCTGTTCCGTCAGATCGGCATCCACTCCGCCGTCGGCCAGCTCTACACCCCACAGGACTCCGGGCAACTGAGCTATTACAAGGAGAGCAAGGACGGACAGATCATGCAGGAAGGCCTGAATGAATCCGGGGCCATTTCCTCGTGGATAGCGGCGAGTACGTCCTACAGCAATCACGGCCTGATGACCGTGCCGTTCTACATCTTCTATTCGATGTTCGGCTTCCAGCGTGTCGGCGACCTGGCCTGGGCGGCGGGCGATGCACGGGCGCGTGGTTTCCTGCTGGGTGCCACGGCCGGGCGCACCACGCTGATGGGCGAAGGCCTGCAGCATGACGATGGCCATAGCCATATCCTGTCGTCGGTGATTCCGTGCTGCGTGTCCTATGACCCGACCTTTGCCTACGAACTGGCGGTGATTATTCGCGAGGGCATGCGGCGGATGTACGTGGAGCAAGAGGACATCTACTACTACATCACCCTGCTCAACGAAAACTACCCGCACCCGGCGATGCCCGAAGGCGTGGAAGACGGCATTCTCAAGGGTATATACCGGCTCAGCGCCAACCCTCAGGCACAAGTGCAATTGATGGGCAGTGGTTCGATCCTGCGAGAAGTGATCGCCGCCGCTGAACTGCTGGCCACCGACTTCGGCGTGCACAGCAACGTGTGGAGCGTGACCAGCCTCACCGAGTTGCGCCGTGACGGGCATGCAGCCGAACGCTGGAACCTGCTGCACCCGGAAAGCGAGCCTCGCGTGAGTTATGTAGAGCAATGCCTGGCCGGGCAAACCGGGCCAGTGGTGGTGGCGACGGACTACGTGAAGCTGTTCGCCGATCAGATCCGTCCGTTTGTGCCGGGCCGACGCTTTATCGCACTGGGCACTGATGGGTTCGGGCAATCAGACACCCGGGAAGCCTTGCGCGCGTTCTTTGAGGTGGATCGCCACTTCATCGCCCTGGCTGCCCTGAAGGCACTGGCGGATGACGGCGTTATTGGCCGTGACAAGGTCAGTGAAGCGATCAAACGCTACGGGATCAACGTCGACAAGGCCGACCCCGTAGCGGTTTGATTTACTGCGCAGGCGTCGGCAGGGGCGGAATCGCTTCTGTCGGCGGCGGCAGGTCCGGCGTGGTGGCAGCGGGTGCGGGTTCGGCCTGCGGCGCAATCGGTGCAGCCTCAGGCGCGGGCACAACCGGCTCCGAGGCAGCCGGTGCGGCAGGCTCTTCCTTCGGCGCCTCGACTTTCTCTGCAGCCGGTGCGGCCTTCGGCTCCGGCACACCCAGATCGGCCTTGGGCTGCTCGGGGATATGCTCGGCCTTCTTTACTTCCTGTGGCAGGAACACATCCACCAACGCAAAGTAACGGTCGTAGAACTTCGGCGCGGACACCGTCTCACTGGCCACCTTCACCATCGAATCATCGGTGGAGCCGATCGGCATCGACACCGACCCCAGCACGCCCACGCCCAGGCTCGCGGAGTTGTTGACCTTCTTCAGCGCATAACGATCCTGCAGGGCATTGGCGAACATCGTCGAGTGGTTCTTGCCTTTGCCATCATCGGCGCACACCACGTTGAAGCTGATCTGCAGGTGCGTTTCGCCGGTCTGCTGGAAGCTCTTGTTACCCACGACCAGTTTCGGATCGCTGCTGGTGATGATGTAGCCCTGGCTCAGCAAGGCACGCCGCGCGGCCTCGCACGCCGCTACATCGCTAACCGGGTAATCCCGGGAAAATGTACCGGAGTCGTCGAAGTTCTCATGTTCATAAATAGCGGTCTTGGGTGACGAGCAGCCCGCGGCGCCCGCCAGCACCAGCGCCAGCCCGAAGCTACGCAAGTGGAATGATGTCGACATTGAAAATCCTGAGGAAAACGGTCTGGGCGGTATTGTGCAACAGAACGAGGCCTTGGCGCGCGCATTCCTGTCGGTAAAACGTCACAGGGCTACGCACCGGAGCCTGCCGGGAAAAGCCCGGCGCACATATGATCAATAAATACGCGGAGCTTGGCCGATGTATGGCGACCGGGCCACAACATCCAGAAACTGCCCCGATGCTCCAGGTATTCATCCAGCACCCGTTGCAAGCGCCCCTCGTCCACGGCCTGGTTGACCATGTAGTCCGGCAGGCAGGCAATGCCCAAGCCCTCGAGCACCACATGGTTCAGAGACTCGATGGTGGTACTGACCAACGGCGTACGTAACAGCGGTTCCGCAGCCCCCGGGGCAAGGCGCAACGGCCAGGGCTCGAGCTTGCCCGTGGCGCAGAACTTGTGGCGCAGGCAGGCGTGGCCATTGAGGTCCTGTGGTTGCTGCGGCGTGCCGTGTTGGGCGAAGTAGCCCGGTGTGGCGACGAGTACCAACTGGTAGTGGCCCAGATGACGCGCCATCAAACGCGAATCTTCCGGTTTGCCGGTGCGAATCACCGCATCGAAACCTTCCTCGATCACGTCCACCATGCGGTCGGAAAAATCCACGTCCAACTCGATCTCCGGGTAGGTGCGCATAAAGTCACTGAGCACCGGCATCAACAAGCCCCGCACCTGCGGCACACTGATGCGCAACTTGCCCCGTGGCGTTGAAGCGGCGTCTGTCAGTTCCTGCTCGGCCGCTTCCACCTCAGCGAGAATCCGCCGCGAGCGCTCAAGGAACAGTGCACCTTCACTGGTCAAGGTGATACTGCGCGTGCTGCGGTGAAACAGCCGCACGCCCAGGCGCTCTTCCATCCGCGCAATGCTTTTGCCCACGGCCGACGACGACACCCCCAGCACGCGGCCGGCGGCGGTGAAGCTGAGCGTCTGCGCCACCTGCACAAATACCGACAGGCTGCCCAAGCTGTCCATGATCTGCCTCCAGCGATTGCGGACACCGGCGTCCGATAAGTTCGGAACCTTAGCCTGTTTTTCCGTCAGTCACAGCCCCCTACTCTGCCTGCTTGCCCTTTTACCTGGATAAACCCTCATGAGCAGCAGCCCTTCAATCAGCACATCAGCCCAGCGGGACTCATTGCCCCTGGGCGGTCTACTGGCCCTGGCCAGCGCCGGCTTTATCACCATCCTCACCGAAGCCATGCCCGCCGGGCTTCTGCCGCAGATGGGCGAAGGCCTGGGCGTGTCGCCCGCCTTGGTCGGCCAATTGGTTACCCTCTACGCCCTTGGCTCGTTGCTGGCTGCCATCCCCCTGACGCTGCTGACCCGCGGCTGGCGCAGGCGGCCCTTGCTGCTGCTGGCCATTGGCGGGTTTGCCTTGGTCAACAGCGTAACCGCGCTGTCCAGCCATTACGGGTTGACCCTGGTGGCGCGCTTTTTTGCCGGGGTCTTCGCCGGGTTGCTGTGGGCGTTGCTGGCGGGGTACGCGAGCCGAATGGTGGCGCCACACCTGCAAGGTCGCGCCATTGCCGTGGCGATGCTGGGTGCACCGCTGGCGCTGTCGCTGGGTGTACCCGCGGGTACCTTCCTCGGCACCGCCGTTGGCTGGCGCTTGAGCTTTGCGATCATGACCGGGCTGACCCTTATACTGCTCGTCTGGGCACGCTGGCAACTGCCGGACTTTGCCGGCGAACGCGCGGATAAACGCCTGGGGCTGCGCCAGGTGCTGAACCTGCCGGGCGTTCGTCCGGTGCTATGGGTGACGTTTACCTACGTGCTGGCCCATAACATTCTGTACACCTACATCGCCCCGTTGCTGGTGCCCGCCGGGGTTGAGGCAGACGTTGACCGAGTGCTGCTGGTGTTCGGCCTCTCGGCGGTGCTGAGCATCTGGCTGGCAGGTGTATTGATTGACCGGTGGCTGCGCGCCTTGCTGCTGATCAGCTGTGCGCTGTTTGGCCTGATCGCCCTGGCGCTGGCGTTGTGGATCAATGTGCCGGCAGTCATCTATATCGCCGTGGCGTTATGGGGCCTGGCGTTCGGCGGTTTGCCGGCATTGCTGCAAACCGCACTGGCCCAATCGGCGGGCGAGTCGGCGGATGCCGCACAATCGATGCTGGTGACCGTGTGGAACCTGGGGATAGCCGGCGGCGGCCTGGCGGGTGGTGTATTGCTTCAAGGTTGGGGCGTTGCGGCCTTTCCATGGGCGGTTGTGCTTCTGATGCTATTGGCGTGGGCCGGCGCATTGCAGACGGCCGCGCAGGCTTCAGCCACTTGCGCCACTCGCCGGAGCGACGCCGACCAGGGCTCAGTGCCCCATTGATGGTTATTGCCCGTGCCGACTAACCAAGTGATTACCTCGTCGAACACCTGCAGCACGGCAGGAACATCCGCCACACTGGCAAAGTCATCCGGTAGCGCCTGGAAAAATGTCCCGTGGCTCATGTGAGGGCGGGATCACATCCATTCATATAACTACCCCCCCAACTCCGGAACCTCCTCACCTCAGTAGCCACCCAACTAGACCTCTGCTCAAAACACCCTCTTAGGCAACACGAGAAGTCTAGGCCATGAGAAGCATCGACACCCTACGCAATATTGCTCCACAAACTGCTGCTGCCGCATTGCGAGAGATGCGGCAGGAGGAAACAGACTCTCGGCATGCCTCGGAGGCGAACGATCTGACGCCCCGCGCCCAAGCCGACAGAGACCTTGCCATCACTTACGCCACAGCACTGCGCAAATACGCAAACGAACTGCCCGTCGCGATCTCCAGCAGTGACTCTATCGACAATATTTCCACCGACTCGCTGTACGGCCAATGGCGCGCTCATCTGAATAAGCTATTGCAACTTCCGGCGCTAAAGGTGTGGGCGCTTGCCAATGGTATCGATCTGACAAAAGGTATCAGCATTGATCCATCAAAAAACGCCATAGGGCAGGTTAAGGCGGACGGAACAATCAAGAGCCTCTCGGCCTTTGAAGCGATGAAAACGGTTCCGGATGAGTGGCGTCTGCTGATGAATGCGGCCCAAGTACTGGCGAGCGACAGTGGAGCTATCAGCGCTGGGCACACGACGGTCGGAGTGCTTGAAATATCCCGGTTTTTTCGTGATCACGGGACATTAGCATCAACCAAAGCGGCGTTCGAACAGCGTGCCCTTGAACTGGACAACAATCAGGGCGCGCTCAATCTTGACCTTTCCGACCCACGAAGTGAGGATCAACTCAACACCCAGAAGCAAGCGTTGGAAACGTTCATCAAGCGCAAAGCTATCACTCTCGACGAAACTCAAAGCCCCGACTTATCCCCCCCTGCGGTTAGCCCCCGTAGCGCCGGGGACGCCGCACTGGCCGTGCTCTTTCACCAGAAACTGTTAAGTTATCGCCATTATCCTGGCTTTCAACCACTTGAAAACATCCCGAAAGATTCATTACTCGGACAATGGCGAGCGCACTTCAGAAAGATCCTCGATAGCACGGACGTCAAAGAGTGGGCCTCCAAGGAGGGGATCGACCTCAAGCATTTTCGGGTCCACGTCACACCATCCGGCGGCCTAGGTGCGATCTCGTACCCAAAAAATGGCGATACGGAGCAGATTACCTACCATCAAAATCCTCCACAGTGGTGGTCTTTGTTAATAAGCGCAGCTAAAGCACTGGGAGCCCCTTATTATCAGATGGATGATGACTGGGAAAGCACAACCCCCCTGCATGACGTAGCTAGGTTTTATCGTCACGACATCGAAAAAACGGGCGACTTTCATGCTTTGGATACTCACTTGAGTAGTACCAACGGCGCATTGACACTGAGCCCTACCGATCCACGCAGCGAGGAAACCCTGGCGACGGCCAAGACCACTCTTGGCAACGTAGCCAATCGACGAGAATTGATCAAAGCACTCGACTCCATTGCCTCCCTTCTGAGCCCTGACGCTGGATCAACTCATTCTCTCGAATCGCAGTTGATCGGGCCGACGGCACAACGTATTCCTATCGATCCAGACAGCACGTATAGCCAATGGACGGCGAATGCTGGCGAGACCGCAAGTGTCGGAGATTTCATCAAAGCTCACGGGTGGCCCCTTCCAGTCGACAGAGAAGCCGTTGTCGCGTTGTCCGAGCGGTTAGGCTCCATCAAGATGGTTGACGGCACTGCGCAGGAAATCGGTGACAGCGAGTTGGCACAGCTTTACGCAAATGAGCTGGACGAATACGCAGCGAGTACCCCCCCTGCTGATCTTCGTAAACTCGTTATCAAAAACATTCCACGGCACTCGACGCTCGGGCAATGGAAGGCTCACCTTCACTCGCTGCTCAACAATGCCGAGCTTAAAAGCTGGGCAGGCCTCAACGGGGTGGACCTGTCGAAGCCATTCGAGATCACCGATGACGGCGGGCTGAAATGCTACGTCAACGGCAATTCTAAAGTGTTTAGCGGGCAAGACTTAGAGTCGTTGCCTCTGACCTGGCCGCTGATCCTCGCGGCCGCCGCCCAAGTACCGACTCCGGACGCCTTGCTGTCCGACAGCCCCGAAGACGCCACTCTCGAAGACATCGCGGCGTTTTACGATGAGCCATCTGTGTGGTCAAAGACCACCTTGGAGCAGCGGGTTGCGATACTTCGCAAGACCAATGCCTTCCCCGCTCAGCAAAACCTCTCTTCGCGTGCAGCCTCCCCATCAAAGTCGCTAGCAACCATTGAAGTGGCACAGAGGCGCTTGGGGGCCATTCTGAATGAACACTCCCTGGCCACTCAGCTGAGTGCCATCGGCGATGCTCAGACTGAGCTGGCCAATGCACTGAAAACCACCAGGATCACACTTGCACCCGGTTCGTTCCTGGCATCAGAGGAGGATTTGGCTGAGAAATCCGTCACCCTGGAAGAATTCATCCGTATGAACGGTTGGTTTCAACCGAAAAATACTGAAGAACTGATCAATCTGATCGGTCATCTCAAGCGCCAACCGTTGACCTCTGCGCGGCATGGCAATTTAGGCGGTGCCCTGTCCTGGCCCATCCCTCTAGACGATAAGGCTCGCGCAAGTCTGGTAACCTCCCTGAGATTATCCAAGGATTACGACACCTCGAAAGGATTGCTGGGCAGCCTGGGCTCAACTGTCAGCCTCTCCGCCTATGAGGGCGGTCCCGAGATAACACTGGACAATGCCCGACAGTGGCTCGGTAAAGTGCTCAACACACCTCGCGCCAAGGCGCTGGGAGTAACACTTCAAAATGAATATCAAGGCATCGCCTCCGCGTCGACTGCCAATGACTTGGTCCTGGCGGCGCTCAGTGCCGAGCTTGAGCATCAGGCCAGCCCGCTTAACCCCGCCTCCCCGGCGAGAACAACCATTGCAGGTTTTGACCTGACCAAGAGTCAGTACTGGCACACGCCTCCTTCTGTCGTGGTCAAGGACTTGACCGATCACTTGGTCAAAAACGCTAGAGTCCCTCGGAACATGGCCTGCGCAGCGGCGCTCTTGTTATTGTCACACAAGGCCCCGGCTCTACTGGTCAAAGATATTCCCGAAACCGTGACCATGGGCTCACATACCTGGGTCACCTTTACAACAGCCGTCGCCCGTGTCGAGGCACAAGCGCCGGGTGCCTCGGCGAAAATGACGTTTGCCCAAATCATGGCCTACGCAGACCTGGCCCCAATTACCCAGTCGGCACAAGGTATCGAGCAAGCTGCCAGAAAATCGGCATTGAAAGATTGGGGAATTGCCCAGGGACTTCTTAAGGTTAACGCTCGGGACGCGTATAGCGATCAGCAACTGAACACCGTTCTCGAAGCGTTTAACAACCAAATCACCGAATTGAAAGCCGCATCTACAGCCTTGCATGTCGACATGCCGAACCGAAAGGCAATGGCATTGGCCGAACTGAAAAGGGTCTTCGGTGAACAGATCCCTTTCGAAGAAAAATGCATCAATGTGGCCTCACCTCATCGGGACTATAAGGGGCCTTACTCGTTTCTGGATCTGTATATGGCGGACAAACTGGGGACGCCCGCCGGTATTCTCAAACCTACGGAAACTGTTGTAAACGGGACGCTTGGCACAGGGTCCGGCACGAGCAATCGATTGAAGCTTAACTACTGGGTATCTTCCAACAGCAAGGTCGACCTCCGCAGCCTGCTCGCCAGGCAAGGGGAACTTCCCGATATAACCAGTAAATTCGAGCAAGCCTTTTCTGCTTACAGGCCCAAGCTAAAACAACACTTGCCGACTGTCGTCAAACACCTGATTTCAAAAATGCCCCTGGAGGACCGCAAGCACTTGGAGTTAGGGAAGCTGGAGCTATTTAAAGTAATAGATGCCAAAAAAAAAGGGGCTCTTGGCATCTCATCCGCGCCGACCTATGCCTATACGCCAAACCCGGACCGTCTCATCATAAAAACCACGCTTGGGGGAGATCCCAAGACCTTTGAGTTTGACTTGAAAGAGGCCAGCGTTCGCCATCGGAGTGATCTTGATAATGTCAAGGCCGGGATTGTCAGCGAGTCCCAGATCGACACTGAGTACATGCAACCCCTTACTCCCTCGAATACACAGCAGCACCTGCTCCAGGAGCAAGCCGACACCGACACCACGCCCAAAAGTTACTTCAGCGACAGAACGACCCTTATTGCCGGTGCCGCGATCCAGGACGCTGCCATCGACAGACTGCAAGCCCAGGCAAAAGGTGTGACAACCTTCGAGACCGAATTCAACACCGATAAGTTCTTACATGAAGTAGTGATGAACCTCATTCCCCTCAGGTCAGCGATTGTCAATTTCCAACAAGGCAAGATTGGCGCAGGTCTCGTCGACTTGGGCTTAGATATCCTGGGCGTTGTGATGGCGTTTGCGACTGGAGGTGCTTCTGCCGGCCTAAAAGCCGCAGCTTCCGGCGCCTCGACAGCCGCTCGCGTGCTCCAGGGGGCAAGGGTCATCGGTCGACTGACACTCAGTGCCCTCAACCCGGCGAGCGGTATTGATGATCTGGGTCGACTGATTGTAAACGGTGGTCAAAGGCTGATCCATGCAGGAGGCCATTTGGCCTCGAAACTGGGAGGAACCATCGGCGACCTGGCAGGTACCAGACGATTGCTTGGGTCAATGAATAGTTTTGATCTGGTGGCAGCCAGCAAGCGCTTCGATGCTGCCGCCACCGGTACGTTCAAGATCATGGACGAGGTCTTCGAAGGGACTGCAGTTTTCTTCAAGGGCAAATGGTACCCCTATAGCCTGACGAACAACGCTCCCTATGGAAAACCGCTGGCTTTTTTTAATCCAAATAGCATCGCGATGGGCGGCGAGATTAAAAACGTCAGGGTGTTGGATGAAGGGCTTGTTTTATTTGAGGACATTCATGGCGGAGCCAAACGGCTCACTCTGGATGCTCATGGCGTCGTGAATCCAATGGATGGTTCCACCAGTATATTAGTGAACGGTGAGCACCTGGCGCCCAGAGAGTTCCTCGACCATTTAAAACGTACTAGGGTAAAGATTGAGGACTATGACGAAATTCGCCTGACTGTATGCAATTCTGCTAACGGCGGTGCCAATTCATTCGCTGCGCAGTTTGCAAAACTCACGAAAAAACCGGTGAAAGGCTATGAAGGAACAATGTACGTGCAGCCTAATGTGGAATCCATGCATCTGAATAACTTTCCCCACAGGGCTGCTCGCAGGGATTATCTGGATGACCGGTTTCTGGGCGTTAAACGACAAGTAGAAAACAAATATGTTGAGATAGGCCAGTTGGATAACGGCGTCATGAAGTACTACCCTGACCCAAGCTACAAACCCGTGAAATTTTCTGCCCAAGGGGTTGCTCAACCCTCTACCCCAAAAACTCCGCGACCAATGACACAGGCTGAAATTGAACAACACAACAAACGGGTCGCGGATGCCCAACGTGCCCAAGATGATGCCACCCACAACAATGCCGATTTGAGTGATTACGAAGATTTTACCTAGGCCCTGTATGAAACCATCTGCAACTCATGGGAACCCAGTGAGCATAGGGACTTATTACAGTCCGCTCCATCAACGGCGCGCTCTGCTGAGGCTTCCTCTGGAACCATAAAAAAGCCCCCGGTCTTTTCAGGCCGGGGGCTTCTTGTTCAAACCGTCATCAGTACTTCTTGATGTCGGCCTTGGTTTCCAACTGCTTGCGGTACGCGGCGAAGTCCTGCTGGCCAACACGGGAAGCGAGGAAGCGGCGGTACTGCGCCTTTTCTTCGTCCGTTGGGGCAGCCGCCTCGTTGACGCCGTTCAAGCGCACGATCACCAGGCTGCCATCAGCCAGTGCCACGGTGGTGAAGGTCGGCTTGTCCTTGGCCGCAGGCTTGGGCATGCGGAACAGGGCTTGCAGCACGGCCGGGTCAATCGCTTCCTGGCTACGGGTAGCCGCTTCAGTGACTTTCCAGGCCTGGCCGTCGACCGGCTGGTTCAGCGGGGTCTTGCCATCACGCAGGCTGGCGATCAGCTCATCAGCGTGAGTCTTGGCAGCCGCGCTGGCGCGCTCCTTGGCCATCTGTGTGCGGATCGCTGCTGCAACGCTTTCCAGCGGCAATTGCGCCGGTTTGCGGTGCTCTTTGGCACGCAGCACGATGATGGTTTCCGGGTCCAGCTCGATGGCGCTGCTGTTGGCCCCCTCATCCAGCACTTCCGGGCTGAACGCAGCGGTGACCACGGCGCGGTTGGCCGCAACACCGTCACCGCCCTCACGGCCAAACGGCGCGGAGGTGTGTACGGTCAGTTTCAGGTCAGACGCCGGTTGAGCCAGATCGGAGGCTTCGAATGCCGCATCTTCCAATTGCTTGGTTGCTTCGACAAAACGCTGCTCAACCTGCTGGGTCTTGAGCTCGCGGGTCAGCTTGTCTTTCAGGCTGGCGAACGTCGGCACTTGCGGTGCCTCAACGCCCAACAGCTTGATCAAGTGCCAACCGAAGGTACTGCGCACCGGTGCAGATACCTGGTCCTTGTTCAAGGCGTACAAGGCGGTTTCGAAGTCCGGGTCGTAGACGCCAGGGCCGGCAAAGCCGAGGTCACCGCCATTGTTGGCCGAACCTGGATCCTGGGAGAACTCCTTGGCCAGGGCCTCGAACTTCTCACCCTTGGCCAGGCGCGCCTGGATTTCTTCGATCTTGGCCTTGGCTTGCGCGTCGGTGACCTTGTCGTTGACTTCAATCAGGATGTGCGCTGCACGACGCTGTTCAGCGAGATTGGCGGTTTCTTTCTGATAGGCCGCCTGCAGTTCATCGTCCTTGACGCTGACCTGGTCGAAGAAGGAAGACTTCTTCAGTTCCAGATAGTCGATGACCACCTGGTCCGGGGTCATGAACTCCTTGGCGTGCTGGTCGTAGTAGGCCTTGACCTCGTCGTCGGTGAGTTTCACCGCCGCAGGGTTGGCCTTGATATTGACGGTGGCGAAATCGCGGGTCTGCTTTTCCAGACGGGCGAATGCCAGCACTTCGGCGTCGGTCACGAAACCGCTGCCGGCGATGCCTGCGCGAACCTGGCCGATCAGCATTTCCTGGGTCAGCATCTGACGGAACTGCAGACGGCTGTAGCCCAACTGACGGATCACCTGGTCAAAGCGTTCGGCGTTGAACTTGCCGTCCACCTGGAATTCCGGCGTCTGCAGGATCACCTGGTCCAGCGCAGCCTCAGAGAAGCCAAACTTGGAGTCCGCGGCGCCTTGCAGCAGCAGTTTGCGATCGATCAGGCCCTTGAGGGCTGCTTCGCGCAGCAATTTTTCGTCCAGCAGTGAAGCATCGAAATCCTTGCCCAGCTGTTGCATCAGCTGGCGACGTTGCATATCGACGGCCTGGCTCAGTTCAGTCTGGGTGATTTCTTCACCGTTGACCTTGGCCACGTCCTGCTTGGTGTTGGTCGAAGCCTGGAAAATGGCCTCGATACCGGTGAACGCCATCAATGCGACGATGATCCCGATAATGGTCTTGGCAATCCAGCCTTGTGAATTGTCCCTGATATTTTGCAGCATGCGTCCCCCAGAAACGGTTGAACTTCAAAAATTGGCAACCGTGGAGCGTGGGTAGAGTCCGGATAGAAGAAAGGCGCATCCGAGGATGCGCCTTCTCGTAACTGGCGGAGCGGACGGGGGGTTGAATCTACACCCCGGCTTGGCGACCCGATGGATACTTGGGTCAGCTGTCGCTCCGCTGCCAGGCCAGACCTGCGTCCGACCCGGGTAGCAAAGGCTTGATCGAAGCTTAGTTAACCGCTTCTTTCAGGGCTTTACCGGCTTTGAAACCTGGTTTCTTGGCAGCAGCGATTTGCAGTGCTTTGCCAGTCTGTGGGTTACGGCCAGTGCGAGCTGGGCGGTCAGTCACAGAGAAAGTACCGAAGCCTACCAGTACCACGGAGTCGCCGGCCTTCAGAGCGCCAGTGACGGATTCGATTACTGCATCCAGCGCACGGCCGGCAGCAGCTTTCGGGATATCAGCGGATGCAGCGATAGCATCAATCAGTTCCGACTTGTTCACTCTAAGTCCCCTTATATATCTATTGAGTATGATTCTAAGTTTTTTGGTAAACAGCAAAAACCAGTGCTGAATGGCCTACAGACACTTAAGAGCCGCTTTATAACAAGGGCTCTAAAAAGCTGTCAAGGAAGCCCCCAGGCTTATTCACATTAATGCGTGCTAATTCTTTCCTTGGAATCAGACTCTCGCTTTTCGTCCTTTGCGACTATCTCCGGAGCCACATCCGGCAAGGGCTCCGGCGCGTATTGCAGCGCAATTTGCAGGACCTCGTCAATCCATTTAACCGGTTTAATCTGAAGATCCTGCTTGATATTGTCAGGAATTTCCTTCAAGTCGCGAACATTCTCTTCAGGAATGATCACGGTCTTGATGCCACCGCGGTGTGCCGCCAGCAATTTCTCTTTAAGGCCGCCAATGGCCAATACCTGGCCACGCAGGGTGATTTCCCCGGTCATCGCGACATCGGCGCGCACCGGTATGCCGGTCAATGCCGAAACCAGGGCCGTGCACATGCCTACGCCAGCGCTGGGGCCATCCTTCGGTGTAGCCCCTTCCGGCATGTGGATGTGGGTGTCGTGCTTCTCGTGGAAGTCCAGGGGGATCCCCAGGCTCCTGGCGCGGCTGCGCACCACGGTCTGCGCGGCGGTAATGGATTCGACCATCACGTCACCGAGGGAGCCGGTCTTGATCAACTGGCCCTTGCCGGGGATCACCGCAGCTTCGATGGTCAGCAATTCGCCGCCCACCTGAGTCCACGCCAGGCCAGTCACCTGCCCTACCTGATCCTGCTGTTCTGCCAGGCCGTAACGGAATTTACGCACACCCAGGAAGTGCTCAAGAGCGTCGGCCGTGACCTTCACCGAGAAGCGTTTTTCCAGCGCGTGCTCCTTGACCGCCTTGCGGCAAATCTTCGCGATCTGGCGCTCAAGGCCCCGGACACCGGCCTCGCGAGTGTAATAGCGCACGATGTCGCGGATCGACTCGACGTCGAATTCGATCTCGCCCTTCTTCAGGCCATTGGCCGAAATCTGCTTGGGCGCGAGGTATTTGACGGCGATATTGATCTTCTCGTCTTCGGTGTAACCCGGCAGACGAATCACCTCCATCCGGTCCAGCAATGCCGGCGGAATGTTCATGGAGTTGGAAGTGCACAGGAACATTACGTCGGACAGGTCGTAGTCGACCTCCAGGTAATGGTCGTTGAAATTGTGGTTCTGCTCAGGGTCGAGCACCTCCAGCAAGGCCGATGCCGGATCGCCACGCATATCGCTGCCCATTTTGTCGATTTCATCGAGCAGGAACAGCGGGTTGCGCACACCCACCTTTGTCATTTTTTGAATCAATCTTCCTGGCATCGAACCGATGTAAGTCCGGCGATGACCACGAATTTCCGCCTCATCACGCACGCCACCGAGGGCCATGCGCACGAATTTACGGTTGGTGGCATTGGCGATGGACTCGGCCAGGGAGGTTTTACCTACCCCAGGCGGGCCAACCAGGCACAACACCGGGCCACGAATCTTCTTAACGCGCTTCTGCACGGCGAGGTATTCGAGGATGCGTTCTTTGACTTCTTCAAGGCCATAATGGTCGGCATCGAGAATGTCTTCAGCGCGCGCCAGATCCAGGCGCACCTTGGTCTGAGCCTTCCACGGCACCTGCACCAGCCAGTCGATGTACGAGCGCACCACGGTGGCTTCAGCCGACATCGGCGACATCTGCTTGAGCTTGTTCAACTCGGCGGTGGCTTTGGTCAGGGCGTCTTTCGGCAGGCCGGCAGCATCGATGCGCTTTTTCAGCTCTTCGATTTCGTTGTGGCCTTCCTCGCTGTCGCCGAGTTCCTTCTGAATGGCCTTCATCTGCTCATTCAGGTAGTACTCGCGCTGGCTGCGCTCCATTTGTTTTTTGACCCGACCACGGATGCGCTTCTCGACCTGGAGCAGATCGATTTCAGCGTCCAGCAATGCCAGCACGTGTTCGACACGGGCCGACAGGTCGATGATTTCGAGGATGTCCTGCTTCTGCTCGATCTTCAGCGCCATGTGTGCGGCCATGGTGTCGACCAGGCGGCTTGGCTCATCGATGCTATTGAGGGAAGACAACACTTCAGCCGGGACTTTCTTGCCCAACTGCACGTACTGCTCAAACTGCGAGAGCAGGCTGCGCACAAACACCTCGGACTCGCGCTCAGGGGCCTCGACTTCGTCGATCAGCACCACTTCAGCGCGCAGGTGGCCGTCCACCTCCATGAAACGCTCTACCGCACCGCGCTGCTCGCCTTCCACGAGCACCTTGACGGTGCCATCGGGCAGCTTGAGCAGTTGCAGGACAGTGGCAATGGTGCCGACGCGATACAAGGCATCTTCGCCCGGATCATCATCGGCAGGATTTTTCTGGGCCAACAGCAGGATCTGCTTGTCGCCCGTCATCGCGGCCTCGAGGGCTTCGATAGACTTCTCGCGCCCCACGAACAGCGGGATAACCATGTGCGGATAGACGACGACATCACGCAACGGCAGGAGAGGCAATTCGATGGTTGTCTTCATGATTTCGCCTCTATGACAGTTGAAAAATAAGCTTGAAACCAAGATGGGGGCTGCGTGTAAAAAAAACAAGCTCAATGCTGGCAGTTACACGCAGTAAAAATCCTTATGAAAAACAAAGGAGCCCCTAGAGGCCCCTTTGTGTGTACCAAAACTGCGAAACGCTTACGCGTCTGGCGCAGCCTTGGCAGTCGGCTCACTGTTTTCGTAGATATACAGTGGCTTGGACTTACCTTCTATAACGCTTTCGTCGATCACCACTTTACTCACCTCGGACTGCGAGGGGATTTCATACATGGTGTCGAGCAATACACCTTCGAGGATCGAACGCAGGCCACGTGCACCGGTCTTGCGCTCCAGTGCCCGCTTGGCCACCGATTTGAGCGCGTCGGTACGGAACTCGAGGTCCACACCTTCCATCTCGAACAGCTTTGCGTATTGCTTGGTCAGGGCGTTTTTCGGTTCGGTGAGGATCTGAATCAGAGCCGCCTCATCCAACTCGTCCAACGTGGCCAGGACCGGCAAACGGCCAACGAATTCCGGGATCAGACCGAACTTGACCAGATCGTCAGGCTCGACTTCACGCAGGGACTCGCCCACCTTCTTGCCTTCTTCCTTGCTGCGCACTTCTGCACTGAAACCGATGCCGCCACGGGTAGACCGTTGCTGAATAACCTTCTCCAGGCCGGAGAATGCACCGCCACAGATAAACAGGATGTTGCGCGTATCAACCTGAAGGAATTCCTGCTGCGGATGCTTGCGGCCGCCTTGTGGCGGTACGGAAGCGACCGTGCCTTCGATCAGTTTCAACAGGGCCTGCTGCACGCCTTCACCGGAAACGTCCCGGGTGATCGACGGGTTGTCGGACTTGCGCGAGATCTTGTCGATTTCGTCGATGTAGACAATACCCATCTGGGCCTTCTCTACGTCGTAGTCGCACTTCTGCAGCAATTTCTGAATGATGTTCTCGACATCTTCGCCCACGTAGCCAGCCTCGGTGAGGGTGGTGGCGTCGGCGATGGTGAACGGAACGTTCAGCAGGCGAGCGAGGGTCTCTGCAAGCAGGGTCTTACCCGAGCCTGTAGGACCAATCAGCAAGATGTTGCTCTTGCCGAGTTCGACTTCGTCGCCTTTCTTGTCACGCTGGTTCAAGCGCTTGTAGTGGTTGTATACCGCTACGGCCAGAACCTTCTTTGCACGCTCTTGACCAATCACATACTGATCAAGGATGCCGCTGATTTCTTTAGGCGAAGGCAATTTATGCGCGCTGCTTTCGGCCTGGGCTTCCTGCACCTCCTCACGGATGATGTCATTGCACAGGTCGACGCACTCGTCGCAGATAAAGACCGAGGGGCCGGCAATCAATTTGCGCACTTCATGCTGGCTTTTGCCACAGAAGGAGCAATAGAGCAGCTTGCCGTTGTCCTCGCCGTTGCGGGTGTCAGTCATTCGTTCGATCCAAATCCGATAGGCTTGCAACACAAGATGAAGGCTTATGCGGGCTTTTTCAAGCCCGCAGGTGATCGGGAAACCCAACCAGCCCTATTTTGAGCGGCTTATATTAAGCGGGGCGCTTTTCGATCACTGCGTCGATCAACCCATATTCACGTGCAGCTTCGGCGCTCATGAAGTTGTCACGGTTGGTGTCGCGCTCGATTTCTTCCAGGGTGTGCCCGCTGTGCTTGGCCATCAGCGTGTTGAGACGTTCGCGGATGAAGAGGATTTCCTTGGCGTGAATTTCGATGTCCGACGCCTGGCCCTGGAAACCGCCCAGTGGCTGGTGAATCATCACGCGCGAGTTCGGCAGGCAGTAACGCTTGCCCTCGGCACCTGCGGTCAGCAGGAACGCGCCCATGCTGCAGGCCTGGCCAATGCAGGTAGTGGATACGTTCGGCTTGATGAACTGCATGGTGTCGTAGATCGACATGCCCGCAGTCACCGAACCGCCCGGTGAGTTGATGTAGAGATGGATGTCCTTGTCCGGGTTTTCCGCTTCAAGGAACAGCAGTTGCGCACAGATCAGGTTGGCCATGTAGTCCTCTACCGGGCCCACCAGAAAGATCACTCGCTCCTTGAGCAGGCGCGAGTAGATGTCGTAGGCGCGTTCGCCACGAGCGGACTGCTCGACAACCATCGGGACCAGGCCGCCTGCGGCCTGGATATCAGAGTTCTGCTGAATATAGGAATTACGGAACATGCTCTGCAGTTACTCCCAAATAGTCATGTCTTGAAAACGCATAAGCCAGCGCGAGGCTGGCTTATGGTTGAATTTCCAACGAGTTGGACAATCAGTCGGCTTGTGCTGCTTCCGCCGGCTTGACTGCTTCTTCGTAAGAGACCGCTTTATCGGTCACCTTAGCCTTCTGCAGAACAGTATCCACAACTTGTTCTTCCAGCACAACCGAACGTACTTCGTTCAGCTGCTGGTCGTTCTTGTAGTACCAAGCCACGACCTGCTCAGGCTCCTGGTAGGCCGAGGCCATTTCCTGGATCATTTCGCGGACGCGATCTTCGTCAGGCTTGAGGTCGAACTGCTTGACCACTTCAGCCACGATCAGGCCCAGCACCACACGGCGCTTGGCTTGCTCTTCGAACAGCTCGGCCGGCAGTTGGTCTGGCTTGATGTTGCCGCCGAACTGCTGGACAGCCTGTACGCGCAGGCGATCCACTTCGTTGGACAGCAGGGCCTTAGGCACTTCGATCGGGTTGGAGGCCAGCAGACCGTCCATGACCTGGTTCTTGACCTTGGACTTGATAGCCTGGCGCAGCTCGCGCTCCATGTTCTTGCGAACTTCGGTGCGGAAGCCTTCGATGCCGGTTTCCTTGATGCCGAACTGATTGAAGAATTCTTCGTTCAGTTCTGGCAGCTTAGGCTCGGAAACGCTGTTGACGGTCACGGTGAACTCGGCGGCTTTGCCAGCCAGGTCCAGGTTCTGGTAGTCAGCAGGGAATTCCAGGTTCAGGACACGCTCTTCGCCGGCCTTGGCGCCAACCAGGCCGTCCTCGAAGCCAGGAATCATGCGGTTGGAACCCAGCACCAGCTGAGTACCCTTGGCGGAGCCGCCAGCGAATGCTTCGCCGTCAACCTTGCCAACGAAATCGATGTTCAGCTGGTCTTCGTTCTGGGCAGCACGGTCGACCACTTCGAAACGGGTGTTCTGCTTGCGCAGGATTTCCAGCATGTTGTCCAGGTCCGAATCAGCCACTTCGGCGCTCAGGCGCTCGATAGCGATACCGTCGAAACCGGCCACTTCGAACTCGGGGAACACTTCGAATACGGCAACGTATTCCAGATCCTTGCCCGCTTCCAGGGACTTGGGCTCGATCGAAGGCGAACCAGCCGGGTTCAGCTTTTGCTCAACCACTGCTTCGTAGAAAGAAGCCTGGATCACGTCACCGACGGCTTCATTGCGTGCATCAGCACCAAAACGGCGCTTGATTTCGCTCATTGGCACTTTGCCTGGACGGAAACCAGCGATCTTGGCCTTTTGGGCAGTCTGCTGCAGACGCTTGTTGACCGCAGTCTCGATGCGCTCAGCCGGCACGGTGATGCTCATGCGGCGCTCGAGAGCAGTAGTATTTTCAACAGAAACTTGCATGGATATTCCTCGTTGCACAGACGTTAGCCGGCCATTTCCGACCCCAATCAAGGGCATGCATTCTAGTGGGTCAAACTCAAGAAGTCACCCTACTGGAAATACGCCCGTAAACAGCCGGCAATTTATCGGTACGGAGGCACTGTCGCGCCCCGCCCCGGTGACAAATAAAGCCAATCACGCCAGGGCTCTGCGCCGCCCCTCTATATATAGAAGGGATCGTCGCCCATCTCCCTGACGGCCTACCTCGCAATGAAGGCAGATAACAATGCAGTATCATCGAGACACATAAATACGATGAAACGCATCGCCATCGCGACCCACAACCCGCAGCCACGAAAAACCGAACCGCCAAAACCAAAAAAGGCGCCAGACTGTTAAATCTGGCGCCTTTCGAATATGGGGT
>NZ_JBWKPE010000009.1:104430-296000 GCF_059418085.1 Pseudomonas sp. GW821-FHT09C10
GTGGACGAAGGGGATCGAACCCTCGACAACGGGAGTCACAATCCCGTGCTCTACCAACTGAGCTACGCCCACCATATTGCGTTAACAAAGAAACCAAACTACTTCTTTGTCTAACCCCACCCTGCATGTAAACCGAGTAAGGCCTTATTTGGTGCGGATGAAGAGACTCGAACTCTTACGCCTCGCGGCGCTGGAACCTAAATCCAGTGTGTCTACCAATTCCACCACATCCGCGCTTGAAGCTCTTAAAGCAAAGGCGCCAGACGGTTAATCTGGCGCCTTTCAAAATATGGGGTGGACGAAGGGGATCGAACCCTCGACAACGGGAGTCACAATCCCGTGCTCTACCAACTGAGCTACGCCCACCATATAGCGCTACTTGTGCCAAAGCTGCCTAATGGCGCACCCGGCAGGACTCGAACCTGCGACCATCCGCTTAGAAGGCGGATGCTCTATCCAGCTGAGCTACGGGCGCCTTATTAATCTGTACTCTTGGAGGATTACAAACTAAGTGCTTCCAGCCTTGCAGAACAACGATTCTGCTCGACCTTCTTAACCAGTGCTAGGCTGTGCCCGACAAGTGCGACGAATAGTATAGAGGGCCTGGAAACCCGTCAAATCTTTTTTGAAAAAAATTCATTTTATTTAAGGGGTTAGGCCAATTTGCGGACCAAGCGCCTTTGCCCTCACGCCGTGGCGTGCGAGAATGCGCGCACTTTTCCTCCCCCTCTCGATGGTTAATCACGCGTAATGACTGCACAACTTATCGACGGCAAATCAATCGCCGCCAGCCTGCGCCAGCAGATCGCCAAACGAGTCACCGAGCGCAGCCAGCAAGGCTTGCGCACGCCTGGCCTCGCGGTGATCCTGGTCGGCAGCGATCCTGCCTCTCAGGTTTATGTCTCGCACAAGCGTAAAGACTGTGAAGAGGTCGGCTTTCTTTCCAAGGCCTACGACCTGCCTGCCGACACCACCCAGCAGGCCCTGACCGACCTGATCGACAGCCTCAACGACGACCCGGCGATGGACGGCATCCTCCTGCAATTGCCATTGCCCGCGCACCTGGACGCGTCCAAGTTGCTCGAGCGCATCCGCCCTGACAAAGACGTCGACGGTTTCCATCCTTATAACGTCGGCCGCCTGGCCCAGCGTATCCCGCTGCTGCGCCCATGCACGCCCAAAGGCATCATGACCCTGCTGGAAAGCACCGGTGTCGACCTGTACGGCCTCGATGCCGTCGTCGTCGGCGCGTCCAACATCGTGGGCCGCCCCATGGCCATGGAGTTGCTGCTGGCCGGTTGCACCGTCACCGTGACCCACCGCTTCACCAAGGACCTGGCCGGCCACGTTGGCCGTGCCGACCTGGTCGTCGTGGCCGCCGGCAAGCCGGGCCTGGTCAAGGGCGAATGGATCAAGGAAGGCGCCATCGTCATCGACGTGGGCATCAACCGCCAGGAAGACGGCAAGCTGGTCGGCGACGTGGTGTATGAAACCGCCCTGCCCCGCGCCGGCTGGATCACCCCGGTACCGGGTGGCGTTGGCCCGATGACCCGTGCCTGCCTGCTGGAAAACACCCTGTACGCCGCAGAAACCCTGCACGGTTAATAACCAGTCGTACTGAAAAAGCCCTGCCTTATCGCAGGGCTTTTTATTGCCTGGAAGAAAACCTGTTTTTTGTTAGTTTTTAAGCACTTTCGTCTGGTTTTAGAAGAACATTCGACAGTCTGTCGTCCATACTCCTAAAATGTAACGCCATTTGTCACAAAACCCGTTTACCAACGGTATTTTTTACTTTTTAGCGAGTTCATCCGCGTGAAAATTCGTCTTTCCATTGTCAGCCTGTTTTTTGCGTTCACCGGCACCTTTGCGCACGCTGCCGACTCCGCCCTGGCGCCGCGGGATCCGTCCAAACTGCAGATCGCTTCCGGTAGCGCCATGCTGGTGGACCTGCAGACCAACAAGGTCATCTACGCCAGTAACCCCGACGTGGTGGTGCCTATCGCGTCGGTGAGCAAACTGATGACGGGCCTGATCGTCCTTGAAGCCAAGCAGAACATGGACGAGTACATCGACATCAACATCACCGACACGCCGGAGATGAAAGGCGTGTTCTCCCGCGTGAAGATCGGCAGCCAGATGCCGCGCAAGGAGATGTTGCTGATTGCCCTGATGTCCTCGGAAAACCGCGCCGCCGCGAGCCTGGCGCACCACTATCCGGGCGGCTACGCGGCCTTTATTGCCGCGATGAACGCCAAGGCCAAGGCCCTGGGCATGACCAGCACCCATTATGTCGAGCCCACCGGCCTGTCGATCCACAACGTGTCCACCGCCCGCGACTTGAGCAAGCTGCTGGCCTACGCGCAAAAATTTCCGATGCTGAGCCAGTTGAGCACCACCAAGGAAAAGACCGTAGCGTTCCGCAAGCCCAACTACACCCTGGGTTTCTCCAACACCGACCACCTGATCAACCGCGCCAACTGGGATATCAAGCTGACCAAGACCGGTTTCACCAACCAGGCCGGTCATTGCCTGGTGCTGGTCACCCGCATGGGCAATCGTCCAGTGTCGCTGGTGATCCTGGATGCTTTCGGCAAATTCACCCACTTTGCCGATGCCAGCCGTATCCGTAGCTGGGTCGAGACCGGCAAGGGCGGCTCGGTGCCGGACGTCGCGCTGCGCTACAAGGCTGACAAGAACCTGAAGAACCGCGCGAGTGCCGCCGAAGTCAGCCGTTAAGGAACACCGAGAACGCAGTTAGGAGGGGCTCGCCCCTCCCATTTTATTTGTGTTCCGCCAACACCTTGAGCGCCTGCGCCGCCGCCCGCTCCTGCCCGGCCTGGGCCGTTGCGTTCGCCGAATCCCGCCAGCGCTGCGCATCCACATTGGCCGGCAATTGGCTCGGGCGCTGGGTGACGATTGCCCAGTGCCCGGCACTGCTCCACTTCGACTCAAAGTCACTGAAGCTCATCAGCAGGCGTCGGTCCATGCCTGAACGCAACAGCACCGTGCTTTTCTGCTGGTTGAAACCCACCACCACCACGTAGCGCGCGTCAGACAACAGGCCGCCGCCAATCCGCGCCATCACCGGATAACCCACGGCCACCTGCGCCAGTACCGCGGTCAGCTTGGCATCCAGCGGGTACACCATCAGCCCGTACTCACGGGCCAGCACCTGCATGTTGCGCTCCAGGTCCGCTTCACCGCCCGGCAAATGCAACGGCTTATCCAACAAGCCCGGTGTCATCACAATGCCTTGTTGCGACAGCATGCTGGCTAACGCTGTAGGACCACTCTGATAAGCCTCGCTGCGAAAGGTCGGCACACCATTGAGTTCGACACGTTCCGGCAGGCCCGGAAGTTTCGACGGCTGCCCGGAACAGGCCGCAAGCCCCAGGGCACAGGCCAGCAACAAGGATGTTTTAAGGTTCGACCGTAACCGCAATTTTTTACTCTCTTGATCAACTGCCGGTGAGGGCCCTGATCATAGGACGCTCTGCCACGCGGGTATAGCCCATAGGCTCAGTAAAGCGTCGCGGTTAGAGCAAACGAGTTGGACGAACACGACCATTGGTCAATAGCAGGCAACCGCCGGGTAGCTAGACTGTCCATTGAGAAGACTGTGTGTGCCCCCTGCGGGGCGAAAGGAGGCCAAAATGAGCCTTGCAACAACGATTTTCCTGTTGATCTGCGGTTGGCTGGCGGTAGCCGGCGCCATGTTGTGGGGGGTGTTGCGCATTACTCGCCGGCACCATCACCCCCACGTCAAACCTGAGGCACCCGCCAAGCCCCATAGAGCGGCGGTGCACCACGCCTAGCCAGGCATGCAATTGAAATCCTGAGTCGCCGCGACTTCCTTACCGTGCCCGTCCATCAGGGATGCGCGCACGGTGGTGCCCAGGCTCGACTCCACCAGGGTGTAATGCTCACCCGCCTTGAAATCCTTGTACTCGACCCGACCCTCGCAGTCCTGCTGGTTGTCGTCGCCGGCTTCTTCCTCGAATAACGTCACGTCCAGGCGGTGATCCCCGGGGGTCACCTCGAAAAAGCGCCCGTCGTCGACACGCTTGCCGTCCACACGTTCGGCCATCAGGTCGTTCGGCGCTTCTTCTTTCAAGCCGATCCAGGCTTCGCTGGGGTCCGCCTTGGGAATCGGGCCGGCACAGGCTGACAACAACAAAACAGCCCCCAGGGCGGGGATCAACAATAAAGGTTTGAGTGACATGGCAGGGCTCCAAAGAACATCAGTAAAAAGACAAGTCGTCCGATGGGATGCAAGCTTGGGCAGCCACGCCTTGTAGAACAAATGAATCCATATGAAACGATCTTCAGCCCTTACCTAAATGTTCCTTCACCTGGCTGAAAGGCGCGTGTTAGGTGGGTCGGGCAAGACTGCCGGGGTTTGCAATCCTGCTCCCTCGGAGGTTCACGCATGCTCGGGCTGGTAAAGACCGCACTGCAAAAGCCGTACACGTTTATCGTGTTGGCCATATTCATCTGCATCATCGGGCCGATGGCGGCCCTGCGAACCCCCACTGACGTGTTTCCCGATATCGGTATCCCTGTGGTCGCCGTGGTCTGGCAGTACAACGGCCTGTCGCCGGACGCCATGGCCGGCCGGGTGATCTACACCTATGAACGCTCTCTGAGCACCACCGTCAACGACATCGAACATATCGAATCGCAATCCCTGCCCGGCATGGGCATCGTGAAGATTTTCTTCCAGCCCGGCGTCGACATCCGCACCGCCAACGCCCAAGTGACCGCCGTATCACAAACGGTGCTCAAGCAGATGCCACCGGGCATCACGCCACCGCTGATCCTCAACTACAGCGCCTCCACGGTGCCGATCCTGCAAATGGCGTTCTCCAGCCCCACGCTGTCGGAAGCCAAAATTCGCGACCTGGTGCAGAACAATATCCGCCTGCCCCTCAGCGCCCTGCCCGGCCTGGCCATGCCCACGCCGATGGGTGGCAAGCAGCGGCAGATCACCCTCGACCTCGACCCCCAGGCGCTGGCGGCCAAAGGCTTGTCGGCCCAGGATGTGGGCAATGCCCTGGCGCTGCAGAACCAGATCATCCCGGTGGGCACCGCCAAACTCGGCCCCAATGAATACACGATCCTGCTCAACAACAGCCCCAAGGCCATCGATGAGCTCAACGACCTGCCGATCAAGACCGTCGACGGCGCGCTGATCACCATCGGCCAGGTTGCCCACGTGCGCGACGGTTCGCCGCCGCAGACCAACATCGTGCGCGTCGACGGCCATCGCGCGGTGCTGATGCCGGCGTTGAAAAACGGCAGCATTTCCACCTTGTCGATCATCGACGGTATCCGCCAGATGCTGCCGCGCATCAACGAAACCCTGCCGCCGTCATTGAAGACCTCGTTGCTGGGCGACGCCTCGGTATTCGTCAAGCAATCGGTGGGCAGCGTGGCCCAGGAAGGCATCATCGCCGCGCTGCTGACCAGTGCGATGATCCTGCTGTTCCTCGGCAGCTGGCGCTCCACGATCATTATCGCGGCGTCGATTCCCCTGGCGGTACTGTCGGCCATTGCGCTGCTGGCGGTCAGCGGGCAGACCCTCAACGTCATGACCCTCGGCGGGCTGGCGTTGGCCGTAGGGATCCTGGTGGACGACGCCACGGTGACCATCGAAAACATCAACTGGCACCTGGAACAAGGCAAGGCGGTGAAGACCGCGATCCTCGACGGTGCCGCGCAAATTGTCGGCCCGGCGTTCGTCTCGCTGCTGTGCATCTGCATCGTGTTCGTGCCGATGTTCCTGCTGCAAGGCATCGCCGGTTATCTGTTCCGGCCGATGGCGCTGGCGGTGATCTTTGCCATGGCCAGCTCATTCATTCTTTCGCGCACCCTGGTGCCGACGCTGGCGATGTTCCTGCTCAAGCCACATATGCCGGAGCCAGGTGCCGGACATCACCCTGAAGACGAATTCATCAACCACCATGAGGGCGAGCAGCACACGAAACCGCGCAATACCGCGCTGCAAGCCGTGCTGAATTTCCAGCGAGGTTTCGAGCGCCACTTCTCGAATATCCGCGACACCTACCATGGCTTGCTGACGTTGGCCTTGGGTCATCGCAAGCGCTTTATCGTGGGTTTCCTGGCCTGTGTGCTCGCCTCATTCCTGCTGTTGCCCAGCCTGGGCCAGGACTTTTTCCCGGCGACGGATGCCGGTGCGCTGGCCCTGCATGTGCGCCTGCCGCTGGGCACGCGTATCGAAGAAAGTGCTGCCGCCTTCGACCGCATCGAAGCGCGGATCCGTGAAGTGATCCCCGCCGAAGAACTGGACACCATCGTCGATAACATTGGCATTCCGCTCAGCGGCATCGACATGGCCTACAGCAGCAGCGGCACCATCGGCCCGCAGGATGGCGACATCCAGGTCAGCCTGAAAAAGGGCCATGCGCCCACCGCCGACTACGTGAAGAAACTGCGTGAAGCGCTGCCGCAAAGTTTCCCTGGCAGCCACTTTGCGTTCCTGCCGGCGGACATCAGCAGCCAGATCCTCAACTTCGGCGCGCCGGCGCCGCTGGACGTGAAAATCTCCGGGCGCAGCGATGCAGAAAACCGCGCCTATGCCGTCGAGTTGGAACGTCGCCTGCAACATGTGCCCGGCATCGCCGACCTGCGCATCCAGCAGTCCACCGGCTACCCGTCGCTGCAGGTGAATGTCGACCGCATGCGCGCCAACGGCCTGGGCATCACCGAGCGGGACGTGACCAACAGCATGGTGGCGTCGCTGGCCGGCAGTTCGCAGACCGCACCGACCTTCTGGCTCAACCCGGCGAACGGCGTGTCCTATTCCATTGTCGCCGCCACCCCGCAATACCGCCTCGACAGCCTGCCGTCGCTGGAAGCGCTGCCGGTCACCGGCGCCGATGGGCAGTCGCAGATCCTCGGCGGCGTAGCAACTATCTCCCGCGTGCAAAGCTCGGCGGTGGTGACCCACTACAACATCGAACCGACCCTGGACCTGTACGCCAACGTGCAGGGCCGCGACCTCGGCGGCGTAGCCCGCGACGTGCAAAAGGTGCTGGATGACACCGCGCATCTGCGCCCCAAAGGCGCGACGATCAGCCTGCACGGGCAGATCGATGCGCTGCATGAAGCCTTCAGCGGCCTGAGCCTTGGCCTGCTGGGTGCGGTGGTGCTGATCTACCTGCTGATCGTGGTCAACTTCCAGTCGTGGGCCGACCCGTTTGTGATCATTACGGCCTTGCCTGCGGCACTCGCGGGGATCGTGTGGATGCTGTTCCTCAGCGGCACCTCCTTGTCGGTGCCGGCACTCACCGGCGCCATCCTGTGCATGGGCGTGGCCACGGCCAACTCGATCCTAGTGGTGAGCTTCTGCCGTGAGCGCCTGGCCGAACATGGTGATGCGTTGAAAGCCGCCATGGAGGCCGGTTACACGCGCTTCCGCCCGGTGTGCATGACCGCCCTGGCGATGATCATCGGCATGTTGCCCCTGGCAATTTCCGAGGAGCAGAACGCCCCGCTCGGACGCGCCGTCATCGGCGGTTTGATCTTCGCGACCCTCGCCACATTGTTGTTTGTTCCCGTGGTCTTCAGCCTGGTCCACGGTCGTCACCCTACTCGCGCAGTTGCAGGAGAAACCCCACATGTCGTCTGATCACAAACCCTCGCGCAAGCGTCTGATGCTCATGGGTGTCGGCGGCCTGACCCTGGCCGCCCTGTTAGTCGCCAACGGCCTGCATGCCCGTACGCTGCACGAACAATCGGTCACGGCCTGGACCGAGACCGCCGCCATCCCGCACGTGATGGTGTTCCAGCCCCGGCAGAATGTGGCCGGCGATACCTTGCGCCTGCCGGCGCACCTGGAAGCCTGGAGCAAGGCGCCGATCCACGCCCGGGTCAGCGGTTACCTGAAGGATTGGAAAGTCGATATCGGCAGCCGGGTCAAGGCCGGGCAAGTCCTCGCGGAAATCGACAGCCCCGACCTGGATCAACAGCTGGCGCAGACCCATGCACGCCTGGTGCAGGAACAGGCCAACGCACGCCTGGCCGAAACCACCGCCACGCGCTGGCAAAACCTGCTGGCCAGCCATTCGGTATCGCGCCAGGAGGCCGACGAAAAAACCTCCAATGCCGCTGCCGCCAAGGCCAACGCCGAGGCCGCCGCTGCCGACTATGCCAGGCTGTCGGCGCTGGAAAACTACAAGACCCTTCGCGCCCCGTTCGCCGGCACCATCACCGCGCGCAACACCGATATCGGCCAGTTGATCAAGGCCGACACCGACAGCGATCCGGAACTGTTCAACATTGCCGACACCCATCAATTGCGCCTCTATGTACCGGTGCCGCAGAACTACGCAGCGGTCATCCATCCGGGCCTTGAAGCCGAGCTGACCGTGCCCGAGCACCCCGGCAAGCATTTCAAGGCGCGCCTGATCGGTGACTCCACCGCCATCGACCGCCGCTCCGGCACCCTGCTCGCCCAGTTCGTCGCCGACAACCCCGACGGCGAACTGCTGCCCGGTGATTATGCCGAGGCCACCCTGCCGATTCCGGCCGATACCCATGGCGTGAGCATCCCGGCCAGCGCCCTGATCTTCCGCGCCCAGGGCACCCAGGTGGCGGTGTTGGACGGGCAGAACCGTGTGCACCTGCAGCCCATCCATATCGGCCTCGACCTGGGCGAACGCCTGGTGATCGACCAGGGCTTGAAACCCGCCGACCGCATCGTCGACAACCCGCCCGATGCCCTGCGCGAAGGTGATCCCGTGCAGCTCGCCGATGCCTCCGGAGGTGCGCATGCGCATAAGGCTTAAACCGCTCGCCGCATTGACGCTGCTGCTCTTGCAGGGTTGCTCGATGGCGCCGACCTACAAGGTGCCGGCGATCGACCTGCCGACCCACTACCGCGAACAGACCAGCGATGGCCCCTGGCACAGCGCGCAGCCGTCCGACCAACTGGCACCCGAATGGTGGAAGCTCTACAACGATTCGCGCCTGAATGACCTGCAACAGCAGCTGCTCAAGGCCAACCCGGACCTGGCGGCGGCGCTGGCGCACTTCGATGCTTCCCAGGCGTATGCCAGCCAACTGCACGCAGGCCTGTTCCCGAAGATCAGCGCCAGCGCGCAACCGCTGCGCCAGCGGCAATCGGATTCGCGACCGTTGCGGGGGGATACGCAACCGTCGGTGTACAACAGCAACATCGCGGGGTTTTCCTTGAGCTATGACCTGGACCTGTGGGGCAAAATCCGCAACCAGGTCGCGGCCGGCGATGCCCAGGCGCAAGCGTCCGGGGATGACCTGGCGGTGGCGCGCCTGAGTTTGCAGCGTCAGTTGGCGACCTTGTACGTGCAACTCAATGGGCTGGATGCACAGAGCCGGATTCTCACTCGCTCGCTGGATGATTTCAGCCAGGCATTGCAATTGACCCGCAGCCGCTACGAGGGCCAGATAGCCTCGGAGCTGGACCTGACCCGTGCGCAAAATCAACTGGCGCAGGCCAGGGCGCAATTGGATGAAGTGCGTGGGCAACGCAACCTCACCGAGCACGCCATCGGCGAGTTGGTGGGTGTGGCAGCCAGCGACTTTACCTTGCCGCCCGGCCAGCAACTGATCGCCCTGCCGGGAATTCCGTCACAGTTACCAAGCCACCTGTTGCAACGTCGCCCGGATATTGCAGCGGCAGAGCGCCGGGTGTTTGCGGCCAACGCAAATATCGGCGTGGCCAAGGCGGCGTGGTATCCGGACTTCAGCTTGACCGGGTTGATTGGCGGGCAGACACAGGGCGTCGGCAATCTGCTGTCGGCGGGCAATCGGTATTGGGCACTGGGCCCGTTGGTGAACCTGCCGATTTTCGACGGTGGCCGCTTGAGCGCCAATGAACGCCAGGCCAAGGCCGAGTTTGAAGAGGCGTCGGCGCAGTACCGCAGCCAGGTGCTGAAGGCCGTGCGCGAGGTGGAAGATAACCTGGCGCAACTACGGGATTTGCAGCAGGAGGCGCAGGATGAACAGGCGGCAGCGGATGCGGCGCAGCATACGCAATCATTGGCGATGAACAGCTATCAGGCGGGGGCAGTCAGTTACCTGGATGTGGTGACCGCGCAGACGGCGGCGTTGCAAGCGCAGCGGACATTGCAGGCGGTGCAGACGCGGCAGTTGCAGGCCAGTGTAGGACTCGTGACCGCACTCGGCGGCGGCTGGCAACCTGGCGCCTGACATCACCCCAGGCACAGTGATAGCGGTGGAACAGCCAGTTTAACCGTAGCTGAGCCACCGCCATCGGGGGCAAGCCCCCTCCCACACTGATCCTGCGTCAGACACATAATGTATAAGCGCCGCTGAACCAATGTGGGAGGGGGCTTGCCCCCGATGGCGGCCGTCCAGACACATCCTGCCAAAAGCCTGCCCATCCACCTCCTGCTCGCCAATCTAGCCTCTCTAAGCACATCTAGAGAGGGCCAGGGAATGGCAGATTTACCCGCTTCACACCGCCTGCGCATCGGTCGATTCAGCGAACCCGACCGTATCTACCTCATCACCACCAACACCCACGAACGCATACCGATATTCAGCAATTTCCATCTCGGTCGCCTGGTGGTCTGGCAATTTCGGTTAGCCCAGTACCAAGGGCTGGCCAACTCCCTGGCATGGGTCATCATGCCGGACCATTTCCATTGGTTGCTTGAACTGAAAAAAGGCTCGCTGGCGGACTTGATGCGCCAGGTGAAGTCAAAAAGCACCAGGACCGTCAATGGCGTGAGTGGTCGCAAGGGCCGGCTCTGGCAAGAGAGCTTTCATGACCGCGCACTGCGCAAGGAAGATGACTTGGTGAAAATGGCCCGGTATGTGGTGGCTAATCCATTGCGAGCGGGTCTGGTCGAGCGGATTGGCGACTACCCACTGTGGGATGCCATCTGGGTTTAACGTCATACACAGTCCAAATGTGGGAGGGGGCTTGCCCCCGATTGCGGTAGGTCAGTCAGCTTATCTGTAACTGATACACCGCTATCGGGAGCAAGCCCCCTCCCACTTTTTTTACCCGCACTTCAAGCCGTGAGTTTGCCGCTGGCGATGGCGGCTGAAGCGGCCACCATGGCGCGCAACAGCACCGCACACCCAGCCGCCAGGTCATCCGGTGCGGCGTTCTCGATTTCGTTGTGGCTGATGCCCCCTTCACACGGCACAAAGATCATCCCCGCCGGCCCCAACTCGGCGACGAAAATCGCGTCGTGCCCTGCACCGCTGACGATGTCCATGTTCGACAAGCCCAGCCCATTGGCCGCATCGCGCACGGCGTCCACACAGCCTTTGTCGAAGTACAGCGGCGGGAAGTCAGCCGTGGGTTCCATTTCAAAACTCAGCCCGTGCTTGGCACAGGTCTCGTCAATCACCTGGCGCACCTGGGCAATCATCGAATCCAACCGCGCCGGTTCCAAGTGCCGGAAGTCCAGGGTCATGCGCACTTCGCCCGGAATCACGTTGCGTGAACCGGGATACGCCTGCAGGCAACCGACGGTCCCGCACGCATGGGGCTGGTGCCCCAAGGCCGCCGCATTGACCGCCGCCACCACCGCCGCCGCGCCTACCAGGGCGTCCTTGCGCAGGTGCATCGGCGTCGGCCCCGCATGGGCCTCGACACCGCGCAGTTTCAGGTCGAACCACTTCTGCCCGAGGGCGCCGAGCACCACGCCGATGGTCTTTTTCTCATCCTCCAGAATCGGCCCTTGTTCGATATGCGCCTCGAAATACGCACCGACCTTGTGCCCACTCTCAGGACGGGTTCCCGCGTAGCCAATCGCATTCAGCGCATCACCCACGCTGACCCCGTCCGCATCGACCTTGGCCAGGGTATCCGCCAGGGTGAATTTCCTGGCAAACACACCCGAGCCCATCATGCACGGCGGGAAGCGCGAGCCTTCCTCGTTGGTCCACACCACCACTACCAAGGGCGCTTCGGTTTCGATCTTGAGGTCATTGAGCGTACGCAGCACTTCCACTCCCGCCAGCACGCCAAAGCAGCCATCGAACTTGCCGCCAGTGGGCTGGGTGTCGATATGGCTGCCGGTCATCACCGGCGGCAGGTCGGGATTACGCCCAGGGCGGCGCGCGAAGATATTGCCGATGCCGTCGACGGTCACGGTGCAACCGGCGTCTTCGCACCACTGCACAAACAGGTCGCGAGCCTTGCGGTCGAGGTCGGTGAGGGCCAGGCGGCACACGCCGCCCTTGGGGGTAGCGCCGAGTTTGGCCAGGTCCATCAGCGACTGCCACAAGCGGTCGCGGTTGATGTGCTGGTGGGTCGATTGCAGAACGTCGAGGGCAGCGTTCATGGGGATCTCCTCAGGCTTGTATTTCTTATGAATTGACAACCACCGGGCTGGCTCCACGCCTGGCATTCAGGCCGTAATACAACAACCCGCCCAACGCCGAACCGGTAAACCAGCCGTAGCTGTAGAACCAGCTGAACGCATCACTGCCCAGGGACAGCAAGGTCAGCACCACCGGCACACCAAAGGCGATAAAACCGCTCCAGTTCCAAGCCGGGTACACGTCGTCGCGGTACAGGCCGGCCAGGTCCAGTTGTTGTTTGCGGGTGATGAAGTAGTCCACCACCATGATCCCGGCAATCGGCCCCAATAGGCTCGAATAGCCCAGCAGCCAGTTGGAATACACGGTTTCCAGGCTCACATCCGAGACGATCAGGCCGAGTTTTTTCAGCAGTTCGTGGCCCATCAACGCCAAGCCCACCAACCCGGTGAGGATCACCGCCGTGGTGCGGTTGATCAGCTTGGGCGCGATGTTCTGGAAGTCGTTGGTGGGCGAGACGATGTTTGCAGCGGTGTTGGTGGACAACGTGGCGACGATGATCAGCGCCATGGCCACGGCCACCCACACCGGGCTCTGGATATGGCCGATCAGGGTCACCGGGTCGGATACGCTGACGCCCACCAGTTTCACCGAGGCGGCGGTCATGATCACGCCGAGGGCGGCGAACAGGAACATGGTCAGCGGCAGGCCGAAAATCTGCCCGAGGATCTGGTCCTTCTGGCTTTTGGCATAACGGCTGAAATCGGGAATATTCAGCGACAAGGTGGCCCAGAAGCCCACCATCGCGGTAAGGCCGGCCATGAAGTAACCGGTAAGGCTCGCGCCTTCGGGACGCTTGGGCGGGATTGCCATCAACTCGCTGATCGACACGTTGGGCATCGCCCATACCAGCAGGCCGATGCCCACCGCCACCAGCAACGGCGCCGACAGGGTTTCCAGGCGCTTGATCGACTCGGCACCGCGCAGCACCACCCACAGATTCAGGCACCAGAAGATCATGAAACCGATCACTTCACCGGTGCCGCCGAGGGACTTCCATCCCTCGAAAATCGAGCCCAGGAACAGATGGATCGCCAGCCCGCCGAACATGGTCTGGATCCCGAACCAGCCGCAGGCCACCAATGCCCGAATCAAACACGGCACGTTGGAACCGAGGATGCCGAAGGACGAACGCAGCAACACCGGAAACGGAATGCCGTACTTGGTGCCGGGGAAGGCGTTGAGGGTCAGCGGGATCAGCACCACGATATTGGCCAGCAAGATCGCCATCAGTGCCTCACCCACCGACAACCCGAAATACGCGGTGAGCACACCGCCCAGGGTGTAGGTGGGCACGCAGATCGACATGCCGACCCACAGCGCGGTGATGTGCCACTTGTTCCAGGTGCGTTCGTGCACCTTGGTCGGTGCCATGTCGTGGTTGTAGCGAGGGCTGTCGAGGACGTCGGGGCCGGCGTCGAGTTCGTACAGGCCGTTGCGCTCAATGACTTGCGATCTGTTCTGTTGCATGGCCGCTCCACGGTTTTTTCGAATTATTGTTGCTCACCCCGCGCTGAACACAGGGTGGCCGGAGTACCTCGTAAACAACATGACATCACGGGCCCGGCCAGCCACCACTGCACTCAATAACCGTGCCGACAACTGCCCTTGAACCCGCACCGCTTATATAACTGGCTGATGTTAATCAGCTTTCCGATTGTGCCTACGGTACTTGCCGCGTGACTCAGGCTAACTAACGCGCAAGTTATCCGAACTGTCAGGACTCAATCTGGTGCACCACAATTATTTTTATTTACCGACCCCGTCAAGAGGCATCTCTCAAGCGTCTGATTTGCAATAAGAAATGTTGCTCATATTGTGAACCTGTCAAGTGCGTCAAAATGGTGAGAGGCCGCTGCATTTTGGTGATTTCTTATTTTTAACCTTATAAATCAATAACTTAAATTCAATATAAGCTTATAAAAAATCTTCTTGCCCAATCGAAAAACTCGGGCTAGTTTCTATTCCTGTCACCGATGACAGGAATTAACCGACCATCGGCGCGTAGCCATACAACACTTAGAACTGGCACAAGCCGGTCAAGCCTGTGAGGAACTCGACATGTCGCTGTTGATCCGTGGCGCTACCGTTATTACCCATGATGAAAGTTACCGCGCCGATGTTTTATGCGCAGGCGGTCTGATTCGCGCCATTGGCACGGACCTGGATATTCCCGCCGGCACTGAACAACTCGACGGCAGCGGCCAATATTTGATGCCCGGCGGCATCGACCCCCATACCCATATGCAACTGCCCTTCATGGGCACTGTGGCCAGTGAAGATTTCTTCAGCGGCACGGCGGCGGGTCTTGCCGGGGGCACTACGTCGATTATCGACTTCGTGATTCCCAACCCGCAGCAATCGCTGATGGAAGCGTTCCATCAGTGGCGGGGCTGGGCGGAAAAATCCGCGTCCGACTATGGCTTTCATGTAGCAATCACCTGGTGGAGCGAGCAGGTGCGCGAGGAAATGGCCGAGCTGGTCAGCCACCACGGCATCAACAGCTTCAAGCATTTCATGGCCTACAAGAACGCGATCATGGCGGCCGACGATACCCTGGTGGCCAGCTTCGAACGCTGTCTGGAACTCGGCGCCGTGCCCACCGTGCATGCGGAAAACGGCGAGCTGGTGTACCACCTGCAACGCAAGCTGATGGCCCAGGGCATCACCGGGCCGGAAGCGCACCCGCTGTCGCGCCCGTCCCAGGTGGAAGGCGAAGCGGCCAGCCGCGCGATCCGTATCGCCGAGACCATCGGCACGCCGCTGTACCTGGTGCACGTGTCCACCCGGGAAGCACTGGATGAAATCACCTACGCCCGGGGCAAGGGCCAGGCAGTCTACGGCGAAGTGCTCGCCGGCCACCTGCTGCTGGACGACAGCGTCTACCAGCACCCCGACTGGCAAACCGCCGCCGGCTATGTGATGAGCCCGCCGTTCCGCCCGCGCGGGCATCAGGAAGCACTGTGGCATGGCCTGCAATCCGGCAACCTGCACACCACCGCCACCGACCACTGCTGCTTCTGCGCCGAGCAAAAAGCCGCCGGGCGTGACGACTTCAGCAAGATCCCCAACGGCACCGCCGGTATAGAAGACCGCATGGCGCTGCTGTGGCACGAAGGGGTCAACACCGGGCGCCTGTCGATGCAGGAATTCGTCGCGCTGACCTCCACCAACACCGCGAAGATCTTCAACCTCTACCCGCGCAAAGGCGCGATCCGCGTGGGTGCGGATGCCGACCTGGTGCTGTGGGATCCCGAAGGCACGCGGACCATTTCCGCCAAGACCCACCATCAGAAGGTCGACTTCAACATCTTCGAAGGCAAGACCGTGCGCGGCGTGCCGAGCCACACCATCAGCCAGGGCAAGCTGGTCTGGGCCGATGGCGACCTGCGCGCCGAGCGTGGCGCCGGGCGCTATGTGGAACGGCCGGCATATCCGTCGGTGTTCGAACAGTTGAGCAAGCGGGCGGAGCATTCCAGGCCGGTTGCTGTAAAGCGCTGAGACCGCTATCGGGGGCAAGCCCCCTCCCACACTTGACCGCATTCATTCAGATACAACTCGGTCGAATGTGGGAGGGGGCTTGCCCCCGATGAGGCCCGAACAAGCAACAAAAATGCCCACTTAGAGGCAATCCAAAAAAAACCGTGAGGCCCACACCGTGATCCAGACCCTGACCCACCTCCCCCATCCCCATGAAGACGGCGCCACCCTCGCCAGCCATTTCACCGACCTGGCGCCGCCCCTCAATGCGCGCCAGGCCCAACTGGAAGCCTCGCGCTGCCTGTATTGCTACGACGCCCCTTGCGTAAACGCATGCCCCAGCGAAATCGATATCCCGTCGTTCATCCGCAATATCCACACCGACAACGTCCAGGGCGCCGCGCAGAAAATCCTCTCGGCCAACATCCTCGGCGGCAGCTGCGCGCGGGTCTGCCCGACGGAGATCCTCTGCCAGCAAGCCTGCGTGCGTAACAACGCCGAAGAATGCGCGCCGGTGCTGATCGGTCTGTTGCAACGCTACGCCATCGATAACGCCCACTTCAGCGAACACCCGTTCCAGCGTGCCGCCCCCACCGGCAAACGCATCGCCGTGGTCGGCGCAGGTCCCGCAGGGCTGGCCTGCGCCCATCGCGCCGCTGTGCACGGGCACGACGTGGTGATCTTCGAAGCGCGGGAAAAGGCCGGTGGCCTGAATGAATACGGGATCGCCAAGTACAAGCTGGTCGACGACTTCGCCCAGAAGGAACTGGATTTTCTCCTGCAGATCGGCGGCATTGAAATCCGCCATGGCCAGCGCCTGGGCGACAACCTCACCCTGAGCGAACTGCACCAGCAATTCGATTCGGTGTTCCTCGGCCTGGGCCTGGCGGCCAGCAAGCAACTTGGCTTACCCCATGAGGACGCCCCCGGCCTGCTCGCCGCCACCGACTATATCCGCGAACTGCGCCAGGCCGATGACCTGACTCAACTGCCCCTGGCCGACCGCTGCATTGTGCTTGGCGCCGGCAATACCGCCATCGACATGGCCGTGCAAATGGCCCGGCTCGGTGCCCGTGATGTGAACCTCGTCTACCGCCGTGGCCTGGCCGATATGGGCGCCACCCAGCATGAGCAGGACATCGCCAAGGCCAACCAGGTGCGCCTGCTGACCTGGGCCCAACCCGAAGCAGTCCTGCTCGACGACCAGGGCCACGTACGTGGCATGCGCTTCGCCCGTACCCGCCTGGAAAACGGCCGCCTGCAATCCACCGGAGAAACCTTCGAACTGGCCGCCGATGCCATCTTCAAGGCCATCGGCCAGGGCTTCGACAACGACGCCTTGCACGATCCCCTGGCGCAACAGCTGCATCGCGTCGGCGAGCGTATCTTCGTCGACGAACAGCTGCGCACCAGCATCCCTGGGGTCTATGCCGGCGGCGACTGCGTCAGCCTCGGCCAGGACCTCACCGTGCAGGCGGTGCAACACGGCAAGCTGGCCGCCGAAGCCATGCACGCCCAACTCATGCTGAATGTGGAGGCTGCGTAATGGCCGATCTCTCGATTGTGTTTGCCGGTATCAAGGCCCCCAACCCGTTCTGGCTGGCCTCCGCACCGCCCACCGACAAGGCCTACAACGTGGTCCGCGCATTTGAAGCCGGCTGGGGCGGCGTGGTGTGGAAAACCCTGGGTGAAGACCCGGCGGCGGTCAACGTGTCATCGCGCTACTCGGCGCACTACGGCGCCAACCGTGAAGTGCTGGGCATCAACAATATCGAACTGATCACCGACCGCTCCCTGGAGATCAACCTGCGGGAAATCACCCAGGTCAAAAAGGACTGGCCCGACCGCGCGCTGATCGTGTCGCTGATGGTGCCCTGCGTGGAGGAGTCCTGGAAAAACATCCTGCCCCTGGTGGAAGCCACCGGCTGCGACGGTATCGAGCTGAACTTCGGCTGCCCCCACGGCATGCCCGAACGCGGCATGGGCGCGGCGGTGGGCCAGGTGCCGGAGTACGTGGAACAGGTGACGCGCTGGTGCAAGACCTATTGCTCGCTGCCGGTGATCGTCAAGCTCACGCCGAATATCACCGACATCCGCGTAGCCGCGCGGGCGGCGTATCGCGGCGGTGCGGACGCGGTGTCGCTGATCAACACCATCAACTCCATCACCAGCGTGGACCTGGAACGCATGGTCGCCCTGCCGATGGTCGGCACCCAGAGCACCCACGGCGGTTACTGCGGTTCGGCGGTCAAGCCGATTGCCCTGAACATGGTTGCCGAAATCGCCCGTGACCCGCAGACCCAAGGCCTACCGATCTGCGGGATCGGCGGCATCGGCAACTGGCGCGACGCCGCGGAATTCGTCGCCCTCGGTTGCGGCGCGGTGCAGGTGTGCACGGCGGCGATGCTGCATGGTTTTCGCATAGTGGAAGAGATGAAGGATGGGCTGTCGCGGTGGATGGACAGCCAGGGCTACACCAGCCTGCAAGAATTTTCCGGGCGCGCGGTGGGCAACACCACGGACTGGAAGTACCTGGACATCAATTACCAGGTGATCGCCAGGATCGACCAGGCGGCGTGCATTGGCTGTGGGCGTTGCCACATTGCCTGTGAGGATACCTCGCACCAGGCCATCGCCAGTCTGAAACAGGCGGACGGCACGCATAAATACGAAGTGATCGATGATGAATGCGTGGGCTGCAACCTGTGCCAGATCACCTGCCCGGTGGCGGATTGCATCGAGATGGTGCCGATCGACACGGGCAAGCCGTTTTTGAATTGGACGCAGGATCCGAGGAATCCGTACCGGGAAGCGGTTTAGGCCTGCAGGCCGCTCTCGGGGGCCCCCTCCCACACCACACATCAAATGTGGGAGGGGGCTTGCCCCCGATGAGGCCCTAAGCCCCACCACAGTACTCAAGGCTCCAACCCAATCCCACGCAAAATCACACTGGTCACCGTCTGGATCGCCTTCTCGAACTGCATATCCGACAACGGCTGGTGATCATTCAAAATCTTCACCTGGTGATCAAAGTCGGCGTAGTGCTGGGTCGACGCCCAGATCATGTACAGCAGGCTCGACGGCTCCACCGGCAGGATGCGCTTGTCTTCCACCCACTGGCGAATTTTCGCTTCCTTCATCTTGGCCCAGTCGTACAGGCTTTCATCCAACGCCTCACCGAGTGTCGGCGCGCCGTGGATGATCTCGTTGGCCCAGACCTTGGAGCCATAGGGCCGCGTGCGCGAGCGCTGCATCTTGGCGCGGATATAGCTGCTGAGCACCACCCGGGGGTCATCGAAGGTTTCGAAGCTGAGGGCGTCCTGCTTCCACACTTCCAGCAGGTCGAACAGCACCGCGCTGTAAAGCTCGCTCTTGGTGGTGAAGTAGTAATGCAGGTTGGAGCGCGGCAGTTGCACTTCTTCGGCGATATCGGCCATGGCGGTGCTGCCGTAGCCCTTTTCGGCGAAGATTTTCTCCGCCGCCAGCAGGATTTTCTCGACGTTGACCCGACGAATTCCGCTCTTGTGATTGCCCATAAGGGCTCCCTGACAAAGACATGCCCCAAAGACTACCACCGCTCTAGATCGGGGCGACAGGCGCAGTCGAAACTTCGTACACTGCCCGCTCCTAACCATTGATGGGTATTGCACCATGTTGATCAAGAAAACCCTGACCACTGTCGCCCTGCTCGCCTCCCTGCTGGGTGCCTCTGCAGCATTTGCCCATGCTCATCTCAAAAGCGCCACGCCTGCGGCAGACAGCAGCGTCACCGCGCCCAAAGACCTGCGCCTGACCTTCAGCGAAGGCGTCGAAGCCACCTTCACCAAAGTCTCCTTGAGCAAGGACGGCACCGAAATCGCTATCAAAGGCCTGGAAACCCCGGACGCCGACAAGAAAACCCTGGTGGTGACACCGGCCGCCCCACTTGCGGCGGGCACCTACAAGGTGGTGTGGAATGCGGTGTCGGTGGACACCCACAAGAGCAACGGTGAATACAGCTTCAAGGTCGGCCAATAATCCATGGCGACGCTGCTGGTGCTGTGCCGGTTCGTGCATTTCATCGTCGTGCTGTTGATGTTCGGGGCCAGTGTATTCAGGCCCTGGCTCCTCGGCGCTGAACCGCAGCCGGTGCTGGACCGGCAATTGCTGCGCATCACCCGTGGGCTGGCATGGACGGCCCTCACGTCGGGGCTGATCTGGCTGGGGTTGATTACCGCCAGCATGGCCGGTTCATGGCCGGCGGCATTGGAACTGTCGACCGTGCAGTTGGTGCTGGGCAAGACCTTTTTTGGCCAGGTGTGGACCTGGCACCTGATCGTCAATGGCTTGCTGGTCATCGCCCTGATGACCCCGTGGAACGCCCCGCGCCTGCCATTGCTCACACTGTTGCTGATGACTCTCGCCCCGGTCGGGCATGGCGCCATGCTCGACGGGCTGAGCGGGCAGTTGTTGATCCTCAACCAAGTGGTGCACCTGGTATGCGTCGGCGCATGGCTGGGTGGGTTACTGCTGCTGGTATTGATCCTCAGGCAGCCACACCGTGTTGAACTGGCGCCTGTCCTGCGTCGTTTCAGCGGCGTGGGTTATGGCCTGGTCAGCGGCCTGCTGGTGACCGGCCTGATCAATGTGCGCGTACTCACCGGACAGCTGTGGCCCACGCCGTTGTTCAGTGGTTTTGCCCTGATTCTGTTGATCAAGGTGATGCTGGTGCTGGGCATGTTGGCGCTGGCATTGTTGAACCGGTTGCGCCTGGATAGCGGCGAACAGCGGTTGGGCAGCTTGAAGGCCAGCGTGATGCTGGAATGGCTGCTCGGTGTTTGTGCAGTCGCGGCCGTTTCACTCCTTGGCACTTTGCCGCCGATGGTCCTGGCGGGCTGAATGTGGAAGGGGCAAGTCGAATCGTCGCACCGCCCCTCCCACATTGACCCTGTGCGCTCTGGATCAACCCTCACCTAGTCATCGTATAACTTCTGCTTGACACACCCTGAAAACCCCGCAAATATCCGCTCCAATGTTGTACGACGACGTATAACGAATAATAAAAACAACAAATGAAAGGGAGCGTCACTGTGAGTCCATTCGCCCGCAATTCGTCCGCGCGTCTCAGTGTTATCGGCCTGTTTACCCTGCCCCTCCTCGCCCACGCCGACGGTTTCGTCGACGACGCCAAGGCCACGCTCAACCTGCGCAACGCCTACTTCAACCGCAACTTCACCAACCCGAGCAACCCCCAGGACAAGGCCGAAGAGTGGACGCAGAGTTTTATTCTCGACGCCAAGTCCGGCTTCACCCAGGGCACCGTGGGGTTCGGCATTGATGTGCTGGGGCTGTATTCCCAGAAGCTCGATGGCGGCAAAGGCACCGGCGGTACCCAGTTGCTGCCGATCCACGATGACGGCCGCCCCGCCGACAACTTCGGGCGCCTGGGCGTGGCGCTGAAAACCAGGCTGTCGAAGACCGAATTGAAGGTCGGCGAATGGATGCCGGTGCTGCCGATCCTGCGCTCCGACGATGGCCGCTCGCTGCCCCAGACCTTTCGCGGCGGCCAGGTGACGTCCAGCGAAATCGCCGGCCTGACCCTCTACGGCGGCCAGTTTCGCGGCAACAGCCCGCGCAACGACGCGAGCATGGAAGACATGTTCATGAACGGCAAAGCGGCGTTCACCTCCGATCGCTTCAACTTCGGCGGCGGCGAATACACCTTTAACGACAAGCGCACCCAGGTCGGTGTGTGGTACGCCGAGTTGACCGATATCTACCAGCAGCAGTACTTCAACCTGACCCACAGCCAGCCCGTGGGTGACTGGACCTTGGGGGCCAACCTCGGTTTCTTCAACGGCAAGGAAGACGGCAGCGCCCTGGCCGGCGACCTCGACAACAAAACCACGTTCGCCCTGCTCTCGGCCAAATACGGCGGCAACACCTTCTACGTGGGCCTGCAAAAACTCACCGGCGACAGCGTGTGGATGCGCGTCAACGGCACCAGTGGCGGCACCCTGGCCAACGACAGCTACAACGCCAGCTACGACAACGCCAAGGAAAAATCCTGGCAGGTGCGGCATGACTTCAACTTCGTGGTACTCGGCGTGCCGGGGCTGACCCTGATGAACCGCTATATCAGCGGCAGTAACGTACACACCGGGGCAATCACCGATGGCAAGGAATGGGGGCGCGAATCGGAACTGGCCTACACCGTGCAGAGCGGTGCGTTGAAGAACCTCAACGTCAAGTGGCGGAATTCCACCATGCGTCGGAATTTCAGCAACAACGAGTTCGACGAAAACCGGATCTTTATCAGCTATCCACTCTCCCTGCTGTAGAACCTAGTCTCCCAGCCCCAGAAAATCCCCAGTGGGAGGGGGCTTGCTCCCGATGGCGGTGAGTCAGTAACAGATGCATTCACTGGCATGCCCTCATCGAGGGCAAACCCTCTCCCACATTTTGCTCCGCACTCTGTCCGCAAGAACGTTGACAACCTGGGGGATCCCTAACAATACTTCGACATAGTCATACGACAACCTACAACAAAAAATTTGGAATCCCCATGACCACGACCACCCCCGCTCCCTTCAACCGCCTGCTGCTCACAGGTGCCGCCGGCGGCCTCGGCAAAGTCCTGCGCGAACGCCTGCGTCCCTACACCCAGGTGCTGCGCCTGTCGGACATCGCCAGCATGGCCCCGCCGGTGGATGCCTCGGAAGAAGTCCAGCCCTGCGACCTCGCCGACAAACAAGCGGTGCACCACCTGGTGGAAGGCGTCGACGCCATCCTGCACTTCGGCGGTGTATCGGTGGAGCGTCCGTTTGAAGAAATCCTCGGCGCCAATATCAGCGGTACCTTCCATATCTACGAAGCCGCGCGCCGCCATGGGGTAAAACGTGTGATCTTCGCCAGTTCCAACCATGTGATCGGCTTTTACAAGCAGACCGAAACCATCGACGCCCACTCCCCACGCCGCCCCGACAGCTACTACGGCCTGTCCAAGTCCTACGGCGAAGACATGGCGAGCTTCTACTTCGACCGCTACGGCATCGAGACCGTGAGCATCCGTATCGGCTCCTCGTTCCCCGAACCGCAGAACCGCCGGATGATGCACACCTGGCTGAGCTTCGACGACCTGACCCAACTGCTCGAACGCGCGCTGTATACGCCGAATGTCGGTCACACCGTGGTCTACGGCATGTCGGATAACCTCGACACCTGGTGGGACAACCGCTACGCCGCGCACCTGGGCTACGCCCCGAAAGACAGCTCCGAAGTCTTCCGTGCCCAGGTCGAAGCCCAGCCACCGGTGGCCGCCGATGACCCGGCCAAGGTCTATCAGGGTGGGGCGTTCTGCGCCGCTGGGCCGTTCGGTGACTGAGTTCACACCAACCCAAGGGAATGAGTGGCCATGACTGCTGAATTGATTGTCGACGCCCGCAATGCCGTGGGCGAATGCCCGGTGTGGGTGCCCGAGGAAAACGCCCTGTACTGGGTGGATATCCCCAACGGCGGCCTGCAAAAATGGAGCGCCGCCAGCGGCCACGTTGCCGCCTGGAAAGCCCCGCAGATGCTCGCCTGCATTGCCCGCACCAGCGCGGGCAACTGGGTCGCCGGGATGGAAACCGGCTTCTTCCAACTCACGCCGCACAACGACGGCAGCCTCGATACCACGCCGTTGGCCAGTGTCGAGCATCCACGCCCGGACATGCGCCTGAACGACGGCCGTTGCGACCGCCAGGGCCGTTTCTGGGCCGGCAGCATGGTGCTGAACATGGGCGCGAATGCGGCCGAAGGTATCCTCTATCGCTATGCATCGGGTTCAGCCCCCCACGCCCAGCTGGACGGTTTTATCACCCTCAACGGCCTGGCCTTCAGCCCCGATGGCCGCACGATGTATGCCTCGGATTCGCACCCGCTGGTCCAGCAGATCTGGGCCTTCGACTACGACATCGACACCGGCACGCCGTCCAACCGTCGCGTGTTCATCGATATGCACCAGTACCTCGGCCGCCCCGACGGCGCCGCCGTGGACGCCGATGGCTGCTACTGGATCTGCGCCAACGACGCCGGCCTGATCCACCGCTTCACCCCCGATGGACGCCTGGACCGCTCCCTGAGCGTGCCGGTGAAAAAACCCACTATGTGCGCCTTCGGCGGCAGCCGCCTGGACACCCTGTTCGTCACCTCGATCCGTGACGACCAGAGTGCCCAGTCAGTGTCCGGTGGCGTGTTCGCCCTCAACCCCGGCGTCACCGGATTGCCGGAGCCCCACTTCATCCTCTAGCTGCATCGCTGTGCCTTGAATACAACAATAACAACACAGGAGTGACCTCCCATGGACTTCAAACGCACCTTGCTCGCCGCCGCAGTCTTTACCCTCAGCAGCGCCGCCCATGCGCTGGAAATCAAATTCGCCGACATCCACCCCGCCGGCTACCCCACCGTCGTCGCCGAAGAAAACATGGGCAAGGCCCTGACCAAGGAAAGCAACGGCGAACTGACCTTCAAGTACTTCCCGGGCGGCGTGTTGGGCTCCGAGAAGGAAGTGGTCGAACAGGCCCAGGTCGGCGCCGTGCAGATGACCCGTGTCAGCCTCGGCATCGTCGGGCCGGTGGTGCCGGACGTGAACGTGTTCAACCTGCCGTTCGTGTTCCGCGACCAGGCGCATATGCGCAAGGTCATCGATGGCGAGATCGGCGATGAGATCCTCGCCAAGATCACCGACTCCGAGTTCGGCCTGGTGGCCCTGGCCTGGATGGACGGCGGCACACGCAACCTCTACACCAAGAAGCCGGTGCGCAAGATCGAAGACCTCAAGGGCATGAAGATCCGCGTGCAAGGCAACCCGCTGTTCATCGATGCATTCAACGCGATGGGCGCCAACGGCATTGCCATGGACACCGGCGAGATCTTCAGCGCCCTGCAGACCGGGGTGATCGACGGCGCAGAGAACAACCCGCCAACCCTGCTGGAACACAATCACTTCCAGAACGCCAAGTACTACACCCTCACCGAGCACCTGATCCTGCCCGAGCCCATCGTGATGTCGAAAATCACCTGGAACAAGCTCACCCCGGCGCAACAGGTCATGGTCAAAAACGCCGCCAAGGCCGCCCAGGCCGATGAGCGCGTGCTGTGGGACGCCAAGTCCGCCAGCAGTGAGGAAAAACTCAAAAAGGCCGGCGTCGAGTTCATCACCGTCGACAAAAAGCCCTTCTATGACGCCACCGCAGCGGTTCGCGCCAAGTACGGCGCGCCTTACGCCGACATCATCGCGCGCATCGACGCCGTTCAATAACCTCCCCTGCCTCTCGCAAAAGGCCCGGCGCGGTCTGCACCGCCGCGCCCGGTTACGGTGAACGCCATGAAGAATCTACTGCTGCGCATCAACGACCGCATCTACATGACCTGCATCTGGGTCGCCGGCCTTTCGGTTCTCGGCGTCGCGCTGATCATTCCCTGGGGCATCTTCGCCCGCTACGTCCTCGGCACCGGCTCCAGCTGGCCGGAGCCCACCGCCATCCTGCTGATGCTGGTGTTTACCTTTATCGGTGCCGCCGCCAGCTACCGCGCCGGCGCGCATATGTCGGTGGCCATGGTCACGGACCGCCTGCCGCCCGCCCAGCGCCGCCTCGTCGGCATCCTGTCGCAACTGTTGATGGGCACCATCTGCCTGTTCATGGCGATCTGGGGCACCAAGCTGTGCCTGTCCACCTGGAACCAGTTCATGAGCGCCATCCCGACCCTGCGCGTGGGCATCACCTATATGCCGATCCCGATTGGCGGGCTGCTGACCCTGATCTTCGTAGTGGAAAAACTCCTGCTCGGTGACCAGAGCAACCGGCGCGTGGTGCGCTTCGACCTGGTGGAAGAAAGCGAAGGGGCTGCCTGATATGGACGCATTGATTCTGCTGGGCAGCTTTATCGCCTTGATCCTGATCGGCATGCCGGTGGCCTACGCCCTGGGTTTGTCTGCGCTGATTGGCGCGTGGTGGATCGACATCCCGTTCCAGGCCCTGATGATTCAGGTGGCAGGCGGGGTGAACAAATTCTCGCTGATGGCGATTCCGTTCTTCGTGCTGGCGGGGGCGATCATGGCCGAAGGCGGCATGTCGCGCCGGCTGGTGGCGTTTGCCGGGGTGCTGGTGGGGTTTGTACGCGGCGGCCTGTCGCTGGTGAACATCATGGCCTCGACGTTTTTCGGCGCCATCTCCGGCTCGTCGGTGGCCGACACCGCCTCGGTGGGCTCGGTGCTGATCCCGGAAATGGAGCGCCGTGGCTACCCACGGGAATTTGCCACCGCCGTCACCGTCAGCGGTTCGGTGCAGGCGCTGCTGACCCCGCCCAGCCATAACTCGGTGCTCTACTCCCTGGCGGCAGGCGGCACGGTGTCCATCGCCTCGCTGTTCATGGCCGGCGTGGTGCCCGGCTTGCTGATGAGCGCGTGCCTGATGGTGCTGTGCCTGGTCTTCGCGAAAAAACGCAACTACCCCAAGGGCGAAGTGATCCCGCTCAAGCAGGCGCTGAAAATCTGCGCCGACGCGCTCTGGGGCCTGATGGCCATGGTGATCATCCTCGGCGGCATCCTCTCGGGCATCTTCACCGCCACCGAGTCCGCCGCGATTGCCGTGTTGTGGGCATTCTTCGTGACCATGTTCATCTACCGCGACTACAAGTGGAGCGAGCTGCCCAAGCTGATGCACCGCACGGTGCGCACCATTTCCATCGTGATGATCCTGATCGCCTTCGCGGCCAGCTTCGGCTACATCATGACCCTGATGCAGATCCCGGCGAAGATCACCACGCTGTTTCTGACCCTGTCGGACAACCGCTACGTGATCCTGATGTGCATCAACGCCATGCTGCTGTTGCTCGGCACGGTGATGGACATGGCACCGCTGATCCTGATCCTCACGCCGATCCTGCTGCCGGTGGTGCTGGGTATCGGCGTCGACCCGGTGCACTTCGGCATGATCATGCTGGTCAACCTCGGCATCGGCCTGATCACCCCGCCGGTGGGTGCGGTGCTGTTCGTGGGGGCGGCGGTGGGCAAGGTCAGTATCGAGAAGACCGTGAAGGCGCTGCTGCCGTTTTATGCCGTGCTGTTCCTGGTGCTGATGGCGGTGACGTACATTCCGGCGCTGTCGTTGTGGCTGCCGAGCGTGGTGCTGTGATGATTGAACTCGAAGATAACCTGACCCACCTCACCCTGAACCCGGCCGTGGGCGGCAGCCTCGTCAACTGGACGGTGCGCGCCACCGGCCAGCCGTTGTTGCGCCATAACGATGAGCAGGCGATCCATACCGGTTTGCCGGGCAAGCTGGGGTGCTATCCATTGGTGCCCTGGTCCAACCGCATTGCCCACGGCGGTTTCGACAACCCCGACGGCTGGCTCCCGCTCACGCCCAACAGCCTCACCGATCCGCTGCCGATCCATGGCTCGGCCTGGCAACAGGCGTGGCAGGTGGTCAGCCACACGGCGGATGAAGTGGTGCTGGAGGTGCTGTGCGAGACGCCGTTTGCCTATCGCGCCGAGCAGCGGATTCGCTTGAGCGAAGGAGCGTTGAGTATTGAACTGCGGGTGACCCATCTGGCCGAAACAGCCGCATGGCATGGCGTGGGCTTGCATCCGTACTTTCCGCGCCGGCCGGGTACCCGGTTGCAGGCCAGGGCCGCACAGGTGTGGATAAGTGACGCATCCAAGCTGCCGACGGGGTTGGCGCCGGTGCCGGGCGAGTGGGATTTCCAGGTATTGAAGCCCCTGCCCGAAGGCCTGGTGGACAATGGCTTCTGCCAGTGGGATGGCTATTGCCGGATCGAACAGCCAGACCTGGGCTATGCGCTGGAATGCCAGGCCAGCGGGGCCGATTACTTCCTGCTGTACTGCCCGCCGGGGCTGGGGTTCTTTTGCATCGAGCCGGTGAGCCATCCGGTGAATGCTCATCACCTGGCGGGACGGCCGGGCCTGAAACTGCTGGAACAGAATCAGTCGGTCCAGCTCAATTTCAACCTGAAATACATTCAACATGTGGGAGGGGGCTTGCCCCCGATGGCGGCCTGACAGCCGACCAGGATGTTGGCGTGGAATGAGTACATATCCGTTGCTGCGGTAACGGCCACTTAGGGTTCCGCTCTTACAGCGACTCACTTTTGGAAAGGAGCCGGAATGCCGGCCCAGCCCAAAGTAACCAAAAGGGCTCTTGCCCCACCACTCGGCACCTCGCCCAGGCTCGGTGTGCCCGTAATCCGACAGTGATGTCAGGGTGGAGAGTTTTTCAGCCGCCCAGCCGTGTCGATACTCACGACAACCGACAACCCCGGCCGCAACCGCTCGCTCTCAGCCTGATCCGGGTCCACCGTAATCCTGACCGGCACGCGCTGGGCAATCTTCACAAAGTTGCCCGTCGCGTTGTCCGCCTGCAACAGGCTGAACTCCGAGCCCGTGGCCGGGGAGATATGCTGCACCGTGCCGTGAAACCTGCGGTGGTTCAGCGCATCCACGGTGAAGGTCACCGGCTGGCCGACCTGCACATTGTCCATCTGGGTTTCCTTCATGTTGGCGATCACCCACAGCTGCTTCGGCACCAGCGCCATCAACTGCGCGCCGGAGTTGACGTAGGCCCCCAGGCGCACGCCAATCTGCCCCAACTGCCCGTCACGGGGCGCGGTAATGCGGGTGTTGGACAGGTCGATCCGCGCCAGCTCCACCGCCGCCTCGGCACTGGCCACCGCCGCTTCCAGGGAGCCGCGATTGACGATCACCGTCTGCAAATCCTGCCGCGCGATTTCCAGGCTGGCCTGGGCCTGGGCCACCGCCGCGATGGTCTGGGCATTGGCGGCGCGGGTCACGTCCAGCTCGCGCCGGGACACCGAGCCGTCGCTGATCAACTCTTCGTTGCGGCGCAGGTCGGCGGTGCTTTTGCGCGCCTGGGCCTGGCTGTCCACCAGTGCGGCCTGGCGCAGCTTGATGGTGGCTTCGGCACTGTTGCGTTGCTGCACCACATTGGCCAGCGCGGCCTTCTGCACCGCCAGTTGCGCCAGGGCCTGGTCGAGGCGCTGTTTGTAGATGCGATCATCCAGGCGCACCAGCAAGTCGCCGGCCTTGACGTACTGGAAGTCCTGCACCGGCACCTCGAACACATAGCCGCTGAGCTGCGGGCCGATGATGGTCACCTGGCCGCGCACCAGGGCGTTCTCGGTGGTTTCCACCGCGCTGCTGAACGGCGGCAATTGCCAGGCATACAGCACGATCAGCACCCCAACGATGGCAATCGCGGCAAAGCCCAGGGACGAGAGAATGCGCACGCGCAAGGAGCGCGGCTCGGTGACCGTGGCGCCGGGCGGCGTGGTGCCTTCCGGGGTGGCGGCGATGGCGTTGGTGGTCGTGGTGGTCGGTTCGGTCATGAAGTAGCGCCGCTGGGTTGAACGGGAGTGGCTGTTTTAGTGGTGCTCATCAGCCACAGACTGCGGATAAAGATCCAGATCATGGTCAGGATCGCGACAATCGCGATCAGCATGAACACATCGTTGTAGGCCATGACATTGGCCTCGCGGGTCGCCGCCGTGGCCAGGCTGCGGATGCCCATGAGGTTCCGCAGTTCCGGGTCGGCGACGATACCGCCATAGGCCGAGCCGCCGCCCTGCACCCGCGCGGCCACACGCGGGTCGAGCAGCGTCAGGTGCTCGACAATCATGCTGGAATGATACTTCTCGCGCACGATCTGGAACGTGCCGAGCAAGGCCGCGCCGATCAGGCCGCCGAGGTTCTGGCAAATCCCGAACATCACCGAAAAGCTCACCAGGTTACGCGGGTTGGCCAGCACGTTTTTGGTCCCCAGCACCATGGTCGGCCCCAGGAAGAAGGTGCCACCGAAGCCTAGCAGGAACTGGCTGATGTACAGGTTCTGCGGACGCGTGAGGTTACTGGAGAAACTGTCCATCACCGAGCCGGTGGCCATCAGCGCCAGGGAAATCACCAGCGGCATCAGCAGGTGCGCCGGGTTGATCGTCAGCGCACTGACCACCAGCCCGCTGATCGCGCCGGCCAGCATCACCACGTACAGCGTATGCATCTGCTGGTAGCTCATGTTCAGCATCTGCATGAACCCCACCGCACCGGTGGACTGCTCCGACAGCACCATGCGAATCAGGATCACCGCCAGCGCCAGGCGGATCATGGTGCCGCTGCCCAGCCAGCGGGTCATCAGCATCGGGTTGGCGCGGTTATGCTCGATGGCCAGGCCGGCCATGATCAGCACCAGGGAACAGGCCGAGGCCACGCCGATCCACGGCGCTTCCAGCCACCAGTCGATACGCCCCAGGGACAGCACCGCACACAGCAGCGCGACACCGCTGGCGAGAATGGCGAAGGTGACGAAGTCGAGTTTTTCAAAGGTCTTGAAGCGGTCGCCGGGGGGCAGTTTGAGCAGGAATACACAACCCAGGCAGATCAGCGCCAGGCCCAGTTCGAACAGGTAAAGCCCGCGCCATTCGGCGATCTGCAGCAGGTCCTCGGAGAACAGCCGCGCCAGGGGTAACGCCAACTGCGCCGTGCCCAGCCCCAGCACCAGGGATTTCAACCGCCACTTGGCCGGGAACGCCTGGATCATGTAGTACAAGCCCAACGAACTCAGCGCCGCACCCACCATGCCATGGGCCGCCCGTACGGCGATGGCCGAATTGAGGTCGTTGACGAACAAGTGGCCGAAGGTCACCAGCGCATACAGCACCAGGAACACCTCGGTAAACGCCCGCAGGCCGAATTGCTGGCGGAACTTCACCAGCAGCAGGTTCATGCACACGTTGGTCATCACATAGGCGGCAGGCAGCCAGGCCATTTCCGCCGTGGTTGCACCGAGGGCGCCTTGCAGGTATTGCAGGTTGGCGATGACCAACGCGTTGCCCAGGCCACCGGTGATTGCCACCAGCACGCCGACCATCGCAAACAGCCAGCGCTTGTGCGTCGGATGCAACGGCGTCGACGGCGAGCCCGGCAGGCTCGGGCGCTCGTGGGGTTCCCAGGGGCGGGGGGTGTATTTGTCCATTCGATGACCTAGATGAGCCGACGGGTGACGTCGGTAAAACCACTACTCAGAGTAGTAAACCTGAGCGGGGTTCATCTTGCCATCTTGGGCGCATCGTTCAGCGCCTATTCAGTCACTCCTACAGCGCTTTCTTTAGTCGAGGGCAATGCCGCGATGATCTCGGCGCGGCAGGTTTCCAGTATTTCATCCGCGAGCGGCGAGTCATCCGGACACGCCCGCGACAGCATGACCGCACCGATTGCATGGGCCAGCAGGTCGATCATCTTCGCGCGTGCCTCTTGCCTGGTGACATCCACCGCCTGCGCGTACTTGTCCCCAAGGGCTGCAAGCGTATTTTCAACGCCACTGGCAAAGGTCGCCTTCAGATCACCGGGCTGGCGGGCGGCGTCACCGCACAGGGCTGCCAGGGTACACCCCGCTGCCCTGCCGTCGCGGTGATCCCTGGACACGTACAGGTCGACAAATCCCGGCACGTCGAGATCGCAGGTACTCGACAGGGATTTGGCCAGGCTGTTTTCGGCCGCTTCGGCCATCAGATCGGCCTTGGAGCCAAAGTGTTTGTAGAAGCCTCCCTGGGTAAAACCCGCGGTAGCCATGAGTTCTGCCACACCCACACCGTCATAGCCACGCTCACGAAACAGCTCTGACGCCGTCTCCACAATATGAGCTCGGTTGGCGAGTGATTGCGTCTTGGTGATCTTCATTTCGCGCCCCTGCGACTCCTGAACAATGGCCTGATCATACTCTGATGTCGTTCATAATCAAAACCATTGACAACTTTGATTATGATCGACATCATAAAACCACCCGCACCTATCCCTGCGGCTGTGTGGCGCCGATCGCCGTACCTGATCATCCTGAACACTCAAGAGCATCCATTTATGAGCACTCCCGAAACCGTACTGATCACTGGCGCCTCCACAGGCATTGGCGCGACCTACGCCGAGCGTTTTGCCCAACGTGGGCACAACCTGGTGCTGGTTGCCCGCGATAAAGGCCGACTGGACGCACTGGCCTCGCAGCTGCGTGAGAAACACGCGGTGTCCATTGACGTGATCCAGGCCGACCTGACTCAAACCGGTGACCTGGCCCGCGTCGAAGCACGCCTGCGTGATGACGCCAGTATCGGCATCCTGGTGAACAACGCGGGCGCCGCCCTCTCCGGCAGCTTCATCGAACAATCCATCGACAGCGTTACCAACCTGGTTGCGCTCAACACCACCGCCCTGGTGCGACTCGCCAGCGCCATCGCGCCACGCCTGGTACACGCCGGTAACGGCGCGATTATCAACATTGGCTCAGTGGTGGGGCTGGCACCGGAATTCGGCATGAGCGTCTACGGTGCAACCAAGGCGTTCGTGCTGTTTCTATCCCAAGGGCTGAGCCTCGAACTCTCGCCCAAAGGCGTCTACGTGCAAGCCGTTCTTCCAGCCGCCACCCGCACGGAAATCTGGGATCGCGCAGGCATCGACATCAATACCCTGAGCGAAATCATGAGCGTGGACGAGTTGGTCGATGCTGCGCTGGTCGGTTTTGATCGTCGCGAACCGGTGACCATTCCGCCCTTGCAAGACGCCGCCCGCTGGGATGCCCTGCAAGCCGCCCGCCAGGGTTTGCTGTCAGAGATTCGCCAGTCGGTCGTCGCCGAGCGCTATCAAGCCAAGGCGTGATTGTCACGTATAGCCATGGGAACCGAACGATGAAAGCCTTCCTGATTGACCGTTACGGCAAGCATCAAGGACGCCTTGCCGAGGTACCGGATCCGGAACCGGGCATCCACGACGTATTGGTCAAGGTACATGCCAGCAGCGTCAACCAGCTGGATTCGAAGATCAGCAAGGGTGAATTCAAACTGATCCTGCCCTACACATTCCCGCTGATCATGGGCAACGACGTGGCTGGTGTCGTTGTTCGCGTAGGGTCAGGCGTGCGCACCTTCAAGCCCGGTGACGAGGTCTACGCGCGCCCGCCCGACGCGCGAATCGGTGGCTTTGCCGAGCTGATCGCGATTGAGGAAAGTGCCCTCGCACTGAAACCCAACAACACCAGCATGGAACAAGCCGCCGCCCTGCCCCTGGTGGCACTGACCGCCTGGCAGGTGCTGGTTGAAACAGCCCGCGTGAAGAAGGGGCAAAAAGTCTTTATCCAGGCGGGCTCCGGTGGTGTCGGCAGCATTGCCATCCAGCTGGCAAAACACCTGGGGGCTTTCGTTGCCACCACGACCAGCACCGCCAACGTGGAGTGGGTCAAGGCGTTGGGAGCGGACGTGGTCATCGACTATACGCAGCAGAACGTCGAAAACGTGTTGCGTGACTACGACGTCGTCTTGAACAGCCTCGGCCCCGCCGAACTGGAAAAATCCCTGCGCATTCTCAAGCCGGGTGGGCAGCTCATCTCCATCTCGGGACCACCGACCGCCGAGTTCGCACGCGAGCAAAAGCTGTCCTGGGGACTGGGCTGGGTCATGCGCCTGTTAAGCAGCGGCATACGCAGAAAAGCCCGCAGGCAGGGCGTCGACTACGGGTTCGTGTTCATGCGTGCGAGCGGTGCGCAATTGCAGAAAATCACCGCGCTCGTCGAGTCCGGCGCCATCACACCGGTGATCGACCGAACCTTCCCTCTCGAGGCAACGGCTGAGGCCTTGAGCTACGTCGAACGGGGCAGAGCCAAGGGCAAGGTGGTGATCAAGGTCTTATGACTAAGCCCACCCAACGCTCAAGCTGATGGCGATGCAGACTTGTCCCGCGTTGGGGTGCGAAGCGCCCCCAATGAAGGACGAATGGGGTGTACCCGATATTGCGCAGTGGCTGGTTTTGGGGCTGCCGAGCAGCCCAGCGCGGGACAAGCCCGCTCACCACATCCACAGTGGATCTCATGGGCATCCACAAGCGCATTTCACATCAGATCCAACCGAGCCAGCTCCAGTAGGTCGCCGCAAACACCAACATCAACCCATACCCGATCAACGTCACCAGGATCCCCACCTTGGCAAACTGCCGCGCCGTAAACGTCCCGGTCCCCAGGCACACCATGTTCTGCGGCGCATTGATCGGCAGGATAAACCCGTAGCTCATCACAAACCCCAACAGCATGGTCATGCCCAAGCGGTTGAACTCCCCCGGCAAGGTCTGCAGCACCGCAATCAATATCGGCAACAACGCCGAAGTCAGTGCCGTGGCGCTGGCAAAGCCCAGGTGGATCACAATCAGAAACGCCCCCAGGATCGCAAACACCCCTAACGGCCCGACCTGATCCAGGCCGGTGTGCGCCACCACCTGGGACCCCAGCCATTGCCCGGCCTGGGTAGTCAGCAATGCGGTACCGAGGCTGATGCCCACGCCAAACACGATCACCGTGCCCCACGGGATGCGCGATTGCACATCCTTCCAGGTCATCACCCCGATGCCCGGCAGCAGCAGGAACACCAACCCGGCGTAGGTGGTCGAGGTGGTGTCGAACGGGTGCAGGCGCCCTTCCGTGGCCCACGCCAACAGCAGCAGCACCGACACCGTCAGCAAGCGTTTCTGCGGGCCGGTCATCGGGCCGATGTCCACCAGGGACTGGGCCACGGCCTCCTTGCCACCGGGGATGCTGTCGGTTTCCGGCGGCAGCAGCTTGATCACCAGGAACAGCAACACCGCCGACATGATCACCGCCCACGGCGCGCCGGCGATCAGCCAGTCGATCCACGACACGCGCTGGCCGAGCATCTTGTCCATGAAGCCCACGGTCAGCAGGTTTTGCGCGGCGGCGGTCTGGATGCCGACGTTCCAGATGCTGGTGCCCTGGGCCACCACGATCATCAGGCCGGCGGCGATGTTGGAGCGCTTGTCCACGCCAAACGCGGCGACCACGCCCATCATGATCGGCACCACACAGGCACTGCGCGCCGTGGCGCTGGGCACCACGAGGCTGAGCAGGATGGTCACCGCAATTGCCCCCAGCAGAATGCCCCGCGTGCTGGTGCCGACGCGGGTCAGGGTCACCAGGGCGATACGCCGGTCCAGGCCGGTGTGGGTCATGGCCGCCGCGATGAACAATGCGCCCGCCACCAGGGCCAGTGCCGGGTTGGAAAAGCCGGTAAGCGCCATGCTGATGGCCGGGCTGGAGCCGATCAGGTGCGTGGGGTCTTGCAGCGACGGCGCGGTGCCGAGCAAAAACGCCATGAGCGAGGTGATCATGATCGCGCTGGCTTCATAGGACACCGCCTCGGTGATCCACACCACCACGGCAAACGCGAGGATCGCCAGCATGCGCTGCCCGGCCACCGGCAGGTCGGCGGGCAGCGGCAACAGCAGCACGCCGACCATCACCAGTACGCCAATCACCAGGCCCGGGGGCAACTTGAATGAGGCTGCGGTTGTTGCGGGGGCGTTCATGGCGGGCTCCGTCGGGCGCTGAATCAGAGCCCGCAGCATGGGGCAAAGCGCCGCAACAGGTGTTGACGGGTATCAACCCTAGGTCAATAACTGGCTCAACACCGCCCGCAACTTGCCGGGCTTGAGCGGTTTGTTCAGCAACGGTGCGTCCAGGCGGCGCAGCGCGCGGCGGCACTGGTCGGTGCGGTCGGCGGTGATGATCACGGCGGGGATGTTCTGCGCGAAATGCTCGCGCAGGTGCTTGACCACCGCACAACCCACCACCCCATGGTCAAGGTGGTAGTCGGCGAGGATCAGCTCCGGCGCCCTGCCCTGCAACGCCAGCAACGCCCCGGCCTGGTCGGTGGCGGTGATCACCTCGCAGCCCCACTGCGCCAGCAGCGCACGCATGCTGTCGAGGATGCTCACCTCGTTGTCGATTACCAGCAGGCGCCTTCCCGGCAGCGGGTTGCCCGTGCTCGGTTGCGCCGGCAGTTGGCTGATCGCCAGGGGCATCTCTTCGCTGATGGGCACCTCGATACTGAACATCGAACCGCGCCCGGGCCACGAACGGACTGCCACCGGGTAGCCGAGGATCTCGGCGATGCGCTCGACAATCGCCAGGCCCAGCCCTACGCCTTTGCGGTCCGAGGCACGGCCGACGTCGAGCTGGTTGAATTCAAGGAAGATCGCGTCGAGGCGGTCGGCCGCGATGCCGCGCCCGGTGTCCCACACCTCCAGGCGCAGGCGATCGCCACGGCGGCGCGCGCCGAGCAGGATGCAGCCCTCGTCGGTGTAGCGACAGGCATTACTGAGAAAGTTGCGCAGGATCCGCGTCACCAGGCGCAGGTCGGTGCGGATCGCATAATGGCCGGTACGCGCGCGCAGGTTCAGCCCGGCCGCCAGCGCCACCGACTGGAACTCCGAGACCAGCGGCGCAAACAGCTCATCCAGGCGATACAGCGCCACGTCCGGCTTGACCGCCGCCTGGTCGAGCCGCGAAATATCCAGCAGGTCGGTGAGCAAATCCTCGGCGCCTTCCAGGGCCTGGTGCGTACGTTCCACCAGCACCTGTTCGACGCTGGGCAGGTTGCGCTCGCGCAGGGTGGAGATCAGCAGTCGCGCGGCGTTGAGTGGCTGCAACAGGTCATGGCTGGCGGCGGCGAGGTATTTGTCCTTGCTGCGGTTGGCGGCCTCGGCGGCATCGCGGGCGTCACGCAGCTCCTGCTCGACCTGCTCGCGCTGGGCGATCTGCTGTTGCAGGTTGTGGTTGGCTTCCAGCAGTTCATCGGTGCGCGCCGCCACGCGCTGCTCCAGCTCATCGTTGAGACGGATATAGCGGTTGCGCTCGGCCTCCAGCTCGTCGAGACGCGCGGTGAGTTCCGGGTAGTGGCTCTTGCGCGCCGAGTGATTGCCCAGGCCCAACAGACCGGCGAGGGCCTGTTGCTGGTCGTCAGAGCGCTTCGCCATACACCACCTCGACATCACGCTGGCTGGACTCGCGCGGGTTGGTGAGGATGCACGGGTCGTGCATCGCATGCTGGGACAGGAACGGAATGTCCGCCACGCGCACGCCATGCAGGCCGAGGGTTTCATGGAAGCCGATGGCGTGTTTCAGGGCAATCAGGTGTTCCACCAGGCGCCCACAGATCTGTCGGTGGTTGAGGCCACGGCAATCGATGCCGAAGGTCTCGGCAATCACCTTGAAACGCTCCGGCGCCGAGTTGTAGTTGAACGCCACCACGTGTTCCACCAGGACCGCGTTGCACAAGCCATGGGGCAGGTCGAGAAACCCGCCGAGGCTGTGGGACATGGCATGCACCGCGCCGAGGATCGCATTGGAGAACGCCAACCCCGCCTGCATGCTGCCGAGCATGATCTTCTCGCGCAGGGCAATATCGCCGGGGTTGGCGATCATCTGCACCAGGTTGCCGTTGATCAGGCGCATGGCCTCCAGCGCATGGGGGTCGGTCAGCGGGCCGTGGCCGGTGGATACGAACGCCTCGATCGCATGCACCAGCGCGTCGATGCCGGTACAGGCGGACAGGAACGGATCCATGCTCGCCGTGGTTTCCGGGTCGATCAGCGACACATCCGGCACCACCGCCTTGCTGACGATGGAGAACTTCATGCGTTCCTGCTGGTTGGAAATGATCACGAACTGCGAGACATCCGCCGAGGTGCCGGCGGTGGTGGGGATCAGGATCAGCGGCGGGCTCGGCACACGGATGGTGTCCACGCCTTCGAACTCGAGGATGCAGCGCCCATGGGCGACCACAATGCCGATGGCCTTGCCGCAGTCCATGGGGCTGCCGCCGCCGATCGCCACGATCACGTCGCAATGGTTTTCCCGGTACACCTCGGCACCGAGCATCACTTCCTCGACGCGCGGGTTGGGCGACACGGCGCTGTACAGGCAGTAGTCGATGCCGATGGCCTGCAGGCTGGCTTCCACATCGGCGACCCATCCGGCGGCGATCACACCGGGGTCGCTGACCACCAGGACCTTGCGCGCACCAAAGGTCTTGGCGTAGTTACCGACGTTGTGCCGGCAGCCGGCACCGAAGATGATTTCAGGCGAGACGAATTTACGCAGGAGGCTCAGATTGGGGCTCATTGGAAAGCCTGTTGTTATTATTTTTGGGAGATGCGCTTCACACTAACCCATTCCCAGGCGTTTGCAATCAGACCAAAGGGTCATTCCCCATAGGGCACCGGCCAGCGCGAGGCTGGCCGGAGATGGATCAGCGGCTGGCGAAGTACATGGTCACTTCGAAGCCGATACGCAGGTCGGTGAAGGCGGGTTTGGTCCACATGGGGAGAGTCCTCTTGTTGTGCCGGAAGATTCCGGTAAAGGCATTAATGCATGGGGGGATGGGGGTGCGAATGCTACTTTCGAACGAAGCGGCGCCTGCATTGGTAGCGGGTGTACGCCGATCAAAATGTGGGAGGGGGCTTGCTCCCGATGGCGGTGGGTCAGTTAACATTTATGCCACTGACATACCGCTATCGGGAGCAAGTCGAATCGTCGCACCGCCCCTCCCACAGGGGACCGCATTGCAGTCAGAGGGTTAGAAGAAACCCAACGGATTGATGTCGTAGCTCACCAACAGGTTCTTGGTCTGCTGGTAGTGATCCAGCATCATCTTGTGGTTCTCACGCCCCACACCCGACTTCTTGTAGCCGCCAAACGCCGCATGCGCCGGGTACAGGTGATAACAGTTGGTCCATACGCGGCCGGCCTTGATCGCCCGGCCCATGCGGTAGGCGCGGTTGATGTCGCGGGTCCACAGCCCGGCGCCGAGGCCGAATTCGCTGTCGTTGGCAATCGCCAGGGCTTCAGCTTCGTCCTTGAAGGTGGTGATCCCCACCACCGGGCCGAAGATTTCTTCCTGGAACACGCGCATCTTGTTGTGGCCCTTGAGCAGGGTCGGCTGGATGTAGTAACCGCTGGACAGGTCGCCCTCCAGGCGCTCGGCCGCGCCGCCGGTGAGCAGCTCGGCGCCCTCTTCCTGGGCGATCTTGAGGTAGGAGAGGATCTTGTCGTATTGCTGCTCGGACGCCTGGGCGCCGACCATGGTCTCGGTGTCCAGCGGGTTGCCGCGCTTGATCTTGACGATCTTCTTCATCACCACTTTCATGAAGTCGTCGTAGATCGACTCCTGCACCAGCGCCCGCGACGGGCAGGTGCACACTTCGCCCTGGTTGAAGAACGCCAGCACCAGGCCTTCGGCGGCTTTTTCGATGAACGCAGGCTCAGCCTGCATGATGTCTTCGAAGAAGATGTTCGGCGACTTGCCGCCCAGTTCCACGGTGGAGGGAATGAGGTTCTCGGCGGCCGCATGCATGATGTGCGCACCGATGGGGGTCGAGCCGGTAAAGGCGATCTTGGCGATGCGCTTGCTGGTGGCCAGCGCCTCCCCGGCTTCGCGGCCAAAGCCCTGGACGATATTCAGCACGCCCGGTGGCAGCAGGTCATTGATCAACTCGGCAAACACCATGATCGACAGCGGCGTCTGCTCGGCCGGCTTGAGCACGATACAGTTGCCGGCGGCCAGGGCCGGGGCGAGTTTCCAGGCGGCCATCAGCAGCGGGAAGTTCCACGGAATGATCTGCCCGACCACGCCCAATGGCTCATGGAAGTGATACGCCGCGGTGTGTTCGTTGATCTCGGCGGCGCCGCCTTCCTGGGCGCGAATGCAGCCGGCGAAGTAGCGGAAGTGGTCGGCAGCCAGGGGCACGTCGGCGTTGAGGGTTTCGCGCACGGCCTTGCCGTTGTCCCAGCTTTCGGTCACGGCCAGCACTTCGAGGTGCTGCTCGATACGGTCGGCGATTTTCAGCAGCACCAGGGAGCGATCCTGGGGCGAAGTCTTGCCCCAGGCGTCGGCGGCGGCATGGGCAGCGTCAAGGGCCTTGTCGATATCGGCGGCGTTGGAGCGCGGGAATTCGGCGATCGCTTCACCGGTCACCGGCGAGGTGTTGGTGAAGTACTCACCACTGAGCGGGGCGACGAACTCGCCGCCGATGTAATTGCCGTAGCGCTGCTTGAAGCTGACGATGGCGCCAGGGGTGCCAGGTTGTGCGTAGATCATGTTAAAGCCTCTGTCTGGGTCCGGGCCTGTCGGTCAACAGGCGATGACCCGATAGTAAAGAGCCCCCGCTGGCGGGCGAATGCGCCGTTGGCAGGGGGGCACTTGTCATTTGGTCGTAGTTTCAGTGCTTGGCGACCAGCTCTTTGGGCAGCTTGAAGGTCCAGAGCATGCCGCCCTGGTTGAAGTCCTTGATGCGCTTGGCCACTTCACCGCCCCACAACGGCACGGCGCCGCCCCAGCCGGAGAGCACCGAGACGTACTGTTCGCCGTCCATTTCCCAGGTCACAGGCGAGCCGAGCACGCCGGAGCCGGTCTGGAATTCCCAGACCTTCTCGCCGGTCTTGGCGTTGAACGCCTGCAGGAAGCCTTCCGGCGTGCCGGTGAACACCAGGTTGCCCTTGGTGGTCAGCACCCCGCCCCACAGCGGCGCGAAGTTCTTGTGGCGCCAGACTTCCTTGCCGGTCTTCGGGTCGATGGCGCGCAGTACGCCGATGTAGTCTTCGTTCAGCGGCTTGATGGTGAAGCCGGCGCCAAGGAACGCCGCGCCCTTCTTGTAGGCGATGCCTTCGTTCCAGATGTCCATGCCCCACTCGTTGGACGGCACATAGAACAGCCCGGTGTCGCGGTTATAGGCCATCGGCATCCAGTTCTTCGCACCGAGGAACGCCGGCGCGACAAACACCGAGGTGCCCTTGGTTTCGCTGCCCGGCGCGCCTGGGCGGCTGGCTTCGTTGTAGATCGGCCGACCGTCCTTATCCAGGCCGCTGGCCCAGGTGATCTTGTCGACAAACGGGAAGCCACGGATGAACTTGCCGTTGGTGCGGTCGAGTACATAGAAGAAGCCGTTGCGGTCGGCGGTGGCTGCCGCTTTGATTTCCTTGCCGCCTTCGGTGTAGTTGAAGGAGATCAGCTCGTTGACGCCGTCATAGTCCCAGCCGTCGTGGGGCGTGCTCTGGAAGTGCCACTTGATGGTGCCGTCGTCCGGGTTCAGCGCCAGGCGCGAGGACGAGTAGAGGTTGTCGCCGGGACGCAGGTGCGAGTTCCATGGCGCCGGGTTGCCGGTGCCGAACAGCAGCAGGTTGGTTTCCGGGTCGTAGTAGCCGCCCAGCCACGGTGCGGCGCCGCCGGTTTTCCACAGGTCCCCCGGCCAGGTCTTGCCCGCTTCGCCGCCGGAGATGCCGTTTTCCACGGCTTTGCCGTCCTTGTAGACATAACCCATATGACCTTCGACCGTCGGGCGGCTCCACAGCAGCTCGCCGTTTTTCGGGTCATAGGCCTGGATCTTGCCGACCACGCCGAATTCGCCACCGGCCACGCCGGTGATCAGCTTACCGTTGACCACCAGGGGCGCGGCGCTGATCGAGTAGCCTTCCTTGTGGTCGGCGACCTGCTTGCTCCACACCACTTTGCCGGTGTCTTTGTTCAGCGCCACCAGCTTGGCGTCGAGGGTGCCGAAGAACACCAGGTCGCCGTACAGCGCCACGCCACGGTTGATCACGTCACAGCACGGGCGGATGTCATCGGGCAGACGCGCATCGTACTGCCAGAGCTTCTTGCCGGTGCGCGCATCCACCGCGAACACCCGCGAGTAGGAACCGGTGAGGTACATCACCCCGTCCTTGATCATCGGCTGCGCCTGTTGCCCACGCTGCTTCTCGCCGCCAAAGGAAAACGCCCAGACCGGGCGCAGGTCCTTGACGTTGTCGACGTTCAGGCTGTCGAGGGGGCTGTAGCGCTGGCCCTGCACGCCCAGGCCGTTGGTGACGATCTGCCCGGGGTTTTTCGGGTCCTGGAGGATGTCCTCATCGCTGACCGAGGCCATGGCCTGGCCGGATAACAGGATGGCACCGAGCAACACACTCAAGGCGAAGGGTTGGCGACGTGCGGGTTGGGTCATGACGGCTACCTCTGCGGTTTTTTGTTATACCCGGGAAATTTTCCCGGTCTGGTGCAGATTCTTGGGCGCAGGGGCCGTTGTCACAATTGACCGCAGTATCGAGTTTGCTAGTTCCTTAGTAGCGGGTCAGCGCGGCGAATCCACGCGTTGCATCTGTTCGCGCTCGTACCGCGGGTACAGGTGGCTGACGCTGCGGATCAGTTCATAGCGGCTCAGGCTGATCGCCGCGAAGCGTGCGGGGATGGGGCTGCGGATCATCTCGGCCATGTCGCTGCCCTGGGCCGCGCCGTCACGCAAAAGTTGATCGAGCCAGGTCAGGTAGTCGCGCATCTGCGTAAAGGGTTGCGCGTCGCTGGCCACCGGGCCATGGCCGGGCACGATCAGGGTCCAGGGCAAGGCTTGCAGGGTGCCGAGGTCCGCCAGCCACACCGCCAGCCCCGGGCTGTTGGGGGTGGTGAGGGCGCGCTGGTAAAACACCAGGTCGCCGGCGAACAGCACGCCGGTGCTCTGGTCGAAGATCGCCAGGTCGGCGCCGGTGTGACCGCTGAGCGCGAGCAGGCGCAGGTCATGGCGGCCGACGCTCAGCACACCGGGCTCCAGCACCTGGGTGGGCAACACCACCTCGGTGCCGCGCATCCAGTCGCCGACCATGCGGTAGAGGTTTTCCGCCATGCCGTCGCCCTGCTCGTGCAGCAGCCGCGTGGTCTCGGCCAGGGCGCCGATGGGCACGTCCTTGAAGGCCTGGTTGCCGAGCGCATGGTCGGGGTGATGATGGGTAATCAGCACCCGGATCACCGGCTTGGGGGTGACACGGGCGATGGCCTCGCGCATGGCTTCGCCGTAGCGCCGCGACGGTCCGGTGTCGATCACCACCACGCCGGCCTCGGTGACGATAAAGGCGGTGTTGACGATATTGCCGCCGTTGGCCTTGGCAAAATTGTCGGTGCTGCCTTCGAGCAGCCAGGTGTCGTCGGCGATCAGCCGGGGCTTGAGGGCGTAGTCGAGGTCCGCCAGGGCGGGCAGGCTCAGGCCCAGGCATAACAATAGAATCCAGCGCATGCCGCGCTCCTTCTGGTCAGGGGATGGCCGCGTCGAACTCATTGCCGCTGTTGTCGCGCAGCACCAGGCGGGTGGGCCCCGGCGCGTCGATGTCGAAGGCCAGGTTGGGGTTCTCGCTGACCGCCGGGAACAGCTCAAGATCAGCCAGCACCTGGCCGTCCTGGCCGCGCAGTTGCGCATGGTTGATAAAAAACTCGGGGATGCCGCTGACCATGCCGTTGTCCATCGGGTGCGCCACCTGCACACGCACGCGGCTGAACTCGCCACGCGGGTAACGGCCGCCGAGCACTTCGCCGATGTGCTCTTCCCAGCCCGGCTGGGTGCGTACCACGCTGGGCGCGGTGCAGCCGCCACCGGCCGCGTCGATCAGGGTCGAGCCCACGTGCCACAAGCCGTCATCGGTGAGCACCGCCGCCCGCAACGGGGTGGCCTGCTCGATACGAATCCGCAGCGACAGCCATGGCAGCACCCCGGCCTTGGGCTGGAAGTCGACGATTTTCGGCAATGGGTTGAGCTCGGCCCAGGCCAGGATTTTCACCACATGGCCGTTAAAGGCGCGCGCATCGATTTCCAGGGGCACCTGGCGCGCATCTTCGGCGAACGGCGGCGCGAGCAGCTTGACTCGGTCGTCGAACACGAACGGCGCCTGCGCCAGGAACTGCTTGTGATAGAAGTCCCACATCACCGACGGCACCGGGTCGACCTCCACGGCGTGCGCCGCCAGCGGCAGCCAGCAGGCCAGGATGCAGCTCAGTCGCCAGTTCATCGCCTGCTCCTATTGATACATCTCGGGCACTTCGTACTGCAGGCCGTAACGGGCATAGATGGCTTGCACCGCGCCGTCGCGGATCAGGCCTTCCAGCGCCTCTTCCACCGCGTAGGCCAACTGGCGATTGCTCTCGTGCACCGCCATGCCGATCTCCCAGCGTTGCTTGCCCATGTTCGGGTAGGCGTTTTCGGCGAGGGCCAGTTGCGGGTCATGGGCCTCGTGCACCTGCCAATCGACTTCGCCGCGCATCGCCATCACCGCATCGACCTCACCGGCTTTCATCGCCGCAAAGGCCTGGGGGACGTCGGGGTAGTGATGGGTCCTGGCGGCGAGCATGCCGTTGAACACCGAGGTGAGGTAGAACGACGGCACACTGTCGACTTCGACGCCAATCGGGTGCTGCTCGAACACCGCCACGCTGGCGACCGTGTCCAGGCGCCGACGATCGTAGGCCACCTGCCATTGTTCGTTCTGGTACGGCCCGAACATCACCACATGGCCGTTTTCCAGTTCGCCCTGGTCGTTGCGCTTTTGTGCGTAATCGCGGTCGTAGGGCGCGCGCATCATCAGGTCGGCCAGTTGCTGGTTGTGCAACGGGCTGCCGCGCCAGATGTAGTCGCGCAGGTCGTCGTCGAGCTTCTCGCCGGCCGGCGCCCAGATCAACTTGAGCCGTACCCCCAGGGCCGTGGCCAGGGCCCGGGCCAGTTCCACGTCGACCCCGCGCGCGGTGGCGCCGTCTTCGAAACTGTAGGGGGCAAAGTCCTTGTACACCGCCACGTTGATTTCGCCGGCGGCGATCATCTGGTCATAGCTGCGCACCTGCGCCTGTGCCGGCTGGCAACACAGCAGGGCCAGGCCAAGCACATAAGCGAACAGGCGCATGGCTTACTCCTCGACGTGCACGCTGTCCAGGTAGGTGCGCACGGCCCACAAGGCTTCCTGGCTCAGGTAGTCGGCCATTTTCGGCATGTACACGCGGCCGTCACGCACCGCGCCATGGCGCACGCGCTCGACGAACCACTCATCACCGGCTTCGCCCACATCGAGCATGCGCAGGTCGGGGGCGATGCCGCCGGACTTGGCTTCCAGGCCGTGGCAGGCGGCGCAGTTCTGGTTGTAGGCGGACGAGCCGATTTCCACGGCGCGGTCGTGTTCAGGCGAGGTGCGGTACGGATTGACCGCCGCCCAGCCGTCTTCGTTGACCGGTACGCCGGCGTCCTTGATCGAGGTCAGGCCCTTGGTTTCCACCGCTTGCGGGACCACGTTGCCATGGGCCCAGGCGGAGCCCCCGGCGATCACACCGACCAACAGCCCGGCGACGAGCAAGGCATTGTGTTTTGTTGTCATTATTTTTGCCCTCAGGATTGCACGCAAAACCTCATTGCAGAGGCTATGGCAACCATCTTAGAAACCCCGGGGCATGGGCCGTATGCTGCTTTGGTGGCCGCCCTCTCCTCCCTTGGTAGTAGGGCTTGTGGGGCACGCCTAAAACAGCGGCGCCTCGGGAAGTCTTCCCGGCCACAGCGGGAGTTTTTCCGTATCCGCCCGGCGCCCCGGCGTTCCACCCTGTGCAGGCCAAAACCTCCACTGGGAACTGCAACCATGACAATAAGATCGCTACCCGCCCGCTCACCTTTAAGCCTTGCCGTGCAAGCCTTCGTGCTGGTGGGCAGCCTGTCCCTCAGTGCCGTAACGTTCGCGGCCGCCGAACCCGCCAAGCCGACGCACAATGTCACCTGGGAAGACATCGCCAACGACCACCTGACCACCCAGGACGTGCTGCAATACGGCATGGGCACCAACGCCCAGCGCTGGAGCCCGCTGGCCCAGGTCAACGACAAGAACGTGTTCAAGCTCACCCCGGCCTGGTCCTATTCCTTTGGCGATGAGAAGCAACGCGGCCAGGAATCCCAGGCCATCGTCAGCGATGGCGTGGTCTACGTCACCGGCTCCTATTCCCGGGTGTTCGCCCTCGACGCCAAGACCGGCAAGCGCCTGTGGACCTACAACCACCGCCTGCCCGACAACATTCGCCCATGCTGCGACGTGGTCAACCGCGGTGCGGCGATCTTCGGCGACAAGATCTACTTCGGCACCCTCGACGCACGCCTGATCGCCCTCGACAAAAACACCGGCAAAGTGGTGTGGAACAAGAAGTTCGGCGACCACGCCGCCGGCTACACCATGACCGGCGCGCCGGTGCTGATCAAAGACAAGGTCAGCGGCAAGGTGCTACTGATCCACGGCAGCTCCGGCGATGAGTTCGGCGTGGTCGGCCAGCTGTTTGCCCGCGACCCGGACACCGGTGAAGAAGTGTGGATGCGCCCGTTCGTGGAAGGCCATATGGGCCGCCTCAACGGCAAGGACAGCACCACCACCGGCGACGTCAAGGCGCCTTCGTGGCCGGATGACCCGACCACCGCAACCGGCAAGGTCGAGGCCTGGAGCCACGGCGGCGGCGCCCCTTGGCAGAGCGCGAGCTTCGATGCCGAGACCAACACGATCATCGTCGGCGCCGGCAACCCCGGCCCGTGGAACACCTGGGCGCGCACCGCCAAGGACGGCAACCCCCACGACTTCGACAGCCTCTACACCTCCGGCCAGGTCGGCGTCGACCCGAGCACCGGCGAAGTGAAGTGGTTCTACCAGCACACCCCGAACGATGCCTGGGACTTTTCCGGCAACAACGAGCTGGTGCTGTTCGACTACAAGGACAAGGACGGCAAGGTGGTCAAGGCCACCGGCCACGCTGACCGCAACGGCTTTTTCTATGTGGTGGACCGCAACAACGGCAAGCTGCAGAACGCCTTCCCGTTCGTCGACAACATCACCTGGGCCAGCCATATCGACCTGAAGACCGGGCGTCCGGTGGAGAACGAAGGCCAGCGTCCGGCCAAGCCCTTGCCGGGTGAAACCAAAGGCAAGCCGGTGGAAGTCTCGCCGCCGTTCCTGGGGGGCAAGAACTGGAACCCCATGGCCTACAGCCAGGACACCGGCCTGTTCTACATCCCGGGCAACCAGTGGAAAGAGGAATACTGGACCGAAGAGGTCAACTACAAGAAGGGCTCGGCGTACCTGGGCATGGGTTTTCGCATCAAGCGCATGTATGACGACCACGTCGGCACCCTGCGCGCAATGAACCCGACCACCGGCAAGGTGGTGTGGGAGCACAAGGAAGCCTTGCCGCTGTGGGCCGGCGTGCTGGCGACCAAGGGCAACCTGGTGTTTACCGGTACCGGCGACGGTTTCTTCAAGGCCTTCGACGCGAAAACCGGCAAGGAGCTGTGGAAGTTCCAGACCGGCAGCGGCATCGTCTCGCCGCCGATCACCTGGGAACAGGATGGCGAGCAGTATGTCGGCGTCACCGTCGGCTACGGCGGCGCGGTGCCATTGTGGGGCGGCGACATGGCCGAGCTGACCAAGCCGGTGGCACAAGGCGGGTCGTTCTGGGTGTTCAAGATCCCGAGCTGGGATCAGAATACCGCGCAAAAATAACCCCCGCGAGAATGCCGGACCGCTTTTTGTAGTGAGCGGGCTTGCCCCGCGCTGGGCTGCGAAGCGGCCCCGGCATTCCTCCAGCACCTCCGTGCGCTCAGGTTCTACGGCTGCTGCGCAGCCGAGCGCGGGGCAAGCCCGCTCACCACAACAAGCCCGCTCACCACAGCAAGCCCCTCACCACAGCAAGCCCGCTCACCACAGGATCCCCAGAGGTCGTACGATGAACTACCTGCCCTTGTTACTCCTGCTCTGCCTGCCCGTGGTCCACGCCGAGGATGGCGACGATGCGCCGCTGATCATCAACGGCTGCACCATCGCCGAACACAGCCAATGCCCCGGCGCCAACCTCAAGGGCGCCAACCTGCGCAACCAGGACTTGAGCAAGATGAACCTGGCCGGCGCCGACCTGCGCGAGGCGGATCTGCGCCATGCCAACCTCGACCTGGCCAACCTGGAAAAAGCCCGACTGCAAGGCGCCAACCTGACCCGCGCCAGCCTGCAACAGGCCAACCTGCGCCTGGCCGACTTCAGCGGCTCCACGTTGATGGCGATCCAGGGTTGGGGCCTGTTCGCCCAGGGTGCGCAGTTCGAAAACGCCAACCTCAGCGCGGCCTACCTGCAATTTGCGCGGCTGTCGGGGGCGAAAATGCACAAGGCCAACCTGCGTGCGGCCGACCTGGAAATGACCTGGTTGAGCAAGGCCGACCTGCAAGGGGCCGACCTCAGCGATGCCAACCTGCAGGAAGCCAAGTTCGGCGAGAGCAACCTGGAACAGGCCACCCTCACCGGCAGCCGCCAGCACTACGCGAACTTCCAGGATGCCAATATGGAAGGCTGCATCGACTGCCCCACCACCTGGGATCGCTAGCCCCCACCTCCCACAGTGGATGTGCGCACACCCGGTTATCCAACCACCCGCACCACGCCCATGTCGATCCCCAGGTGCACCAGCTCGGCATGGGAACTCACCTGCAATTTGCTCTTGAGCAAGGTCAGGTGATTGGACACGGTCTTGCTGCTGATATTCAGCTGGTCGGCAATCGCTCGGGTCGGCGTGCCCCTGGCCAGCATCAGGAAGATTTCCAGCTCGCGCGGGGTCATGCCCTGCAAACGTTGGTCACCGGGCGTATAGGCCAGTTCAGTGGCCAGGGCCTGTTCGATATAGGCGTGGCCGTCTAGGATGCGACGCACCGCTTCGATCAACACCTCGGGTGCCGAGGTTTTGGTCAGGTAGCCCGAGGCGCCCGCCTCCAGGGCCTGGCGCACCAGGGGCAACTCGTCGTGCATGCTGAAAAACAGCACGCGCAGGTGCGGCAGGCGCTGGCGCAGGCGCCGGGTGGTTTCCAGGCCGCTGATGCCCGGCAGGCCGAAGTCCATGATCACCAGGTGCGGCAGCGCTTCCTGGACCCGGCTCAACGCCTCTTCGCCACTGGCCGCCTCGCGCACTTCAACGGCCGGCAGCAGCGCACGCAACAGGCTGGCATAGCCTTGGCGTACCACCGCGTGGTCATCCACCAACAGAATATTCATGAGGCCTCCAACGGCATGTTCAACGCCAACGCCCAGCCGGCGCCGGGGTGGCTGATGATCTTCAATTCGCCGCCCAGGCAACGGGCGCGTTCGGCCATTGAATACAGGCCCACGCCGGGCCGCTGGGGCGTGTCTGCACCGCGACCGTTATCGCGCACCCACAGGCGCAGGCGCGAACCGTGGTGTTGCAGGCGCACGTGCACCTGGCTGGCGTCGGCATGCCGCAGGATGTTGGTCAGGGCTTCCTGGAGCAGGCGGTACAGATGGGTCTTGCTGGCGCCGGGCAACAGCGGCAGGTCGGTGCTGACCTGCAGGTGGCAGGGAATGCCGTGGCTGGCCTGCCACTGGGTGACCAGCAGCGCAAACGCCTCGGCCATCGGCAGGTGTTGCAGGGCCACCGGATAAAGGTCGTGGACCAGTGCCCGGAAGCCTTGCTGCAAGTGCTCGCAGTGATCCTCGAGTTGCGCCACCGTGGGCGCCAGCAGGTGCGGCTGGTCGGTGGCCAGGCGCAACAGGCAGGCCTGGGCGCGAATGCCGGCCAGGTATTGGCCGAGGTCATCGTGCAGGGTCTGGGCCAGGTGGGTGCGCTCCTGCTCCTGCACCGCCAGCAGGGTTTGGGTAAGCCGGGTGTTATCGGTGCGCGCCTGCTCCAGGGCGTCGGTCATGCGGTTGAAGTGCAGCGCCAGTTGGCGTGCTTCCGGCGCGCCTTGGCTGCCCAGGCGCACATTGAGCTGGCCGGCGCACACCTGTTGCAGCGCGCGCAGCAATTCATCCAGCACGCCCATGCCACGGCGCACCGCCCATCGGATGGTCAACAGGCTCAGGGCCAGGGCCAGTGCGCACAGGCCCAGCAGTTGTTGCAGGGAGTCCCAGACCTCGTCGATTTCATCCCGTGGGTCGACAGCGATGGACACGCGCCGGCCGTCCGGCAAGTCCAGCACCTGGGCACTGCGCCGCGCCTCGGCAAACAACAGGCGCCCGAGCCAGGCGTCCAGCCCGTCCGCGTCCGGCGCTTGCACGGTGTCGCCGCTCGCCAGCCAGTGCACGCGAACATGGCGCAAACTCGCGGTGAGGTGGGGTTGCAGGCTGGCCGGGTCGCGCGCGGCGGTTTCGCTCAGGTAGTGCACCACCGCTTCGGCCGATTGCAGTTCGCGCTCCACATCGGCCAGGGCCTGGTGCAGCAACAGCGCGGTGCAGGCGCAGGTCACCAGGGCGAAAAAGCCGCACACCCATAGGTTGATGCGCCACAAGGCCGACAAGACGCGCATGCTGGTGTCACTCCTGTGGATAGAGCCCGTGGTACTCCATGCTAAAACCCCACGGCACGCCCGGGGCTACTACCTTGGTACTGCCCCAGCGCTACTTTCTGCATATTTGCAGCGACGTTCAGGGTTCCTATGCTGGCGCTACCTGTCATGGAGTGCCCTATGCGCCAGCTCGCCCCCTACGCCGTGATCTGCCTGCTGGCGATCGCCTGGGCCGCCACCGGCCAGGCCGCCGAAGCGCCCTTGCAGGTGCAGATCGGCTACCTGGGTTATCGGCCCGATCCGGGCCCGCTGCTGTCGAATGTGATTGCCGAGCCCGCCGATGCCGGGCAGCGCGGCGCTGAACTGGCGATCATCGACAGCAACAGCACCGGCGCCTTTCTCAACCAGCGCTACAGCCTGACCAGCGCCACGGTGGACACCCCGGACGCCCTGCTCGCCGCCGCCCAGGCCCAGCATGCCCAGGGCCTGCGCCTGTTCGTGATCAACGCACCCGCCGCCAGCCTGCGCCAACTCAGCGCAGCCCTGCCGGACAGCCTGCTGTTCAACGCCGGCAGCCCGGATGACCGCCTGCGCAGCAGCGACTGCCTGGGCAACGTGCTGCATACCCTGCCCAGCCGCGCGATGCTCGCCGATGCCCTGGCGCAGTTCCTGGTAGTGCGCAAATGGCAGAAAGCGCTGCTGATCGTCGGCCCCACCGAGGATGACCAGGCCTACGCCGCCGCCCTGCGGCGCGCCGCCAAACGCTTCGGCGTGCAGCTGGTGGCGGAAAAGGCCTGGCGCTTCGATAACGACCAGCGCCGCAGCGCCCAGGCGGATATGCCGCTGTTCACCCAGACCGCCGAATACGACGTGGTGCTGGTGGCCGACGAGCGCGGCGACTTCGGCGAGTACGTGCCCTACCAGACCTGGTACCCGCGCCCCGTCGCCGGCACCCAGGGCCTGACGCCCACCGGCTGGCACAAAACCGTCGAGACCTACGGCGCCGCCCAATTGCAGAAACGCTTCGAGGCCCTGGCCGGGCGTTGGATGAACGACCGTGACTTCGCCGCCTGGATGGCCGTGCGCAGCGTCGCCAGTGCAGTGAGCAAGTTGCGCCAGGTCGAGCCCATGGCGATCCGCCAAGTGGAAATCAGCGAGCAACTGCCCCTGGACGGGTTCAAGGGCCGCAAGCTCAGCTACCGCCCCTGGAACGGCCAACTGCGCCAGCCGATTCCCATCGTGCAGCCCCGCGCGCTGGTCAGCACCTCGCCCCAGGACGGTTTCCTGCACCCCACCAACGAAATGGACAGCCTGGGCTATGACAAACCCGAGGTGACCTGCCGCTTCCCTTGATCAACTACCCACAATAATAAGGAATCCGCCATGCGCCGCACCCTGCTCCCATGCGCCCTGCTGCTTGCCGCCGGGCACGCCGTGGCCAGTACCGCCTGGGTCTCCAACGAGAAGGACAACAGCCTGAGCCTGATCGACATGCAGACCCTGCAAGTCACCGACACCCTCAAGGTCGGCCAGCGCCCACGGGGCCTGCTGCTGTCCCATGACAACAAGCTGCTGTACATCTGCGCCAGCGACTCGGACCGCGTGCAGGTGATGGACGTGGCCACGCGCAGGATCATCAAGGAACTGCCCTCCGGCAAAGACCCCGAGCAATTCGCCCTGCACCCCAATAACCGCTGGCTGTACGTGTCCAACGAAGACGATGCGCTGGTCACCGTGATCGACACCGAGACCTCCAAGGTGCTCGGCCAGATCAACGTCGGCGTCGAACCCGAAGGCATGGCCGTGAGCCCGGATGGCAAGTGGGCGGTGAACACCAGCGAAACCACCAACATGCTGCACTGGATCGACACCAGCACCCAGACCCTGGCCGACAGCACCCTGGTGGACCAGCGCCCGCGCTTCGTCGAGTTCAACCACGATGGCTCGCAGCTGTGGGCCTCGGCGGAAATCGGCGGTACCGTGACCATCCTCGACGTGGCCAGCCGCGCAATCCTCAAGACCCTGACCTTCAAGATCAAGGGCGTACATCCGGATAAGGTGCAGCCGGTCGGCATCAAGCTCAGCGCCGATGGCAAGTACGGCTTTGTCGCCCTCGGCCCGGCCAACCATGTGGCCGTGATCGACGCCAAGACCTTCGAGGTCCTCGACTACCTGTTGGTGGGCCGCCGCGTGTGGCAGATGGCATTTACCCCGGACGAGAAACAGTTGCTGGCCACCAACGGCGTGAGCGGTGATGTGTCGGTGATCGATGTGGACAGTCTCAAGGTGATCAAGTCGGTGAAGGTCGGGCGTTATCCGTGGGGCGTGGTGGTCACGCCATGAACGCCCTGGAGGTGCGCGACCTGAGCTTCGCCTACGGCGCACGGCAGGCCTTGTGCGAGGTGAGTTTCAGCCTGGCGCCAGGGCGTTTTGCGGCGCTGCTGGGGCCCAATGGCGCCGGCAAATCCACCTTGATCGCCCTGCTCACGCGGCTGTATGACCTGCAAAGCGGCGACATTCGCGTGGGCGGTCATTCCCTGCGTGAGGCTCCGCGTGCGGCCCTTGCGCAATTGGGTGTGGTGTTCCAGCAAAGCACCCTGGACCTGGATTTGAGCGTGGAACAGAACCTGTGTTACCACGCTGCGTTGCATGGTTTGTCGCGGCGCCAGACCGACCTGCGCGTCGCCGCCGAACTGGCCCGCCAGGCCCTCACCGAACGGCGCCGGGAAAAAGTCCGCGAACTGAACGGCGGACATCGGCGCCGCGTGGAAATCGCCCGGGCGTTGCTGCATGAGCCGCGCCTGCTGCTGTTGGATGAAGCCAGCGTCGGCCTCGACCCGGCCAGCCGCCTGGCGCTGAACCAGCACGTGCGCAGCCTGTGCCGCGAACAGGGCATCAGCGTGCTGTGGACCACCCACCTGCTCGACGAAGTACAGGCCGACGATGCCTTGATGATCCTGCACCAGGGCCGCCTGGTGGCCAGTGGGCAAGTCGCTGCCTTGATCGAGCAACAAGGCGGCGATCTGGGCAGCGTGTTCGCGCGCTTGACTCGCCCCACCACGACGGGAGCGGCGGCATGAACGCTTACTGGCAATGCCTGCGCGGCATCGTGCTGCGCGAGTGGCTGCGCTTTGTGTTGCAGCGCACGCGGTTTCTCAGTGCGCTGGTGCGCCCATTACTGTGGCTGCTGGTGTTCGCCGCCGGGTTCCGCGCCGCGTTGGGCATCTCGGTAATCGAGCCCTACGACACCTACATCCCCTACGAGGTGTACATCGTCCCGGGGCTGGCCTGCATGATCCTGCTGTTCAACGGCATGCAGGGCTCGCTGTCGATGGTCTACGACCGCGAGATGGGCAGCATGCGCGTGCTGCTGACCAGCCCGTTGCCGCGCACGTTTTTGCTGTGCAGCAAGCTGTTGGCCACCGCGCTGATTTCGCTGTTACAGGTGTATGGGTTCCTGGCGATCGCCTGGGTGTACGGCGTGCAACCGCCGGCCATGGGGCTGTTGATCGCCCTGCCGGCGTTGCTGCTGGTGGCCTTGATGTTGAGTGCCCTGGGCCTGCTGCTGTCGAACGCGATCCGCCAACTGGAGAACTTTGCCGGGGTGATGAACTTCGTGATCTTCCCGCTGTTTTTCCTGTCGTCGGCGTTGTACCCGCTGTGGAAGATGCGCGACTCCAGTGAATGGCTGTACTGGCTGTGCGCGGTCAACCCGTTTACCCACGCCGTGGAGCTGGTGCGCTTTGCCCTGTACCAACGCTTCGCCGGCCTGGCCCTAGCGGTGTGCCTGGGCTTGACCGTGCTGTTCACGGTGTTGGCGGTGCTGACCTTCAATCCCCAGCATGCGGCGTTGCGCAAAAAGGGCTGAGGGCGGCAAAACTACTACTTTGGTACTGGTTTTCCTGTCTATCGTCGCATTCCCAAGGGCTCGGGACTCACGTGTAATGCGCGCATAACGATAAGGATTGCCCTGCCATGCTGCCTGCCCGACTGCCTCTATTGGCGCTGCTGTGCCTGTTCGTCGCCCACGTCCAGGCCGACACCCCGCTGTTTTCCGCCGAGGGCTACCGCATCAGCCTGTACCGCAGCCCCACGCCCGACCACCTGCCAGGCGCCACGATTGTCGACACCGCGGCCCTGCAAACCCTGCTCAATCAAAGCCCGACACCAGTGCTGATCGACGTGTACCGCCGCCAATGGCTGCAAGGCCGCTTCATCGAAGACCAGCCCCACGCCAACCTGCCCGGCAGCCATTGGCTGGCCAATACCGGCGACGGCGACCTGACGCCGGAGTGGCAAAGCTATTTCGTGCGCCACTTGTATGCCTACAGCGGCGGCGACCTCAAGCGACCGCTGGTCTTCTACTGCCGCGCCGATTGCTGGCTGAGTTGGAACGCGGTAAAACGTGCCGCCAATCTCGGCTATACCTCTGTGTACTGGTATCGCGACGGCCTGGATGCCTGGGAAGCGGCGAAGCTGCCGGTGACGGTCGCCCAACCCGAGCCATTTCAAACCTCACAATAAGAAAGGTGAACGGCCATGTACAAAATCCTGATTGCCGACGATCACCCACTGTTTCGCGAAGCGATCCATAACGTCATCAGCGACGGCTTCCCCGGCAGCGAAGTGATGGAAACCGCCGACCTCGACAGCGCCCTGGCATTGACCCAGGAACACGACGACCTCGACCTGATCCTGCTCGACCTGAACATGCCCGGCATGCATGGCCTCAATGGCCTGATCAACCTGCGCAACGAGGCGCCGACCATTCCGGTGGTGATCGTCTCGGCCGAACAGGACAAGCAGATCGTGCTGCAAGCCATCACCTACGGCGCCGTGGGCTTTATCACCAAGTCCTCGCCGCGCCTGCAAATGACCGAGGCGATCCAGCAGATTCTCAACGGCAACGTATACCTGCCGCCGGACATCATCCGCACCCAGAAACCCGGCACCCACCGACGCCTCAACGAAAACCCCGGCTTCGCCCCCGAGCTGCTGCAAGCCCTGACGCGCAAGCAGTTGCTGGTGCTGGAGCGCATGACCAAGGGCGAGTCGAACAAGCAGATCGCCTACACCCTGGAAATTGCCGAGACCACGGTGAAGGCCCATGTGTCGGCGATTCTGCGCAAGTTGAATGTGCATAACCGGGTGCAGGCGATCCTCAGTGCCGGGGATATCGATTTCGGTTCGTACCTGCGCCGCTGACCCGTCTGACACAACACAAATAAAATGTGGGAGGGGGCTTGCCCCCGATGGCGGTGCATCAGACAGTTATGATGTCGACTGACCCACTGCTATCGGGAGCAAGCCCCCTCCCACATTTTGATCTCCACTTGTGGGTATTTCGCCGTTCATTTGCCGAGCAGGTGGCTCATGGCGGTCTTGAGTTTCATCGGCCGCACCGGCTTGTGCATCAAGGTGTGCCCCAACTCGCGGATCTGCTGTTTCAGCTCATTGCTGTAGTTGGCAGTGATCATCAGCGCCGGTATCGCGCGGCCGCGGCGTCCATTGATGCGGGCGACGGCGTCGACGCCGTTCTGGTCGTCGTCGAGGTGGTAGTCGGCGATCAGCAAGTCCGCTTCGGCATGGTAGTTGTCCACCTGCCGTGCCAGGTCCTGCTCGGACAACGCGGTGATCACCTGGCAGCCCCAGCCTTCGAGCAAGGTGCGCATGCCCGCGCAGATCGCCGCGTCGTTATCCAGCACCCACACCCGCGCGCCTTGCAGGCGTTCGAGCATCGGCTCGCTCATGGCCAGCATTGGCAGCGATTTGGGTGCGGTGGCGCTCAACGGCACCTCCACCGAGAACATCGAGCCCTTGCCCGGCCAGGATTTGACGCTGATGCGATGACCCAGGATCCCGGCGATCTTTTCCACGATCGCCAGCCCCAGGCCCAGCCCACGGTCCTGGTCGGGCCGCTGCACATCGCCGCGCTTGAACTCCTGGAAAATCTCCTCCAACCGCTCCTCGGCGATGCCCATGCCGCTGTCCCACACCTGGATCGACAAACGCTGATGCTGGCGGCGACAGCCCAGCACCACACGCCCCTTGTAGGTGTAGCGAAGCGCATTGCTCAGCAGGTTGCGCAGGATCCGCGCCAGCAACTGGATATCGCTGCGCACCAGCGCCGAACAACCGAAAAAATGCAATTCCAGGCCCTCGCTGCGGGCCAATTCGGTGTACTCGGCGGCCAGGTTATCCAGCAGTTCGCTCAGGGCAAACGGCGCGATGTCAGCCTTGATCACCCCGGCATCCAGCTTGGAGATATCCACCAGGGTGCCCAGCAGGTTTTCCACGTCTTCCAGGGAATTGCTCACGTTGCGCACCAGGGTTTCGCTGGGCCGCTCCAACAGTGCGCTGGTGAACAGGCGCGCCGCGTTCAAAGGTTGCAGCAGGTCATGGCTGACGGCGGCGAGGAATTTGGTTTTCGACAGGTTGGCCTGCTCGGCCTCGAGCTTGGCTTCGCGCAGGCGCGCCTCCATGCGCCGGCGCTCGTCGATCTCCTGCAATAACTGGTCGTTAAGGGCGGTGAGTTCCGAGGTGCGCTGGGCCACGCGCTGCTCCAGGTGCTGATAGGCCTGGTGCAGGGCTTCGGCGGTTCGGCGGCGTTCGGTGATGTCGCGGATCAGCACGAAGATCCCCACCACTTCGCCGCTGGCCAGCATATTCGGCACATAGGAACGCAGCATGTAGCGCTCCTGGTTATTGATGTTGGTCTCGGCGAACTCGAAGGTCACGCTCTCCCCGGCCAGGGCGCGGGCGACGTAGGCGTCCAGGCGCTGGCAATGCTGCTCGCTGTGAACCTCGCGCAGGCTCTGGCCGAGCATCATGCCGCGCGGCCAGCAATACCATTCTTCATAGACTTTATTGGTGAACTCGTAGACCAGGTCGGCATTCAGGTAGCCGATCAGGGCCGGGACGTTATCGGTGATCAGGCGAATCCAGCGTTCGCTTTCCTGGGCCTTTTGCGCCGCGGCCTGTTCGCCGCGCAGGGTTTCGGCGCGCAGCCGGGCGTTGATCAGCAAGTGGTTGCTGGCCTTGAGCTCGGCCATCGCCTGGTTCAGCGCATCGGTGCGTTCGCGCACCTGCTCGGCCAGCACCACCGAATGCTGGAAGGTGGTGTAGGGGTTATTGCCCTGGGCCATGCCAGACTCGATGCGCTCGATCAGCGCCGCGTTGATCCGCGCCAGCTTGTGGTTGTCCTGTTGCAGCTGGGCAACCTGGGCGAGCAGTTCAGCGCCGGCCTCGGGCAATGGCGACCCCGGTGAAGGTCTGGTTGATATGCATGCCATTGAACTGTTCTCCGTAGGTGTTGAAACCCATCACCCGCTGATCACGCAGGAAGCCGCCGATCTGTTCCAGATTGTCGCTGTCTTCCAACTCCAGGCGGCGCAGGAAGCAGTCGCAGCCGATGGTCAACAGCAGATCGCCAAGGCGCGCTTGCAGGCCGTCGAACAGGGTTTGCAGGTTTGGCAGGATCGGCCCAGGCTTCATCACGGTAAGGACGATGCCGTTTTCCACCGCGCAGTAGAAACTCAGGCTGAGGTCGTCGTGCACTTGCTGGATCGCGCGCACGTAGTACTGGTCGTGGATGCGCACCGCCAGCGGGTGCGCCGCGAAGACGCGGTGGTCGAGGTCGGCCACGGCCACGCCGATATGCCGCGCGTACTCTTCGGCGGCGGGTTCGGCGTTGAGCTCGAAGACCCGGCGTGACGGGCTGTCGGCGCCGGTCACCACCAGTTTTTCACTGCGCGGCAGGATGTGGTGGGTGGTGAACACCTCGAAATCCAGCCAGGTATTGACCAGCACCACCACCGCCGCGCCGCTGTGGAAGGCGCCGTTGAAGTACACGTGGGTATGGGTGAGGAAGTTGTCGTCGCCGGCCGAACCGCCGAAATGCGGAATGTCGCCGAGCGCCGCGCTGAGGGCGGCGAGCACCACTTCTTCGCGGCTGGACAGGCCATCGAGCAGGGTCAGGGCGAAGGTGTTGCCCTTGATCGGTGCCAGGGTATTGCTGCGGCAACCGCCGACCAGACGTTCGACCATCTGCTGGGCGTCGATCAGGCTGAAGTGTTCCACCTGGTCGATCAGCTCCGTGGCGATGGAAAAGTGCGCGTGGTTGAAGCCCATCGCCGTAATGCAATTGCGGCCATAGCCCTGGGGCGTTATCTCGCCGGCGCTGGTGCAGCCCACCACGCGCACGTTGCCGAAACACTCCTGCAGGGCGCGGCCCAGGGCCTGCAGGTCGTAGGACGCCGAGCAGAAAAACAGCACGAAGCCCAGGTACGGATGCAACAGTTGCCGCGCCAACTCCTCGGCGGCCTGCCCGGCATCGGTGGCCTGGGACATGGCACTGACTACGCCTTCACTGTTGTGCATCGTTGCCTCCCCCTCTGAAGCATGAGTGTACGAAGGGCGGGGGGCGGGACCTATGCTACTTGGGTACTGGGTGGGGGGATGCGATGGGATGAATCGCTCAAAAACAAGGGAGATTCAACTGTTGGACTGCATTTCAAATTCACAGCAAAGCGTTCCCAAGCATTCCAGCTGCAACCACCACACACAGGCTGGCAAACCCCACCTGCAAGGTGCGTGCGGCAATCACCGAGCACAGGCGCCGGCCGATCAGCATGCCGACGATACTCGCCGCGATGAACACCCAGCCCACGGGTTCGATGCGCACGCCGGCATGGAACGCGCCAGCCACGCCGATCAGCGAAATCAGGCTGATCACCATCAGCGACGTGGCGACGATGCCGCGCATCTGCACGTCGGTGAGTTGCTTGAACGCTGGCACGATCAAAAAGCCGCCGCCCACCCCGAGCAACCCCGAGACTGCCCCCGTCACCGCGCCCAGTGCGGCCAGGGTGGCGCTGCATTTGGCGGTCCAGGCCAGGCGCCCGGTCTGCTGGTTGAGCATGCAGTTCTTCTGGCCCCAGGACGCCGCGCCATGGTCACTCGGCCCGGCCTCGATCTTTTCGCGCTGCAACATGCGCCAGGCCACCAGCACCATCAAGGCGCTGAACAGGCCCATCAGCACCGGCTCCGGCAACTGGTGGGCGAGAAACACCCCCAGCGGCGAAAACAGCGCGCCGAGCAAGGCGATCAACAGCGCGGCGCGGTAACGCACCAGGCCGTGGCGCAAGCCGTCAATCGCCCCGACGGCTGCTGCCGCCCCCACCGCAAGCAACGACACCGGCGCAGCCTGGGTCATCGTCAAGCCCAACCCCAGCACCAGCGCCGGCACCCCGAGGATGCCGCCGCCCGCGCCGGTCAGGCCCATGACCAGGCCCATCAACACGCCTAAAACGCTCGCCAGCAGCATTCAGTCCACCTTGCTCAGACGGGTCAGCCACTCGCGGCCCTTGAGCATGCCGTTCCAGTAGAACCACGGCAGCCAGGTCGCCTTGAGGAACCACATCGAACGGCGTGCCCGGGTCGGATCGAGGGGAAAGGTCGGCAGCAGCTTGCCGCCGTAGCCGAACTCGGCCAGTACCACCTTGCCCTTCTCCACCGTCAGTGGGCACGAGCCATAGCCGTCGTACTTGAGCGGCAGCGGTGCCTGTTTGCGCAGGGCCAGCAGGTTTTCGGCGACCACCACGATTTGCTTGCGCACGGCGGCGGCGGTCTTGGCATTGCTGGTGCCGCACACATCGCCCAGGCCGAAGATGTGCGGGTAGCGCAGGTGTTGCAGGCTGTGGGGGTTCACCTCGCACCAGCCGGCGGCGTCGGCCAACGGGCTGTGGCGGATGAAATCCGGCGCGACTTGCGGCGGTACCACGTGCAGCAGGTCGAAGGATTTTTCCTCGACGGTGACGTTGCCCTCGGCGTCCTTCACCTCGAACCAGGCCTTGCGCGCCGGGCCGTCGACCTTGACCAGGTTGGCGTTGAACGCCAGGCGCGCGTGGTACTTCTCCACGTACTTCATCAACGGCGGCACAAAGGTCGCCACGCCGAACAGCGCCGCGCCGGCCAGGTTGAATTCGACGTCGATGTGCTTGAGGTTGCCCTGCCTGAGCCAGTGATCGCAGGACAGGTACATGGCCTTTTGCGGCGCCCCCGCGCATTTGATCGGCATGGCCGGCTGGGTAAAGATCGCCTTGCCGCGCTTCAACTGCTGCACCAGTTGCCAGGTATACGCCGCGTGCTCATAGCTGTAGTTGGACGTGACCCCGTTGCGGCCCAACGTGTCTTCCAGGCCCTCGACTTTCTCCCAGGCCAGGCGCAGGCCTGGGCAGACGATCAGGTGGTTCCAGGTGACGCGTTGGCCGCTGTCGAGCACCAGGGTGTGCTCATCCGGCAGCAACTCGGTAACGGCAGCCTGCACCCAGGTGACGCCATTGGGCAGCACGTCGGCCAGGGGGCGTCGGGTCTTTTTCAGGTCGTAGGCGCCGCCGCCGACCAGGGTCCAGGCCGGCTGGTAGCAGTGATGGTCGCTGGGTTCGATGAGGGTGATGTTGAGGTCGGGGTCGCGCTTGAGCAGGCTGGCCAGCAGGCCGATGCCTGCCGAACCGCCGCCGATGACGACGATATCGCCACTGATGGTTGGCCCCCAGTGTTGGTCGGTCATGGTCTATTGCCTTTTATCGTCAATGCACACAAGGGTCGCTGCCGTATGGCGTCACGCCCAGCTTTTTATCACCGCGCCGCAGTAAAGGCCGGACAGTGTCTTCATCACTTGGATCACTTCATGGCTGGCCAGCCCGTAGAAGATGTACTTGCCTTCACGACGGGTGGCGACCAGCCCTTCGTCACGCAGGATGCCCAACTGCTGTGACAGCGTGGGCTGGCGTACGCCGGTCATGGTTTCCAGCTCGCCGACGTTGCGTTCGCCCTGGGTCAGCTGGCACAGGATCAACAGGCGATCCTCATTGGCCAAGGCCTTGAGCAAGGCACAGGCCTTGGATGCCGACGCGCGCAGTTGGGCGACTTCGCCTTCACTCAGAGTAGATTCCATTTGCCTCGGGTCCTTTGCGTCACTTAAGCTCAAAACATTATGTGTAAATGTAAAGTGATTGTAATCACTTTTTTCAACATCAGAGGCAGCCGTCATGTCAGCGTTGATTCATTCCTTTCTGGACGAGGCGTCGTCGACCTACACCTACGTCGTCTATGAAACGGACGGCGGCCCCTGTGCCATCGTCGATTCGGTGCTCAATTACGACCCGGCCTCCGGGCGCACCGACACCGCCCAGGCCGACAAGGTCATCGCCTTTGTGCGTGAGCACGGCTTGCAGGTGCAATGGCTGCTGGAAACCCACGCCCATGCCGACCACCTGTCGGCCGCGCCGTACCTGCGCCGCACCCTGGGCGGCAAGATTGCCATCGGCCAGGCGATCAGCAAGGTGCAGGACGTGTTCAAGCACCTGTTCAACCTGGAGCCGGAATTTCGCGTCGACGGCTCGCAGTTCGATCACCTGTTTGCGCCGGATGAAATTTTCCACATCGGCACCATCAAGGCCCAGGCCCTGCACGTGCCCGGGCATACCCCGGCGGACATGGCCTACCTGATCGACGACCGCTTGATCCTGGTGGGCGACACCCTGTTCATGCCCGATGTCGGCACCGCCCGCTGCGACTTCCCTGGCGGCGATGCGCGCCAGCTGTATGCGTCGATGCGCAAACTGCTGGCCTTTGCCCCCGACACCCAGTTGTACGTATGCCATGACTACCCGCCCGAAGGCCGCGAGGCTAAATGCCTGACCACCGTGGCGGAACAGCGCGCGGGCAATATCCATGTGCATGACGGGGTGGATGAAGCAGCGTTCGTGGCGATGCGCACCCAACGCGATGCCGGGCTGGGGATGCCCACGCTGTTGTTGCCGGCGATCCAGGTGAATGTGCGAGCGGGGAATATGCCGCCGGCGGAGGAGAACGGGGTGGTGTACTTGAAGATTCCGTTGAACCAGCTCTAAAGCCGTCCTGCCTGGCGTCCATGCCGTTCCATGCCCCGGGGGTGTTGCGCAGGTGTGATCAGGCTACGGCAAATTTAGACACGATCTGCTTGAGGTCCACCGCCAGCCTCGACAGTTCCTGGCTGGCGATCGAGGTCTGGCCGGCCGCCGAAGAACTCTGGATGGAAAGATCACGGATGCTGATCAGGTTCTGGTCCACCGAACGGGCCACGTGGGCCTGTTCCTCGGAGGCCGTGGCGATCAAGAGGTTGCGGTCATTGATATCGGTAATGGCTTCGGTGATCTGAGTAATTGCCAGGCCCGCTTCATGGGCGATCTTCAAGGAGTCCACCGCTTCGTTGCGGTTGAGGGCCATGGAAGACACCGCTTCGCTGGAGCACGTCTGGATTTTCGCGATCATCTGCTCGATTTCCTGGGTCGAGGTCTGGGTTCTATGGGCCAGTGCCCGCACTTCGTCGGCCACCACCGCAAAGCCCCGGCCCTGCTCCCCTGCCCTGGCGGCTTCAATGGCCGCGTTCAAGGCCAGCAGGTTGGTTTGCTCGGCAATCGAGCGGATCACTTCAACCACCCGGGCAATATCCTGGGCCTGCCTGGCCAGCCCTTCGACTTCGACGCCGGTCTGCTGCACCGTGGCGCTGAGTTTCTCGATGGAGGCGATGGTTTGCGTCACACGCTCCTGGCCCACTTTGGCCGAGCGTTGGGAGTCCTGGGTGGACTGGGACGCCGACACCGCATTGCGCGCCACTTCTTCAACTGCTGCCGTCATTTGGTTAACCGCCGTGGCGGCCTGATCGGTTTCCATGCTTTGGCGTTCAATACCGGCACTGGACTCGCGGGTGATGGCGCTCATCTCCTCCGCCGCCGCCGCCAATTGCCCGGACGCCTCGGAAATGTGCTGCAAGGTACTTTTCAGGTTCATTTGCATGGACGCGGTAGACCGTTGCAACGCGGTCAACTCGTCATTGCCATTGATGGCAATCGCCACGCGCAGATCGCCGTCGGCGATCTTGCCGGTCGATACCAGCAATTCACGCACCGGAGCAATGATGCTGCGAGTAAACAGGCTTGCTACCACGACGGTGATCAGCAAAGAGGCGGCCATCAATATCCAGGTGAACAGACGCGCCGCGTCATATTCGCTGGAAGCCACCTGCACCGCCGCCTTGGAGCCCCGTTCATTCAACGCGATCAACTCGCTGATGGAACGCTGCACATCCAGGGCAATCGGCCCGTTGACTTCGCGCAGGTAGGTCGACATCTGTTCAGCGGACAGGGTGGAGGCTTGCGCAAGAAATTCGTCCATCTTCTGGCTGTAGTTCTTGATGCTGGCTAATGCTTCGTTGTACTTGGCTTGCTCTTCGGGGCCTGAGACTAACGGCCCATAGCGTTCGGCAACATCGAGGGCTTCCGTACGGGTCGCCTTGAGTTTTTCCAGGGAGGCCGGATCCTGGCGGCTGATATCCATGGCATAACGACGTAGATCGAGACGAAGTTTATAAAACGCCGAATCTATTTCACCCGCCAAACGAATACTGGGGAGCCAGTTAGTTTCGATTTCAACCGTCGACGAATAGACCTTATCGACTTTGATCAGGGTCATTGCGCCTTGTATCAGCAGCAAAAGGCACACCAGGCCAAAACACAGTGTGGTACGGAAGTTCAACTTCAAGGCTCTCATGGACATCGCGGCTTACCCCTTTCCTGGGCCGCGAACTTCACGGCCTGATGGGGGCCAATGTGTTGAAATGCGTGTGAAAAATACGTGACCGCCGATGCAATTTTTCATTAACTAAAAATAAAAAGCCCGCCCTGATTATTACTTGGCTAACTATCAGGATCAGCGGTGCAGCCCCTATTGAAATCAAACCATTAACCCACCCGGCGGCAATGGCAGCGCCGTCTTGTAGCGCACTTGCTTGAGGGCAAAGCTCGAGCGGATGTTGGCGACACCCGGCACCTTGGTCAGGAAGTCCATCATGAAACGCTCCAGCGACTGGATCGTCGGCACCAACACCCGGATCAAATAGTCCGGGTCGCCGGCCATCAAGTAGCACTCCATCACCTCGGGCCGGTCGGAAATCGCGCCTTCGAACTGCTGCAACGCCAGCTCGTTCTGCTTTTCCAGGCTCACATGGATAAACACGTTGACGTGCAGCCCCAGCAAATCGGCGTCGAGCAGCGTGACTTGCTCGCGAATCAGGCCCAGTTCCTCCATCGCCTTGACCCGGTTGAAACAGGGTGTTGGCGACAGGTTGACCGAGCGGGCCAGGTCGGCGTTGGTGATCCGCGCATTCTCCTGCAGGGCGTTGAGAATGCCGATATCGGTACGGTCCAGTTTGCGCATGAGACAAAATCACCTGTTTATTATGTTTATGCAGGTTTTTTATCCGCAAATGATCGCGGGCGCAATGAAACACAGATAAATATTCTTCTACGCCACGCCTATGATTGTTGTAGGACAAGATTTCTTCTACCCGAAGACGGACTGTCAGCTAGCGCGCCCACTACAAGAAATTCACAAGATAGAGCGTAGAAAGCCATGACCCAGCAGTACGAACCCCTTCGCCTGCACGTGCCCGAACCCTCGGGCCGTCCAGGCTGCAAGACCGACTTTACCTACCTGCGCCTGACCGACGCAGGTCTGGTGCGCAAACCCGCCATCGACGTAGAACCCGCCGACACCGCCGACCTGGCCAAGGGCCTGATCCGCGTGCTCGACGACCAGGGCCAGGCCCTGGGGCCATGGGCCGAAGGAGTTCCCGTTGAAGTCCTGCGCAAAGGCATGCGCGCCATGCTCAAGACGCGGATCTTCGACAACCGCATGGTGGTCGCCCAGCGTCAGAAAAAAATGTCGTTCTACATGCAAAGCCTTGGCGAAGAAGCCATCGGCAGCGCCCAGGCCCTGGCCTTGAACATCGACGACATGTGCTTCCCCACCTACCGCCAGCAAAGCATCCTGATGGCCCGCGACGTGCCGCTGGTGGACCTGATCTGCCAACTGCTGTCCAACGAGCGCGACCCGCTCAAGGGCCGCCAGTTGCCGATCATGTATTCGGTCAAGGACGCAGGCTTCTTCACCATTTCCGGCAACCTCGCCACCCAATTCGTACAGGGTGTGGGCTGGGGCATGGCCTCGGCGATCAAGGGCGATACCAAGATCGCCTCGGCCTGGATCGGTGACGGCGCCACCGCCGAATCCGACTTCCACACCGCCCTCACCTTTGCCCACGTGTACCGCGCGCCGGTGATTCTCAACGTGGTCAACAACCAGTGGGCCATCTCCACCTTCCAGGCCATCGCCGGTGGTGAAGCCACCACCTTCGCCGGACGCGGCGTCGGCTGCGGCATCGCCTCCCTGCGCGTGGACGGCAACGACTTTATCGCGGTGTACGCCGCCTCCGCCTGGGCCGCCGAGCGTGCGCGCCGCAACCTCGGCCCAACCCTGATCGAATGGGTCACCTACCGCGCCGGCCCGCACTCCACCTCGGACGATCCGTCCAAATACCGCCCCGCCGACGACTGGAGCCACTTCCCGCTGGGCGACCCGATTGCCCGCCTCAAGCAGCACCTGATCAGGATTGGCCAGTGGTCCGAAGAGGAGCACGCGGCGGTCAGTGCCGAACTGGAAGCCGAGGTGATCGCCGCGCAGAAACAGGCCGAACAGTACGGCACCCTGGCCGGTGGCCAGATCCCAAGCGCCGCGACCATGTTCGAAGACGTCTATAAAGAGATGCCGGAGCACTTGAAGCGCCAGCGTCAGGAGTTGGGGATCTGACATGAACGATCACAACAACAGCATCGAATTGGAAACCGCCATGACCACCACCACCATGACCATGATCCAGGCCCTGCGCTCGGCCATGGATGTGATGCTTGAGCGTGATGACAACGTGGTGGTGTTCGGCCAGGACGTCGGTTACTTCGGCGGTGTATTCCGCTGCACCGAAGGCTTGCAGACCAAATACGGCAGCTCGCGGGTGTTCGACGCACCGATCTCCGAAAGCGGCATTATCGGCGTGGCCGTGGGCATGGGTGCCTACGGCCTGCGCCCGGTGGCCGAGATCCAGTTCGCCGACTACGTCTACCCCGCCACCGACCAGATCATCTCCGAAGCCGCGCGCCTGCGTTATCGCTCGGCCGGCCAGTTCACCGCGCCCTTGACCATGCGCATGCCCTGCGGCGGCGGCATCTACGGCGGCCAGACCCACAGCCAGAGCATCGAAGCGGTGTTCACCCAGGTCTGCGGCCTGCGTACGGTCATGCCGTCCAACCCCTATGACGCCAAGGGCCTGCTGATTGCCTCCATCGAAAACGATGACCCAGTGATCTTCCTTGAGCCTAAACGCCTGTACAACGGCCCGTTCGACGGCCACCACGACCGCCCCGTAACGCCGTGGTCGAAACACCCGCAAGCCCAGGTGCCGGACGGTTACTACACGGTGCCGCTGGACGTGGCCGCCATCGTACGCCCGGGCTCGGCCGTCACTGTGCTGACCTACGGCACCACGGTGTATGTGTCGCAGGTCGCCGCCGAAGAAACCGGCATCGACGCCGAAGTCATCGACCTGCGCAGCCTGTGGCCGCTGGACCTGGACACCATCGTCAAGTCCGTGAAGAAGACCGGCCGTTGCGTGGTGGTGCACGAAGCCACCCGTACCTGCGGCTTTGGTGCCGAGTTGGTGGCGCTGGTGCAGGAGCATTGCTTCCACCACCTGGAAGCGCCGATCGAACGCGTCACCGGTTGGGACACCCCCTACCCGCACGCGCAGGAGTGGGCGTATTTCCCAGGCCCGTCCCGAGTGGGCGCGGCGTTGAAACGGGTCATGGAGGTCTGAATGGGCACGCACGTTATCAAGATGCCGGACATTGGCGAAGGTATCGCGGAAGTTGAATTGTCGCAGTGGCATGTGAAGGTCGGCGACATGGTCGTCGAAGACCAGGTGCTGGCGGATGTGATGACCGACAAGGCGATGGTGGACATTCCCTCGCCAGTCCATGGCAAGGTGATTGCCCTCGGCGGCGAGCCGGGTGAAGTGATGGCGGTGGGCAGTATCCTGATCAGCATTGAAGTGGAAGGTGCGGGTAACGCCAAAGACGTGCCGGTGGCGGCGGAGCCGGTGAAAGCGGCTGCCGTTGTCGAGGCCAAGCCGGCACCGGTGGTCGAAAGCAAGCCTGCACCGGTGGCAGCCGCACAGGCCCCCGTGGCCCGCGATGCCGACGAGCGTCCCCTCGCCTCCCCCGCCGTGCGCAAGCATGCGCTGGATGCCGGGATTCAACTGCGTCTGGTCCAGGGCTCCGGCCCGGCCGGGCGGATCCTGCACGAAGACCTCGAGGCCTACCTGCAACAAGGGGCGTCAAAAGCTTCGATGGCCGCCAACCCTTACGCCGAACGCAACGACGAAGAACAGATCCCGGTGATCGGCATGCGCCGCAAGATCGCCCAGCGCATGCAGGACGCCACCCGGCGTGCCGCGCATTTCAGCTATGTGGAAGAGATCGACGTCACCGCCCTCGACGAGCTGCGCGTGCACCTCAACGAGAAGCACGGCACCACGCGCGGCAAGCTGACGTTGCTGCCGTTTATCGTGCGCGCCATGGTCGTGGCGCTGCGGGATTTCCCGCAGATCAACGCGCGCTACGACGACGAAGCCCAGGTCATCACCCGCCTCGGCGCAGTGCATGTGGGCGTCGCCACCCAGAGCGACGTGGGCCTGATGGTGCCGGTGGTGCGTCACGCCGAAGCGCGCAGCCTGTGGGGCAACGCCGAGGAAATCGCGCGCTTGGCCAGCGCCGCGCGCAATGGTAAGGCCAGTCGCGATGAGCTGTCGGGCTCGAGCATTACCCTGACCAGCCTGGGCGCCCTGGGCGGCATCGTCAGCACACCGGTGCTGAACCTGCCGGAGGTGGCCATCGTCGGCGTCAACCGCATCGTCGAGCGGCCGATGGTGATCAAGGGCCAGATCGTGATCCGCAAGATGATGAACCTCTCCAGCTCCTTCGATCACCGCGTGGTCGATGGCATGGACGCGGCGCAATTCATCCAGGCCATTCGCGGCCTGCTCGAACAACCCGCCAGCCTGTTCCTGGAGTAAGGGCATGACCCAGACATTGCATACCACGCTGCTGATTATCGGCGGCGGCCCTGGCGGTTATGTGGCCGCCATTCGTGCCGGCCAGCTGGGCATCCCGACGATCCTGGTGGAAGGCCAGGCGTTGGGCGGCACCTGCCTGAACATCGGTTGCATTCCGTCCAAGGCCTTGATTCACGTGGCCGAGCAGTTCCAGCAAACCGTGCATCACAGCCAGGGTTCCCGGTTGGGAATCGAGGTGGACGTGCCGACCCTGGACATCCGCAAAAGCGTGGAATGGAAAGACGGCATTGTCGACCGCTTGACCACCGGTGTCGCCGCACTGCTTAAAAAGCACAAAGTGCAGGTGATCCACGGCTGGGCCAAGGTGGTGGACGGCAAGACCGTCGACGTCGGCGACCAGCGCATCCAGTGCGAACACCTGCTGCTGGCCACCGGTTCGACAAGCGTCAACCTGCCGATGTTGCCGATCGGCGGGCCGATCATCTCGTCCACCGAAGCCCTGGCGCCGACCCGCGTGCCCAAGCGCTTGATTGTGGTGGGCGGCGGCTACATCGGCCTGGAGCTGGGGATCGCCTATCGCAAGCTCGGCGCCGACGTGAGTGTGGTCGAAGCTCAGGATCGTATCCTGCCGGCCTATGACGCCGAGCTGACGCAACCGGTGAACGAATCCCTCAAGCAATTGGGCGTGAAGCTGTACCTCAAGCACAGCGTCACGGGTTTTGCCGATGGCAGCCTGCAAGTACGCGACCCGAATGGCGACATCCTGTCGCTGACAACCGATCAGGTGCTGGTTGCCGTTGGTCGCAAACCCAACACCCAGGGTTGGAACCTTGAGGCGCTGAACCTGGAGATGAACGGAGCGGCGATCAAGATCGACAGCCGCTGCCAGACCAGTATGCGCAACGTGTATGCCATCGGCGACCTGAGCGGCGAGCCGATGCTGGCGCACCGAGCGATGGCCCAGGGCGAAATGGTCGCCGAACTGATCAGCGGTCAATCCCGCGAATTCAACCCGGCGGCGATCCCGGCGGTGTGCTTCACCGACCCGGAACTGGTGGTGGTCGGCAAGACGCCCGATGAAGCCAAGGCCGCCGGCCTGGACTGCATCGTGTCGAGTTTCCCGTTCGCCGCCAACGGCCGCGCGATGACCCTGGAGTCGAAAACCGGCTTCGTGCGGGTGGTGGCGCGACGGGACAATCACCTGATTGTGGGCTGGCAGGCGGTCGGCGCCGGCGTGTCCGAGCTGTCCACCGCCTTCGGCCTGAGCCTGGAAATGGGCGCGCGCCTGGAAGACGTGGCCGGCACTATCCACGCCCATCCGACGCTTGGCGAGGCGGTGCAGGAAGCTGCGCTGCGGGCCCTGGGCCACGCCTTGCACCTATAGCGTTTGTGGCGAGGGCGCTACAGGGGATGCGAACGGGCCCGGGAATGAAGTATTGTTGCGCCCATTCAGAAAAAAACCGACTTGACCAAAGATAGAGGGTGTCATGGGTAACGAAAGCATCAATTGGGACAAGCTGGGTTTTGACTACATCAAGACCGACAAGCGGTTTCTCCAGGTCTGGAAAAACGGCGAATGGCAAACCGGCACCCTGACCGACGACAACGTGCTGCACATCAGCGAGGGCTCTACCGCCCTGCACTACGGCCAACAGTGCTTCGAAGGCCTCAAGGCCTACCGCTGCAAGGACGGCTCGATCAACCTGTTCCGCCCGGACCAGAACGCCGCGCGCATGCAGCGCAGCTGCGCCCGCCTGCTGATGCCGCACGTCCCGACCGACGCGTTCATCGACGCGTGCAAGCAGGTGGTCAAGGCCAACGAGCGGTTCATCCCGCCGTACGGCAGCGGCGGCGCGCTGTACCTGCGCCCGTTCGTGATCGGCACCGGTGACAACATCGGCGTGCGCACCGCACCGGAGTTCATCTTCTCGGTGTTCTGCATCCCGGTCGGTGCCTACTTCAAAGGCGGCCTGGTGCCGCACAACTTCCAGATCTCCACCTTCGACCGCGCCGCGCCACAGGGCACCGGTGCCGCCAAGGTCGGCGGCAACTACGCCGCCAGCCTGATGCCGGGCTCGGAAGCGAAGAAATCCGGTTTCGCCGATGCGATCTACCTGGACCCGATGACCCACTCGAAAATCGAAGAAGTCGGCTCGGCCAACTTCTTCGGGATCACCCACGACAACCAGTTCATCACACCGAAGTCACCTTCGGTGCTGCCAGGCATCACCCGCCTGTCGCTGATCGAACTGGCCCAGACCCGCCTGGGCCTGGAAGTGGTCGAAGGCGAGGTATTCATCGACAAGCTGGATCAGTTCAAGGAAGCCGGTGCCTGCGGCACTGCCGCGGTCATCTCGCCGATCGGCGGTATCCAGTACAACGGTCAGTTGCATGTGTTCCACAGCGAGACCGAAGTCGGCCCGATCACCCAGAAGCTCTACAAAGAGCTGACCGGCGTGCAGACCGGCGACGTCGAAGCGCCAGCGGGTTGGATCGTTAAGGTCTAACAGCCTCAACGCATATCCCATGTGGGAGGGGGCTTGCCCCCGATGGCAGTGGGTCAGTCAATGAATCTGTTGACTGATACACCGACATCGGGGGCAAGCCCCCTCCCACATTTGCTCTCCGGTGTCCTCAGGATTGAGCCGGGATATTCTCGACAATCTTCTTGCCCATGCTGATCCTCGGCTCCACCCCATACCCCAGCGCCTCATAGAACCCCACCACCGCCTCATTGCCACCGGTGATCTGCAGGTTGATCTTCACGCAGCCCAGGGCCGTCAGGGCCTGTTCCGCATGCCGCACCAGCGAGGAACCGAGGCCATGACGCCGATAGCCAGGGTGCACGGCCACCGAGTACAACCAGCCGCGATGACCGTCGTAGCCGGCAAGCACCGTTCCGATGACAGTCTTTTTGTCCGTCGCCACAAAAAACAGCCCGTCATTGACCGCCAGTTTCTTATCGATCGCCAGGGTCGGCAGGTTATGCGCCGTGTCATACCCAAACGCCTCCTGCCATAACGCCACCACTTGCCCACGGTGCTGGCGGTCGCGATACGGACCGATGGGATGGCGCGATAACAGCGCCTTTTCCATCACCAACGTGCGCTCAGTGCCGTGGTAGACGTCACGTACCGTGTGAAAACCCAGCTTGGTGTAGAACGGCTCGGCGGTCAGCGAAGACGGCACACTCAGCGTCGTCACCCCCGCTTCCCGCGCGCGCAGTTCGATTTCAATCATCAGCAACCGGCCAATGCCCTGCCCTTGCAGCGTCGGGTTGACGAACACCGAACGCACCACATTGGCATCCAAGGCCGCCGTGGCGACGATCACCCGGTCCTGGACCGCCGCCAGCACCACACGGCGCTTGAGCAGGTCGATCACCGCGTCCGGGGTGAAGTTGCTGGCCACCCGGGCAATCACATCCGCCGGATAATCCCGTGCATTGCTGCTGTGCAAGGCCGCCAGGATGACCTGGCTGATCCCTTCGGCATCCTCGGATTGGGCAAGACGTACGACGGTAGACATGACTCCTCCTGGCTGACGGCGTTATTACAGTCGCCACTGTACCAATGTGGGAGGGAGCTTGCTCCCGATGGCGGTGTGCCAGTTGATGGATTGAGTGGCTGATATACCGCAATCGGGGGCAAGCCCCCTCTCACATTTTGACCGCGCTCCAGCTCCAACAGCCGATTCGGCCGGCTCACCCCCCTTTTCAGCTTTCCCGGCTGAGCCGCCCCTGGGTTTCAGCCGGGATTCCCCTGCCACAGCGAACAAAATAGCCCTACTGCTCAACCCCATGGATTCGTGCCCCCATGCAAACCACCAATACCGTCCTGATGATTCGCCCGGCGCGCTTTGCCTTCAACCCGGATACCGCGATCAACAACCGTTTCCAACGCCCGCCCCTCGACCCGCTCAGTGCACAGCAGAAAGCGCTGGAAGAGTTCGACGGCTATGTCGACACCCTGCGCCGGCACGGCGTGGAAGTGCTGGTGGTGCAAGACACTCCGGCGCCCCACACACCCGACTCGATCTTCCCCAACAACTGGTGGAGCAGCCACGCCGACGGCAGCCTGGTGCTGTACCCGATGGAAGGCCAGAACCGCCGACTGGAGCGCAACAAAGGCGTGCTGCAAGTGCTGGAGCAGCGCTTTGCGATCAAGGACACCATCGACCTCAGCCACCTCGAACAACAGAACATCTTCCTCGAAGGCACCGGCAGCATGGTCCTCGACCGTCAGCACCGCATCAGCTACGCCTGTCACTCCGGGCGCACCCACCACGACGCGCTGCGCCAGTTTGCCGAACGCCTCGACTACCGGCTCTGCGTCTTCCACGCCGTCGACCGCCACCACGCACCGATCTACCACAGCAACGTGATGATGAGCGTCGGCCGCGACCTTTCGGTGGTGTGCCTGCAAGCGTTGCCCGACGCCGACGAACGCCAGGCCCTGGAACGCTCGCTGCGCGACACCGGCAAAGACATCCTCGGCCTCGACTTCGACCAGCTCGAAGCCTTCGCCGGCAACATGCTCGAAGTCCACGACCGCGACGGCCAGCCGCTGCTGGTGATGTCTGCCAGTGCCTGGGGCGCGCTGCAACCGGCCCAGCGCCGGCATGTGGAGCGCCACACCCGGCCGGTGGTGGTGAACATCGACAATATCGAACGCATCGGCGGCGGCAGTGCCCGCTGCATGCTGGCAGAAGTGCACCTGCCAGCCCGTCCCTCATTTCAATAAGGAGTCTTGCCATGACCCGCTATATCGACGTCAACGACCTCAGCTATCTGGTTTCGCAAAAGGGCCTGCACACCTGCATCACTGAGATGGCCGAGTACATCCGCGCCGACTACCTGCGCTGGCAGGATTTTGAAAAATGCGCACGCCTGGCCAACCACTCGCCGGATGGCGTGATCGAGTTGATGCCGGTGTCCGACGCCTCGCTGTACGCCTTCAAGTACGTCAACGGCCACCCGAAGAACACCTTGGCCGGCATGCTCACCGTGATGGCCTTTGGTGCCCTCGGTGACGTCGACACCGGCAAACCGGTGCTGCTGGCGGAAATGACCCTGACCACTGCCATTCGTACCGCCGCCACGTCGGCCCTGGTGGCCCGCTACCTGGCCCGCGCCAACAGCCGCAGCATGGCGTTGATCGGCAACGGCTCCCAGAGCGAATTCCAGGCCCTGGCCTTCCACGCCATGCTCGGCATCAACGAGATCCGCCTGTTCGACATCGACGCCAAGGCCACCGCCAAGCTGGCAGCCAACCTCAAGGCGTTCCCGGCAATCAAGGTGATCCTGGCCGGCAGCGTGGCCGAAGCGGTCAAGGGCGCGGACATCGTCACCACCGTCACCGCCGACAAGGCCTACGCAACCATCCTCACCGACGACATGATCGAGCCCGGCATGCACCTCAACGCCGTGGGCGGCGACTGCCCGGGCAAGACCGAGCTGGACCGCCGCATCGTCGAGCGCGCCCGTGTGATCGTCGAGTACGAACCGCAAAGCCGCGTCGAAGGTGAAATCCAGCACATGCCGGAAGACTCGCCGGTGACCGAGTTGTGGCAGGTCATCAACGGCCAGGTCGCCGGCCGCGAGCATGAGCGCCAGGTCACCCTGTTCGACTCGGTGGGCTTTGCCATCGAAGACTACTCGGCCCTGCGCTATGTGTTGGACGTGGCCAAGGCCCTGGATGTCGGCAGCGAACTGGAACTGGTGCCGGACCTGGCCGACCCCAAGGATTTGTTCGCGCGCCTGGCCCAACAGCCTCGAGCACAGCATAAAAAGCGCGCCTGAGACCGCTCTGGCCTGCCCCTTTGCGCCATGGGCAGGTCGGATTTCCAGGGCTGAAAAGCCGATTCAGCGGGTACAACAGCCGATTCCGCTGCATTGCGTGTTTTAACAGCGCAATTTGCGCTTTGAGCACCGGGTAAACGACACAAAAAACGCACCACCATGAAGCATTCTGAGCCCGACCAAAGAGTCACCGAATGCATGCACGCTGCACCCTTTCTACTGCCCTGACATCAATTACAAAATATAGGGACCGTCATATGACTCCATTGCGATCACTCTTCGCTGCGTTGCTGTTGCCACTGTGCGCCGGCGCCGCCCACGCCCAGGATTGGAAAGAAATCCGCTTCGGCGTATTCCCCGAGTACCCCCCGTTTGAATCCGTGGCCGCCGACGGTAGTCTGCAAGGCTTCGATATCGAGTTGGGCAATGCCATCTGCGCCAAGCTCGAGGTCAAATGCACCTGGGTGCACAACGAATTCGACGGCATGATCCCGGCCCTGCGCGCGCGCAAGTTCGACGCGATCATGTCGTCCATGGCCGTGACCCCGGCGCGCGAGAAAGTCATCGACTTCACCGACCGCCTGTTCCTCAGCCCCACGTCGGTGATCACGCGCAAAAACGCCGACTTCGGCGACACCCCGGAATCGTTGAAAGGCAAACAGGTCGGCGTGCTGCAAGGTTCGTTGCAGGAAGCCTATGCCCGCGCGCACCTGGCCAAACTGGGCGCGCAGATCAAGGCGTACCAGTCCCAGGAGCAGAACTACGCCGACCTGCAGAACGGCCGTCTCGACGCTACCCTGACCGACAAGCTCGAAGCCCAGCTCAACTTCCTGTCCAAGCCTGAAGGCGCCGACTTCAAGACCGGCCCGGCCTTCAAGGACCCGACCCTGCCCCTGGACATCGCCATGGGCCTGCGCAAGAACGACCAGGACTTGCGTGCGCTGATCAACAAAGGCATCGCCGCCGTCCAGGCCGATGGCACCTACGCACAGATCCAGAAGAAATACTTCGGCGATCAAGACATCTACAACGAATAAGCCAACACAATCCCTTGTGGGAAGGGGCTTGCTCCCGATAGCGATGGGTCAGTCAATACAGGTGTCGACTGGCACGCCCCTCATCGGAAGCAAGCCCCCTCCCACAGGGGTATGTCTGCGCCCTTTAGAGATCTCCCCATGAACGAACTCCTCAACCTGCAAGGCTACGGCCCGATGCTCGCCCAGGGTGCCTGGATGACGGTCAAGCTGGCGCTCCTGGCGCTGGCCCTGAGCCTCGCCCTGGGCCTGATCGCCGCCGGCGCCAAACTGTCCAGCGCCCAATGGCTGCGGGTGCCGGCCACGCTGTACACCACGCTGATCCGCAGCGTGCCGGACCTGGTGCTGATCCTGCTGATTTTCTACAGCCTGCAACTGTGGCTCAACGACCTGAGCGAAGTGTTCGGCTGGGACTACTTTGAAATCGACCCGTTTACCGCCGGGGTCATCACCCTGGGGTTTATCTACGGCGCGTATTTCACCGAGAACTTTCGCGGTGCGATCCTCAGTGTGCCGGTCGGCCAACTCGAAGCCGCCACCGCCTACGGCCTGAGCCGCTGGCAGCGTTTTCACCTGGTGCTGTTCCCGCAGTTGATGCGCTTTGCCCTGCCGGGCCTGGGCAATAACTGGCTGGTGCTGCTCAAGTCCACGGCGCTGGTATCGATCATCGGCCTGTCGGACCTGGTCAAGGCCGCGCAGAACGCCGGCAAGACCACCAACGAGCCGTTGTACTTCCTGATCCTCGCAGGCCTGGTGTACCTGGTGATCACCACCCTCTCCAACCGCATCTTCAAGCGCCTCGAACGGCGCTATAACCTCGGCATCAAGGGGATGGCGCGATGATCGAACTGTTCCAGCAATACGGCCTGGCCTACCTGTTCAGCGATGGCACCGGGTTGTCCGGCGTTGCCATGACCTTGTGGCTGTTCATTATCTCGGTGGTGCTGGGGCTTTTCCTCTCGATCCCGCTGGCGCTGGCCCGCGTGTCGGAACACTTCTGGCTGCGCTGGCCGGTGGAGGTCTACACCTACCTGTTTCGCGGCACGCCGTTGTATATCCAACTGTTGATCTGCTACACCGGGCTGTACAGCCTGGAGGTGGTGCAGGACAACGCCCTGCTCAACCAGTTTTTCCGCAATGCCCTCAACTGCACCCTGCTGGCCTTTGTGCTCAACACCTGCGCCTACACCGTGGAAATCTTCGCCGGGGCGATCCGCAACATTCCCCATGGCGAGCTCGAAGCGGCCCGCGCCTATGGCCTGCACGGCTGGCGCCTCAACCTGTTTGTGGTGGTGCCTGCCGCACTGCGCCGCGCGCTGCCGGCCTACAGCAATGAATTGATCCTGATGCTGCACGCCACGTCGCTGGCGTTTACCGCCACCGTCGCCGACATCCTCAAGGTGGCGCGCGATGCCAATGCCGAGACGTTCCTGACGTTCCAGGCCTTCGGCATCGCCGCCCTGCTCTACATGCTGCTGTCCTTTGCACTGGTGGGCCTGTTCCGACTGGCCGAACGTCGCTGGATGCGTTTTCTTGTTCCTACCCGAGGCTAACCCATGAATCAGTCCGCGCAGGCCCTGGCCACTTATCCTGTCGATGTACCCGTTACCCAGGCGGCAACTGCTGCCGTCAAGCTGCAGGTCGAAGGCATCCATAAACGCTACGGCGAACACGAAGTGCTCAAGGGTGTGTCCCTCAACGCCCGCAATGGCGACGTAATCAGCCTGATCGGCGCCAGCGGCTCGGGCAAAAGCACCATGCTGCGCTGCATCAACTTTCTCGAACAGCCGGACGCCGGCGTCATCACCCTGGACGGCATCAGCATCGAAATGCGCCAGGGCCGCGCCGGCGCCCGTGCGCCGCACCAGGAACAATTGCAGAACCTGCGCACGCGCCTGGCCATGGTGTTCCAGCACTTCAACCTGTGGAGCCACATGACCGTACTGGAAAACATCACCATGGCCCCGCGCCGGGTGTTGGGGGTAAGTGCCGCCGAAGCCGAAAAACGCGCGCGCATGTACCTCGACAAGGTCGGCCTGCCGGGCCGCGTGGCCGATCAGTACCCGGCGTTCCTGTCCGGTGGCCAGCAACAGCGCGTGGCCATCGCGCGGGCCCTGGCGATGGAGCCGGAAATCATTCTGTTCGATGAACCCACCTCCGCCCTCGACCCCGAACTTGTAGGAGAAGTCCTCAAAGTCATACAGACGTTAGCTGAGGAAGGTCGTACCATGCTGATGGTCACCCACGAAATGGGCTTTGCCCGCCAGGTGTCCAGCCAAGTGCTGTTCCTGCATCAGGGCCGAGTCGAGGAACAAGGCGGCGCCGAGATCCTCGACCACCCCAACAGCGAGCGCTTGCAGCAATTTCTTTCCAACCGTTTGAAGTGAAACCCATGGATACCAAGGCCAACGGACCCCATACCTCCCCTGCGCTGGATCGCATCGATGAGGCGATCATCGAAGTGCTGCGCCACCAGGGGCGTATCACCTATGAAAAGCTCTCGTCACTGGTGCACCTCACCCCCAGGCCCTGCCTGGAGCGGGTGCGCAAGCTGGAGCGACGCGGGGTAATTCGCGGGTACGGCGCGATCATCGATGTGCAGATGGTCTCGCCCGGGCTGTCGCTGCTGGTGCTGGTGGCCTTGTCCAACCAGAGCGGGCGCTCGGCGCAAAAGGCCTTCGAAGCCTGTATGAAGGCCTGCCCTCAGGTGTTCGAATGCCAGTTGATCAGCGGGCCGTTCGACTACAGCCTGCGCATGCGCTGCCGGGACATGGAGCACTACCGGGTGGTATCGGAGATCTGGCTGAACAATGATGAGCTGCACATCGATAAGTTGGTGGCGCATCCGGAGTTGGCGGTGGTGAAGAATACCGCCATCGAACTGGCCTAGATCCTCAAACACTGGAAATCCAATCTGGGAGGGGTTTGCCCCTCCCAGACTTTTAACCGCGCCCGCTTGAAATACGCTTGCCGAGCTTGGTGCCAATCATCTTCGCCTGCCCATCCTTCTGCTTCCCCGTACGCGCCTCGCTGATCAACCCCGGGATCAACCTGCCCTCCGGCAGATTCTTCCAGAACCGGCTCGGCAAGTGCCCTTCCATCACCTTGGGGTTCAACCGCGCCGGGTTGAAGATATGGCTGTAGTACGTCAGCCACATCGCACTGTGGGGATCCTCGACATTCTGCGCCAGCTGCTGCCAGGCCTCAGGGCATTGGCGTTGATGAATCAACTGTTCGCCATCGTAATAAACCCCATCCAACGGCGTGGCGATCATCCAGCGATGGCGCCCCATGCGCCCGACAAAATGCTGGCTGGCCGATTTGAGGATGTCATGGGCCGGCTCATGCCAGGCCACGTACTCCGGCAACTCGGGCCCTGCTTCTGCCGGCAAGGCGATAAAGCGCACAAACGCATGCAGGTGATGGGCCTCGCGACTCACCTGCTTGATGCGACGCTGCAATTCAGTGCCGAGTTTATCCCCCGCCAGCATCGCGGTGCGGTCGCCATGGCTGACGCGCCAAAGCACTTCGTACAACAGGCTCCAACGCTGGTCGCCGTGGTAACAGGCGGCTGACGCCAACAGCTCCAGCAGCGCCTTGGGAATTCGCGCCTGGAACGGACCCAAGCCTTCGGGGATCGGCTCATCGGTGGCAAACAGGTCCGCCGCCTGTACCTCGCCCCAGCTGACCTGGCTGGGGTCGACCTGATGACTGAGCAGCCAGCGCGCCTGTTCGCGCCAGGTGCTGAAAAGGTTGTCGCATTCCAGGCTGATCATCCCCACAACCCCATCTGCTGCGGCTGCGGGCGGTCGCGCAGTTGTTCGCGCAGCAGCACGCTGGTGCTGTCCGCCTGTTGCGGGTGGTAGTCACTGGTGATGAAGAATGGCTTGGCCTTGGCCAGCACACAGCGCATGCGTGCCAGGTCTTCAAAGCGGATCTTGCGTTCGCGGCGCAGGTCCACCAGGCGCTGGGTGGTGCGCAGGCCGATGCCCGGGATGCGGGCGATCAAGGTCGGCTCGGCACGATTCAGGTCCAGGGGGAATACCTCGCGGTGCTCCAGGGCCCAGGCCAGCTTGGGGTCGATGTCCAGGGCCAGGTGGCCGGGGCCTTCGAACAATTCGTTGGCACTGAAGCCGTAGCTGCGCAGCAGGAAATCCGCCTGGTACAAGCGATGCTCGCGCATCAACGGCGGCGCGGCCAGGGGCACGCTTTTCGGGCTGTTGGGGATGGGGCTGAAGGCCGAGTAATACACGCGGCGCAGCTTGAAGTTGCCATACAGCGCCTCGGCACTGTGGAGGATGGTGCTGTCGTCGGTCTCGTCGGCGCCGACGATCATCTGGGTACTCTGCCCGGCCGGGGCGAAACGCGGTGCACGGGGTTCGTTGAAGACCGTCTGCTCGCCGGTGTAGATGGTCTGCATGGCCTGCTTGATCGAGACGATCTGTTTTTCCGGCGCCAGGGTTTGCAGGCTGGCATCGGTGGGCAGTTCGATATTCACGCTGAGGCGATCGGCGTAGCGCCCGGCCTCGGCAATCAGCGCCGGGTCGGCTTCGGGGATGGTCTTGAGGTGGATGTAACCGCGAAAGTCATGCTCTTCGCGCAGCAGTTTGGCCACCCGCACCAATTGCTCCATGGTGTAGTCGGCCGAACGAATGATGCCGGAGCTGAGGAACAGCCCGCTGACGCAGTTGCGCTTGTAGAAATCCAGGGTCAGGGTGACCACCTCCTCCGGGCTGAAGCGTGCACGGGGCACGTCGCTGGAGCGGCGGTTGACGCAGTATTGGCAGTCGTAGAGACAGAAGTTGGTGAGCAACACTTTGAGCAAGGATACGCAGCGACCGTCCGGCGTGTAGCTGTGGCAGATGCCCATGCCATCGGTGGAGCCCAGCCCCGCCTTGCCTTCCGAGCTGCGCTTGGGCGCGCCGCTGCTGGCGCAGGAGGCGTCGTACTTGGCGGCGTCGGCGAGGATGCTGAGTTTTTCGATCAACTGCATGGAGGCTTACCGATACTGGTTTTTTGTACAGTATCAGCCAGCCCCCCGTGTCACAAGTGCAGCCTGTCAGCTGGCGGTGGCCAGGAGCAGATCCTGTACCGAACGCCCCTTGCCACGGCTACGGTCATTTTCAAACAGCGACGCCGCGATCTCATCCGCGCGAATCGGCAGTACCGACAGCAACGTATCGCTCAAGCCATGGCTGGCCTGGCTGAAGCCCTGGATGTAGATGCCGGCCTTGCAGCGCTCGTCGGTGACGATGCGGTAGTCGCGCGCCACTTCAAAATCACCCAGGTACTCCTCCAGCGGCGCCAGCAATGCGCGGTGGGTCTCGCGCTCGTAGCCGGTGGCGAGGATCACCGCGTCGTAATGGTTGACGCTGGTTTCGCCGCTGGCGTTGTTGCGCAGAGCCAGTTCGATGCCCAGGGGGCCGGGGGTGGCCTTCTCGACCACGGTCATGGTGCGGAAGGCCTGGCGGGCGATGCCGGAAACTTTCTGGCGGTAGAAAATCCCGTAGATGCGCTCGATCAGGTCGAGGTCGACCACCGAATAGTTGGTGTTCTGGTACTCGGCGACCAGGCGCTCGCGCTCGGCACCGACTTGCTGGAACACCAGGTCGGTGAAGGCCGGCGAGAACACTTCGTTGACGAATGGGCTGTCATCGGCGGGCTTGAGCGCCGAACCGCGCAGGATCATGTCGACCTGTACCGATGGGAAGCTGTCATTCAAGTCAATAAAGGCTTCGGCCGCACTCTGGCCACCGCCGATGATGGCGATGCGCATCGCCTTGCCGTCCACGCAAGGCTGGGCGGCCATGCGCTCCAGGTACTGGGAATGGTGGAACACCCGGCTGTCGCCCTTGAGGGCCTTGAAGGTTTCGGGAATGCGCGGTGTGCCGCCGGCGCTGACCACCACCGAACGGGTGGTGCGCACATGCTGCTCGCCCAGGGTATCGCGGGAGATCACGCGCAATGCCTCGACCTGTTGCTGGTGCAGGATCGGCTCGATGGCCAGTACTTCCTCGCCGTAGCGGGCCTGGGCCTGGAACTGCCCCGCGACCCAGCGCAGGTAATCGTTGAACTCCATGCGGCACGGGTAGAAGGTGCCCAGGTTGATGAAGTCCACCAGCCGGCCGTGGGTTTTCAGGTAATTGACGAAGGAGTACGGGCTGGTGGGGTTGCGCAGGGTCACCAGGTCCTTGAGGAACGAAATCTGCAATTCGCTCTGGGTCACCAGGGTATTGCCGTGCCAGCGGTAATCGGCCTGTTTGTCGAGAAACAGTACGTCCAGTTTGCCCTGGGCCTTTTCGCGCTCCTGCAGGGCGATGGCCAGCGCCAGGTTCGAAGGGCCAAAACCGATACCGATCAGGTCGTGAACCGCGGGCGAAGCAATTGCCTGTGTCATTCCAGTGTCCTCTGGATAAGCCCCTTGGCGGTGGGGCGGGAATACCTTCGAGACCTGCACAACAGGTCATGTGTTGATAGGAAACGAGGACAGTGAAAAAAAATTTAACCGATCAGTGATCAGTGCGCGTCCCACTCGCGCATCCGCACCCGGCAGTGCTTCATGGCGTTAACGATGTGTTTTTCCACCAGGGTGCGGGAAATACCCAGGCGCTCGGCGATTTGCAGGTGGCTCAGGCCCTCGAGTTTGCGCAGCAGGAAGCTGTCGCGACAGGCCGCCGGCAGCTCGGCCAGGGCGCGCTCGAGCAAGGCCAGGCGTTGGCCGTAGTCATGAGTGGCATGGGGCGAACACGCGGCAAAGCGCTCCTCGCTGTCGAGTACCTCCAGGGGTTCGACCTGGCGCAGGGCGTTGCGCCGGTGGCCGTCGATCACCAGGTTCAGCGCGGTGCGATACAAAAAGGCACGCGGCTGTTCGATGGGCGTCTCGCTGGAACGTTCCAGCACCCGGACATAAGCGTCATGCACCACATCCTCGGCCACCTGACGGTTGCCCAGCTTGGCGTTGAGGAAACACACCAGCTCGCGATAGTAGTTTTCCAACATGACTCCCGGCCGCCGGGTGGCGGCATTACGTCCTTGAGTGCGAAAAAGACAGCGTATTCAGTAATGGCAGTTTGGGTAGGTGCAATTTATAGTAATTCTCATCTACTTTTAAACAAGACTTGCACCAACAGGCCGTTTTTTTCTCCACAAGACCTGTAACCACTTATGTAACAGCCTAAATCCTCGGGCAATTCTCTCGTTTAACTGTGAGCTCTGCGCAACTGCGCTCCGAACTTTCCCGGCTGGAACCTAAGCATGAAACGCCCTCGACCCGCCCGACGCGCCTTGCTCGCTATCGCGTGCCTGATTCCCATCATCGCCGTCGCCGCCTGGCAGGTGTTGCCGCCGGGGCGTGACAACCTGACCACCGTCACCGTCACCCGCGGCACTATCGAAAACAGCGTCACGGCCCTGGGCACCCTGCAACCGCGCCGGTATGTCGACGTGGGCGCCCAGGCGTCCGGGCAGATTCGCAAGATCCACGTTGAAGCCGGCGACCAGGTGCAGGAAGGCCAATTGCTGGTGGAGATCGACCCCTCGACGCAAAAAGCCAAGCTCGACGCCAGCCGCTACGCCATCGAAAACCTCAAGGCCCAGTTGCAGGAGCAAAAGGCCCAGCATGCCCTCGCCCGCCAGAAGTACCAGCGCCAGCAGCGCCTGGCCGCCGGCAACGCCACCCGCGAGGAAGACGTGCAAACCGCCAAGGCCGAACTGAGCGCCACCCAGGCCCGGATGGACATGTTCCAGGCGCAGATTCTCCAGGCCCAGGCCAGCCTGCGCAGCGACGAAGCGGAGCTGGGCTATACGCGCATCTACGCACCGATGACCGGCACCGTGGTCGCGGTGGACGCGCGGGTCGGCCAGACCCTCAATGCCCAGCAGCAGACGCCGCTGATCCTGCGGATCGCCAAGTTGTCGCCGATGACCGTGTGGGCGGAAGTCTCGGAAGCCGACATCGGCCACGTCAAGCCGGGCATGACCGCCTACTTCACCACCCTCAGCGGCGGCAACCGGCGCTGGACCAGTACCGTGCGGCAGATCCTGCCGATCCCGCCCAAGCCGCTGAATGAAACCCAGGGCAGCGGTAGCCCCAACAGCGCCAACAAAAGCGGCAGCGGGCGCGTGGTGCTGTACACCGTGCTGCTGGACGTGGACAACAGCGACAACGCGTTGATGGCCGAAATGACCGCCCAGGTATTTTTCGTCGCCAGCCAGGTCAAGGATGTCCTCACCGCACCGGTGGCCGCGCTGCTGGGCACCTCAAGTACCGACAAGCAGATCGCCCGCGTGGTCGCCACCAACGGCCGCATCGAAGAACGTGAAGTGCGCCTGGGCATCAGCGATCGCCTGCGGGTCGAAGTGCTCGACGGCCTGCACGAAGGCGATCACCTGCTGATCGGCCCGGCCGACGGCAACGGGGGTTGAGGTGACCACGCCCCTGATCGAACTCAAGAACATCCGCAAATCCTACGGCGGTGGCGACAGCCCGCAGGTCGACGTGTTGCGCGGCATCGACCTGTCGATCCATGCCGGGGAATTCGTCGCCATCGTCGGGGCTTCCGGTTCCGGCAAGTCTACGTTGATGAATATCCTCGGTTGCCTCGACCGCCCAAGCCTGGGCGAGTACCTATTCGCGGGGGAAAACGTCGCCCACCTGGACAGCGACGAATTGGCCTGGCTGCGCCGCGAGGCCTTTGGCTTCGTGTTCCAGGGCTACCATTTGATCCCCTCGGGCTCGGCCCAGGAGAACGTCGAGATGCCGGCGATCTACGCCGGCATCAGCGCCGCCGAACGCCATGCCCGCGCCCACGCCCTGCTTGCGCGCCTGGGCCTGGCCGAGCGCACCGGCAACCGTCCGCACCAGCTGTCCGGCGGTCAGCAACAGCGTGTCTCGATCGCTCGGGCGCTGATGAACGGCGGCCACATCATTCTTGCCGATGAACCCACCGGCGCCCTCGACAGCCACAGCGGTGCCGAGGTGATGAGCCTGCTGGACGAACTGGCCAGCCAGGGCCATGTGGTGATCCTGATCACCCACGACCGCGAAGTGGCGGCGCGGGCCAACCGCATCATCGAGATTCGCGATGGCCTGATCATCAGTGACTCGGCCGATGACGAAGCCGCGCCCCCACCCGCCACCCGCGGCGCGTTGCAAGCCGTGGACCTGCGCCAGCGCCTGGCCGACGGCGCCGAACACAATGGCGCCTGGAAGGCCGAACTGGTGGACGCGGTCCAGGCCGCCTGGCGGGTGATGTGGATCAATCGTTTTCGCACCGCGCTGACCCTGCTGGGGATCATCATCGGCGTAGCCTCGGTGGTGGTGATGCTGGCCGTGGGCGAAGGCAGCAAACGCCAGGTCATGGCGCAGATGGGCGCGTTCGGCTCCAACATCCTCTACCTCAGCGGCTCATCGCCCAACCCGCGCACGCCGCTGGGTATCGTCACCCTCAATGACGTCGCCGCGCTGGCGGCGCTGCCCCAGATCAAGCGCATCATGCCGGTCAACGGCACCGAAGCCGGCGTGCGCTATGGCAACGTCGACTACATGGCCTATGTGGGCGGCAATGACACCAATTTCCCGGATATTTTCAATTGGCCGGTGGTCGAGGGCAGTTACTTCACGGCGGCCGACGAGCGTGCGGCCGCCACCGTGGCCGTGATCGGCCATCGCGTGCGGGAAAAGCTGTTCAAGGGTGAGGTCGACCCGATCGGCCAGTACATCCTGATCGAGAACGTACCGTTCCAGGTGATCGGCGTGCTGGCGGAGAAAGGCGCCAGCTCCGGCAACAAAGACAGTGATGACCGTATCGCCATCCCCTACACCGCCGCCAGCGTGCGCCTGTTCGGCAGCTACAACCCCGAATACGTGGTGATTGCCGCCGCCGATGCGCGCAAGGTCCACGAGGCCGAAGTGGCCATCGATCAGTTGATGCAAAAGCTGCACAACGGCAAGCGCGACTACGAGCTGACCAACAACGCGGCGATGATCCAGGCCGAGGCGCGCACCCAGAACACCCTGTCGCTGATGCTCGGTTCGATTGCCGCGATTTCCCTGCTGGTGGGTGGCATTGGCGTGATGAACATCATGCTGATGACCGTGCGCGAACGCACCCGCGAGATCGGCATTCGCATGGCCACCGGCGCGCGCCAGCGCGACATCCTGCGCCAGTTCCTGACCGAAGCGGTGATGCTGTCGGTGGTCGGTGGCCTGTGCGGCATTGCCCTGGCCCTGCTGGTGGGTGGTGTGCTGGTGCTGGCCAAGGTGGCGGTGCAGTTTTCCCTGGTGGCGGTGCTTGGCGCATTCGGTTGCGCACTGGTCACCGGCGTCGTATTCGGCTTCATGCCGGCCCGTAAAGCTGCCCGGCTCGATCCGGTTAAGGCGTTGACCAGTGAATAAACGATCCATCCCCCCGTACCTGCCCGCACTTGGCCTGTGCCTGCTGCTCACGGCCTGCGCCGGTGACCCGCCCGCCGTGGACAGCGCTATTGCGCCGCCGGCCGCCTGGCAGTTCGCCGAACGCGACGCCGCCCAGGCCACCAACCAGCGCTGGTGGACGCAGTTCGGCAGCCCGCAGTTGGACCGCCTGGTCGACCAGGCCCGGCGTGACAGCTTCGACGTGGCCGCTGCCATGGCCCGCGTGCGCCAGGCCCAGGCCACGGCGGTGATTGCCGGGGCGCCACTGCTGCCCGAGGTGAAATTCAACCTTGCCGCCAGCCACCAGAAGTTGTTGCACGGCACGGGCGGGCCGGACCTTGACGCCTCACAAAGCGATGACGCCGTGAACAATTTCGGCGCCAACCTCACCGCCAGCTACGAAGTGGATTTCTGGGGTGGCCGCGCCGCCGCCCGTGACAGTGCCTTGCACAGCCTGCGCGCCAGCGAGTTCGACCAGGCGACCGTGGAGCTGACCTTGCTCAGCAGCGTCGCCGACCGTTATGCGCAAACCCTCGCGGCCCGCCAACGCCAGCAGATCGCCGAGTTGAACCTGGCCAATGCGCGTAACGTCCTCGACCTGGTGCAGACCCGTTACGACGCAGGCTCCGCCACGGCCCTGGAACTGGCCCAGCAGAACAGCCTGGTGGCCAGCCAGCAACGCCAGCTGCCGTTGATTCAACAACTGGCCGAAGAATCCCAGATCACCCTGGCCGCCCTTCTCGGCCAGCCGGTCCAGGCCCTGGACCTGGGCGCCGAACCCTTCCAGGCGCTGACCTGGCCAACCATCGGCGCCGGCCTGCCCAGCCAACTGCTCAGCCGCCGCCCGGACATTGCCAAGGCCGAGGCCGAACTGGCAGCCGCCCAGGCGGACGTCACCGTGGCCCGCGCCGCCATGCTGCCGGCCCTGACCCTCGGCGCCACGCTCGGCTCCGATGCCTACAAGGCCGTGGACGTCCTGCGCAGCCCCTACTACACGCTGACGGCCGGCCTGGTCGGGCCGATCTTCAATAACGGCCGTTTAAGCGCCGAGCGCGACAAGGCCCGCGCGCGCCAGGATGAGCTGTTACAAACCTACCGCGGCGCGATCATCAACGGCTTTGCCGATGTGGAAAAAGCCCTCAGCAGCATCACGCGCCTGGACCAGCAACGCCACTGGCAAACCCAAGAACTGCAACAGGCCCAAACCGCCTTCCAGATCGCCGAAAGCCGCTACCAGGCGGGTGCCGAAGACTTGCTGACGGTACTGGAAACCCAGCGCACCCTGTATGCCGCCCAGGACTTGAACGTGCAATTGCGACTGTCACGCCTGCAGGCCAGCATCGCCTTGTACAAAGCATTGGGTGGCGGCTGGAAGACTGATATCTGATAAACAAAACTCTGATTTCGTACGCAATCCGTTTTCTCAACCTACATTCTTCGACCCCAGGTCCTTGGTAAAACAGCCGCCATCCCACGGCTGACCAGGACCTCTCGATGACTGCTGCAAACTCATTGGCGTGCGCCTGTCTCTGGCTGCTGGCGAGCCTTGGCCATGCCGAGCCCCTGATCAAGCCCACCGCCATCGACTGGTTGCTGGACTGCCCGCTGCCCCACGTTGAGGGCCTGGACCCCGAGGTGCTCGCGCGCACCCAGTGCGGCATCGTGACCGTACCGCGCAATTACGCTGCGCCGCGTCAAGGCAGCATGCGTCTCTACCTGACCCGTGTGGGCGCCCGCGAGCCGCTGAACCGCGCCGGCCTGGTCTTTGCCCAGGCCGGCAACGCCTCGAGAAGCAACACCGGCGGCACCTTCGCCATTCAGTTGGCCAGCCGCTGGGGCGACTACTCCACTCAGGCTTACCGCAGGCTGCTCAATTACTATGACGTCATCGAACTCAGCCACCGCGACCTCAAACACGACAAAAGCGTCGAACACGCCGCTCGGGACATGGAGTTCGTACGTGCCCAGCTGGGCGATGCACAGCTGCTTTACCTGGGCAATGCTGACGCCACGCGGCTGGGCAACCACTACGGGGCGCTGTATCCGGAACGCGTCGCGCGCATGGTGCTGGTCAATGCTCCCTACGGAGAAAAGGCTGCGCCCCTGGTCGAGCAGCTGCGCCTCAAGGAGCCCGCTCAGACGGCGGCTAGCGGCTGCATCAACCGATGGGTCGGCGACTTCCTGGCCTATGGCAGGCAACCGCCCCCGTCCACGCGCTGCCTGGATTCGGGTAATTGGGAGTAGCGCGTCGTTTACGACCTGTTGCCGCCGAAAACGACACCCTGCGTTGACGCTCCGTCGCAATCGTTATTAAGTGCTATTTATCCGCATTAATACGATAAATCGAACCCATGCTGACTCGCCCGCTACGCCGCAAACGCCAGAAGCTGTCCGACGTGATTGTCGAGTCGGTCAAGCGCTCCATCGTCACCGACGCCTTGAAGCCCGGCGACCGCCTGCCCACCGAGCGTGAGCTGATGGAAAGCTTCCAGTGCTCCAAGGGCTCGGCCCGTGAAGCGCTCAAGGCCCTGGAGGTCGAGGGGCTGGTGAGTACGCGCACCGGCCCCAGCGGCGGTGCCTACCTGAACCAGGCCGGCACCGAACCCGCCAGCCGCGCGCTGCGTAACTACCTGCACTTCCAGCACCTGGACGGCGAGCAGGTGTACCAGTTGCGCAAGGTCATCGAAGTGGAACTGGCGGTGTCGGTGCTCGGGCGCCTGAGTGAGGACGACTACCGGGCATTGCAGGACAACGTGGATTTTTGCAGCGCCCCCGAAGACAGCGAAGCCGGCCAGCGCGAGCAACGCCTGGCGGAACTGGAGTTCCACAACCTGCTGGCCAAGGCCTGTCCCAACCCGTTGCTGAGCTTTATGGCGCAATTTCTCAACGACCTGCTGCGCGACCTGGTGGTACTGAAAAAAGCCTACAAGCCCAAGCGCAAGCAGTTCGACGCCGCCAACCTCGACTATCACAAACAGCTGCTGAGCGCCTTTCGCGCCGGGGATGAAGGCGCGGTACGCAGCCTGATGCATGAACATATGTGCGACGCCGAACACCATATGACCGCACTGGAAGGCCAGGTCAGCCCGCACTTTCTACTGGAGTTCGATCACAACCACTGAAAACACCCCGCCCACAGTTGACTGCATTCACTGCGTTATCCCAATAACAGGCCTGCCCACAGGCCCTGCTCCACCGTATCGCCCTTGCTACTCCTGCCAATAACTAAACCAGGGAGTCACCCCATGCAGCGTCGTACGTTATTGAAAGCCAGTCTTACCGCGGCCGCCGCCTTCAGCCTTCCGCTGAGCGTGCGTTCGGCATTCGCCGCCGAGCCCTTTACCTTTTACGGCCTCAAGTCCATGTCCGGCGCCTTTGCCAGCTATGGCAAGTTTGCCGACATGGGTTCGCGCCTGGCGGTGGCACAACACACCGAGCTACTGGGCCGCCCCTTGAACTACAAGGTCATCGACACCGAGGGCAATGCCGGCAAGGCCGTGCGCAAGGTGCAGGAAGCGATCCAGCAGGACGGCGCGCGGTTCTTCCAGGGCTGCACGCTGTCGTCGTCGGCACTCGCGGTGGCCAAGGAAGTCGACAAGGTCGGCGGCGTGTTCATGACCCCGGTGGGTGCCGATGAAGTCACCGGCAAAGACTGCAACCACGCCACGTTCCGCTGGTCGGTGCCCACCTACGGCGCGATCCGCGAAACCATGGTGCCGCTGATCAAGCTGCTGCCGGATGCCAAGCGCTGGTACACCATCACGCCGCAATATGTGTTCGGCGAAGCGCTGCTCGAAGGCGCCAGAAACGTACTCAAGGAACATGGCCTGGAGCATGTCGGCAACAGCTACCACTCGCTGCAGGAGCAGGAATTCTCCGGCTACCTGACCAATGCCATTTCCACCAAGCCGGATGTGCTGGTGTTGCTCAACTTTGGCAGCCAGTCGTCCAACACCCTGCGCCAGGCGGTGAACTTCGGCATCAAGGAGCGCATGAAAGTGCTGCTGGTGTGGTCCGCCGGCCTCGACCAGTTCCAGGAACTGGGCAGCGATATCCTCGACGGTGTGTACCTCGGCGCGCAGTACTGGCATCAGGTCGACACCCCGCTCAACCGCGAACTGGTCAAGCTGACCCAGGCCAAGTACGGCATCAACCCCACCTACCCTTTGGCCGCCGACTACATCAGCACCAAAGTCATGCTCGACACCATCATCGCCACCGGCAGCTTCGACGGGCCGACCGTGGCCAAGGCCATGCAGGGCCTGAGTTTCGAAGGCCCCACCGGCAAGGAGTCGATCCGCGCCGGCGACCACCAGGTGATCAAGGACTACTACCTGTTGGTCGGCAAGGCCGCCGGCGAGATGGCCGACAAGGATGACCTGGCCAAGGTGCTCAGCGCCGGCCAGTCCTTCCCGCCGGTGGAAGCCACGGGCTGCACGCTCGCCTGATCCGCTAAAACACCACCGTTGTACACGGCAGGGCCGCCCGGGCGGCCACCTGTTCGAGGGTTTCTGCATGCTTAATCTTTACCTGTTCCAGATACTCAACGGCCTTGGATTGGGAATGATCTACTTCCTGATCGCGGTCGGGCTGACGATCATTTTCGGCCTGCTCAACTTCGTCAACTTCGCCCACGGCGCGTTCTTCCTGCTGGGCGCCTACATCTGCTACACCGCCGTGAGCCTCACCGGCAACTTCTGGCTGGCGCTGCTGATTGCGCCGCTGGTGGTGGCCGCGTTGGCCTGGGTGATCGAGCGGCTGTTGATCCAGCGGATCTATCACTTGCCGCACATGTTCCAGATCCTGGTCACCCTGGGCATCGCACTGATCATCCAGGAAGCCAGCGTGATGATCTGGGGCCCGGTGGGCAAAAGCGTCGCCGTGCCGGAACTGCTGCGCGGCGTGCTGGTGGTGGGTGATTTCGTCTACCCCTACTACCGCCTGTTCCTCATCGTGTTTTCCGGGCTGGTGGGCCTGGGCCTGTGGCTGCTGCTGGAGCGCACGCGCTTCGGCGCCCTGGTGCGCGCCGGCAGTGAAAGCACCGAGACCGTGTCGCTGCTCGGCACGAATATCTTCCGCCTGTTCTCCATGACCTTCGCCCTCGGCGTGGGCCTGGCCGGCATGGCCGGGGTGCTGTTCGCGCCGTTGCGCGGTGCGCAGCCGTTCGTTGGCCCGGAGATTCTCGGCATCGCCTTCGTGGTGGTGGTGATCGGCGGCATGGGCTCGTTCAGCGGTGCGCTGGTCGGCGGTTTGCTGGTGGGCGTGGTGCAAAGCCTGATGACCACACTCTGGCCCCAAGGCGCGAGCCTGATGATCTACGGCGCCATGGCCGTGGTGATTCTGGTACGCCCTTACGGCCTGTTTGGGAGAGCCTGACATGAGCGAGAAAAATCCCCTGCCGTTTGCCAAAACCCAATCGCGCGCCATGGTGCTGTGGGTCGTGGCGGTGCTGATCGGCCTGCCCGTGCTATTGCCCTCGGCGACCCTGGCCAGCGAGATCCTGATCTTTGCCATGGCGGCCCTGGCCTGCAACCTGTTGCTGGGCTACACCGGGCTGCTGTCATTCGGCCAAGGCATCTTCTTTGGTGCCGGCGCCTACTGCGCGGCGCTGCTGATGATCCACCTGCAACTGGGGTTGTTCACCGCGCTGCTGGGTGCCGCCATCGCCGGTGGCTTCCTGGCCTTGCTGGTGGGTGCCCTGGCAATCCGGCGCACCGGCATCTACTTCGTGATGCTCACATTGGCCTTCAGCCAGATGGCGTACTTTGTCGCCTACACCCTCAGCGACTGGACCGGTGGCGACAACGGCCTGCTCAGCGTGCCGCGCCCCGAGATTCGCCTGGGTGACACCGTGCTGCTGTCCCTGGCCGACGCCCGTGCGTTCTATGGTTTTGTCGCGGTGTTGTTCCTGCTGATCTTTATCGGCGCACGCCGGGTGATCGCCTCGCCGTTCGGCAGCACGTTGATGGCGATCCGCGAAAACGAAACCCGCGCCTCGGCCATCGGCTACGACACGCGGCACTTCAAGATCCTGGTGTTCGTGCTGTCCGGCGCGGTCACCGGGATTGCCGGGGCGCTGTACGCCATGCTGCTGCACTTTGTGCCGCTGTCGAATATCGACCTGGCGATGTCCGAGAACATCCTGATCATGACCATTATCGGCGGCACCGGCTCGCTGTTCGGTTCGTTGCTGGGCGCCGGGTCCATCGTGCTGCTGGGGGATTTTCTCTCCGACCTGTGGCCCCGTTGGCTGATGCTGCTGGGGGTGATCCTGATCCTGGTGGTGATCTTCATGCGCGGCGGTTTGTGGGGCGGCCTGGCCGCGTTGTTCGAGCGCGTGCGCGGCCGTCGCAAGGCCGCCGTCGTCGCCAAGGAGGAAGGGCTATGAGCATCCTGTTGGAAACCCAGGACCTGGAACTGGCCTATGGCGCGTTCCGTGCAGTGAACGGCGTGAACCTCAAGGTCGAAGCCGGCACCATCCACACCATCATCGGCCCCAACGGCGCGGGCAAGACCAGCCTGTTCCACTGCCTGACCGGTGAACGCCAAGCCACAGCCGGGGCGATTCATTTCGACGGCAGGAACCTGATGCGCAAGCCGGCCCACGGCCGCGTCGGCCTGGGCATGGCGCGCTCGTTCCAGCTCACCAGCCTGTTCCAGAACCTCAGCGTGCGCGAAAACCTGCGCCTCGCCGCCCAGGGCCGCGACGGTGCACGTGCGTTGAATTTCTGGCGCCGCGTGGACAGCAAGCGCGAACACCTGGAGATGGCCGACCAGGTGCTCGAACGCCTGCAACTCAGCGCCCGCGCCGAGACCCTGGCCGGCGAGTTGTCCCACGGCCAGCAACGGGTGCTGGAGGTGGGCATGTCGATCTGCTCCAAGCCCAAACTGTTGATGCTCGACGAACCCACCTCGGGCATGGGCATCGATGACATCCCGATCATGACCCAGTTGATCAGCGACCTCGGCCGCGACCACACGGTGCTGTTGATCGAACACAACATGAGTATCGTCATGTCCATCAGCCAACGCATCACGGTGATGAGCCACGGGCAGATCCTGGTGGAAGGCACGCCGGAGTTCGTGCGTGCCGATGAACGCGTGCGCAGTGCTTATCTTGGGGAGGCTGCCTGATGCTGATCGTTGACAACATCCATTCCTACTACGACAAGAGCCACGTGCTCGAAGGCGTGTCGCTGAGGGTCGACCCCGGCGAACTGGTGACCCTGCTCGGGCGCAACGGTGCCGGCAAGACCACCACCCTGCGCAGCATCCTCGGCATCATCTGCCCGCGCCAAGGCCAGATCCACTTCAACGGCCAGGCGCTGGTGGGGCAGAAAATCTTTGAAATCGCGCGCCAGGGCCTGGCGCTGGTGCCGGAGAATCGCGGGATCTTCCGCCTGCTGACCGTCGAGGAAAACCTGCGCATCGCCGTGCGCAAGAGCAGCCGCTGGCAGCTGGAAGACGTGTACGGCATGTTCCCGCGCCTCAAGGAGCGGCGCAGGAACGCCGGCCATGCGCTCTCCGGCGGCGAGCAACAGATGCTCGCCATCGCCCGCGCCCTGCTCAACGATCCGCAGCTGCTGATCCTCGACGAACCCACCGAAGGCCTGGCCCCGGTGATCGTCGACGAACTGGTGAAGATCCTGCGCAAGGTCAAGGACGACGGCCTGCCGGTGCTGCTGGTGGAACAGAACCTGATGGTCTGCGACAAGCTCGCCGACCGCCATTACGTCCTCGAACAGGGCCGCGTGGTCTACGAGGGCAGCGCCGCCGCCTTCCGCGCCGACCCGACCATCAAGAACCGCTACCTGGCGCTGAGCGCCTGACGGGAGAATGCAGATGAACAGTTTTGCGCAACCGCTCCAGGGCAACGCCCCGCTGATCAACCGCGACCGCCTGTGGCAATCGCTGATGGACCTGGCGCAACTGGGCGCCACGGTCAAGGGCGGCGTGTGCCGCCTGGCCCTCACCGACCTGGACCGCCAGGCCCGTGACTTGTTTGTGCAGTGGTGCGAGGCCGCCGGGTGCAGCGTCAGTGTCGATGCCATCGGCAATATCTTCGCCCGTCGCCCTGGGCGTAATCCCGCCCTGCCCCCGGTGATGACCGGCAGCCACATCGACACCCAACCCACCGGCGGCAAGTTCGACGGCTGCTACGGGGTGATGGCCGGGCTGGAAGTGATCCGCACCCTCAACGATTTGGACATCGAGACCCAGGCGCCGCTCGAAGTGGTGGTATGGACCAACGAAGAAGGCTCGCGCTTCCCGCCGTGCATGATGGGTTCCGGAGTGTTTGCCGGTAAGTTCGACTTGCAGGATACCCTCGACAAACGCGACGACCAGGGCCTGTCGGTGGGCGCTGAATTGCAGCGCATCGGCTATGCCGGTTCGCGCGCGGTGTTAGGCCACCCGGTCGGCGCGTATTTCGAAGCGCATATCGAGCAAGGCCCGGTGCTGGAAGACCAGGCCACCACCATTGGCGTGGTCATGGGCTGCCTGGGCCAGAAGTGGTTCGACCTGACCCTCACCGGCGTCGAAGCCCACGCCGGGCCGACGCCGATGCACCTGCGCAAGGACGCCCTGGTCGGCGCCGCCGAGGTGGTCAGCGCGGTCAACCGTATCGCCCACCAGCAGCAACCTCACGCCTGCGGCACGGTCGGCTGCCTGAGCCTGCATCCGGGTTCGCGCAATGTGATTCCCGGCCAGGTGCACATGACCCTCGACCTGCGCCACCTGCATGCCGACAAGCTGCAGGCCATGGTCGATGAAGTGCGCGGCGTGATCGAAGCCACAGCAGCCCGGCACGGGTTGACCTTCGAACTGACGCCCACCGCCGACTTCCCGCCCCTGGACTTCCACCCGGCCTGCGTCAACGCCGTGCGCGATGCGGCGGGCGCCTTGGGCTTGAGCCATATGGACATCGTCAGCGGCGCCGGGCACGACGCGATTTTCGTCGCCGAGCTGGGCCCGGCCGGGATGATCTTTGTGCCGTGCGAAGGCGGCATCAGCCATAACGAAATCGAAAACGCCGCGCCGGATGACCTGGCGGCCGGTTGCGCGGTATTGCTGCGCGCCATGGTCAACGCGGCGCAGGGAGACAGGGCATGAGTGAGATGGGCCAACTGACAGCGGTGCAACTGCTGGAGCATTTCCGTAACAAGACCTTATCGCCGGTGGACGTCACCGAAGATGCGCTGCTGCGTATCGAGCGCTACAACCCGGTGGTGAACGCCTACTGCCATGTCGACCCCGAGGGTGCGCTGCACGCGGCGCGGGCGTCGGAAGCACGCTGGTTCAAGGGCGCGCCCTGCGGCGCGCTGGACGGCGTACCGGCGTCGATCAAGGACCTCACGCTGACGCTCGGCATGCCCACCCGCAAGGGCTCGCGCACCTCGTCGGCCGAGGGGCCGTGGGACGTCGACGCGCCCTTTCCGGCCTTTATGCGCAAGGCCGGCGCGGTGCTGCTGGGCAAGACCACCACCCCGGAATTCGGCTGGAAAGGCGTCACCGATAACCCGCTGTACGGCATCACGCGCAATCCGTGGGACACCCGCACCACCGCGGGCGGTTCGTCTGGCGGCGCGGGGGCGGCAGCGGCGCTGAACCTGGGCGTGCTGCACCAAGGCAGCGATGCCGGCGGCTCGATCCGCATCCCCTGCGCGTTTACCGGCACCTTCGGGATCAAGCCGACGTTCGGCTATGTGCCGCAATGGCCGGCCAGTTCGATGACCATCCTCTCGCACCTGGGGCCGATGACCCGTACCGTGGAAGACAGCGTGTTGATGCTGCAGGCCGTCGCACAACCGGATGTGCGGGATGGCCTGATCGGTGCGCCGAGGACCACGCCATGGCTCACGCCGCAGACGGATTTGAACGGCCTGCGCGTGGCCTACAGCCCCACGTTTGGCTACGTGGATGTCGACCCGCAGGTGGCCAAGGTGGTTGCCCAGGCGGTCGAGGGCTTGGTGCAGTTGGGCGCCCATGTCGAGCAGATCGACCCCGGTTTCAGCGACCCGCTGGAGGTGTTCAGCACCTTGTGGGCGGCGGGCGCGGCACGCCTGACCGGGTCCATGAGCGACGCACAGAAACAACTGCTGGACCCTGGCCTGCTGCGCATTGCCCAGCGTGGCGAGCAACTGAGCCTGGATGACTTCAACGCAGCCCTCGAAGCCCGCGCCGCGCTGGTGGCCCGTATGGCGGCGTTCCACGAGCATTACGACGTGCTGGTCTCGCCGATGATGCCGATCACCGCGTTCGAGGCCGGGCACAACGTACCGCCCGGTTCCGGCATGCAGGAATGGACCGAGTGGACGCCGTTCACCTACCCCTTCAACCTCACCCAGCAGCCGGCGGCGTCGGTGCCGTGCGGCTTGGCGGCGAATGGCTTGCCGGTGGGGTTGCATGTGGTGGGCGCGCGGTTTGCCGATGAGCAGGTGTTGCGAGTGTGCCGGGTGTATGCCAAAGCGTTTCCGACCCGGCACTTACAGACACCGATCACCCCAACACCGTAGATCCAAATGTGGGAGGGGTGGTGCGACGATTCGACTTGCCTCTCCCACATTTTCTGAGCGCACTCCAATCCCCTGCCTCTACAATGTCCCCCATTCATCCCTGGGGGCTTCATGGACATCGAACTGGCACGCACTTTCCTGGAAATCACCCGCTGCGGCAGCCTGGCCGCCGCCGCCGAGAAACTGCACGTCACCCAGACCGCCATCACCGCACGCGTTAAAAACCTGGAAAGCCAACTGGGCAGTACGCTGTTCGTGCGCAACCGTGCCGGTGCTCGCCTGACCGCCGACGGCGAGGCGTTTGTGGTGTACGCCAACCAGTTGCTGCAAGCCTGGGAAGCCGCGCGGCGCGACCTGCCTCTGCCCGATGGCTATCGCAATGTGCTGCATATCGGCGGTGAAGTCAGCCTGTGCAACCCGCTGATGCTCGGTTGGGCCCGGGCCCTGCGCGAACAGATCCCCGGGCATGCCCTGCGCACCGAAGTGCGTGAAGGTGAATACCTGCTGCGGCAGCTGGAGCTCGGTGTACTCGATGCGGCGCTGGTGTTCCAGCCGCAGTACTGGCCGGGGTTGCAGGTGGAGCAGGTGCTGGAAGAAAAACTGATCCTGGTGCAATTGACGAGCAAACCGGCCCCGTACGTCTACATCGATTGGGGCCCGGGTTTCCGCCAGCAGCACGACGCGGCCCTGCCCGACAGGGCTCGCGCGGCGGTGAGTTTCAACCTCGGACCGCTGGCATTGCAGTACATCCTCGAGAACGGCGGCGCCGGCTATTTCCGCACGCGGGTGGTACAGAGCTACCTGGACAGCGGCGTGATGCAGCGCGTGCCCAAGGCCCCGGAGTTCAGCTTCCCGACGTTCCTGGTGTACTCGCGGGCACGGGATTCGGCGGTGTTGCAACAGGCCCTGGGGCTGCTGCGTGAAGTGGTCAAGGCCGAGAGTGACTGGTCGCAGCGCTGGGACCCGTTGATCTGAATCCCTTCACCGGTGCAGTGCGCAAAACTCGCAGATTCCCGTGTACCAACTAAGCTCAGTCTCCAACAAAAAAACCTGAGCAGCCCGCCATGGTCCACCCCACCGAGACGTTTCGCAGCCGCTACCGCGCCGAGGTCAGCCCCCATTACAACCCCTGGCTGCACGCCGGCTTTGTGCTCGGCTATGGCGTGTGCTGCATCGGCCTGGCCGGGGCCTCCACCCACCGAGTGACGCCGTTCGAGTGGCTGACCGTGCCGCTGACCCTGGTGTTCTTCAACCTCTGTATCTACCTGGTGCATCGCCACCTCGGCCATCACAAACACGCCTTGGCCCGCCTGTTCTATGCGCGCCACACCGGTGATCACCACAGCTTCTTTACCCCCGGCCACATGACCTACGACAGCCCGCGAGACTGGCGGGTCATTCTCTTTCCGGCGTGGCTGATCGTGCTGCACAGCCTGGTCATCACCCTCCCCGCCTGGTGGTTGCTCCAGCACCTGAACGCCAATGTCGCCGGGCTGTTCGCCGGGAGCATGATCCTCGGTTACCTGCTCTACGAAGTGTTCCACGCCTGCGAGCACTTGCCCGCCGACCACCCGCTGGCGCGCCTGCCGTGGATTCGCCAGATGCACCGACTGCACGCCCTGCATCACCGCCGCGAGCTGATGCAGGGGCGCAATTTCAATATCGTCCTCCCGCTGATGGATTACCTGTTCGGCACCCTGTACTGGGAACCGAACCCCAACGACAACCAGGAATCGTCATGAGTACCCGTCGAAAGAAAATGCGTCATCTGCTGTTTGTGCTGCTGCTGGCGGTGATCGCTTTCCTGCTGTTGATGCCGACCAAAGTGCAACCGGTGAACTGGGCTCCACCCAAGGCGCCATCGATGAAGGAAGGCGCCTATGCCGACAACCAACGCCTCAAGGCTGTGCAGAAAATCGGCGCCCAGGGCATCGCCGGCCCCGAGGCCTTGCTGCTCGATGCCCAGGGGCTTCTGATCAGCGGGCTGCATGACGGCCGCATCATCCGCACGTCGCCCGACAGCCCCACTCTGGAAGTGCTGGCCAACACCGGTGGTCGGCCGCTGGGCATGGCGCTGCACCCGGACGGGCGCTTGATCATTGCAGACGGGGTCAAGGGCTTGCTCGCGCTGGATCCCCAGCGCCAACTGACCGTCCTGAGCGCCAGCGCCAATGGCGTCCCCTTTGGCTTTACCAATGACGTGACCATCGATGCCGGCGGGCGCTATGCGTACTTCAGCGATGCTTCGAGCCGCTGGGGTTATGGCCAGGATGGCGAGGCGGTGATCGAGCATGGCGGCGATGGTCGCCTGCTGCGCTATGACTTTCGCAACGGCACCACCGAGGTGTTGCTGGACCAACTGCAATTCGCCAACGGCGTGGCCCTCGGCCCCGATGAAAATTACCTGCTGGTCAATGAAACCGGGGCGTATCGCATCAGCCGCTACTGGCTCAAGGGCGAACGTGCGGGCAACCACGACTTGTTTATCGACAACCTGCCCGGCCTGCCGGACAACCTCAGTTTCAACGGCCAGGACCGTTTCTGGGTGGCGCTGTACTCACCACGCAACCCGCTGCTGGACAGCTTTGCCGGCTACCCCTTGCTGCGCAAGGTGATGGTGCGTGCGCTGATGGTGGTGCCCAAGCCCATTGAGCGCAAAGCCTTCGTGCTGGGGCTGGATACCGATGGCAAGGTCATCGCCAATTTGCAGGATGGCAGCGCCGGCAATTACTCGCCCATCACCACGGCCCGGGAATATGGCGACTGGCTGTACCTGGGCTCATTGAAGAATACGAGCATGGCGCGCTTGCCGTTGAAGCTGGCGTTGGCGCAATAACGCAAACAGGGCATACAGGCGCCTGGCCTGTATGCCCTGGGTACTACGGGTCACTCATGTTCAGCTCTTGGTGCTGCTCAGCAAGGTCTGTTTGCACAGGTGGCCGAAGCTGACGAACTCGGTGTTGTCACCACCGACGCCGATACCCGGGTATTCCAGTACTTCCATGCGCCACACGCCGTAGTTGAAGTCGGTACGCCAGGTGTTGTTGTAGCCCTGGGCGTAATCGACAAAGGTGGTCTGGAAATCACCGAAGCAGGTGCCCACGTTGATCGTGCCCGCCGCTTGGCCCGCACTGTCGGTCGCCGCCGAATACGCCTTGTAGACGATATCGCCGTTGGCCGGGTCGATCCGCTGGTCGAGATAGACGATCGGGTGCAGGCCCACCAACGGTGCACCGGTGCTGTCCGACAGGCCCATGGTCCAGGTCAGGTCGCGATAGGCTTGGGTGGTCATGTAGCCGTAGCCCACGCCGGAAGCCGAATACGGAATGCGCAACACGTTCGCCTCGCCCTTCACATCCGGGCTGTTGACCCGCGGGTTGGAACCGAACGACAAGTTGTACTTGCCGGTCGCGCTCCACGGCTCGTTCGGGTGCTGGTTCGGCCGCACACGCACCTTGACCACGCCACCGACACCCGGGCTCGGGATCGAGGTCGACACGACGTTGGCCCCCACGGTGACCCACTGGGCGCCATCGAAACGCTCGAGGATCCACTTGTTGCGCGTGCTGCCACTGGTCGCATCGGCCGTCAGCGCAATACCCACACTCTGGCCACGGACGGCGGTGAAATCGAAGTAATCGACATCATCCAGGCTGTCGGCGTTGCCGTTGATGTAGTTGAGGGTGTCCGGCAGTTGGAAAGCCGTGTCCGGGGTGTCATTGGGTTCGAACGCATCAAGGTTGGTATCGACCGCCACACCGAACTGAAAGCTCGAGCCCTGGACCGCAGCGTTGGCTTCCATGAACCAGTAGTAATCACCGGCCGGCACCACGCCGCCAAGGCTTTCATCGCCCGTGCCGGGGTTATTGGAGGTGCCCAGGGGCAGCGGATTGCCCTGGCCATCGTCCTGGAACAGCGACAACGACATGTCGGTGCCTGCGGTCTGGTTGACCAGCAGAACATTGATCCGCGCCTTCTGCGGCAGGTTGAAGTGGTAGCACAGCAGGTCGCCGGTTTGCACCCCATCGATCGTGTAGAGCGAGTTGATGTCCAGCGTCTGCTCACAGCCCTGGACCAGCGCAGCCTGTACAGCAGGCGCCGACTGGGCCGTGGTTTTCTGCAGCTTGGTCACCCTGGCCGGCGCAGTGTTGTCTTCCACCACCGAGTCAGCCTTCGCCTTGGGGGCAAACAGGGTTTTCTTCTGCTGGGCACCCGCCAGCAATTGCTGCTTGAGCGCAGCCGTCGCCTTGTTGGCCTTGATCTTCGCAGCGCTTTTCAAGCCTTGCTTGACCGCAGGAGGCGCCGCTTGCGCAGCCAGGTGAGGGTATTGTTCAGCGAGGGCAAAGGCCGAGACAAAGCAGGTGGCCGCCATGGCCGCGCCGAGCATAAAGGCTTTTTTCGATTTCATTTTTTATCCATCCATAGTTAAAAACTGAAGGTCAGGTGACATCCGGTCACCTGGGATGGAATGTAGGATAAGACTGGATGGATGTACAGTATTTTTTCAGGAAAATGTGGCTTTAAGGAAAAATACGTTTAGGAAAAAGCTGGCTTCCTTTAGAGCCAAGTACCCCAAAAGCCCCAACTGACAGCCCAAAACATCACAAGCCGATAAGGCCATACGGCCCAACGCTTGAGGGCAAGGGGGATGGCGGCTAGCTCTACCTCGGTCACAAGACCGTCTTTCACGGAGCGTTTTGGTGTGCGAAGGATGTCAATCAACAGCGCCATGCGATTACCCCGATTGAGCTGCTGGTTTCGTTCCCAGCGTTGCCAATATTTACGAACCTGCGCGTTTTCACTGAAATAACTTTCCAGCTCGTCGAGCTTTGTATGCCCGGCATATAGAATCAGGCCCAAAACAACGAACGTTCCAATGATCATCACAAGGGTGTAGACGAGAAAAAACGACATCGTTAAGCGCCTTCTGGATGAAATATCAAATCACCATCAATCTCTATGATCCTTCCGCCCAGGAACGCCCCAGCATCGCCGCCTTTACTGCCGCCTATATACCCTCCCGCAGCCCCACCGATAACTCCACAGGTGAGTGCGCCACTTCCCCTAGTCGCCACACCTAAAAAAATGGTGCATGCGCGACGAGTCAGTTCAGCGCCTAATCCCCCAGCTCCAGCAGCCCCAGCCACTCCCCCCACCAACCTCCCCGTCTCCACATACTTCGCCCTCCTGCACTGCGCCTCCCGTCCCGTCACACACGCCTCCTTGATCTCCATCCCCGTCACGCCCACGTCCAGCGCGATCCCAATGAAAGTCCCGTTACCCAGCCACTTGGACATCTGCGCAATCTCGCGCATGCGCTGTGCATACCCCGCAATCTCGCCTTTATGCAGATAGCTTTTGGTCGAAATCCCCAGCACCTTCTTCAACGACTCATTGCCCTGCAACCCCGTGCCGAACCGTGCCGCGCCTTGCAGTTGCAGATCCAGGCGCCGGAACAACGCCTGGCGCTGTTTGATAAAGCCATCCCGGTCCAACGCACCGTCCTTCAAGCGCTGATGCAACCGCTCGATGTCCTCCAGGGTCTGCGCCACCTCCTCCAGATGCCGTGACCAGGCCGATGTCGCGCTGCCGATCCCAATAGAACCGTAGGCCATGAAGCTCTGCAGCAAGTCATAGTTGCCGAGCAACTCCCTGCCCGCCGAAGTATTCATTTCCAGGTTGCGCCGAACCTCTTCAGCATGACGCATCAACCAGGCTTCCTCGCTCGAACAGCTCACGCTGTAGGGATCGGGAATAATCACCAGTTGCCCCGGCGCGACCAGGCCGGGGCGCAGGTGTCGGTTCAACACATCAAAATGGTCAAGACGTTGACGGCTCGGGGCAGTGCCCATCAGGCGGGATTTCAAGCTGTTGTAGTCCGTTGCGCGGTCGTTGATATAGCTCTGCGCCATGCCCTACATCCGAGATGCAAAGAATATGGCGTCGAAATATAAGCAAGCACCTACGCCCCGAACACAAGCGCAGGTGATCTGAATTGCATTTGGGAAGTTGCCTACTTAACGAAGAAACAGCACCTACAGAAACAACCCTAATATCCGGTCATCTCCAGGTACCCCACCCCACCCTCAAACCGCACCGGCCCTTCCCAGTACGGAATACTCAGGTTCATCCAGGCGGTCGGGTTGACGGCCTGGGTGGTGATATCCAGCTGCTTGCCGGGAATTTTCAGCGACCAGCGTGTGGGAATCTGGCGACCGTCGATCGTCGTGGTGTCCAGCGGTGCCAGTTGGATATCGGCGTTGTGCAGGGTCTGGGTGTGGCCTTCGCGGTCGATCCAGGTGCCGGTGAGGTAGGACGCGCCGTCGGTTTGCCGCACCCGAAACAGCATCAACTGCTCGCCACGGTCCAGGTGCAGGGAGAACCAGTCCCAGCCGGTCTGGCTGGCGGTCAGCGGTTGGCTGCTCCATTCGCGGTCGAGCCAGGCCGGGCCGCTGACCTGATACGTCTGACCGTCGATGCTGACGCTGCCTTCGGCGGTAAAAAAGGGCTGGCTGTAGTAGTACGACGCCTGGCCCTGATCGGATTTGCGGCTGTAGCCGTTGTCGCCTTGCAACACCAATGGCCGGCTGGAGGTGAGGCGCAGGTCGTAGGCAAATTGCGCACCGCTGGCCTTGAGTTGCATGTCCGCCAACGCGCTCGCGGCGCCGGGCTGGCTGGCGAAATTCCAGTCGTCGATCCAGGCGTTGAACGGCGTTGCCTGCGCCCCGGCCTGGCCGACGCCGCCGCGGGCGAAGCGTTCAGCGGCGTAGTGGCGGGTGGCGGAGGTGACGGCGGCGTGGCCAAGCCATACGGTCGAGTCGTGCCAGCCCGCTTGCGTCGGCCCGGCCTTGAGGGCGTTGCGAAACAGCGTCCATTGCACGCCGAACACATTGCCCTGGGCGTCCTTGAGGTTGGCGGTGACGTACCACCACTCGATCCGAAAGCCATGGTGGGGGCCATGGTCCTCGGGAAAGCTGAAGACCCTGCCGGGCAGCACCTGGGCAAAGTCGGCCGCATCACTGCCCAGGCCGGCGAAGCTTTCCTGGGGCGCGGGGACTTTGTCGCAGGCCGCCAGCAGTAATAACGCACACATCAACGCCCTAATCTTCATGGGCAAATGTCCTCAACAAATCCGCCGGACGGCTGCGGTACAGCTGCCACAGCGGCCAGGCCGACGCCAACAACGTGGCCAGCAGCGCCAGCCCCAGCAATTGTGCGAGCTGCCACGGGAACACTTGCAACGGCAGGCGCCAGCCAAAGGCCTGCACGTTGATCACCGCGTCCAGGCACCACGCCAGCAACAGCCCCAGGGGCAATGCCAGCAGCAGCGTGAGCACCGCCAGCAGCCAGGTTTGCCCCAGGTTCAGCAGCATCAATTGCCTGCGCGTCACCCCCAATGCCCACAGCGGGGCGAGTTGACCGAGGCGGCTCTGGCTCTGGGTCAGCAGGCTGATAAACAGCGCTACGCCGGCCACGCCCAAGGTCAGGCTGTTGAGCGCGGCGGTGGCGGCGAAGGTGCGCTCGAACACCTGGCTCGACCAGCCCTTGAGTTGCTGTTGATCGACGATACGGCTGTCTTCCAGGGCAAAGGCGCGCTGCACTTCAGCCACCAGCGGCGCCACGTTTTCCGGCAATACCCGCAGGTTGAATCGCGCCGGCGTCAGTGTCGGCCAGTGGGCCAGCAGGTGCCGGGAATTGACCAGCACGTGGCCCTTGGGGTTGCCGTAATCGGCGTACACCCCCACTACGGTGGGCGACCACACCCCCTGGGGCGTGGGAATGCTCACCGTATCACCCAGCGTAACCCCCAGCCGCCGCGCCAGCTGTTCGCTGAGCATCAGGGTATCGCCTTGCTGCAACTGGTCCCACGGCGCCCTCGCCGCTTCCAGCAACGGCCAGTGCTGGCGATAGGTCTGGTCGTCGACCACGCCAAACAGATCCGCCGGCCAGCCCTGCAATTGCACCGCGACCTGCCAGGTGGGCAACACGGTTTGCACCAACGGTTGCTGCGCCAGCCAGGCGCTGAGTTGCTCTGCCTGGGCCGGGGTTTGCGGGTTGAGGTACAGCTCGGCGGTAAGGCGTTGCTCCAGCCAGTTATTGAACGTGTGACGAAAGCCCGAGGTCATGGAGCCCGCGCCGATATTCGCGGCCAGGGCCAACAGCAGCGCCATCAATGCCAGGCTCAGGGCCGGCAATTGTTGGCGGCAGTCAGCCAGGAACCATTGGCCGAGGACCGAACGGCTGCGCCCCAATACGGCCTTCAACAGCCCATTGAGCACGACCGGCAACCCCAGGGCGGCGCCGAGCAGCAAGGCCGCCATCAACACAAAGCCCGCCGCCAGGCTGTCGCCCAGCCATAACGCCCACAACGCGATCAGCAAGGCCGTAGCCGCGACCCAGCCCTGGCGCCGCAACCAGCGCCCATGGGCCTCGTGCCAGGCCTGGGCGTTGGCCAGCGCCAGCAACGGCAGACGCGCCGCGCGCCACAGGCTGCTGGCGCCGGCAAGCAAGGCGCCGAGCAGGCTCAAGCCCAACCCTGCCGCCCACCACCTGGGACTCAAGCTCAATTGGCCCGGCACCTCGGCGCCATACAAGCCACGCAGGCTGGCGGCCACATCCGGCAGCAACAGGCTGGCCAGCAGGTAACCACTGGCGACGCCGAGCACGCCCCCCAACAGCGACAACGCCCCCAGCTCCACCCCCAGGCCGAGGATCAACATCCGCGCACTCACCCCACAGGCGCGCAACGTGCGCAACAACCCGCGCCGCTGCTCCAGGGCCAGGCCGATGGCCGCGTGCACGATAAACAGCCCCACCACAAACGACAGGAAGCCCAACGCATCAAGGTTCAGGTGAAAGCTCTCGGTCAGCCGCGCGAGGTTATTCTCCTCGCCCTGCTTGAGCTGCAGCCCGGCGGGCGGTGTGGGATGGCGAGCGGCGAAGGCCTTGTCCACCAGCAGGCGTGAGAGCTGGCCGGGCATCTCCAGCAGCGCCTGGGCAAACCCGATATCGGTGAGCAACAGGCCGGGCGCCATATCCGCCTGGACCTGCAACGGCGGCAGGCGCTGCCCAGTCAGCGTGAGCGGTTGCTGGCCCTCGCGCAGCCCCAGGGCCTGCAAGGTGTGCGGTGCAATCCAGGTACGCCCCGGCGGTTCAAAGAAGGCCAGCATCTGCGCCTGGCTCAGGCGCTGCCCCGCCACCACGCCGCTGCCGGGCAACGACAGTGGTTCGATGCCCATCAATTGCAGGCGCACGTCCTCATGCCCCTTGAGTTGCAGCCGCCCCTGCACCACCGGCGACACCGGCCACCCGGCGCGACGCAGTTCGGCAAAGCGCGTTTGCGCGAAACTGGCAGCGTCCGACGCACTGAGGCTGGCCTGGGGTTCGCCGCCGATCAATTGGCTGGCGCGCGCGTAGCTGTCGCGGGCCTGGCTGTTAAGGGCCTGCACCCCGGTCAGCAGCGCGGTGGCCAGCCACAGGCCGGTAAGCACGCTGAAGAACTGCACCGGATGGCGTCGCCAATGGCTGAGCAAGGCACGCAAGGTCCAGTAGAACACCCTCACGTCGGCATGACCTGTCCGTGATGCAGCACCACTTGCCGGTCCAGGCGGGCGGCGATGCGTGGGCTGTGGGTGACCATCAACAGGCTGGTGGGGCTGTCGCGCAGCAGGTCCAGCAGCAGTTGCAGCACCTCGTCGCTGGTGGCTTCGTCGAGGTTGCCGGTGGGCTCGTCGGCCAACAGTAAACCTGGGCGCGAGGCCAACGCCCGCCCCACCGCCACCCGTTGCTGCTGGCCGCCCGAGAGTTGTTCCGGGTAACGCTTGAGCAAGTCCCCCAGGCCCAGGCGTTCGACCAATTGCGCCTGCCACTGCGGATCAAAACGCCCCGCCAGGCGGGCCTGGAACGCCAGGTTGTCGTCGACGCGCAAGCTGCCGATCAGGTTGAACTGCTGGAACACCAGGCCGATTTCGGTACGCCGCCAGTGGGCCAGTTGCGCCTCGCTCATGCGGTCAAGGCGCTGCTCACCTACCAGGATGCTGCCGCCGTCCACCCGATCAAGCCCGGCAACCAAGTGCAGCAGCGTGCTCTTGCCGCTGCCGGACTCACCCATCAACGCCAGGCTGCTGCGCGCTCCCAGGTGCAAGTCGACCCCCGCCAACACCGCCAACGGGCCTTGGGGGGTGGCGTAGCTTTTGAAGACACCTTGCACCTGCAACATGGGAGCACTCATCGGATGGCTGGCAATCGAGAATAACGGCTGAGGATCAAGGCCATGCAAATTTTTCACATGCTTTTCACCGGCCGCCCACCCACCGCACTTTAAATTGCCGGCCATGCGTCACTCGTCGGCAACTTTTTAGTTGTCACGCCTGGCAACTTCTAACCGCAGCATGTTCAGCGAAAAGACAGCCACCCTGTGACAGCCTCGCGCTTCACTTCGGGCACTTGCCGACAAGTTGCGCCTAATTAATACAACACAGCCGATAGTGACCATGGTGAATGTAGTGGTTGACCTTACCCTGATTAAACCACGCTCGCGCCGAGCCTTTTTCAAGCGCCTCAAACCGCTTTGGCTCGGACTTGCCGTGCTCGCCGTGCTGCTCACTTGCGCGCTGTTCTGGCCGACTTCCCCGCGGGACCTTGGCGTGGGCAACCGCCTGTTGACCTCCCAGGTGCTGCCGCTGTGGCGCGACGGCGACCTGATCGTACTGGTGCGTCATGAAGAGCGCTGCGACCGTTCGAGCAACCCGTGCCTGGGCCCGGTGGAAGGCGTGACGATCAACGGCAGCCAACACGCCGAAAACCTGGGAAAAGCCTTTAAATCCATGGGTATGGACGGCACCGACGTACTCTCAAGCCCCGCCATTCGCACGGCCCAGACCTCGCGTTTCATGTTCGGCAAAACCGACATGACCTCCAGCGAACAAGCCGTCTGCGGCAAGGCCATGGGCGAAGAACTGCTCAGCCACAAACAGGCTGGACGCAACCTCGTATTCGTCACCCACAGCGGTTGCATCGCCGACTTTGAAACCGCCCTGGGCTTCCCCCACGCCACGTTTTCCGAGTACGGCAGCGCGCTGTTCGTGCAGGTGCTGGCCAACGGCAAGTTCAAGGCCCTGGGCATCATGAAAAACCAGGACTGGCCTGCCGCGCTTAAACAAATCTAAGTCATTCCCTTCCCGCCGCTACGGCTTATGTTCAGCAAAAAGACAGCCCTGTTCTGGCATGTTTAGTTGCGTCCTTAATTAAGGTCGTTATGACTATTTCCTGTTATTTAGTGACCGCTGTGACGACTTTCGCCATTACTTCATTAGTTGAAAAAACCACCATCAGACGTCAAGGAGCGACGTTTTCATGACTCGCCTGAAACCCCTGCCGGTACTCTTGCTGGCCTTCGTCGCGTTTTATCTGTTGCCACTGGGCCTGCACGGTTTGTGGATACCGGATGAAACCCGCTACGCCCAGATCAGCCAGGAGATGCTCCTGAGCGGCAACTGGGTGGCACCGCATTTCATGGGCATCCGCTATTTCGAAAAACCGGCCGCCGGTTACTGGCTGATCGCCCTGGGCCAGGCCGTGTTTGGCCAGAACCTGTTCGGCGTGCGCATCGCCTCGGCCCTGACCACCGGCTTGAGCGTGCTGCTCGCTTACCTGATCGCCCGTCGCCTGTGGAACGACCCGCGCAAAAGCTTCGCCTGCGCCCTGCTCTACCTGAGCTTTGGCCTGGTGGCCGGGCAAGCGGGGTATTCCAACCTCGATCCGCAATTCACCTTGTGGGTCAACCTGAGCCTGGTGGCGCTGTGGTTTGCCCTCGACAGCAGCACCCTGCGCAACCGCCTAGGCGCTTGGGCCGTGTTGGGTTTTGCCTGTGCCATGGGGTTCATGACCAAGGGTTTCCTGGCGTGGGCGCTGCCGGTGCTGATTGCCGTGCCCTATATGCTCTGGCAGCGGCGCCTGGGCGAGTTGCTGCGGTATGGCCCGCTGGCCATCGGCGTGGCTGTGCTGGTGTGTTTGCCCTGGGTGCTGGCGATCCACACTCAGGAACCGGATTTCTGGCGCTTCTTTTTCTGGAATGAACACATCCGCCGCTTCAGCGCCGACAACGCGCAACACGTGCGGCCTTGGTGGTTCTTCCTGCCGATCATGGCGGTGGCTTGCCTGCCGTGGGCCGGGCTGCTGCCCAACACCCTGTACCAGGCCTGGAAAGAAAAGCGCCAACCGGCAATCGCCTTCCTGGCCCTGTGGTTGCTGCTGCCCCTGGGCTTGTTCAGCCTGAGCAACGGCAAGCTGCCGACCTACATCATGCCGTGCCTGCTGCCCCTGGCGTTGCTGATGGGGCATACCCTGAGCGAGCTGGTCAGCCAGGGCAAAACCCGCACCCTGCGCCTCAATGGCCTGCTCAACTTCGTGATCGGCATGGCCGCCATGGTCGGGCTGATCTACCTGCAAATCGCCCGGCCGCTGTACAGCAACAGCCATGCCGAGATGTTCAGCCTGTCCCTGGCGTTTATCGTGCTGCTGGGCTGGATACTTGCCAACCTGCTGCAGGCCTTGCGTCCGCTGACGTTGTGGGCAATGCCGGCCCTGGGCATCGGCTTGCTGGTGATCCTGCTGCCGGCGAGCATGCCGGCGCAGATCGCGGATAACGAAATGCCCGATCAATTTGTGCTGGAGCATCTGGATGAGTTGCAGCAAACGCACGCGCTGCTGAGCAATGAACTGGAGAGCGCCAGCGCCTTGGCCTGGCGCCTGCAACGACCCGACGTGGCGCTGTATGACACCGAAGGCGAGTTGCGCTACGGCTTGCGGTACGCCGGTGCGGTCACACGCAAAGTGGAGCTGGAACAGGTTCAGGGCTGGCTCAAAGAGGCGCGCCAGCACGGCTCGGTCGGCGTGCTGCTGCGGGTCAACAGCACCAGTGAAATGCGCGAGGCCGGGCAATTGCCGCCCGGAGGCAAACGCTACTACAAGGGCTACCTGGAACTTATCCTCTACCCACAGGCGCCATGATGCCGGGTTATTTCAAGACCGAACGCGGCGCCCTGCTGCTATTGCTCGGCGTCTCGGCCCTGCTGCTGCTCACCGGCCTGGGCGCGCGTGACCTGTGGGGCCCGGAAACCCGCTGGGCGAATATCGCCTTGCAGATGCTGCAGAGCGGCGATTATTTCGACCCGTACCTCAAGGGCGTGCCCTATTACGACAAACCCCTACCCTCCTACTGGCTGATCACCGGCGCGGCCCACCTGGTGGGGGGCCTCGGCCCCTGGTCGTTGCGCCTGCCATCGGTGATCGGCGCGTGGTTGAGTGTGTGGCTGGTGTACCTGATCGGCGAACGCCTGTTCCGCAAGGGCACCGGGCTGATCGCCGGCTGGATGCTCGCCACCACGTTCTACTTCCTGTTCTGGGCCCGCGTGGCCACGGCGGATGTGCTCACCGTGTGCGGCGTGCTGGCGGCCGTCGCCTGGTATTGGCGCGGCCCCGACGACACACGGCTGTGGCGCTACACGGTGTTTTTCCTGTTGCTGGCCCTGACGTCGTTGTTCAAAGGCCTGATCGGCTTCGTGCTGCCCGGTCTGGTGCTGTTGCCGCACCTGCTCGGCGAACAGCGCTACAAGCGCCACCTCAACCTGCGCCTGCTGCTGGCCGTGCTGATCGCCGCCGCGGTGTACGCCGTGCCCTTCGTGCTGTCGCACGTCTACGGCGCCCCGACCTATGGCGCGAGCGGCCTGGCCTTGGTATTCCGGGAAAACGTGGTGCGTTTCTTCGACCCGTTCGACCATATGGGGCCGATCTACACCTACCTGATCTACCTGCCCGCCTACACCCTGCCCTGGACGCCGTGCTGGCTGCTGGGCCTGTGGCTGGCCGTGCGGCACTGGCGCCACACCCCGCCGAACGTGCGTTGGCTGGTGTGGGGCCTGGGCCTGCTGTTTGTGTTCTTTACCGCCAGCGGCAGCCGGCGCAGCTACTACGTGCTGCCGCTGGTGCCGTATGCCCAGTTGCTGGCGGCGTGGTGGCTGAGTGAACGCATGTTGAAAAAGCCCGCCAGCTGGCCGCGCTGGCAGAAGGCTCTGGGGATCGCTGCCGCACTCATGCTGTTGATCCTCGGCGTGGCCTATCCCTGGTCCAACGGCGACGGCGGCGTGACCCGCTTCGCCGAAGAGGTGCAAGCCGAGGCCGTGAAAAGCGCGCCCTGGAATCAATGGCAGATGGTGCTGGTAGAGGTCGATAACAAACTGCCGATGTACCTGCAAAATGGCGGCAAGCCGTTCTACTACATCGCCGAGACCCAGGACTTTCCCCGCCAGGGTCACACCGCCGCCTTCATGGCCTGGCTGGAAAAAACCAGCGGCCAGGCCTTCGACCCGCAACGTACGATCATCGTCGCGCAGTTTTCCAAGGATGACCCGACGCCGCTGGCATTCCTGGGTGCGGATCATCAGGTGATCAGCACCCAGCCGGCCAACGGCGAGCGGTTGTTTCAGAAGCGTGAGGATGGGAGTGTGGCGTTTATCCCGAGACCACGCCGACCGTAGGTGAGCGACGTGGGCAGCGGATACAACCGCCAGTAAAACCCGATTATTTTTGATTCAGGGCGGAATAACCTTCCTTGCTGAAGGTAACCAAGCGGTCTACCTCGGATTTCTGATCCAGAGTTCCATCACCTGGCGACCTGCTCTGATGCCTGGATAGACTCGGATCGCTATCAATGTAGTTGACCGCATGCGCCAAGCGATAATTCGCATCGGCACGAGACTCAGGGTCTTGGTTGTCAGAGGTAAAGTCGCCTACCTGTTGCTTCAGATTGTTGGTCAGCCTATCTCGGCTCTCTCGCCCATTAGGGGTTGCATCGTCGCTTCCCGACAAAATTGTCCGGTTCAGGATAGGGTTATCGTATTGGATTTGCTGAGCGTTGCGCTGATCACCCTCCGGCCTACGCTCGTCACGGGTCGGCAGGCCTGGCATCTTCTCACCTGAGACAGCAGCTGCTGCGTAAGGGGAGGATTGAGAAACGGAGTTACCAATAGAAAGAGTCATATACACCTTTTTTATCAACATTAAATTGCGCCAACACGGTGCTCTTAACGCATACCGGGGCACGGAACCTTATTGGTGAACGCAAAGAAATGGTTCCGTAACAGGTGAGATTGACGTTCACTGCTTCGATGAGAACCTTCCAGTACGTCGTAGGCTGGATCGCCCAGACGAAGACAGTCCCCTCCTCTTCCAATCGGTAATCGACCTGCTGACAGCCAGTTCCTGCAATGACCGCATTGCCGCTTTCAAATCCTCCGGCGGCGATTAAGTTGAGGGATCGCAGTGTCGGGTACGTCCACCCGCTTCACCTGCGTCACTGTACGCACCGCAAGCTGGGCCAACGTCGGGTGGCTGAACACGCTTCGCGCGTCCACCTCCAGCCCGGCCTTGCGCATTCGCGCCACCAGGTTCACCGCCAGCAGGGAATGCCCGCCCAATTCGAAGAAGTGGTCGTGGCGCCCTACCCGTTCCAGCCTCAAGACCTCAGCCCAAATACCGGCCATCAATGCTTCCACTTCGCCGACCGGCGCTTCGTAGCCACGGCTAAGCACCGCCGCCAGCCCCGGCTCCGGCAATGCCTTGCGGTCGAGTTTGCCGGCGGGGTTGAGGGGCAACACCTTCAACTGCACGAAGGCTGCCGGCACCATGTATTCCGGCAACTGCTCCAGCACGTGAGCACGCAGGTCTTCCAGGCTCGGCGCCGGGCCGCGAAGGGTGAAGTACGCGAGCAGACGCTCATCGCGGATCAGCACCGCCACCTCACGCAAGGCCGGATGCGCGAGCAGGCGCGATTCAATTTCTCCCAGTTCCAGGCGCACGCCGCGCAATTTGACCTGGAAGTCATTGCGCCCGAGGAACTCCAGGTTGCCGTCCGGGAGGTAGCGCACCAGATCCCCCGTGCGATACAGCCGGTCGCCAGCCACGAACGGGCTGTCGATAAAGCGCTCGGCCGTCATCTGCGGCAATCCCAGATAGCCCCGGGCCACGCCGACACCGCCGATATGCAGCTGGCCGCTGACGCCTATGGGCACCGGCGCATCATGTTCGTCCAACACATACAGGCGGGTGTTGTTGATGGCCCGGCCAATCGGCAGTTGCAACGCGGGCACCGGTGCGCCCGGTTCCAGGGTCCAGGCGCTGCTGTCCACCGTGGCTTCAGTGGGGCCGTAGACGTTATGCAAGCGCACCTTGGGCAAGCGCGCCTGCACGCCACGGGCCAGGGCCTCGGTGAGTTCGCCGCCGCCGCACAGCACGTCGGTGAGGCTGGTGCACAGGGCGGACTCTGGCAGTTCGAGGAACTGCTGCAACATCGCCGGTACGAATTTGATCACGCTGATCTGCTGCTCGCGAATCACTTGCGCCAGGTAAGCCGGCTCGCGATGCCCATCAGGCCGCGCAAGGACCAGGCGCATGCCGCTGGCGAGCGGCCAGAACAGCTCCCAGACCGAGCCGTCGAAGCTGAACGGCGCTCGTTGCAACAACGCACCGCCCTCGGCGTTGGGGCATAGCCGAGAGCCCCAGTGCATGAGGTTGCCCAGGCCACGATGCTCGATCATCACGCCTTTGGGCCTACCGGTGGAGCCGGAGGTGTACATCACGTAAGCCAGGTTGGCGACGGTCAGCCCCGGCACCGACGGGTTGCCATCCGGCGCGTGATGCCAGGCGCAGTGGTCGAAGTCGATCACCGGAATTGCCACCTCCCCCGGCAAGTCGCGGGTGGCCGCGTGAACCAGCAGCGCGACAGGCTGGCTGTCCTGAAGCATGTACGCGAGGCGTTCGCGGGGGTAGCCGGGGTCCAACGGCACATAGGCGCCGCCCGCCTTGAGGATGGCCAACAATCCCACCACCAGGTCCAGACCGCGTTCGACGCACAGCGCCACGCGAGCGTCCGGCTGCACACCGCGTTCGCGCAGGTGGTAAGCCAGCCGGTTGGCGCGCTCGTTCAGTTCCTGGTAAGTCAGCTGCAACGCCCCGGCCTGCACGGCCACGCCATGGGGAACGCGCCGCGCCTGGGCCTCAAAGAGCGCCTGGACGGTGAGGCTTGCGGGGTAATCAATTGCGGTGGCGTTGAAAGCCTGCAGCAGGGTGTGCAGTTCGCTGGCGGGCAGCACCTGCACCTCACGCAACGGCATGTGCGGGGCGTTTTCCAACCCATCCGCCAGGTTGACCAGGGTGGTTTCCAGGTAGTCCAGCACGCGCTCGGCGCCTACCTTGCGCGGGGCCTTGGCCTTGAGCTGAAAAGCACCGGGGCTGTCGTCCACGGTGAGCATCAACGGATAACTGAGGACGTCTTCGGCGCTGACCAGAGCAATGCCCGGCACCAGGTTGAAGTCACGCTCGGCGTCGGTGTGCCGGTAATTCAACAGGCTGTTGAACAGCGGCGCCACGCTGCAGCAGCGCTGCGCCAAAGCCAGCGACGCCTGCTCATGGGCGAGCAACGCGCTGAGACGGGCATGGGTGTCGCGCAGCGCATCGGTCACGTTGCGTCCGGCCAGGTGCAGGCGCAGTGGCAGGGTGTTGATGAACATGCCCAAGGCGCGGTCGGCGCCCTCGCCGGCCTGTAAACGGCCGAGCAGGACGGTGCCGAACACCCCGTCATCGCGGCCCGCCACGCGGCTGAGGACTTGGGCCCAGGCCAGGTGAAACAGGCTGGCCGCGCTGACGCCCACGCCACGCGCCTGGGCACGCAAGCGCAGCGTGAGGGCGGCGTCCAGGGTGCGGACCGCTTCTTCGGTGTCCGCCCGGTTGGCCTGGCGCGCCTGCACGCCGAAGGCCAGGGTCGGCTCGTCGAGATCCCCCAACTGCTCGCGAAAGAACGCCTCGTGGGCGGCCTGACGCGTCGTTGAACGAGACTGCGCCAGCGCATTGCGGTAAGGCACCGGCACCGGTAATTGCCCCTGTTGGCCGAGCAGATGAGCGCGGATTTCCTGCATCAGAATCGTGGTCGACGTCGCGTCGTTCACCAGGTGATGAAAGCGCAGCCGGGCGACCCATCGCGCGGGTTCTTCGGCATACTCCAGCGCCATCAACGGTGCCTGGCGCAGATCCAGCGGCGCAGCGCCTTCGTTCCAGGGAAGCACGGGCAGGCGCGCCTCGCGCCACACCACCTGCATCGGCTGCTCCAGTGCCTCCCAGGCCAGGCTGGTGCGCAGGATGTCGTGGCGGTCGATCACCTGTTGCAGGGCATGGGCAAAGGCGTCCAGTTGCTCGCGCTGTTCGAAGCTGAACAGCGCCTGTTGCTGGTACGGGTCGTGGTCGTCAGTGAGATGGTGGTAGAGCAAGCCTTCCTGCAACGGCGCCAGGGGGTAGATCTCCTGCACGTTGGCCGCACCGCCGGGAATGTCGGCAACGATGCGATCAATACCGGCCTGATCCAGCTCGGCCAGGGCCAGCAGGTCCGGGGTGATATGGCTGCACTGCGCCGGTATGCGATTGGCCGGCACATCTATGTCGCTGCCGGTACTCACCGCGGCCAGGGCCGCCAGTGTCGGCTGGCCGAACAGCACCTGCACATCTGCGTGCAAGCCGGCCTGGCGCATGCGCTGCACCAGGTGCACCGCCAATAAGGAATGCCCGCCCAGTTCGAAGAAATGATCGTGGCGCCCCACCTGCTCCACCTGCAACAGCTCGGCCCAGATCTGCGCCAGCAGCGTTTCCGCCCCCTCTCGCGGCGCTTCGAACACGCGCGTCACGAACGCCGCCTGGGTCGGCGCCGGCAGGGCCTTGCGGTCGAGCTTGCCGTTGGCAGTCAGGGGCCACGCCTGCAGTGGCATGTACGCCGCTGGCAGCATGTAGTCGGACAACGAGGCTTGCAGATGGGTGCGCAGGGTGTCGATGGCCACGGCCTGGCGTGGAATGAACCAGGCGAACAATTGCCCCTGGCGAGACAGCACCACGGCCTCCTGAACATCCGGGTGGGTGGCCAGGGCGGCTTCGATTTCACCCAGTTCGATGCGCACGCCACGGATTTTGACCTGGTCATCATTGCGGCCCAGGTACTCCAGCTGGCCCTCGGGCAACCAGCGCGCCAGGTCGCCGGTGCGGTACATGCGCCCCGGCGCGAAGGGGTTGTCGAGAAAGCGTTCGGCGCTCAGGTCCGGGCGGTTCAGGTAACCCCGTGCCACGCCTTTGCCGCCGACGTACACCTCCCCCACCACGCCGATGGGCACCGGCCGTTGCTGCGCATCCAACAGGTACACCGTGGCATTTGCGACGGGCGCGCCGATGTGCAACGGCCGGCCCACGTCGACGCGGCCGGAGGTGGCGACTACCGTGGCTTCGGTGGGGCCGTAGTTGTTGATCACCGCAAAGGGTTGCGCACGGGTGAAGCTGCGCAGACGGTCACCGCCGATCAGCAAGGTATGCAGGGTGGGGTGAACCAGGTCCTGGCTGAAGGCGTATTCGGCCACGGGCGTCGGCAGGAAGCACACATCCAACGGCTGCTCGCGCCACCAACCGAGCAGCGCGTCAATGTCTTCCGCGCCGTCGTGAGCCGGTGGCAGATGCAAGGTCGCGCCCACGCATAACGCCGGCCAGACCTCCCAGGCCATCGCGTCGAAGCCAAATCCGGCAACGCTGGCGGTATGGCTGCCCGCGTGCAGGTTAAAGGCCTGGCAGTGCCAATCCACCAGGTTGACGACGCTGTGGTGCTCGACCATCACACCTTTAGGCAAGCCGGTGGAGCCGGAGGTGTAAATCACGTAGGCGAGGTTCGACGGTTCGACCCTCACGCCAGGGTTGCTGCCAGGGCGAACAACCGGCCGATCCAGCGCAATCACCGGTATCGCCAACGCCGGCAGGCGTGGCAACAGCGCCTGCTGGGTCAACACCGCCACCGGCGCGCTGTCCTGCAGCAGGTAGTTCAAGCGTTCGGCGGGGTGGGCCGGGTCGATCGGCACATAGCAGGCGCCGGACTTGAGAATCCCCAGCAGCCCTGCCAGGGTCTCCAACCCGCGCCGGGCCAGTACAGCCACGCGATCATCCGGGCGAACACCGTGCGCGATCAGTTGATGGGCCAGGGCATTGGCCTGCTGGTTGAGCTGGGCGTAAGTCAGCTGGCGATTCTGGTAAATCGCAGCGACCGCATCCGGCGTGCGTAGTGCCTGGGCTTCGATCCGCCCGTGCAGGGTGTGTGGCTGCGCGCTGGGCTGGACGGTAGCGTTCCACCGTTGCAACTGGGCCTGTTCGGCAGGCGTGACCAGGGAGAACGCGCCAATCTGCAACGCGCTATTCTCCAGCCCCTGCTCCAGCAATCCGCTCAGCCGCTGCGCCAATGCGCGCACTTCGTCGTGCTGGAAGTATGCCTCGTTGTACACGCAATGCAGGCACGCGGTGCCCTGGTGACGGTTACTGCGCAGGTGGATGGCCAACGGCAGCGGTTCGTGGAGGTTGGAGACTTTGATCGCACGGGCCTGGGTGGCGCCGTAGCGCAGCTCATGGTCGTCCTGTTCGAAGGACACCGACACCTCAAAGAGTTGGCCGCGCTGCGAACGGTGCAAGCCCAGTTCACGGTTCATCTCGCTCAAGGGGAAACGCTGGTGGCGCATATCCTCCTTGAGCCGGTCGCGCACCCCGCGCACCAGGGCACCGAACGGCAACTGTTCATCGAACTGCAACTGCACGGCACTGACCTGGGCAAACAGCCCCACAGTCGCCCGAAACCGCGCGTTGGAGCGGTTGAGTATCGGCAGGCCCACCACCCAATCCTGACGCTGGGCGGTGCGGGTGAAATACACATACAGCGCCGCCAGCAGCACATGAAACGCCGAGGCCTGGTAATGGTTGCCCACCTGTTCCATGCGGGTGAGCAAGGCCATCGGAAAGCCTTGCACCAGGGTGTTGCTGCCGGCCTTGGCGTTGTGCCGGGGCGTGAGCAGCGGCTCCGGTAATACCGGGTATCTGTCCAACCAATAGGCGCGGTCGCGGGCGAAGCGTGCCGAGGCGTGATAGCGCTGGTCGGCGTCGATGAATTCGACATAGGACGGTGCCGGCGGCTCCGGTGGCCGGCCTTGCTCCAGCGCGGTGTACAGGTGCGCCAGGGATTGCAGCATCTGGCCAAAGCCCCAGCCGTCGAGGATCACATGATGGGCCTGGGTGCCGAGGCGGTAGTGGTTGTCGTCGAGTTTGACCAGGAAGAAACGGAACAGCGGCGCGCCTTCCATCTGATAAGGCAGGGCCATCTGCGCGTGCATCAAGGCCTGGCTCGCGACCTCGGGGTCGGGCAGCGCGCTGAAATCGTGCAGTGCCACTTGCGTCGACAACCCAGGGGCAAAGGTTTGTCGAGGCAAGCCGTCGGCGTCACTGTGCAACTGGGTGCGCAGCGCATCGTGCCTGGCCACCAGTTGCTCGACAGCACGCTGAATCAATTCACGGTCCACCGAGCCTTCGAAGTCGACGTAACCGCCGATGTTATACAGCGGCGAATCGCCCGCCCGCAGTTGGTCGAGCCAGATGTCCTGTTGGGCAGCGGTGAGGGGAAAGCTGGCCGGCAGGCTGGGAAAATGCTGCATAAGATCCTTCTCATGGGTATCAGGCACTGGCCGCGCGGGGAGCCCGTCAACGGCGAAATTGCCGGATTTGAGCATTGGAGGTCGCGAGCTGTCTGTCACCCTAAACCCGGACATCCAAACGGATGGATCCGGGTTGACTGAAGGTTCATTGCTGAAACGATTAAAGCCCTGTAGGAAATTGGCTACATCTACTCGCTACCAGCTTTTCAGACGCCGCTTCACGAATGAATATTTTATTTTAAATATCAATAACTTAATAACTAATAAATATTTTACATCGCTTTTCGTAGGCGGAATCACCTCTCAGAAACGTCGAATTAATGACGTTGTTTTTATGGCAGGTTGTGTCCCTCGTTTCCGCTACATACGTAGGACAGATCCCCTGGCCAAATGAAATCCAGAGTGCCGACTCTCGTTCATGAGGAACGAATCGCCCCCCACAGGCCCAGGGAGTTCGTTGACGGTTTTCGACATCAAGGATGAGATGGCTATGAGTTTGAAACGCAGCATGGATAACACGCAGAGCCCGAATTTCTACGCCGAAATGGGCGAGCTGATTGCACACAGCGGCCATGAGGAATTCGCCGCTCACATGTTGCATCTGGTCTGCAAATGGGTGCCGATCCACCTGGTGGATCTCAGTGAATGGACCCTCGACGAGCCGCGCGACCGTGTGCTCGATATCAAGCTTCTGGGCAGCGCTGGCCAAAAACAGGACCTGCCGCCGCCCCTGGCCCTGCGCCCGCCGGATGACCACCCGCTGCTGCGGGAAATGCTCGGCATGCAAGACCCGCTGCTGATCCAGATGAATGCTAAACCCGACAGCGCCCATCCTCGGGGTACCTCGCACCAGTGCAATCTGGTGTCACGCCAGGGCAACCGGCGCTGCGTGATTTCATGCTACCGACCGCCGACCCAGCGCGGTTTTTCCCTGGCCGAGTTATCGTTTCTCAAGTGCCTGTCGGACACCCTGTTGCCGCTGATCGAGCGCCACGCGCACGTCCTGCGCCATGCGCCACATGCCCAGGCGGAGCCGGCCCATACGCTGCTTGAGCAATCACGCTTGCAGCGCGAGTTCCACAAGCGCCTGTCCCTCGGCGAGATCAGCCTTTCGGCCCGCGAACAGGAAGTGTGCCTCGGCCTGTTGACCGGCGGCACTGTGCCGCAGATCGCGGAAAAACTCAGCGTGAAAAACAGCTCCATCGAAACCTACCTCAAGCGCGCCGCCGCCAAGCTGGGCGTGAGTGGCCGGCATGGCCTGGCTAAATGGATGGTGGGGGCCTGATGGACACACGCACCGTCGCCAGCATCGGTATGGCCTGCATGCTCGGGGGCTGCTCGCTGATCCCCGAGTACCAGCGGCCCGAGGCGCCAATGCCCGCGCAGTATCCCCAGGGTGGGGTCTACCGCCTCGCCCAGGCCGGCAACAGCGATCCGGCGTCGGACTGGCAGCAGCAGTTCCACGACCCGGCGCTGCAACAGTTGATTCGCGACGCCCTGGTCAATAACCGCGACCTGCGGGTGGCTGCGCTGAATGTCGAAGCGTTTCAGGCGCAGTACCGCATCCAGCGTGCCGACCTGTTCCCGGCGGTGTCCGCCACGGGGGCCGGCAAACGCCAGAAGCTGCCGGGGGATGTCACCGGCACGGGCAAGTCCGCGATCACCTCCAGTTACTCCGCCACCCTGGGGCTCAGTGCGTATGAGCTGGACCTGTTTGGCCGCGTGCGCAGCCTCAGTGAACAGGCGATGCTCACCTACCTCGGCACGGAAGAGGCCCGGCGCAGCACACAACTGAGCCTGGTGGCCAACGTCGCCAACGCCTACCTGACCTGGCGCGCCGACCAGGAACTGCTGGCCCTGGCCCAACAGACCCTGGCCGCCAACGACCACAGCCTGCACCTGACCCGCCGCAGCAAAACCGCCGGCAAAGCCTCGGCCCTGGACGTGGTGCAGGCGCGCACCAGCGTCGAAAGCACCCGCGCCAGCGTGGCCCGCTATGCACGCCAGGTGGCCCAGGACCTCAACAATCTCACCCTGCTGGTGGGCGGCCCGGTGGATCAAAGCCTGCCAGCGCGCCCGTTGGCTGACGACCAGGTGGCGCGGCTACCGGCCGGCTTGCCATCGGCCCTGCTGCAACGCCGCCCGGATATCCTCCAGGCCGAGTACCAACTGCGCGCCGCCAACGCCAACATCGGCGCGGCGCGCGCGGCGTTTTTCCCATCAGTCAGCCTTACCGCCAATGCCGGCAGCACCAGCACCGAACTGTCGGACCTGTTCAAGGGCGGCACCGGCACCTGGACCTTCCAGCCGCAGATCAACCTGCCGATCTTCAACGCCGGCAGCCTGCGCGCCAGCCTGGACTACGCCAAACTGCAAAAAGACATCAGCGTCGCCCAGTATGAGAAGTCCATCCAGACGGCCTTCCAGGAAGTCGCCGACGGCCTGGCCGCACGCCAGACGTTTACCGACCAGCTCAACGCCCAACGCGACTTCGTCGCCGCCAACCAGGCGTATTACGACCTGGCCCAGCACCGCTACCGCAGCGGGGTGGACAGCAACCTCACCTTCCTCGATGCCCAGCGCTCGCTGTTCAGTGCGCAACAGGCGCTGATCGTGGACCGACTGGCGCAACTGGTGGCGGAGGTGAATTTGTATACCGCACTGGGTGGTGCCTGGGCGCAAATGCCCGCGCTGGCATCGTGGTAAGCCGGTTTGCTCGTTCCGTGGCGAGCTCGCTCGCCACGGAACCGTGAGATGAGGCGCTTATTTCAGCGCAATCACCGCCTCCGCCTCGATTTCGATCAACCACTCCGGCAACGAAAGCCCACTGACAATAATCCAGGACGACGGCGGCGGGTTATGGGGGAAGCGCTCACGCAGCGCCTGGGCGATGAGCTCCTGCCGATCACGTGCGGACTCGACGATATACAGCCGCAGCATTACCACATCGGACAAGTCACCCTCGACCTCCGCCAGGATTTTTTCGATATTGTCCAACGCCGTATCGGTTTGCTCGGCAATGCCTGGACCGACCGTACGCTCCTGGGCATCCACACCTACCTGGCCGGAAAGCAGAATACGCCGGCCATCAGGCACTTCGATGGCTTGGCTGAAGCCGTATTGCAGGGAGTTGAATACGCTCTTGGGATTGATGACCTTGGGTTGCATGACGAGTCCTTGTTGTCGGTAGGAGTGCAAGGCTAACGTTAAAAGTCTTACGTCTCCAGAACGCGAGCCAACTGCCAGGCAGCAAAAGCAATGAGACAACCTCCGCTGACGCGGTTCAAAAAGCCGAAATCGAGCGGGTCAGCAAGCGCCCTCTTGATCATTGCACCAACGAGCGCGTACAACATCTGCCCCGACAATGAACCCAGCAGAAAACCCAGCAAATTCAAGTACATTCCATGCCTATAGAGCAGCGCCTCACTGGCGATGACATAGGAAGAGATCGCAGCGATCGTTAAAGGGCTGGTCAACGTCAGCAGGAAAACCGGGATGAACCCTGCTGCTCGTTTGGCCAGGGAGGTGGCTGCGGATTTCTTGAAAGTGATTACGCCCAAATAAAAGAGGTAGGCAATCGCCGCCCACGTTAGCAATTGGCTGTTGGCGGCCCAAAACGCTTCAACGGCTCGCAACCCCGCGAAGGCGACAGCTGCAAACACTGCATCTGCAACTGCCGCCCCGAAAACCGCAGGTAAAGCGCTAAGGAAGCCGAAGGTGAAGGACTGCCTGAAAATGATGAAGGCTACCGGCCCAAAGCTTATTGAGAGCGCTGCCGCAAACACCATAGGACTTAGAAAAGTCTGCATCTAAATCACAATTTCTTTGAACATTTTTTTCTCTGCATGGCAGTGCGGACACCGAAATTTCTCCCCTATTTCCTCCCACGTTGTTCCAGGTTCAACGTTAACTAACGACTCACCCAAGGACTCCAAATAAACGTAGTGACATATTTGACATTCATAAGCTTTCTCCATATATACACCCCACTTACCCATAACTACCATCAACCGACTAGACGCCGATTTAAAGCAGTAAACATCTGTTCAAATCCATTCATAAACGCCATTGCTCCACGCATTGCCTGTGGTGCGATAGCTGGGCTCTTCTCCATATATGAAATTATGATTTCACGCCCAGTCGCCACATGCATAGGTTCCACCTCACAATGAATAGAAAAAAAAGCTAACACGGGATCATCTACGTCCGCCAAACCGTAATGACTAGCGAACTTTTGAAACCCTTTAAGAAAATATTGAAACTCTCTCGACGAAGTCATCTCCGACGCCAGATGAAAGCCCAGCGCCTCACCTAGATATTCAGACCTATACATTCGATGAGTATTATTCCCCATTGCTGTACCTTCAGGAAGTATGTAATTAGAATTAAATAACTCAGCGTCGGACAACCCTAAATGGCTTGTCAGCTGTTTGAACATCTGGTGATGGGTTGGCAGCATATGTTCACTATGCTGCTGCAGACCATACTCATCAACTGAAGCGTAGAGAATATGTGCAGCCTTAGCAGTTCCATTCCACATATCCTCCTTTATCCACTCATCCGTAACACGTGATGCTAAAGCAACGATACCTGCCGGAACGTCTTTAAAAAAAGCCCAAATCGTTGCAAAAAACAGCGCCATATCTTGATGACTCAATGGTCGACTAGAAATAATCGCCCCAAATTTCTCAAGCTCATTAATAGCATTATGCCTAATTATTGCTCCTGCAATCTCATTGTAGCCCGCCTCGCACACTTTATAGATCTCGTTACGTGTAGCTCTTTCATTCTCACCAGCCCGAATAACAGCCATTCTTCGAATAGTCACAAACACCTTCCTTAACCTTATTAAAGATTTAAGAATCGAAAAAAAACACCTACGCCCCAAAATTATTCACAATAAAAAAAACATATCAACAAAAAATAAGACATTTCAAATTGAAATATTTCCAATACATAGAGCCAAGCATTTAAAAAAAACAAACAAAACACAAAAAATATAATAAAAATATAAATACAAGCCAGATAACCTACATACAAACCCATAATATCTGTAAGAAACTTCTCGCAATCACGACCAAGAACAATAACCTTCGCGGGCACTTTTTTCATGTCCGCGATAAAGTGTTATGGCGGCTGTGCGCGGGGCACCTTCGGGTGCGCTGGGTCCTGGGTCCGGTCTTCCACACCTGCATACAGTCACCACCCATCATGTGGAAGTGATTGTGGCGGCTCCTTCAACTCCAGAAGCAACCGTATGAAAAAAGTCACACCCCGCCCACCCTCCACCTCGGATGACCATCCGCAAATCCCCCCGATGTCATCCGTCCCGGCCTGAGTACGGAAGCCGCCTTGAGCAACGCCAGCGAGATGCTGGAATCGGCTACGGTCTGCGCGTACGACTGCGCCGAACGCCTTGACAGTCACCACCGCAGGCAGGTGCTGGCAGTGGTGCAGATGATCGAGATTGCACAGTTATTGGTGGATGAAGCCCTTAACCGGGAATGCCGGTGCCCTGATCACACAGCGCAAATCCAAGCAGCGCAGTAAAGCCCCCTGTGGGAGTTGTCGAGCTTCAGCGAGGCTGCGATGGGGCCGGATCAGGTGGTCAATTCGTCCGCATTCTTGTGGCGAGCGGGCTTGTCTCGCGTTGGGGTACGAAGCGCCCCTATGAAGATGAATGAGGTGTATCAGGCATGCCTCTGCGCCTGGTTTGGGGGCCGCTGCGCAGCCCCACGCGGGACAAGCCCCCTCACCACAGAGGAAGTTCCCCCGTTTGATCTTCAACAGGCCGTGATAAATACGCTGACGCTACCAACCGCCCATCGCCAGGCTGAACGGCGAAAACTCCGCGAACTGCCAGCGCAAGGCCAACGCCGCCGGGCGGCGGACCACGTGGTCCACGGTCACCGTCCAGAGCCGCTGCGCGCCCTCGAAGCGGGCGACTTCAGGGCCGTCGAGGATCAGCGAGGTATGCCCCGCGATCTGCAGCACATCCCCCGTTTCAAAGTCGATAAACAACAGCCCCGCCACCGGGTTGGCCGCCAGGTTGCCCAAGGTGTTGAAGAACAGGTTGCCGGCAAAATCGGGGATGGTCAGCACGTCGCCCTCCACGCGCACGAAGCCGGTATTGCCGCCGCGATGGGAGACGTCCACCGAACGTTCGCCGTCGACCTCCACGTAGCTGGCGACGAAGAAGGTGTCGGCGTTGCGGATCATGCTTTCGGCAGCGGCGTCCAGGCCGTCAAGACGCTCGGCCTGGGTGCCGGGTTTACGCGCAATCCCATCGACCGGCCGCAGCTGGATGTATTTGGGGCAATTGCCGTAGGTCTGCACCACGTCGACCAACAGCCCCTCGTGATCGAGCGCGCCGATACGCCCATTCATGCGGTTGCGCCGCCGGGTGTTGAGGTCGATACCCAGCAGGCCCACGGCGGCGCCCTTGTGCAAGGCGGCGCGGGCCGGGTCGCTGGCAGAGGGCAGGCTGTCAATCTGCAACATATAAGGGTCGGGAGAGTGGACGAACCCCGGCGCGCCTTCAATCAGGGTCGCCCAGGGAATCCCCTGTTCATCCACCACGCCAAGCATCAGGTAGGGCAACAGCGGATAGAAATTCCGATGCTGCTCCGGCAGGTGATCGCGTATCACCTTGGGCCCGACCACCGCCATGCGCTCGGCCACGCCGACCGCTGCTTGTAACTGCCGTTCGCCGGCATGCCAGGGGGACTGTTCAATAGGGTTCATGGTGATCACCTCCAGTGGGTTGGCCCCATGCTGCGCCCCGCCAGCCAAACGCAGAATACCCAGCCCAGGCAATCCACTGTTACGCCAACTGAAATGCCGGATGCTCACGCAGCGCCGCCACGCAATGATCGACAAAACTGCGCACACGCATCGGCCCATGGCGCCCTTCGCCGTACACCACCTGCACCGGCAGGGGCGCTGGCTCATAGCCCTGCAGGACGCGGCATAACTGGCCGCTGAGCAGATGCTCATGCAGCGGATAGCTCAAGCAACGCACCAGCCCCGCGCCCTGCACCGCCGCATTGATCGTGCCTTGCACCGTGGCGCAACTCAGCCGCGCGCGGGCCTTGAGCTGGCAACCCTGGAACGCCCAATGCACCGGGTCGGCAGTGGCGATCAGGCGATGCCGCTTGAGGTCGTCCGGGTGTCGGGGTTCGCCGTGCGCCGCGAGGTAAGCGGGACTGGCGCAGAGGACCTGTCGCACGTGCCCGACCGGCCGCGCGATCAGTGAGGAGCTGGGCAACTCGCCGACCAGGATCGCCACGTCCAGCCCCTCTTCGTGCAGATTGGGGTAATAGTCGTGGTAGTGGGCGGTGAGCTGCACCGCCGGGTAACGATCCATGTAGCTGGCCAACAGCGGCGCCATCACATAGCGGCTGAACAGCAACGGCATGAACACCCGTAGATTGCCCTGGACCTGTACATGCAAGCCCTTGGCCGAGGCTTCGGCGGCGTCCACGGCGGCCAGCAGCCGCACGCAGTCGGCCATGTAGACAGTGCCCGCGTCGGTAAGGCTGACACCCCGCGTGCTGCGTTGCAGCAACGGTACGCGCAGGCGTGCTTCCAAGCGGGCAATCGCACGCATCAACGTCGGCGCCGAGACCTGGGCTGCACGTGCGGCCGAGGCCAGGCTCGGTTGCTCGGCCAGCGCTGCAAACAGCTGCATATCGCGATAACGCTCCATCAAGCGCGCCGCTTCATCGCCGGATTCAAGGCCGTGTCCTGGCCCAAGCGATGGCTGAGGAAATCCACAAAGGTGTGGATCTTGGCCGGCACGCGCGCGCTTTTCTGGAACACCACCTGGATCGGCAACGGGGCCGGCTCGAAGTCCTCGAGGACAATTTCCAGCTCACCGGCCGCCACCGCCGCCGCGACCTGATAGGACAGCACCCGCGTCATCCCCCAGCCCAGGCGCGCCAGGTTGATCGCTGCGTTGTTCGCCGAGACCACCAGGCGCGGTTCGATGGGCACCGTCAACGGCTGGCCGGCGTCGACAAACGCCCACTCACTCACCAATCGGCTGGAGGACAGGCCGACGATCTGCGCCGCAGGCAATTGCCCGGGGTGCCGGGGGCGGCCGTGCTGGTCGAGATAGCCGGGCGAGGCGCAGACCACCCGGCGTACCTCGCCCACTTTGATCGCCTGTTGCCCCGGCTCATGCAGATGGCCGATGCGCACAGCCACATCGATACCCTCGTCGGTCAGGTTGACCACCCGATCCACCAGCAAGGCATTGATATTCACCAGCGGAAAACGGTCGAGGTACTCGCCCAGCACCGGCGCCACATACAACTCGCCAAACAGTACCGGTGCGGTCACCGTGAGGTGGCCGCAGGGGATCGAATAACTGCCCGCCGCCGCTTCTTCGGCTTCGTCCAGCTCGGCGAGGATGCGCCGGCAATCTTCGAGATAACGCTGGCCGGCCTCGGTCAGGTGCAGGCTGCGGGTGGTGCGTGCCAGCAGCTGGGTGCCGATGCGCGCTTCCATGGCGGCGATGGCCCGGGTCACGCTGGGGGGCGAGGTGTTCAGGCGGCGCGCTGCGGCGGCAAAGCCCTCCTCCTCGGCCACCGCCAGGAACACCTGCATTTCGTGAAATCGGTCCATCGATGCGCCTCAGCAACGTTAATGTGATTGCAACCCTACCGCCGTACGCGGCATGCCCACAAATCCCGGCAAGGCCTCGATGCTGGCAAGCCAGGCGCGCACCTTAGGGTAGTCGGCCAGCGACACATTGCCTTCCGGCGCATGGGCCACGTAGGTGTAGAACGCCACATCGGCGATGCTCGCCTGCTCCCCCGCCAGGAAGCGGGTTTCGCTCAGTTGCTGCTCCACCAGTGCCAACAAGCCATGGGCACGGCTGATCGCCGCCGCCGCATCCACATCGGCACCGAACACCACGGCCAGCCGTGCGGTGGCGGGCCCGGCGTGCAGCTCGCCGGCAGCCGCCGACAGCCAGCGCTGTACGCGCGCCTGCCCCACCGGGTCGCTTGGCAACCATTGGCCCTTGCCGTATTTCGTGGCGAGGTAGACCAGGATCGCGTTGGAGTCCGCCAGTACGGTGCCGTTGTCGTCAATCGCCGGGACTTGGCCGAAAGGGTTGATGGTCGCAGTGAAGTCAGCGCTTTTATGCGCGCCTTGCTTGAGGTCCACCAGGATGAACTCGCTGGGCAACCCCAGCAGGGACAGCATCAGCTCGGCCCGATGGGAATGGCCGGACAAGGGGAAACCATAGAGTTTGATCGCAGGCTGGGACATGTAAGGCTCCAAAGGGTGGGGTTTTGACACCGGCATGTTCCACCGCTGCGCCGACCACTGGAATCACCAGCTTTTACAATCCAGCATTTCAGCAGGTGAAACAATCACTCGCCAAACAGTTCGACGATCAACGCAAACAGCGTGGTCTTCACCGCACTGTCCAACGTGGTCCAGGCCAACCCCGTACGCGCCTGGAACGCCCCCAACGCCAGTGGCCGCGACACGCAATTGGCCGGCAACGCCCGCGCGGCCTGCTGCGGCAGTACGCCGACGCCCAACCCGGCGCAGACCAGCGCGAGCATGGTGGTGAACTCGCCCAGTTCGGACGCGATCTGCAAAGGGATGCCCACGGCCTGGATAAATTCGTCGTAGAACCCGGGCGCATAGCGCCGCGCAAGGATGTACACCGGCACGTCGAGCAGGTCGCCGGGCTGGATCGAATCCTGCGTGGCCAACGGATGATCCATCGGCAGGGCCACGCAGAAGGGCTCGCGCAACACCACGCGGGTCTGCACCCCAGGGTAGGCGGCAGGCAGGCGCATCAGGCCGAAATCCAGGCGATCATTCTTCAGCGCGGCGGCTTGATCGGGGCCGGGCATGTCCTTGAGTTCCAGCTCGATCCGCGGGTAGCGCTGATGCACCGTGCGGATCAACTCGGGTAACAGGTGCGGCAATACCGACGACACAAAGCCCAGGCGCACCCGGCCGATTTCCCCCCGGTTGGACGCCCGCGCCGCCTCCGCCGCCCGCGCGGCCTGGTGCAGGGTCGCCTGGGCTTCGGGCAGGAACACCCGACCGGCATCGGTCAAGGTCACCGAGTGGCGATTGCGGTCCAGCAGGCGTACGCCCAGGCCAGTTTCGAGCAGCTTGATCTGCATGCTCAGGGCCGGTTGCACAATCGACAACTGCGCCGCCGCCCGGCCGAAATGCAGCTCCTGGGCCAGTACCACAAAGGCGCGCAAGTGCTTGAGTTCCATCGAGCCTCCCCGGTTATCACGGATATTGATCAGCCGATCATAAATGAACATTGGACCTGCGCCCTATACCGGAGTGAAGTTAAGCCCATCAGCCATTGTTTTGATTATCACAAGCGCGCCCGGAGAAACCTGCCCATGCAAAGCGTTATAGACACCTTTCGCCTCGATGGCCGACTGGCGCTGGTCACCGGTTCCAGTGCCGGTATCGGCCTGGCCATCGCCCGAGGCCTGGCCCAGGCCGGTGCGCGGGTGGTGCTCAACGGGCGTAACCGCAGCACCCTGCGCGACGCCGCCGCGCTGCTGACCCTCGAGGGCCTGGAGGTGCACACCGAGGCCTTCGACGTCACTGACAGCGCGGCGATCCAGGCCAGCGTGGCCGCTATCGAGGAACGCCTCGGGCCCTTGGATATCCTGGTCAACAACGCCGGCATGCAACGCCGTGGGCCGTTGGAAGACTACAGCGAGCAGCACTGGCGCGAACTGATCAGCACCAACCTCGACAGCGCCTTCCTGGTGGGCCAGGCCGTGGCGCGGGCGATGATCCCGCGCAAGCGTGGGCGCATCATCAATATCTGTTCGGTGCAAAGTGAATTGGGCCGCCCGGGCATCGCGCCGTATGCGGCGAGCAAAGGCGCGTTGAAGATGCTCACCAAGGGCATGGCCATCGACTGGGGCCCCCATGGGCTGACGGTCAACGGTATCGGCCCCGGCTACTTCAAGACCGAGTTGAACGCCAACCTGGTGGCCAACCCCGAATTCAGCGACTGGCTGGTGCAACGTACGCCGAGCCGACGCTGGGGCGACGTCGCTGAGTTGGCCGGTGCGGCAGTGTTCCTGGCCAGCGATGCCGCGAGTTTCGTCAACGGTCATATCCTCTATGTCGACGGTGGCATCACCGCATCGCTGTAACCCTGGAGAACCTTATGCACGCCATTGTCTGCCACGCCTCAAAAGACCTGCGGGTCAGCCCCCAGGACGAACCCCATAGCCTGGGCCCCGAGCAACTGCGCGTGCGCATCGCCCGCGGCGGCATCTGCGGCTCGGACTTGCACTACTACCAGCACGGCGGCTTCGGCACCGTGCGCCTGCGCGAGCCGATGGTGCTCGGCCACGAAGTCTCGGCAGTGATCGACGCCGTGGGCTCCGACGCCGGCCGGTTCAAGGTCGGCCAACGCATTGCCGTATCGCCGTCCCGTCCATGCGGCGCTTGCCGCTATTGCCATCAAGGCCTGCCCAACCACTGCCTGGACATGCGCTTCTACGGCAGCGCGATGCCCTTCCCGCATATCCAGGGCGCGTTCCGCCAGAGCCTGGTGATCGAGACGCATCAGGCACATCTTTTGGCCGATCATATCAGCCTCGCCGAAGGTGCACTGGCCGAACCGCTGTCGGTGGGGTTGCATGCAATTCAGCGGGCCGGCGCAGTATTCGGCAAGCGCGTGCTGGTGACCGGTTGCGGCCCCATCGGCAACCTGCTGATCGCCGGCCTGCGCGCCGCCGGTGCGGCTGAAATTGTCGCGGTGGACCTGTCCGCCAGCGCCCTGGCCTGCGCGGAAAAAATGGGCGCCACACGCACCCACAACATTGCCGACGGCATCGACGCGCTCAAGCGCTACACCGCCGAGAAGGGTTACTTCGAGGTGATGTTCGAAGTCTCCGGCAGCGCCCAGGCCCTGCGTAACGGCCTGGACTGCATCGCCCCACGCGGCGTGCTGGTCACGGTCGGCTTGGGCGGTGAGGTGTCGCTGCCGCTGAACCTGCTGGTCAGCCGCGAGATCGACCTGCGCGGCACCTTCCGCTTCCACAGCGAGTTTGCCCAGGCCGTGGACCTGCTCAATCGCCAGGTCATCGACGTACGCCCGGTGATCTCCCACACGCTGCCGTTCGAGCAGGCGGTGCAGGCGTTTGAATTGGCGGCGGACAAGACCCAGGCGATGAAGGTGGTGTTGGATTTTGGCGTGGTGGATCAGCCTTGAACCTGTGACGAGCCCTTCGGGGTCAGCCATATTTTTGTGGCGAGCGGGCTTGCCCTAATGCCGTTCAGTTAAGGCTTTTTGTAGGAGCGAGCTTGCTCGCGAAAAACGCCCAGGCAACGCGTTCATTCTCGATAAGCGCGGTGGCCCTGAGTTCTTCGCGAGCAAGCTCGCTCCTACAGTGAATCACTTTCGCTTAACTGAACGCTTAGCGCTCTTGCAAGCGCTCACGCAAAAACCGGTGGCTCCTGGAAAACAACCGCCGATAGGTCAGCAACACCGCCCCCACCGTGCCCAACGCCGACGACGCGGCAATCAGGAACATGATCACGATCTGATAGCGCACCGCGTCCACCGGACTTTCCCCCGCCAGCACCTGGCCGGTCATCATGCCGGGCAGGCTGACGATACCGACCACGGTCATCTGGTTCAGTGTCGGGATCATCCCCGCGCGTACCGCCTGGCGGATCGCTTCCTGGGCGGCCTCCCAGCGTGAGCCGCCGAGGGCCAGGATCATCTCGATGGTGTTGCGCCCCGAGGTCAGTTCCTGGGTCATGCGTTCGATCCCCAGGGACACGCCGGTCAGGGTATTGCCGAGGATCATGCCGAGGATCGGGATCGCGTACTGCGGCTCGTACCACGGATGGATGCGGATCACCGCAAACAAGCCCACTGCCGTCACCAGCCACGAACTGCCCCACACCGACAGGATGCTGTCGACCCTTTGCCCACGGTACGTCCTGCGCCCACGCCCCGCCGCCGACAGCCCGGCGATCAGGGTCATTGCGCCCATCAACGGCAGCACCACATACCAGTAGGCGAACGCGAACACCCAGCCCAGCAGGTAACCGATGGCCAACAATTGCACCACGGTACGTACCGCCGCCCACAGCAACTGGCGGCCCAGGCCCAGGCGCAGCAGCAGGGAGAGCGCACCGTTGACCAGGATCAGCGAAGCAGCGATGCCCATGTCCAGGGCGGTGAGGTTTTGATAGTTCATGGCTGGGTCGCCTCGCTCAACACGCCGGCACTCATGTGCCAGTGGATGTCGCTCATGCGCCGCGCCTGGTCGAGGTCGTGGGACACCCAGACATAGGCGCGGGCGTTGTCGCCGGCAAACCAGGCACTGATCAACGCTTCCACATCGCGGGATGAGGTGGGGTCGAGGGCGGCGGTGGGTTCGTCCAGCAGCAGCACCTCGGGGTTGAGTTGCAGGGTGCGGATCAGCGAGACCACCTGAGCCTCGCCGCCCGAGAGGTCCAATGCGCTCTTGGTCAAAAAAGTCGCTGCCTTGCCGGCATGCCCCAGCAACGCGGTCACCGCTTGCGGGTCGAAGCGGCGCTGGCGCAGGGTCTTGAGGCTGAAGGGAAAGCGCAGGTTGTCCTCCACCGTGCCTTCGAGCAGCGCGGGGCGTTGGGAGAGGTAGCTGATATGGCTGCGGTAATGGGGAATCTCGGCATTGGCAATCGGCTGGCCGTTCCACAGGACCTGCCCGCTGGTGGGTGCATCCAGCAGCGCCAATGCACGCAGCAATACGCTTTTGCCGGAACCGGAAGCGCCGGTGATCGACACGCGGTCGGCGCGGTTCAAGGTGAAATCCGTGGGCTGCAGCAACGGTACCTGCCGGCGTTCGTCCATGCGCGTGAGGGCGCGGGTTTCGATCAGTGCACTCATGGACGCGGTATTCCTCTTAAACCTGTTGGGCGCAATGGTGCGGCAGGCGCGGGAAGTTTTCATGAAAAAATTCAAACTATCGCCACCCACGTCGTTCAGAACTTCAGGTTCAACGTTAAGTAGGAGACGACATGCAATACCGACAACTGGGCCATTCGGGCCTGCTGGTATCCGAAATCATCCTCGGCACCGTGCCCTTTGGCGGTCGCGCCGAGTTTGAAAAATGCGGATCGGTAGACGTGCCCCAGGCCAGGCGCATGTTCGATATCGCGTTTGACGCCGGGGTGAATATGGTCGACACCGCCGACCTCTACTCCCACGGACTGGCCGAAGAAGTGGTCGGCAAAGCCTTGGGCGACAAGCGCAACGATATCCTGCTGGCCACCAAGGGCCGTAGCCCCGTGGACAACAACCCGAACAACTCAGGCTCGTCGCGCTACCACCTGATTCGTGCGTGCGAAGCGAGCTTGAAGCGCCTGGGCACCGACCATATCGACCTCTACCAATTGCACAATTGGGACGGCATGACCCCCATCGAGGAAACCCTCGAAGCCCTGCGGCTGTTGGTTGGCTCAGGCAAGATCCGCTACTTTGGCACCAGCAACTTCACCGCCTGGCAGATGATGAAAACCCTCGGCAAGGCCGAATTGCACGGCATGCTCAAGCCCATCACCCAGCAGATCTACTACACCCCGGAATCCCGCGAGGCCGAGTACGAGTTACTGCCCCTGGCCCTGGACCAGCACGTGGGGACGCTGGTGTGGGGGCCGATGGGCGAAGGCCTGCTGACCGGTTCCACCCGGCGCGGGCAGCAGCCACCGGCCAATACCCGCCAGGGCAGCGGCTGGCCCGAACCCTACGTGCATGACCAGGAACGTGCGCTGGACATCATCGAGACCCTCGCCGCCGTGGGCGATGAACAGGGCGTGTCAGTGGCGCGCACCTGCCTGGCCTGGCTCAAGGACCGTCCGGGAATTACCTCGCTGATCGTCGGCGCCCGCACGGAAGCGCATCTGCGTGACAACCTGGCGGCCACGGAATTGAAACTCACCGATGAACAGTTCTCGCGTATTGAAGCGGTGACACGGCGCCAACCGTTGTACCCGTACTGGCATCGTTTTACTGCCGGGATTGATCGCTTCGACCCGGCAGAACGGCCGTTCCTGGCCGAGCACCAGAAGACCATGGATGCACGCAAGGACAAATAATCCAGAACAGCGTACCTGTGGCGAGGGAGCTTGTTCCCTCACCACAGGTTACTTTTGGCCCTTTCTACGTCTTCACTGACTGGCATGAGGGCAAATCCCCCTCCCACATTTAATCCCGTCCCCCCCAAAAAGGAGTACGGCCTCGATCCCAAGTCCGATTTGCAATCAAACGCCGCAATGCCTATATTTTCCGCCTGGCGCTCTCTACGCCACCTTCCGCGGAAAGGGCTGCGCCCAGGACAATGAAGCTCTACCTCATTTCTACGACTCCCAACCTTAAAGCGGAAAAGGTTTGTGCAAGGAGATCGTATGTCGCAACGCCCTGTATCCTCCAACACCGATGGCCGTCTCAACCTTGAGCAGCAGCGCAAGCGCGCCAAGGAACTGTTGCGCCAGCTGAAAGCCCAGGACCCCGGCGCCACCCTGTCCCAAGCCCAATGGCAGATCGCCAGGCAACTGGGCTTCAGCAGTTGGCCCAAACTCAAGGCCCATGTCGACGCCATTGACTTCGCCGCCCGCCATCCCGACTTTGCCGCCAGCGACGAAGCGCGCACCACCCACTGGCGCTGCGGCAATGACATTGCCCACAGCCTTCAGGTGGCCGGGTTCAAGGGCCGCTTCCAGATGCTCACCGACCCGCTGTGCATGGGCCCGGTGCGCGACGTCCCCGCCGCAGAATTCCGCGCCCTGCGCAGCGCGTTCATCAGCCAGGCCTTTGCGCTGCCCTTAGCGGACATCACGCGCCGCGTCGACGATGAATACGATCAGCTGGAAACCTTGGCCAGTGCCGCGCACAGCGTGCTGTGGTGCGAGGCGGATGCCTATGACCAGTTGTTCCTGATCCGTGCCCTGGCCGGCCTGGAGCAGGCACCGCCCAAGCTGGAGCTGATCGAGGTGGATCGTATTCCCGGTGTCGAGCGTTTTATCGGCATCGGCCAACTGGCGCCGGATGTATTGGCGTGGCTATGGCCACAGCGGCGCCTCATCGGTGACGATGCCGTGTACCTGGCCAAACAGGCCTGGTCGGCCTATTGCGACAGCTCACCGACCCGGCTGGCCGAGCTTGCCCATGGCCAACACCCCGCCCTGCCCTTGCTGGCGCCGGCGCTGTTGCGTCAGTTGCAGGAATTGCCGGGCACCCAGGACGGCCTGTCGCTGACCGAACGCCTGGCCCTGACCTACCTCGCCGAAGCCGGGCCGCTGCCGTTTGGCCGTGTGTTCGCCGAGCTGATGGCCAGGCGCGACCCGTTGCCGTTCCTGGGGGACATGATGTTTCATGCGCTGTTGCGGCCGTTGATCGATGGCGAGCAGCCGTTGCTGATGGAAACCGAGACGCATCTGGACTGGCCCCGCCGAACGTTGTCGCTGACCCCATTGGGCCATAGCATGCTCAACGGACAGGCGTACTGGCTCGACCATGCCAGCCACGAACGCTGGGTGGGCGGTACATGCATCAGACCCGGCCAACCGCACTGGATGATTGATGAGGCCCTGCGCCCCCAGTACAGAACACCGTAAAAAAACAGCCCGCCGTGCATCACCCACGGCGGGCTTTTTTACAACCGCCGGCGCTTACGGCAACGGCTCGAACTTCAAGGCGCTCAAGCTCTGCACCTTGTCCTCGCGGACCATCTTGTATTCGGTGTTCGGGCCTATCCAGCGATCCCAGATCGCATCGATCTCCCCGGCCTTCTCCATCGCCATCAACGACTCGTTGACCTTGGCCAGAAACGCCGGCTCATCGCGGCGCATGCCGGCGCCAATGGGTTCCAGGGCCATCGGCTCCTTGGCCAGGGCCAGTTCGACACCACTGGCCTTGGCCTGGTTGACCAGTTTCAGCGCGGTCATGGTGTTGGTCACCAGGCCCACCACCTTGTTCTGTTGCAACGCCATGTAGGCCGAGCCGGTGTCCTGGAAAGTCACCGGGGTGGCCCCGGCAAGGCGTATCGACTGCTCGGAGGTGGAGCCCTTGGTGGAGCTGATGCGCTTTTCCTTGAAGAAGCTTTTCGGCTGGTCGGCATTCGCCGCGCGCACCACCAGGGTTTCCTTGGCGATGTAGTACGGGTCGCTGAACTGGATCTGTTCGGCGCGGGTCTTGGTGTAGGCCAGGTTGGCGAAGATCACGTCGACGCGGCCCATTTTCACTTCGGGAATCCGCGCTTCAACCGACAGCGGCTTGAGTTCCAGGGCCACGCCCATGGTCTTGGCCAGGGCTTTGCACAGGTCCACGTCCATGCCCACCAGCTCGCGGGTTTTCGGGTCCGGCGCGGAGAATGGCGGCACGTCGGCGTAGACGCCGCAGCTCAGGGACTGCTTGGCCAGGATGTCGCTCAACTGGTCGGCCTGTGCGACGGCGATCGCCAATGGCCCCAATGCTAGTGCGGTAAACAGATGCTTCATACCCATGGGAAATCTCCAGAAAGTTGGACCAGCAAAAATGGCAGAGGGAGCAAAGCCGCCGCAGCTCAATGGGCCCGCAGGTCGGCGATAAAACGTTGCGCTCGCGGGTGCGAAGGCTGGGTGAAGAACGCATCGGGACTGCTCTTTTCCAGAATCTGCCCCGCGTCCATAAACCAGATGGTGTCGGCCACTTCACGGGCGAAGTTCATCTCGTGGGTCACGCACATCATGGTCATGCCGTCCTTGGCCAGGCCCTTCATCACGCTCAGCACTTCACCGACCATTTCCGGGTCGAGGGCACTGGTGGGCTCGTCGAACAGCATCACCGGCGGTTCCATCGCCAATGCCCGGGCAATCGCCACGCGCTGCTGTTGGCCGCCGGACAACTGCGCCGGGTAAGCACCGGCCTTATGGGCCAGGCCGACGCGGTCGAGCAATTCCATGGCCTTCTGTTTGGCTGCGGCGCCCTTGAGGTTGCGCAGCTTGTTCGGCGCCAGGGTGATGTTTTCCAGCACCGACAGGTGCGGGAACAGGTTGAAGCTCTGGAACACAAACCCCACGCGGCTGCGCAGGCGGTTGATCTGCGCGTCGGTGCCGTGCACGTCCTGGCCATCGAACAGGATCTGGCCGGCCTGGATGTCTTCCAGGCGGTTGACCGTGCGGATCAGGGTCGACTTGCCCGAGCCCGACGGGCCGCACAGCACCACCACTTCACCGGGTTGCACCTCGGCGGTGATGTCGGTGAGCGCCTGGTACTCGCCGTACCATTTATTGATTTTCGAAAACATGATCATTGGATGCATGAGCGCAGCCCTCTTCAATTATCGGTGGTCAGCAACGGACCGCCCGCCACGGTTTGCCCGCCATCGCCCAGGCGCTTGCGGGCAATGCGTTGCTCCACCCAACCGGCCAGGCGGGTCAGGCCGAAACACAGCAGGTAGTAGATGATCGCCAGGATGAAAAACACCTGGAACGGCTTGGTCAGCAGCTGGTTGTTGACCTGGTTGGCGGCGAAGGTCACTTCCTGCACGTTGATCACGTAGCCCAGGGAGGTTTCCTTGATGATCGAGATGAACTGGCTGATCAGGCTCGGCAGCGCGTTGTACAGCGCCTGGGGCAGGATCACCCAGACCGTGGTGCGCACATAGCCCAGGCCCAGGGCGCGGGACGCCTCGTACTGCCCGGCCGGCAGCGCCTGGATGCCGCCGCGAATGATTTCGCACAGGTAGGCACTCTGGTAGATCACCAGGGTGCAGAGCATGGTCATGAAGCCGGTGATGTTATGGCCGATCAGCAACGGCACCAGGAAGTAGGTCCAGAAGATCACCATCAGCAACGGGATGCCACGCAGCACGTAGACCCACACTGTCGCGACCCAGTACAACCCCTTCCACGGCGACACCCGCGCCAAGGCCAGCAGCAGGCCGAACGGGAACGCCAGCAGCAACGCCAGCGCCGCCAGGATCAGGGTACTCGCCAGGCCGCCCAGCGGACCGTGGGGGTATTGGCCGATCAGGAACAGCGTCCAGTTCTGCTGCACGATTGAAAACATATCGAACATCGCGGTCTACCTCGCCAGGGCTTTGCTGAAGTGGCGGGCGAGCAACGCCCCGGCGCCCATCAGCAGCAGTGAAAACACCAGGTAGAAAACCGTGGCCACCAGGTACGACTCAAAGGTGCGGAACGTGTAGTTCTCCACTTCGCGGCTGGCGTAGGTCAGTTCCATCACGCCGATCGCCATCGCCAGGCTGGTGTTCTTGAACAGCAGCACGGTGTGGTTGATCAGCGACGGCAGGCAGTTGCGCACGCCCTGGGGCAGGATCACGTAGCGCATCGAACGCACGTAGCCCAGGCCCAGGGCCCTGGACGCTTCGGTCTGCCCGGCGGGAATGGCGCGCAGGCCGCTGCGCATGTCTTCACAGAAATACGCGGCCTGGCACAGGCCCAGGGCGATCACCGAGAACAGGTATTCGGTGTTGTGGTTGGCCAGCCACAGTTGCGTGGACTCGCCAAGCAGCGTCGGCACGCCGAAGTACCACAGCATCAGTTGCACCAGGGTCGGCACATTGCGGTGGTACGACACATACCCCGCCACCAAGCGGTCGGCCAGCGTGTTACCGGTCAGGCGCACCGTGACCAGTGTCAGCGCCAGCAGCATCGCCAGCAGCCAGGCGAACAGCGCCAGCTGCAAGGTCATTTCGATGCCCTTGACGATCAGCTCGGCATACTCGCCTTGCAGAATCGCGGCCAAATCGAAGTCTTGCTTCATGGTCAATCCCTATCGGCATTGGGCTAGGGCAGAAATCAAAATCACCCGGCGTGGCCGTGGCGGGATGCAGCGCTGACGGATCGATCCGTTCTTTTGCCGGGGCTCGGATTCAGCCCTGGTAGTCCTGGGGCCGGGCGGTGGAAAGCCCGCCCGGCACCTGCAAGGTCGGGGTGATTTCCATGTGCCCGATGTTGACCGCAATCGGCGCGGCAATCGCGAAGGCGATGGCATTGGCGATGTCCTCGGCCAGGGGCAATTCAAAGCCCTCGACGAAGCGCTTGTAGGTGGCTTCGGAATCGCCGTGCACGTGGGCAAAAATATCCGTGGCGACCCGACCCGGGCAGATCTCGGTGACCCGCACGCGCTTGCCGAACGCATCGATGCGCAACTGGCGCGAAAGCATGCTCACGGCGGCCTTGGTCGCGTGGTAGGTGGAGTTGCCGCCAAAGTTGTAGGCCGCCGCAATCGAACTGATGTTGATGATGTGCCCGCAGTCGCGCTCGACCATGCCCGGCAACGCCAGCCGTGCCAGGTGCAGCACGGCGCGCAGGTTGACGTCGATCAGCAGGTCGATGCCGTCGGCGTCGGCCTTGAGCAGGGAGCCGGGCTTGTCGACGCCGGCGTTGTTGACCAGGATGTCGAAGGTGTTTTCGGCGAACAGTCTGGTCAGCCCGGCAAGGTCGGTGACATCGATGGCGTGGGCGATGCAGCCGGTCCTGGCCGCCAGCTCCTGCAACTTGTCGGCACTGCGAGCCAGGGCATGCACCTGCACGCCTTCCTGGCACAGGCGTTCGACAACGGCGGCGCCGATGCCGGAGGAAGCTCCGGTGACCAGCGCGGTTTTGTAGTCGGAAAATGGCATGGGGTGGTCCTTGTGCTACGGGTTATGGTTCGACTCTATCCAGCCTTCGGGCGCTGGACCAAGACGCAATGGTTGTGTGGCGATAAGGCCCGCTTATGACGCGGCCAGCAGCTGGGAAATCGGCGTGATGCGGCCGCCCAGTTGCTCGATTTCGGCGCGAATGGTGCGCGCCAGTTCGACCGCGCCGGGGGTGTCGCCATGCAACAGGATCGAATGGGCCGGCACCCTCAGCACCTTGCCGCTGAGGGCGGTCACGGTGCCCTCCTCCAGTAACTGCCGCACCCGGCGCAGCACCGCTGCCGGCGCCTTGATCACCGAACCGTCGACCTTGCGCGGCACCAGCAGGCAATCGTCGTCATAGGCGCGGTCGGCGAGAAACGTGGTGGCGACGCGCAGGCCGTACTTCTCGGCCGCGCCCTCGATGGCGCGGCTGCTCGAAGAACTGATGATCAGCGTCGGGTCAAACGCCGCCACCGCCCGCACCAACGGCTCGGCCAGCGCCGCATCGGCGGCGGCCATATTGCCCAGGGCGCCGTGGAAGCTCATGTGGGTCATGGGATGGCCGTTGACCGCCGCGATCCCGGCGAGCGCGCCGAGCTGGTAGATCACATGGGTGGCGAGTTCCTTGATCTCGATGTTCATCTGCCGACGGCCAAAGCCCATCAGGTCCGGGAAGCCCACATGCGCCCCCAGGTCAATGCCACCGGCCTTGGCCAGGCGCACCGTGTTGTCCATGATCAGCGGGTCGCCGGCATGGAAACCGCAGGCGACATTGGCCGATGAAATCAGGTGCATCAGCGCCTCATCCTCGCCCATGCGCCACGGGCCGAAGCCTTCGCCGAGGTCGGCGTTCAAATCAATCTTCATGCGGGGTACTCCACACCAAGGAACGCTTCGCCGTAGCCGACGGTAGTGCCGCACGGCACGCGCACATCGACGACCCGTGCGGCGCGGGGCGCGCGCAAGGGCAACAGCAACTCACCCACTTGCAGCAGCGCGACCAGTTGCCCGGCGCTGAGCTGATCGCCCACCGCCACGAACGGTTGATCCAGTTGGGGATGGGTCAGCAGCAAGCGCCCCAGGCCGGTGGTGCGCAGCACCTGGTCTTCAACCACGGCAACGGCAGGCGCCGCAACAGCAGCGCCCGAGGCACCGCGCTTGAGCGTCAGGTGCACACCGGGGCGGCTCATTTCGGCACCGGCCAGGTGGTGCTCCTTGAGCCACAGCGCCAATTGGCGAATTTCCTCAAGGGTCATGCTTTCACTCCTTCACGGTGCAGTTCCAGCAGGCGGCTGACTTCACGCAGATACGCGCGATTGGTTTCCAAGGCCTCGACGGCCTCCAGGTAGCTGCACTCGATAAAGCGCACCTTGCCGCCGATGGGCGCCTGGCCCAGGCGCCACAGGTCGGCCTCGATCACACTGCCGAACTTGGGGTAGCCGCCGCTGGGCTGGGCGTCACGCATCTGGATGATGGGCTGGCCGCCGTGGGGCACCTGGATCACCCCCGGCACGATGCCGTGGGAGCGAATTTCCATCGGTGCGATGGGCAGCAGCGGTTGGCCTTCCATTCGGTAGCCGTAGCGATTGCTCTGGGTGGTGATCTTCCATTCACCGGCCCAGAACGCCGCGCGGGAAGCCTCCTGGAAGCGCTCGTATTCGGCGGCGGGCAACACGCGCATGGCAGGCACCCCATCAACCTGCAACGGCAGCGCCAGGCCTGGCGCCAACACCCCAACATCCAGCGGCAACGGGCTGATACCGGGGTGCAGTGCCCCCAGCCGATCACCCTGTTGCAGGGCGCGGCCGTCGAGGCCACCGAACTCGCCGCGCAATTGAGTGCTGCGCGAACCCAGCACCGACGGCACATCTACCCCGCCTGCCAAACACAGATAGGCACGGCTGCCAGACGTCGGATAGCCCAGGCTCAAGACCTGGCCTTCGCGGCCCTGGCACACCCAGTTCGGTGGCAAGGGCTGGCCGTCCAGGGTGGCGTCGCAAGCGGCGCCGGTCACCGCAAAGGCACAGTCCTGCAGCAGCCGTACCTCGAACGGGAACAGCGGTATTTCAATCGCGGCGGCGTCTTCGGGATTGCCCAGCAACAGGTTGCCCAGGGCCAGGGCTAGGTGGTCCATGGCGCCCGATGTGCCCACACCGTAACCCAGGCTGCCGAAGCGGCCGAAGTCCTGCACGGTGGCCAGGGCGGTGGCCGATAAAATCTCGATCATCGAATGATCCTCTCGATGCGCAAGCGCAGGAAATCACCCGGCCGCAAGATCGCGGGCGGGGTTTGGGCGGGGTCGAAAAACGCCATTTCAGTGCGGCCGATGGTGTTCCAGCCGCTGGGGCCGGCCGAGGCGGACACCCCGGTCTGCACCCCGCCGATGGACACCGAGCCCGCCCCGATAGTCAGCACCGGCACCTGGCGCCGTGGTGTGGCCAGGCGCGGGTCCATGCCGCCGAGGTAGCAATAACCGGGATGGCTGCCCAGGGCGTACACCGGGTACAGCGGTTCGCAGTGCAGGTTGGCGATGGTCTCGATATCCAACCCGGTGTGGGCGATCACGTCCGCCATATGCGGGCCGAACTCGCCGCCGTACACCACCGGCAATTCGACGATGCGCCCCTCCAGGGGCAGCGGCTGGCTCTGTTCCCAGGCTTCCAGCAGGCGCTGGCACAGGCCGTTCAGTTCACGGGGCGGCGTGAGGAAGGTGAGCATCAGGTTGTTCATGCCGGGCACGGCTTCGTGGATCTCGGGCCATTCGCCGGCTTGCAGGGCCAGGCGCCAGATGCGCTGCTGCGGGGCCAGGTCCAGTTCGCCCGGCGCCTCGAAGAGCAAGGCGCTGGAGCCCAGCAGGCTGATGACAGGGGCGGTGTTCATATCGGACTCCTTTGCTGCAACCAGCGCTCCAGGTGATGAATATCGACGCCGCCGGCGCAGAACGCCGGGTCATCCAGAATCTCGCGGTGCAACGGAATGTTGGTGCTGATGCCCTCCACGACCATCTCGCTCAGGGCCAGGCGCATGCGCGCCATGGCGTCTTCGCGCGTGGCGCCCTGGGTGATGACCTTGGCCACCATCGAGTCGTAGTACGGCGGCACGCGGTAGCCGGTGGTGACATGGGAATCGACCCGCACACCAAAGCCGCCGGGCACTTCCCAACGCTGGATCAGGCCGGGGGTCGGCATAAACGTCAGCGGGTCCTCGGCGTTGATGCGGCACTCCAGGGAGTGGCCGTTCAGTTGAACGTCCTCCTGGCGCACGCTGAGCACTTCACCGCGGGCCATGCGCAGTTGCTGCTGGACGATGTCGATGCCGGTGGTCATCTCGGTGACCGGATGCTCCACTTGCAGGCGCGTGTTCATCTCGATGAAGAAGAACTCGCCGTCCTCATACAGAAACTCGAAAGTGCCCACGCCGCGATAGCCGATGCGGCGGCAGGCCTCGGCGCAGCGTTCGCCGACCGTGGCGATCAGCGCGGGATCGATGCCCGGCGCCGGCGCTTCTTCCAGGACTTTCTGGTGGCGGCGTTGCAGGGAGCAGTCGCGGCAGCCAAGCCAGATCGCATGGCCATGGGCATCACACAGCACCTGGATTTCCACGTGCCGGGGGTGGCCGAGGAATTTCTCGATGTACAGTTCAGGGTTGCCGAACGCCAACCGCGCTTCTTCGCGAGTGAGACCGATGGCCGCCAACAACTCGGCCTCTGCCTGCACCACGCGCATGCCGCGGCCACCGCCACCACCGGCCGCCTTGACGATCACCGGATAACCGATGTCGGCGGCGATGGCGAGGATGCTCGCGTCGTCGCTCGGCATGCTCGAATCCGGCCCCGGCACGCACGGCACACCGGCTTCACGCATGGCACGCTTGGCTGCCACCTTGTCGCCCATGGTGCGAATGCATGCGGCGCTCGGCCCGATAAAGGTCAACCCGGCCGCTTCGATGCGCTCGGCAAACCCGGCGTTTTCCGACAGGAACCCGTAACCGGGGTGGATCGCCTGGGCACCACTGACCCTGGCGGCAAACAGCAGCGCCGTCTGGTTCAAGTAGCTCAGGCCCGGTGCGGCCGGGCCGATGCACAGCGACTCATCGGCGTTTTGCACATACTGCGCATGACGGTCCGCTTCGGAGTGCACCGCCACAGTCTTGATACCCAGGCCATGGCAGGCACGCGCAATACGCAGGGCGATTTCGCCACGGTTGGCGATCAGCACTTTGTCGAACATTGAATTCACCTGAATAACGAATACGCGTGGGGGTCAACCGAGACGGAACAGGGCCTGGCCCGCTTCGACTTCGACGCCGGCCTGGGCAAGAATCTCAACCAACTTGCCGGCAACCTTGGCCTTGACCGGGTGGAACATCTTCATCGCCTCGATCACCGCCACGGTCTGACCGGCTTCGATCGCTTGGCCCACGCTGACGAACGGCGCCTCACCCACGGCGGGCGTCAGGTGCAGGACGCCATAGAGGCTGGCCTTGATCTCCACGGCGGCGCTGGCCACGGCGGCGGCGGGTGTTGGCGCTGAAGTCACGGTCGGTGCCGCGCTGGTGATCACCTGACCTGCCTGCTTGAACAGCCGCAGCGTGCTGTCGCCTTCGGTCAGGCTCAGTTCCAGCAGATCGGATTCGGCCAGCAAATCCATCAACCCCTTGATACGTGCTGAATCCATGTATGGCCCCTGCCTGTCGAGCGTGTCTTGAGTGGATGGGCCCAATCTACCGAGCCCCTCGAAAAGCGGCCAAGACGCTTTGGCTTTGGGGTGATAAGCCGACCTTATGACCGCTCAAATCAGGCTGCCACGCATCTTCGCCACCAGCTCCAGCAGGATCGCCTTGACCGCCTGGGCCGGCACCGACAACGGCAGATGCCCCGACAGGCACAGCGCCAGCGGCGCCTCCACCTCGGGTTCGACGATGCGGCACATGTGCACCGAAGTGGCCGCCACCATCACCCGCGCCGACGACTCCGGCAGGATGGTCGAGCCGAAATGGTCGGCCACGGCGGCGGTCAGCGTGGTCGAGGATTCAATTTCGGCCACCACCCGCGCACTCAGGCCGATGCGCAGGAAGGCTTCGTCCACCAACCGACGCATGACGTTGTAGGGACGCGGCAGCAGCATGTCCATGTCGGCCAGTTCGGCCAGGGGCACTTCTTCACGCGTGGCAATCGCCGGGTCGGCACTCACCAGGTACAGCGGCTCGCGTAACAACGAGACAAAACTCAGGCCATGCACCTCGCGCCCGCCATACAGCACGGCCATGTCCATACGGCCGTTCATGATCAGCTCGCTCAAGGTGGTACCGAAATTTTCATTGAGGTACAGCAGGATGCCAGGGTGGCGCTCACGCACGGTGCGCAGCAACGGCAACGACAGCGCCGACGCCGCAGTACCCGGCGCCAGCCCCACCGACACCTGCCCGGACAACGCCTGGCCGGTGGCATTGATATCGCTCTGGGCCTGCTCGCACTGGCGCAAAATGATCTGCGCATGCCCATACAGCACCTTGCCCGCCTCGGTCGGCGTGACGCCGCGCTTGGTGCGAATCAACAGCTGCTGTTGCAGCTCGGCTTCCAGGGTTGCCAGTTGTTGGCTCAACGCCGGTTGCGCCACATGCAGTACATCGGCGGCCTGGGTCATGCTGCCGATGTCGACGAGTTTCACGAAATACTTCAATCGGCGCAGGTTCAAAATGGCGATGCTCATGTAATGGACAAGTGATGCCTTAAATGTGGGAGGGGGCTTGCTCCCGATGAGGCAGTGTCAGTTGATGCATCTGTGACTGACATACTGCTATCGGGAGCAAGCCCCCTCCCACATTTGGTTTTGCGTACACCTGGCAGGTTTGCAAAAGACAGGCCATCCGTATAACCAGCCATAAGGCTTTGCTATGGCTGTCCCTGATCTCCGATCCAAGGCACCCGCCCGGAGCAGCCAGGACTGGACGCACCGCAACAGTGCAACCCCAGCCATAAGCACTGCCTATCAAACCAGAACGAACTCATCTTATGGCGCCCTTCCCCGCGCCTCGTACTGTGGCCCCTGTCAACGCCATCAACGAGGAACGCCCGTGACTGCCTCCCGCATCGCCGCCCGTGTGCAACGCATCAAACCATCGCCCAGCAGCGCCGCGTCCGACCGCGCCAACGAGCTGCGTCGCCAGGGCCAGTCCATCATCAACCTGGTGGTGGGCGAGCCGGATTTCGATACGCCACCTAACATTCGCCAGGCCGCCAGTGCCGCCATCGAGCGCGGTGAAACCCGCTACACCCAGAACGCCGGTACCCCGGAGCTGCGCCAGGCCATCGTCGACAAACTGGCACGGGAAAACGCCCTGGCCTACACCGCCCAGCAAGTGCTGGTGACCAGCGGCGCCAAAAGTGCGATCTTCAACGCCTTCGCCGCCACTCTCGGCGCCGGCGATGAGGTGCTGATCCCGGCGCCGTACTGGGTGTCGTACCCGGACATGGTGCTGGCCTGCGAAGGCGAGCCTGTGACCCTCGCCTGCCCGGAACACAACGGCTTCAAGCTGACCCCAGGCCAGCTGCGCGCGGCGATCACCCCGCGTACCCGCTGGCTGCTGCTCAACTCCCCCAGCAACCCCACCGGCGCCAGCTACAGCCACAGCGAATTGCGCGCCCTGGCCGATGTGCTGCTGGACTATCCCCATGTGCTGCTGATGACCGATGACATCTACGAGCACATCCGTTTCGACGGCCTGGACAACCCGCATATCCTCGCCATCGAGCCGGCCTTGAGCGAGCGCAGCCTGGTGGTCAACGGCGTGTCCAAGACCTACGCCATGACCGGCTGGCGCATCGGTTACGCCGCCGGCCCCGCCGACCTGATCGGTGCCATGGCCACCCTGCAATCGCAGTCCACCAGTAACGCCTGCTCGATCAGCCAGGCAGCGGCGGTGGAAGCGCTCAACGGCGACCAGAGCTTCGTCCAGCAGAGCGTGTTGGTCTACCAGCAACGCCGCGACCGCTGCCTGGAGCTGCTCAATGCCATTCCCGGCCTCAGTTGCCGCAAGCCCGATGGTGCGTTCTACCTGTATGTGAATTGCGCTGGCCTGCTGGGTAAAACCACGCCCGAGGGCAAGGTGCTGCACACCGACAGCGACGTCGTGATGTACCTGCTGGAAAGCCAGGGCGTGGCGGTGGTGGCCGGTACGGCGTATGGCCTGGCGCCGTTTTTCCGTATGTCGATCGCCACCGCGATCGCTACTCTCGACCAGGGCTGTGCACGCATCGCCACCGCCGTCACCGCGTTGCGCTGAGGGCCGACCATGACCGTGGCAGCCCACCCGCCCTTGAGTTTCAAGCAAGCCTTGCTGGCCATGCTCGGCATCTCCCTGGTGCTGATGCTCTCGGCACTCGACCAGACGGTGATCGGCAACGCCTTGCCGAGCATCGTCGCCGAGCTCGATGGCTTTGAACTCTACGCGTGGGTGGCCACCGGTTACCTGTTGGCGTCCATCGTCACCATTCCGATTTTCGGGCGGCTGGGGGATTACTACGGGCGCAAGCCGTTCGTGCTCGCCGCCACGTTGATTTTCACCCTGGCCTCCCTGGCCTGTGCCGTGGCCGATGACATGCGGGTACTGGTGATTGGCCGCGCCTTGCAAGGCGTGGGCGGCGGCATGCTGATCGGCACCGCGTTCGCCTGCATTCCCGAACTGTTTCCCGATACCCGTCAACGCCTGCGCTGGCAAATGCTCTTGAGTGCGCTGTTCAGCGTGGTCAATGCCATCGGCCCGGGCCTGGGGGGTTACCTGACCGGCGCCTTTGGCTGGCGCTCGGTGTTCTACCTCAACCTGCCCCTGGGGTGCCTGGCGCTATTGATCGCCTGGCGCTTTCTGCCCTGGTACCGCCCGCAGCAGCGCAGCGGCATTCGCCTGGACTGGCCCGGCGCGTTATTGATCGCGCTGGCCCTGGGCAGCCTGCAGCTATTTGTGGAGTGGCTGGGGCATTCGAGCCTGGCGTTGAGCACCGCCCTGGGCCTGGGCTGCATGGCCGCGATCAGCGCGCTGTGGCATTGGGAGCGGCGTTGCCCCCATGCGCTGTTGCCGGCGGCGCTGTTCAGTTTGCCGAGCCTGCGATGGTTGTTCGTACTGTCGGTGGCGGCCGGCGCGATCATGTTTTCGCTGTTGTTCTACCTGCCGCTGTTGCTGCAAGGCGCCTACGGCTACTCGCCCCAGGACGCCGGCCTGTTGATCACGCCGCTGGCGTTGAGCATCACCTTGGGGGCCATCGTCAACAGCCGCATCGTGACCCGTTTGCGCAACCCCAACCATTTGCCGCTGGCAGGCTTTGTCGCACTGCTGCTGGCGTGCCTGGGCCTGGCGGTGGTCGGGCGCGGGGCCGCGTTGAACCTGCTGCTCGGTTTGATCCTGCTGGCCGGCCTGGGGCTGGGATTTATCCTGCTCAACCTCACGGTCTTCACCCAGACCCTGGCCGAACGGCAGTTCCTGGGGATTGCCACAGCGCTGACCCAGTCCCTGCGCCTGGTCGGCGGGCTGCTCGGCACTGCGGGCATGGGGGTGCTGGTCAACCTGCTGTACAGCGCCAATGTGCAGCGGGTGTTTCTCGCCGCGAATCACGCCGAGGGCATTGCCGCGTACGCCGATCCGCAAACGCTGTTGCATGCCAACCTCGACGCCTCGCCGTGGCTGAACCTGGCCCGGGATGCCCTGGCGCAGTCCGTTGGCGTAGGCCTGTTGCTGTGCGCCGGGATCGGCGTGCTGGCGCTGTTCATCCTGTACCGCTTGCCGCCGGTGCGACTGCATGTCGTGCCGGCCACCGTTGCTCCTGAAAAACCTGCTCCTGAAAACAAATAGAAAACCTTCACTGCCGCTTTTGACTGCCCTCAAAAAAACCAAACACACATGGGGATGACACCGATGGAGCTTTTCAATCGCGCACCAACAGTACTCGCCGGTCTTTGTGGCCTGCTGATCGCCCAACAGGGCTACGCCGCCGGCCTGGTGGAAGACAGCAAGCTCAACGTGCTGGCCCGCAACTTCTTCAGTAACGCCGACAACCGCAGCGGCGCGGCCGACCCCAACTACACCCAGGAATGGGGCCAGGGCTTTATCGCCAACTTCGAGTCGGGTTTCACCCAGGGCACGGTGGGCTTCGGCATCGACGCCATCGGCATGTTCGGTGTGCGCCTGGACTCCGGCAAGGGCCGTCACTACAACCCGCAAAGCACCGCATTCAACGGCAACGTGTTCCCCACCGATCACGATGGTCGCGCGGTGGACCAGTTCGGCAGCCTGGGCCTGACCGCCAAGGCGCGCTTTGCCCGGACCGAGCTGAGATACGGGACCCTGGTGCCGATGCTGCCGGTGGTGATGTCCACCGACCGCATGCTGCAACAGACCTTCAACGGCGGACAGGTGCAGTCCAAGGACCTGGACCATTTCACCTTCACCCTCGGCCAGCTGGAACACGTGAAAGGCCGTGGTTCGAGCAACCAGATGGGCATGTCGATCCCGGGCGCCAACAACGCGGTCAGCGGTGAGTTCGTCAACAAGTTCTACTACGGTGGCGTCGACTACAAACCCACCAAAGACCTGACGTTGCAGTACTACTACGGCAACCTGCAGGACTTCTACAAGCAGAACTTCCTGGGCCTCAAGTACGACTGGCAGATCGGCCCGGGCACCCTGCGCACCGACCTGCGCCACTTCGATAACCGCTCCGACGGTGCCAACGGCAACGACCCGGCGTTCTACACCTTCGGCTACTACGGCGACGGCGTGACCAAGGGCAAGGTCGACAGCCGCCTGAGCAGCGCCCTGTTCACTTACCTGGTCGACGGCCATACGATTGCCGCCGGCCTGCAACAGGTCAGCGGCGACAGCGATGCGGTGTGGCTGAACCAGGGGGACGGTTCCACGGCCTACTTCATGACCGAGTCGATGATCGGCAAATTCCAGCGCGCCGGGGAAACCACCTGGCAGGTGCGTTACGGCTATGACTTCGCCACGGTCGGCGTGCCAGGCCTGAGCTTTGTGGGCATGTACGAAAGCGGCTCGAACATCCGCACCCCCACGGGCGACAAAAGCGAGTGGGAACGCAACCTGACGGTGAGCTATGTGTTCCAGCAAGGCCCGCTGAAGAACCTGAGCATCGCCTTGCGCCATGCCTCATTGCGCACCGAAGTCACCACCCAGCGTGACAGCGATGAGCATCGGGTGATCATCAGTTACCCGTTGAGCATTTTGTAACGCCAGCCCCCTAGCGCTTGGGCGACAACCCGATCGCACACGCGACCACCGCCGGGTCGCCGGGGCAAAACCCACGCGTGCCTATTGAACCCTTACTGCCCCGGGGCGCCATGCGCTCCGTGTCTACTGCGCGCAGCGTCGGGCGCTCCAGTGACTGTGGCGTGTGCAAGGGATCGAGCATCTCCATGCAACGGCGCAGCGAGTTGAAGTCCGGCGATTGCGACAGCGACAAATGCAAGGTCTGGCTTACCGACACCGACACCATTGAACTCTGCGCACATTGGCCGTCATACGCCAGTGTGTGGCGGATCAGCGGGTTGTCATGGCAGTACTTCAACAGGTTCACCTCCCGTGTATGCACCAGCGCCATGTTGATGATCAACAGGTCGAATGCCACGCCGGGGGAACGCGTCAACGCCAGCAGTTCGTCGAACGAACCAATCGGGGCGATACGGTGATAGCCCATCTGGTTGAGCATTTTCTCGATCTTGATCCGTTGCAGAAGGTCTGCATCGGCAATCAGAAGGCGTAACGCTTTATTGGACATAGGTAAACCTGACAGTTGGGCATCAGCGTCGATCATTCAACGCCGCTACGTTAACCGTCGGGCGGCAAACCTGACTTTAAGGCGATTCTGAAACGCTAAGCCGGTACACCGGCACACTTTTAAGAATCGCCTGAAAGCCCCCGCGCGCACCTCTCCCTACCATGGGCTGCGTCCCCACACGCTCCCATGGATTTCAATTGTGCTCATGTTTCTACTCAGAATGGCGATGCTGGCCTGTGCGCTGCTGGCTCTCGCACCGCCACCCGCCCGTGCTGCGTTGAAGATCGAAGGCACGCGCCTGATCTACTTCGGCCAGGACAAGGCCGCCAGTATCAGCGTGGTCAATCAGGCACCGCGTGACGTCGTGGTGCAAACCTGGGTCACCGGCGAGGACGATTCAGCCGCAGGCCCCGTGCCGTTTGCCACCCCCGAACCGCTGGTGCGACTGGGCGCCGGGGAACATCACCGGCTGCGCATCCTGTATGCCGGGGAAGGCTTGCCCGCCGATCGCGAGTCGTTGTTCTGGCTCAACGTCATGGAAATTCCGCTCAAGGCGCAAGACGCCAACAGCGTGCAGTTCGCAATACGCCAACGGCTCAAGCTGTTCTATCGGCCGCCCGCGCTCAAGGGTGGCTCGGCCGAGGCGGTGCGGCAATTATCATGGCGCAGCGACGACGGGCCGACTATCACCGTCAGTAACCCCAGCGCGTTTCACCTGTCGCTGGTCAATGTGCAGACCGACAGCCTGGCGCTCAGCGATTACCTGCTGCTCAAACCCCATGAGAGCAAAACCCTCACCGCACCGAGACGTCTGGCCAAAGGCACCCCCCTTCACTTCACCGAAATCACCGATATCGGCTTGCAGGCCCGCCATAGTGCGGCGCTCAAGTGATAGATCGCGGAGTATCTGCCCCCATGTCACTCACCAAACACTGCTTACCGATGCTGCTGTGGGCCTGTGCGGTCCTGCCGGCTACCAGCCACGCCCTGGCCTGCCGTGAGGACGGCACCAACTCGATCATCACCCAGGAGGCACTGGGTACTGCGCTGGCGGTGGCCGCCGATGCGCCCAACGGCACCATCATCTGGGAGTCGGGCCCGCGCTCGACCGATGTGATCTGCAAGGACGACTACGGCCATGGCCGCGAAGAAGTGTATTTCTACGTCAATCCGGCCGGCGTGAGTATCGGCACGGGTATTCGCGTGGGCATTCGCTACAACAACCAGCCGATTACCCAAAGCACCGGCAAGGTCGGTACCGGCTTCTATTCCGATCGAGGCTGCAACTTGGCCAATTGCGTCGGCTGGGACAAGGCGCGCTTTACCCTCAACTTCAGCGTGTTCATCGAGAAATACGACCCCACGCCACCCAGCGGGCAAGCCAGTACGTTGACCTCCTACCGGGTATTCCAGCTCGACGGCGTGCGCGGGCTCAACTCGCGGCCCAACAGCAATTTCAACTACGTGGTCACCGGCATGAACGATATCCGCTTCGTGCCCTGTACCCCCGAGTTGACCATCACCCCCAGCGTGGTCAACTTCCCAACACCGTCGCGCAAGGCTGCCATCGGTGAAATGGCCAGCAGCGCCAACTTCAGCCTGAACCTGCGCAAGGGCTGCGACACGCCCTACACCATCAGCGCACGCTTCGCCAGCACGGCGGGGGGCGGCAGTGTGATCAATGGCTTGCTGGTGCCGGATAACAACAGTTCGGTGGGCATCGCGCTGTCCCGCGCCGAGAGCCAACAGCAATTGCCGTTCAATAACTGGTTCACGCTGCAAGAGTTGATGGGGCTGGGCCAGAGCCACGATGAATTCCGCGCCGACCTGAAATGGCGCACCTTGCCGATCCCGGGTGCCTTCGACGCCGCCGTGGTGGTGGATATGTACTACAAGTAGGCCCGTTTTAAGGATCGTCTTATACCCCCGGTGCACCGTGCTGTTTAAAGTGCGCCGATGCGATTGAAAAGTTATCTGCTCCAGATCAACCCCGTCCTCTCCCGACCCGAAGCAGCCAGAAGGCTGCTTCGTATTTTTGCGACCGTACTGCTGATCGGCATCCTGAGCGGGGTCTATACCTTTCTACTGTCGACGTTCAACAACGACATCTCCCAGCGCCGCGGCTACATGAGCAGCGCCATCGCCGAAGCCCACACTTTTTTTACCAACCGCGAGGCCCTGCTCGAAAGCCTCAGCCTGTCCGCGGTGCGCAAGCAGGCAAGGATCTATCCACCCTCGGAGGAGGAACAACACCTGCAACTGGGTGACACGCCAGGCAACCAGTGGAGCATCTGGCTGACCACGCGCATGCGCGATTACCTCAAGGCCAAGCAGGTCAACCTGCTCTACGTGAACACCGGCCCGACCCCACAGGTGACGCGGCTGTACGACTCCACTGCGCAGGTGCTGCCGATTTCCAAATGCATGCTCAACCGCCTCAAGGCCCTGCAAAACAGCGACCCGGGCACACTCAAGGAGCTGTGGCTCAGCGACAAGACCGAGCAGCACTCGCACCTCTACATCTTCATTCGCCTGGATGAGCGCGACCCCCGCTCCGGCTGGCTGGGCCTGGAAATGGAAAGCCGCGAAGTGTCCCAGACCCTCAGCGACCAGAGCGCCGGCGAATTCATGATGCTCAACTCCCAGGGCATGCTGGTCTTCACCAACAGTCACGACTCACAGCTGAGCCAGCAACGCCTCAAGCCCAGGGAAGACAATTTTTTCGGGTTTGTCGGCAGTGGTTTCCTGCCCGACCACCTGGTGATCCGCAAGCATCTGAAGTCCTCGGACTGGCAACTGATGTACTCCATCGACCTGCGCGCGGTGGTCACCGGCCTGTGGAAACAGTTGCTCGGCTCGCTGCTGTTCTGCCTGCTCAGCCTGACGTTGATCTGGCTGGTGATGCGCCGCGTCGACCAGCGCTTCATCATCCCTTCGATCCATCGCATCCAGGCCTTGATCGAAAGCGAGGCGTTCGGCCGCGACGTGATCCAGACCGCGCCCGTTGCCCTCTGCGTGCTGCGCCGCACCGATGGCCAGGTGGTGCTGGAAAACACCCTGGCCCAACAGTGGCTGGGCCACGGCCCGGAGCGGGAGGCGTTGCGCGCCGGCTGGATCGAGCAGGCCTTTGCCTGCGAGCCGAGCGAACACAGTGACTACTTCGAAACCATCGACGGCCGCCACCTGTACCTGAGCAGCGCCCCCACCCGCTATCGCGGCGAGGACGTGCTGTTTTGCGCGTTCAGCGATATCAGTGCACGCAAGCAAGTCGAGGCGGCGCTGGAAGAAGCACGCCAATCGGCGGATGCCGCCAACGCCGCCAAAACCCTGTTCCTGGCAACCATGAGCCATGAAATCCGCACACCGTTGTATGGCGTGCTCGGCACCCTGGAATTGCTGGCGCGCACGCAACTGGACGCCCAGCAGAAGGACTACCTGCATGCCATCGAAGGCTCCTCCTCGACGCTGCTGCAGTTGATCTGCGACGTGCTGGATGTGTCGAAGATCGAGGCCGGGCAACTGGCCCTGGAGTTGAGCGAATTCTCGCCCCTGGACCTGGTCCACGAAATCATCCAGGGCTACGCCGCAGCCGCCCAGGGCAAGGGCCTGCAACTGTACGCCTGCTTTGATCCCACGCTGCCGGAACGCTTGATCGGCGACGTGACGCGCATCCGTCAGATACTCAACAACCTGCTCAACAACGCGGTGAAGTTCACCGACTACGGGCGCGTGGTGCTGCGGGTCAAAGTACTGGGCCGCGACGGCGAGCGTTCCAGCCTGTTGTGGCAAGTCTCGGACACCGGTAAAGGCATCGCTCAGGAAGACCAGGCGATGATTTTCGAACCGTTCTACCAGAGTGAAGGCAACACCAATGTGGTCGCCGGCACCGGCCTGGGCCTGCCGATCTGCCAACGCCTGACGGAGTTGATGAACGGCAATATCCGCATGGTCAGCGAACTCGGCCTGGGCAGCAGTTTCAGTCTGATCCTGCCGCTGGAAGAGGCTCCCACCCCGCCCATGCCCCCCCTATTGGCCGAGACTATCTACGTGGCCTCGCCGATTCCGGAGTTGGCCAACTCGGTCAGTGGCTGGCTGCGTCGCTGGGGCGCCAGGGCCCAGACCGGCCTGCCGACCCTGGCGGACAATCATCTGCTGCTGCAAGTGCACCCCGGCAGCATCGACCCGTCGCTGGTGCCCGAGTGGCCGGGCCCGGTGATTCACGTCAGCAGCAACGCCTGCACGACCCTGGAGGCCGACGCCGGTGCCTGGCACGTCAACCTCAACCACCTGGGTGCTATTCATCAGGCCGTCAGCCAGGCGCAAGGGCTGTGGGTGGCCCGCGCCGATGAGCACACGCGCCAGCGTGACCTGAATAAACTCAACCTGCACCTGCTGGTGGCCGAGGACAACATCATCAACCAGCTGATACTGCGTGACCAACTCGAAGAGCTCGGCTGTACCGTGGAGCTGGCGGCCGATGGTCAGGAAGCGTTGCAGCTGTACACCGCCGGCAACTTCGACGTGGTGTTGACGGACGTGAACATGCCCCATATCAACGGCTATGAATTGGCGCGCGAACTGCGCCGCCAGGGCTGCCCGTTGCCGATTATCGGGGCCACCGCCAACGCCATGCGCGGCGAGGCCGACCTGTGCCTGGCCGCCGGCATGAACCACTGCCTGGTCAAACCCTTTGCGTTGCGGGCTCTATTCAACTCCCTGGCGCCTTATGCACGGATCACCCATGAAGCCCCTTAGTATTTTGATTGTTGAGGATCATCCCCTGCAGCACATCTACCTGCAGCACCTGCTCAGTGAGTTGGGGGAGTTCATGCTCGAAACCGCCGCGGATGGCAAAGAAGCGCTGGAGCAGCTGCGCCAGCGGGATTTCGACCTGGTACTGACCGATCTGCTGATGCCCGGCATGGACGGCGTGCAGTTTATCCAGTGCCTGGCCAGCCTGCGCTGCAAGCCGGCGCTGGCGATCATGAGCGCTGCGTCGCGACGCATGTTGATGGCGGCCAGCCTGGTGGCAAAAAACCTCGATGTGGAGGTGATCGGGCTGATCTCGAAACCGGTTGCCGCCGATGCATTGCGCAGCCTGGTGGAACAACTCAGGAACAGGGTGTGCAAGCCCTCCCCCGCAATGCCCGAGCACGTGGACATCGACCGTCACAGCCTGATCCAGGCCATGAGCGCCGGCCAGTTCCAGGCCTGGTTCCAACCGAAAAAATCCCTGGCCAACGGCCGTATCGTCGCCGCCGAAGCGTTGGTGCGCTGGATGCACCCCGAGCAAGGCGTGATGCTGCCGGGTGCCTTCCTGCCGGCGATCAAGGCCTTCGAACTGGAGGAACGACTACTGTGGCTGGTGCTCAAGCAGGCGATCCACGCCCAGGAACACTGGCGCCAGCGTGGCTATGAAATCCCGGTGTCGATCAACCTGCCCACCCACCTGCTCAACAGCCACGACCTGGCGGACCGTCTGCTGGAGTTCGTGCTGCACCACGATGGCATCCCGGGGATGATCTGCTTCGAGTTGATGGAGTGCTCGGTGCCGCAGGACATCAGTAACTTCTATGCCGGTGCCTGCCGCCTGCGCATCAAGGGGTTCGGGCTGTCCCAGGATGATTTCGGCAAGGGCTACAGCTCGTACCTGAACCTGGTGTCCACGCCGTTTACCGAACTCAAGATCGACCAGGCGCTGGTCCAGGGCAGCCATGACAACGAAGGCATTGCCCAGGCGTTGGCGAGCATCATCGCGCTGGGCCGCAAACTCGGCCTGACCGTGGTCGCCGAAGGAGTGGAGACGCCCCAGCAACTGGCGCTCCTGCGCAAGATCGACTGCAACCAGGTGCAAGGTTTTCTGATCTCCCACGCGGTGTCGCCGGATCAATTTCAACAACTACTGAACAATGATGGCCCTGCGACATCTCACTAGCAGCCGGCCCCGGATTATTTACCCCGTATTAAGGAGTAAGCTCCATCCAGTGCCGATTTATCCTGCGCCCGCGGAAACCCTTGATGAAGCACAACAACGCGATCCTCGAAGCTTTCACCCGCAGCTCATTGCGCCTGAACAAAGGCCTGATGGTGCTGATTGGCATCGCGTTGCTGCTGGTCCTGACCAACTACTGGTCACTGCAACGCGGGATCGAAACACGCTACGGCGCCACGCGCTTTCACTTCGCGCGGCTGATGGAAAACCTGCAGGAGCAGGAGTCCTATCTCAAGAGCCTGACCCACCCGGGCATCCAGGCCGAACTGTTGCGTGCCACCCATGTGCAGGTCAGCCTGAAAAGCCGCATGGTCGACAACCACCGCACGCTGTACGAAGGCCAGAAGTATTCGTTTTCGGTGCCCTTCAGCGCCAAGTTCGATGAGCAACAGGTCAATGTCGCTGCCCGGCCGCAGATTTTCGCGCTGGGCGCCCACCTGACCAGCTACTACAGCGCCTTCTGGTCCTCCTCGCCCTACGAGGCACCACAAACCTTCCTGTTCAATCGTCAGGCGAACTACACCATTACCGTGCCGTCCGTGGGCTACCAACGCCGCGAAAGCACAGAGGACACGGGCAACCTGGTGGCGCTGGTCAACGCAGTGCAACAACGCCTGGAGCAGACGCCCCAGCCCCTGGAACAAAACCGTGTGTATTGGCAAGCCGGTCCCGCCGCCGAACATTTGCTGGCGTATATCGGCCTGCCACTTGGCGGTCAGGAACAGGCGGTAGTCGGCACCTTGCTCGACCTGTCGCGGGTCGACGATGTACAGCGCGCCCTGGATCACTCGGCATTCGATCGCCTCACGTTGATGGGCCCCGACGGCCAGCGGCTGGCCGGGCCCGACGTCGACGCATCGCTCAGCGATGGCGTGCACTTCAACGCCGATGGCTTCGAATTCAAGATGACCCAGGCCGGTGACCGGCCCTGGAGCGCGGTCTATGGCCTGAACTACGCGCACTTCTTCCACTCTGCGCTGTGGCCGCTGAGCAGCCTGGCGTTGTTTCTCGGCGGCCTGATCACCCTCGGCTGGGGCGGCAGCCGCTGGTATCGGCGCCAGGTAATCAACCCGGCGCGCCTGGCCCACGAGCGCATTGCCGAAAGCGTGGCGTTCAGCCGCGTGATCATCGACACCGCACCCACCGGCCTATGCGTGGTGCGCCGCAGCGACGGCAAGGTGCTTATCGAAAACCAGCGCGCCCAGCAATGGCCGGGCACCGCACGCCTCGTAGCGGCCATGGCCGGTACACCTGAGGGCGCCGAGAGCGGCGAGACGCACCTGGAGATCGAAGGCCGGCACCTGCAGATCGGCTTCGTGTCGACCCGCTACCAGGCCGAAGACGTGCGCCTGTATGCGTTCAACGACATCACCCGTCATATCGATGACGCCCAGGCCCTGGAAGACGCCCGCCGCGCCGCCGATGCGGCCAACGAGGCCAAGACCCTGTTCCTGGCAACCATGAGCCATGAAATCCGCACACCGCTGTATGGCGTGCTCGGTACCCTTGAACTGCTCGGGCTGACAGATCTGGACCCGCACCAGAAAACCTACCTGCAGACCATCCAGCGCTCATCCGGCACGCTGTTCCAACTGATCAGCGATGTGCTCGATGTGTCGAAAATCGAATCCGGGCAAATGGCGATAGAAGCCGTGGATTTCTGCCCGCTGGACATGCTCGAAGACACCCTGCACACCTACGCCGCCTTCGCCCAGCGCAAGGGTTTGCAGCTCTACAGCTGCATAGACCCGCAACTGCCGGACTGCGTCATGGGCGATCCGATGCGGATTCGCCAGATTCTCAATAACCTGGTGAGCAACGCCATCAAGTTCACCGACATCGGCCGCGTGGTGATCCGCGCCCGGGTCACGGCACAGGACGCCAACCACGTTGACCTGGAATGGCAAGTCACCGACTCCGGCGTGGGCATCCCCGAGGCGCAGCAGGCCAAGCTGTTCGATCTGTTTTACCAGGCACCGGACACCGCCAGCGAAGGCGGCGCCGGGCTGGGATTACCGATCTGCCGGTGGCTGGCGCAGATGATGGACGGCGAGATCAGGGTGGTCAGCGAGCCGGGCCTGGGCAGCAGCTTCACATTGAAAATGCGCCTGCCGCTGTGTGGCGGTGCCTTGACCAACCTGCCGCTGATCGAGCCCAGCCCGACGCCGGTGTATGTGCAGGCACCGGTGCGCGAGCTGGCACAGTCAATGAGTGACTGGCTCAACCGCCTGGGCATTGCGGCGGCGCTGGCGGCGCCCACCCAGGAACAGGACAACCGCCACGCGGTGCTGGTGGACCTGTTCGCCAGCGACCCCGCGCGGCCCTGGGTCGGCCAGCGCGTGCTGTGCCTGCCAGGTGCGCACAGCCCGCCGCTGCACACGGCCCAGGGTTGGAGGGTGGATATGTACGATGTACGTGCCATCGCCGCCACGGTCTCGCTGGCACAACACGGCAAGCATGAGCAACCGCCTGCGACGCGCCTGCAAAGTGCCGGGCAGTTGGGGTTGCATATCCTGGTGGCCGAGGACAACCCGGTCAACCAGGCGATTATCAAGGAACAGCTGGAAGCACTCGGTTGCTCGGTGTCCTTGGCCGCCAATGGCGAGCAGGCCCTGCACTTGTGGCAACCGCACGCCTTTGACCTGGTGCTGACCGACGTGAATATGCCGTTGATGAATGGCTATGACCTGGCCAGGGCCCTGCGCGAGCACGACCCGCAGTTGCCGATCATCGGCGTGACCGCCAATGCGATGCGCGAGGAAGGCGTGCGCTGCCTGGCGGTGGGCATGAACGCCTGGATCGTCAAGCCCTTGAGCCTGCAAACCTTGCGTGGCCAGTTGATCAAGCTGTGCAAGGTCAAGCCGCCGGTTGCGCCAGCCACCGCGTCATTCAATGACAGCGTGCAGTTATCGGAGAAGATGCGCCCGCTGTTCATCAGCAGCGTGGAGCAGGACTTGCAAGGTATCGACGCCGCCCTGGCCCAGCGCGACGCCCACGGTCTTGGCCAACGCCTGCATTCGCTGGCCGGCGCCCTGGGTGCCGTCCAGGCGCTCGACCTGGCCCACGCCTGCATCGAACTGGAAAGCGCACTTAACCGTGGCAGCCTCGACACTGCCCTTACGCTCAAGGTGAAAGCGGTCATGCAGCGACTGTCGGCCGTCCTGGAGACTCTCCAGCCCGGGCACTCTTCACTCACTTGAACCGGCACTACGGACGGCCCCTTATGAAAAAATTCAACGTGGTAATCGCGGACGATCACCCGATCGTGTTGCTGGGCGTTCGCGAGCTGGTGGAACGCGACACGCGCTTTCGAGTGGTCGGCGAGGCCGTGTGTTCGGCCGGGCTGATCGATTTGCTGCAGCGCCAGGGCGCCGACATCGTGATCACCGACTACAACATGCCGGGCGACTCGCCCTACGGCGATGGCCTGAAGTTGGTGGAATACCTGAAACGGCATTTCCCACAGGTGCAGGTCCTGATCCTCACGATGATTTCCAACCACCTGATTCTCACCCGCCTGCAAGAGCTGGGTGTGGTCGGCATCATCCAGAAAAGCCAGTTGCACACCGAAATTCAACTGGCACTCCAGGCCATTGCCCAACAGAGCGCCTATCGCAGCCTGGAACCGCCCAAGACATCAGTGATCGAAACCCTCACCGACTTCGACGAGCGCTTTACCAGCTTGTCGCCCAAAGAGTTCGAGATCCTGCGCTTGTTTATCTCCGGCATGAGTGTCAGTGATATTGCACGCAGCCAGAACCGAAGTTCAAAAACCATCAGTGCACAAAAGATATCGGCCATGCGCAAACTTGAAGTTAACAGCGACCAAGACCTGCTCGCTTATTGCCTGGCGCGTAACATTTTCAACTAAAGAACCACTCGCAAGCCATTCGCTGACAATGGCTTCGCCCTTTATTTTCAAACTCCCCGCCTGTTCTTGACGCGTAAGCAGTGCGCCTGAGTTTCGACTTATAAGAATCGTCTTATTCTGGTTAACGACCTCGCCTTTTACTCTTTCCTGGCAGTTCAGTAGTTACATTCTCCAACTAACACTAACGGACATCATCATGAAGAAGTTTTCCCTGGCTGTTATCGCCTCGGCCATTATCGCCGCATCCGGCAGTGCGTTCGCCGACGATACGGTAGCGCCTACTCCTACCCTGGGCGGCAGCGGCAAAATCACCTTCACCGGCGTGATCAACAACGACGCCTGCTCGGTGGACGGCGCCAACTCCGACCGCACCATCTCGGTCGACATGGGCAACGTCTCGATCAAGGACATGGGCACTGCGGAAAACCCAACCGCAGGTCGCGTTACCGCCAAAGACTTCAACCTGAACGTCAACTGCAACCAGGGCACCAAGGTGGCGATGATCTTTGACGCCAACAACGGCGGTTCGGGCCTGGTGACCGGCAAGAACGTACTGGCCCTGAACCCGGGTTCGGCCACCGCGCAAAACGTCGGTATCGCCCTCCTGGACAGCAAAGGCACGCTGATCGATCTGAGCTCGCCAGCCACCGCACGTATCGAAAGCACCATGCACGGTCAAGGCACTGAAGGCGGCGACGCCACCCTGAGCTTCGCGGCGGCCTACGTCACCACCGGTGCCGCCGGTGCGTCCACCGCCGGTCGCGGTGATGCAACCCTGCCGTTCATCCTGCAATACGAATAACCCCGGCGCCCCGTGCACCGAACGCGCGAGGCCATGCGGCCTCGCCATTCCCTTTTTGATGACACCGGATACCCCTCATGCCGCCTCGTTCTATCGCCATGAGCCTGGTGCTGCTGGGCATGCTTATGGCTACCCAGGCCGCCGCCAGCATTTCACTGAATGCCACCCGTATCGTATTCGATGGCGACCACAGGGAAGCCAATATCACCGTGCGCAACGGTAACCAGGACGTGTTGGTGCAATCCTGGGTCGACATGAACGATGCCAGCGGCAGCCGCGCACCGTTTGCCGTCACCCCACCATTGGCGCGGGTGTTCGCCAAGGAACAGCAACTGCTGCGCATCCTGTATGAGGGCGCCGGCATGCCCACGGACCGCGAGTCGGTGGTGTGGCTCAACGTGCAGGAGATCCCCAAGGCCAGCGAGGCCGAGAACACCCTGCAACTGGCGATCCGCCAACGCATCAAGATTTTCTACCGCCCTGCCGGCCTCGCAGGCAGTGCGTTGCAGGCCCCAGCGCAGCTCGAGTGGCGCCTGGCCAGACATGGCGCGCAGACCCTGCTGCGGGTGAAAAACCCGACGCTCTACCACGTGTCCATGGCCGACATCAAAGTGCAGGCGCAACTGGCCAGCGACTCCACCATGATCGCGCCCGGCGAGGAGAAACAGTTTCCCCTCGGCGCCACGCCCGCCAGCGGGCCGGTGCAGTTGTCGTTTTCCAGCATCAATGACTACGGTGCACAGAACGCGTACACCGCGCCCCTGGCCGTCGGCGCTGCCGCCCCCGCGCACGCCACGGAATCACGCCGCAAACCCTAAGCCCCTTTTCTAATCCACAGGCTCACCTCGCGTGCGTGTTTGCGTGCCCGCCTGTTCGCCAACCCGGGATGTCACAGGTCTTCGCATGTCTTTTTTTTCCAGCAACAGGCCCGCGCACGGCGCACTGACGTTGAAGACACTGTCGCTCGCGATGGCCGCCAGCCTGCCGGCCTGGGCAATGGCCGATGAGCCTGCGGAGCGCTTCAACACCACGTTCCTGCAAGGTGCACAGTCCACCGTCGACCTGCAGCAGTTGCTCTCCGCGAACAGCGTGTTGCCGGGCAATTACCGCGTCGACCTGTACAGCAACGAGGTGCTGGTGGGCCGGCGCGATATCGACTTCAAGCGCAACCCCCACAACGGTCGGGTCGAAGCCTGCCTGAACCTCGACCTGCTCAAGCAATTGGGCATCGACCTGGCGCGCTTGCAGGCCGAGGGCAAACTCGACCCGCAGCACCCGCAGGACTGCTACGCCCTGGCCGAGATAATCGAAGAGGCCAACGTGCGCTATGACAGCAGCCGCCTGCGCCTGCTGGCGAGCATTCCGCAAGTGGCCATGCAACGTGGCTTGCGCGGCTATGTCGACCCGCAGCTGTGGGACGAAGGCGTCCCCGCCGCCTTCATCAACTACCAGCTCAACAGCAGTCGTACTGCGGGCGACTACGACACCCGCATCGCCAATAACCTCGGCCTGCGCAACGGCATCAACCTCGGCGCCTGGCGTCTGCGCAACGAATCGAACCTGAGTGGCGGTACCGGGCGCTCGAACACCTACACCAGCAACCGCACCTACCTGCAGCATGATGTGACGGCGATCAAGGGTCAGTTCAGCGCCGGTGAAATTTTCTCCGACACCGACCTGTTTGACAGCGTGCGTTATCGCGGCCTGAAACTGGCCTCCGATGAAGGCATGCGCGCCGACAGCGAACGCGGCTATGCGCCCGTGATCCGAGGTGTGGCGCAAACCAACGCGACCGTGGAAATTCGCCAGAACGACTACATCCTCTACACCGCCAACGTCGCGCCAGGGCCGTTCGAGATCAACGACATCTACCCCAGCGGCTCCAACGGCGACCTGCAAATCACCGTGACCGAAGCCGACGGCAGCCGCCGCGTGACGATGCAGGCGTTCTCCAGCCTGCCGATCATGGTGCGTGAAGGCCAAGTCAAATACAGCGTTTCGGCGGGTACCTTCAAGAGCAACGCCGACGGCCTGGCGACCCCGCGTTTTCTCAGTGGCACGCTGGCGTACGGCTTGACCAGCAACCTCAGCGGCATCGTCGGTTTGCAGGCCAGCGAGGACTACAACGCCGTGTCGGTCGGCGCCGGCAAGAACACCTCGCTGGGCGCGTTCTCCCTGGACGCCACCCACTCGTCCAGCAAGGCACGCGGGCAAACCACCCAGGGCAGCAGCGTGCGTGCGCTATATGCCAAGACCTTCGCCGGCACCGACACCAACTTCACCCTGGCCGCCTACCGCTACTCCACCGAGGGCTACCGCACCCTCACCGACCACGTGGAGGACCTCAGCGAAGACGTGCGCGTTCGCACCGGGCATTCAAAAACCCGCACCGACCTGACCATCAACCAGAGCCTGGGACGCAACAGTGCGTTCGGCAGCCTGTACGTGAATGCCAGCGACCAGCGCTACTGGAATCGCGGCGGCTCGCAGAGTTTTTCCGCCGGCTACACCAGCCACTGGGGCGACCTGAGCTACAACCTGGGCGTGACGCGCACCAAGCAGATTGTCACCTGGGGCGAACCCAGCAGCGACACGCAGTTGAACCTGTCCGTCTCATTCCCGCTGGGCAGCCAGGCGCGCGCACCACGCGCCTTTGTCACCACCAGCCGGCAACACGGCGACACCACCACCCAGGCGGGGATCAACGGCTATGTCGCCGACACCAGCGACACGTTCTATTCGGTGCAGGCGGGCCACAGCGATACCAGCGGCGATTCCGGCTCGGTGAATATCAACAGCCGCACCGCCGTGGCCGACGTCAGCCTCGGCTACAGCCAGGGCCAGGGCTACACCTCGCAGAACTTCAACCTCGCAGGTTCGGTGGTGGCCCATGCCGGCGGTATCAACCTGGGGCAAACGGTCAGCGAGACCTTCGCGCTGGCTCAAGTGCCGGGCATCTCCGGGGCGAAGATCAGCAGTTACAGCGGTGTGGAAACCGGATCCAACGGCTATGCGGTGATCCCGACGGCGCAACCTTATCGGGTGAACTGGATCAGCCTCGACACCCGTGACCTGGGGGGCAACGTGGAGATCACCAACGCCACCCAGCAACTGGTACCGCGCCGGGGGGCCGTGGTCGTCGCGCATTACAGTGGCACCACCGGACGGCGAGTGTTGTTCGAGTTGTTCGATGCGCAACGAAAGCCGCTGTCGTTTGGTGCCTCATTGGAAGATGCCAACGGCAAGCAACTGGCAATTGCCGACCCGAACGGCAATGCCCTGGCGCTGGTTGAGCAGGACCGGGGCACCCTGACCATCAAGTGGGGCGAACAGCGTTGCCGTGCGAGCTATGTGCTGGCGCCACAGAACAAGGCGTTGAACTACGAGCGACAGCCGTTGGTGTGCCAACCCGATTGATGACGCCTACAGGTGTTCGAGGGTATAGCGCAACGACGCGGGTAACATCGGGCCATGGCCAAGGCCGGGAAAGGTCTGGTAGCGGGTAGTCAGCCCCTCGACACTTTGCAGCCTGACCAGCAATCGCTTGGCCGCGGCATCATCCTGCGGCGTGGCCGACCTCGTCGGACCGGCGGGTTCTGCGTCGCCACGCATCAGCAACAGCCTCGGCCGCCGGCCCTGCAGCCGTTGTTGCAAGCCCAGCCCTTCGGCCTCGATCACCCCACTGTTCCACCACAGCGAGGGGCTGGCGGCGGCATACTCATCAAAGGCCTGCGGGCGTGTCAGCAGGGTGTGCAGCACCAGCAGCCCACCATAGGAATGCCCCCACAGCACTTGGCGCGCAGGCTGCACGGCGAGGCGCTGGTTGATCAAGGGCCGGATCTGCCGGGTGAGCAGGTCGAGGAACTGATCGGCCCCACCGCTGGGCACATTCGTCAGTGGGTCGCGTTGCATGCCTTCGCCCACCTGCGGTGTGTAATCGAAGGTGCGGGCATTGCGTTCGATACGCAGTGGCGTGGCGTACCCCACCGCCACCAGCACCGGTGGCGTCGGGTGGTGGGACAGGCGATTCAACAGCTCGGTATCCAATGCCGCCATCGCCGCGTTGCCATCCAACAGGTACGCCACAGGGTTGGCGCCACTGACCTTGGGCGGTTGCCCCAGCCAGATGCGGTAGTGCCGCGCACCATCGGCGGAGTCCAGTTCCAGGGTGCTGAAACGGTAGGCGCTGGCTTCGCGCAATACCGGCGCGTCCATCAACTGGTCCGGTGCCGGCCTGGCATGGGCGCCCTGGGCGACAAGCAAGGCAAGGAAGATCGCGCGCCCCATCAGAACGACGCCGTCAGACTGGTGTACAGGGTGCGGCCGGACTGGTTATAGGTCGCCGCCCCCGCGCCTTCGATGTTGTTCACCCCCTGGGCGTTGCCCTCGCGCCACAGGCGTTTGTCGAAAACGTTATCGACGCCAGCGGTAACGCTCAGATGCTGGCTGATGGCGTAGGTGCCGCTCACACCGGCAATGGCATAGGGCGACAGTTGATTGTTGCCGGTGCCGGTAACACGGTTGCCGTGGTAATCGTACTTTTTCGGGGTCTGCTTGCCGTACCAGGCCACGCTGGCCTGCAGGGACAGAGCCTCGGTGGCTTGCCAATCGAGCATGGAGTTGAGGGTGTACTTGGGCGTGACCGAGAGCACATCGCCGGTCTGTTTGTTTTTCGATTGCAGCATGTAGGTGAAGTTGTTGGTCCAGGTCAGCGACTCGGCCAACGGCAACGTGAGGTTGCCTTCGAGCCCTTCAACCAGTGCCTTGGGGACGTTTTCCCATTGGAAGATATTGGCGTTGGCCGTGGTGCCCGAACCGCCCGAAGCGGTGCCCACCGGCGTCAGGCCGGACTCGATCTTGTTCTTGTAGTCGTTGCGAAAATACGTCAGGCCGGCGACCACCCCGGCAGTATTGCGGTACTCGATCCCCAGCTCCTTGTTGACGCTGGTTTCGGCCTCGAGATCGGCATTGCCTTGCAGGTAGCAGCTCTTGGTCGAGCCATAGCAACCCTGGCCATTGCTGTACAGCAGGTAGTTGGGGTTGAGCTGGTAGAGGTTCGGCGCCTTGTACGAACGGGCAATGCCGGCCTTCAAGGTCAGCGTGTCGGTGAGCACCTGGGACAGGTTCAGCGAGGGGCTCCAGTTGTCGCCGACAATGTCGTGGTGGTCCAGGCGCAGGCCCGGGGTCAGGCGCGTACCGGGGCGCAGCTCGATATTGTCTTCGGCGAACACCGAGAAGATGCGTGACGACGAGGTACTGCTGCGGTTGGTGCTGGTCAGCCCTGCGACACTGCCGCCGGCAGTGGTGGTCTGGGTGTTGGCGCTCGGGTCGTCGAGCCGCGACTCGACCCACTCGGTGCCCAGGGTCAGCACCTGTTCGAAACCGGCGTGCAGCGGCAGGTTGACCTCGCCGTGGGCGGTCAGGTCGCGCAGCACAGTGGTGTAGAAATCGGTGTTGGCGAAGATGCCTTCGGTGCCGCCCGCCAGGCCTTCGTTGATGCGGCTGTTGCGGGTCTTTTCGTATTGCAGGTAGGCCAGGCTGCTGCCGAAATCCCACTCGCCACGGTGGGTGGCCGAATAGGTTTCACGGTAGAGGATGTTGGTCTCATGGCCCAGCATGCTCTTCACATTCGCATTGCTGTTGGTGTTCTGGGTATCGCCGGTATAGATATTGCCCTGGCGGCTGAACCCCGCTTCCAGGTCGAGCGTCTGCTCGGGGGTGAACTGCCAGCTCAGCAGCCCGTTGACGTCCTTGTTGCGTACACCTTCGCGCCCCGCCGGCAAGGTGCCGACCTGGTTACCGGTGCGCACGGACTCATGGCCGCTGTTGATATCGGCATCGTCGGCATTGGTCTTGGCGATGTTGCCGTACACGCGGTAGCTGAGGGTGTCGGTCAGCGGGCCGTTGAGGCCGAAGTTCATGCGCTCGGTCTCACCCTCGGCCGTGTGCTGGGCGAAGTTGTGGTAGATCGTCGCCGAGCCGTGGGTTTCGCTGCCCGGTTGCCGGGTGATGATATTCACCACGCCGCCTGCCGCGCCGTTGCCGTAACGCGCCGCCGCCGGACCACGGATGACTTCGATGCGCTCGATCTGGTCAGCCGGCACCCAGTTGCTGTCACCACGGCTGTCGCGCTCGCCACGCCAGCCGTAACGCACCGAGTTACGGCTGCTGACCGGCTTGCCGTCCACCAGGATCAGGGTGTTTTCCGGGCCCATGCCGCGGATGTCGATCTGGCGGTTGTTGCCGCGCTGGCCGCTGCTGGAGTTACCGGTGAGGTTGACGCCAGGCATGGTGCGGATGATCTCCGAGAGGTCATTGGCCGGGGGGCGTTTCTTGATGTCTTCGGCGGTGATGATCGACACGCCGGGCATCTGCTTGATCTCTTCCTGTGCGGTGCCCAGTACCGTCTGGGTCGGCAGCTCCATCTGCGCGGGGGCTTCGGTTTCAACCGCGAAACTGCTGGCGGGCAACAGGCTGCAAATACTCACGGCAAGCAGGGACAAGCGGAACATGCGCGGATCTCCAAACGTCAGCCCGACCGATAGCGGTGGGCCATCAAAGATCGCCGATGATAATCAGATGCAATTGCGAGTAAAGAACATTAACTTTCTAAACATTCGCCGCGGGCAGGCGCAGGTTCATGCGCAGACCTTGAGTGCCCTGGCTGGCCCACAGCCGGCCGTGCTGCAGTTCGATGGCGCGCCGGGCGATGCTCAGGCCCAGGCCGAAACCGCTGCCCACCGTGCCATCCAGGCGCAGGTAGGCTTCGAAGATGCGCTCAAGATCGCCTCCGGCCACGCCCGGCCCCTGGTCTTCGATCACCAGCCACCAGCTGTCGCCGTCACGCTCGCCGCTCAAGCGCACCACGGCGTGTTGCGGCGAGTGGCGGATGGCATTGCGCAGGATATTTTCCAGGGCCTGGGCAAAGCTGTTGAGGTGCACGTGCACCTGGCAGGCGCTGTCCAGCTCGCAGACCAGCGCATCCAGGGGCCAGCCGGTTTCGAAATGCGCGTCCTGCACCAGCGCTTCCCACACCGAGGCCACCACCACCGTTTCAGCTTCCAGGCGCGGTTTTTCGGTGTCGAGCCAGGCCAGGTTGAGGGAGTCGTCCACCAGCCGGCGCATCTCCTCCACTTCCCGTCCCAGGCGCTGCTCCAGCTGAGCCGGCGACAGGCCGCTTTCACTGGCGATCTTCAAGCGTGCCAACGGTGTGCGGATTTCATGGGACAGGGTGCGCAGCAATTGCCGTTGCTGGTGCAGGCTCTGGCGCAGGCGCCCCGCCATGTGTTCGTAGGCGCGTGCCAGCTCGCCCAATTCGTCCGGGCGCTGGGTCACGCGGCTGCTGGCCAGGGGCTCGAGGTCGCCGGCACTCAAGGCGTTGGCGCGCTCACGCAGTTCGTTCAAAGGCTGTACCAAATGGCGATACAGCAGCAACCCCAGGCCCAGCGCCAACAGCACCGGTACCACGCCGTGGCTCAACACATGGGTCCAGGGCGTCAGGCCCGGTGGCAACAGGCGCTCCGGCAATTGCATCACCAGCCGCCCGCGCTCGGGGTGCTGGGGGAAGGCGATGCTGACGTATGGCAATTCATCGTCCAGGCGCTTGCTCATCGGCCAACTGAGCTTGCGCATGAAAGTCAGGTGGCCGACCTGTTCGGCCGTCAGCGGCGTGGTGCCCAGACTGTGCAAGTAGTCATCCAGCACCGCGACCCAGGTGTGCTCGCGCTGCTGCAACGCCAGTCGCCAGCGCTCCAGCGCCTGGGCATCGCCACTGGCCGCCAGCTGTTCCGCCTCGGCGGCATACGCAGCCAGCGCGATGCGATCCGGCTGTTCCAGAAAGTAGGTGTTGCGCTCCACCTGCAAACCCCAGCTCCAGACCAGCCACACCAGCAGCAGGCAGAAGCACACTTGCAGCGCCGCCATTTTCCACAGCAGCGGATGACGGCGCGGCATCAGGCGCTGTCGCACAGCAGCACGTAGCCCTGATGGCGCACCGCGTCGATGCGAATACCCTGCACATCGATGGCCGCCAGCTTGCGGCGCAGGTTGCACACATGCACATCGAGGCCACGGTCCAGGCGGGTGTAGGGGCGATGCAGCACCTGTTGGTAGAGGAAAGCCTTGCTCAGCGTCTCGCCCCGGTGTGCGTGCAGCGTGCACAACAGACGGAATTCCGAAGCCGTCAGCCCGGCGGCGCGGCCGTTACAGGTGAAATCGCGTGCGTCGCTGTCCAGTCCCGATGTGGAATGCCGGGCGAGCGGTTTCGCGACCCCGCAATCAATCGCCACGCGACGCAGCAAGGCATCGATGCGCACATCGAGTTCCGCCAGGCTGAACGGCTTGGGCAAGTAGTCATCGGCGCCCTGGCTGAAGCCGGTGATGCGATCCTGCTCGGCGCCCAGCGCCGACATCAGGATCACCGGGGTGCCGCGCGCATGCCGCAGGCGTGCAAGGATGTTAAGGCCGCTTTCATTGGGCAGCATGATGTCCAGCAGGATCAGCTCCACCGGCGAATGCAGCGCCAGGTCCAAACCCTGGTCGCCGCAATGGGTGCTGTTCAAGGCAAAGCCGCGACGGCTCAAATGGTTGCTCAGGTGCGTGCACAGCTCCACGTCATCCTCGATGATCAGGATGCGCGGGGCCGGCGATAAGGTTGGCGCTAGATGATAAGTATTCACAATTACGTCAGTTTCGCATCCGGCGAAACATTTCGCAATGTGGTGAATCCACGCGGGATTAGGCTAAGGTGCGGCCCACGCGCCCTTTCCCTGCGAGACCTCTGCATGCGACCCCTGATCTTCGCCAGCCTGTGCCTGCTGGCAGGCTGCCAACAAACGCCGCCGGCCAACGACCAGCTCGACGCCGTACTCTGGACCCAGACCTCCATCGAACACGAGTTGATCTATCGCCAGGTGTTCGCCAACGCCACCCGCCAGCTCGACGTGGCCCTGGCCGATCCCAGCTGGGACGCGTTGCCCTTCCCGCCCCGCAACCTGAGCGGCCTGCCACCGGCGGTGGTGGTGGATATTGACGAAACCCTGCTGGACAACGTGCCGCTCAATGCCCGCGACGTCATCCATAACCAGGTGTATGGCTACGACCGCTGGAACACCTGGGTCGACCAGGCCAAGGCCCAGGCCCTTCCCGGTGCCGTGGCGTTCCTGCAAGCGGCGAAGCAAAAAGGCATCACGGTTTACTACCTGACCAACCGCGAACACCGCCAGGTCGCGGCCACGGTGACCAACCTGCGCCTGCGCGGCTTTCCGGTGGAGAGCAATCAACAGGTGCTCGCCGCCAGCACGCCTACCGGGCACTGCGAAAGCGCCGGCTACGGCAAAAACTGCCGCCGCCAATGGGTCGCCAGCCAGGCTCGCGTGCTGTTGATGGCCGGTGATTCCCTGGGGGATTTCGTCCAGGCCGAACGCAACACCCTCGAGGCCCAGCGCAAGGCCGTCGAACCCTATGTGAACTGGCTCGGGCAGCGCTGGTTTTTGCTGCCCAACCCGACTTACGGCAACTGGTACAGCGCGCCCTATGGGGATGATGAAAAGCTGCCGTTCGCGCAGAAACGCCAGCTCAAGCAGCAGGCGTTGCAGTTGCAGGAGTAACGCCGACCTAGTGCAAGCGCCCGCCCAACGGGTACTCGACCGCCAGGCGGATCTGGTTGGCATCCAGCTCCGCCTGGGCCGCATTGCCCCGGTGCACGGCATGGCGCAGGGTAAAGGCGAGGTTTTTCGCGACACCGGACTGCACCACGTAGCGTGCCTGCAGGTCACGTTCCCAGTGCTTGCCCCCATCACCGTAGCCAAGCCATTGGTAGCCGCCGCGAGGATCCATGTGGCGGCCGTCAATGCCACTGCCACGTACATACAACGCCGCCAGGCTCAGGCCGGGCATGCCATGGCCCGCCAGGTCCAGGTCATAGCGCGCCTGCCACGAGGCTTCCCGGGGAGCGTTGAAGTCGGACAGCGCCACGGCGTTGCTCAGGTAAATCGCCCCGCGCGTCACGTAGTCGAACGGCGTGTCGCCACTGACTTTCTGATAGCCCACGCCCACACTGTGGGCGCCGAGCCGATAGGTCGAGAGCAGGCTCCATGTGGTGTTATCGATGCGCCCCGACAACGCCTTGCCGGTGTCCTGGGTGCGATACAGGTTCAGGTCAACGGTCAGTGCCTGGCCGGGAAACAGCGGCCGGGTGTAGACCGCCCCCAGGTAATGCTGGCGCCAGGTGTCTTCATAGACAGCACTGAACACGCTGGCGCTCAGCCCCTTGATTGCGGTATTGCGCACGCCCACCAGGTCAAAGCGATCGCCTTGTTTGCCGTTGGAATAGTTGACGACAAACCCTCGGTCATGGCTGCTGGCGTTGCGGTCGGTGCTCTCATTGAAGTGCCCGGCGAACAGGGTGGTGGCCGGCAATTCGCGGCTGGTCAGCCACCATCCCGTCGCGGTTTCGGGCAGCAAGCGGCTGTCGGACGAGGCAAACACCGGGGTTTTCACCCGCTGCTCGCCGTAGCGCAATTCGGTTGAGGAAAAACGCAGTTTGGCAACCGCACCACCGCGGCTGAACTGGTCCTTGGGGTGGCCGTCATTGTCCACCGCCAATAGCCGGGCTTTCCCGGCGCGCCCACCGCCACTGTCCAGTTGCCAGGCGGAGTAAACGTGCGCATCCAGGCCAAAACCCAGGGTGCCGGTGGTGAAACCCGAGGTGTAGTCAGCCATCAGGCCATAGGCCCATTCTTCCGCCAGGTCGCTGCGCTGGGATCGAGGTTTGTAGGCGTTGCGTGCGCCGTTGCTGAGGGCGCCATGCTGGTAGTCGCGGCGGTCGTAGACACTGCGGTTGAGCAGGTTCCACTGACTGTCCTCGATAAAGCCGTTGGCGGTGTCTTGTTCGGCGGCGAAGGCGAGCAGGCTCTGCCCTCCCAGTGCCAATAGCAGGGTGCGGGTCGATAGCATCTTCACGGTTTGACTCCAGAACGTGTCAGGCAAAGGTGTTCCGCAGGGCGCAGAACACCGTTGGTTCCGTCAGAGGTATTTGAGCATCGCGATGTCGCGACGACGCTGCTTGAGGTCGGCGAACCAGCGTGTCGGGAAGAACAGCAACACCCCGAGTATCACGCTCCACAACCACACCATCGGCAGGTCGTCAAAACCGTAGTAGGTGCCTTGGTTGGCGCCCCAGATCGCCAGCGCGACCAGGTACATGGCCTTGAGCACGTACAGGTGCAGCAAGTAGAAAAACATCGGCGCCCCACCGTAGATCGCCAGGGTCGCAGTAGCCCAGCGGGCCTGCCACTTCTCGAACAGTGCCAACAGCAGCAGCGACAGGCCCAGGGTGGGCATCAGGAACATCAGCGACGGCGGGTATTTCTTCGCGCTCATGAAGCTCATGAAGGTGCGCAGCGCATCACCGGTCTGCACCCAGGGTTTCTCGCCATACACATTGAGATAGCGGATAAACACGAACGCGACCAGCAGGCCTGCACCCAGCTTGACCAGGCGCGAGATACGCTCGGCCGACGGCATTGCCTTGCCAAACCACGGGCCGATGCCCCAGCCCAGCAGGATCACACCGATCCACGGCAATATCGGGTACGTCGTGCGGGCGCGGGTGAATTCGGTAATGTCGATAAATACCCGCTGATGCAGGATCGACCAGGGCACGAAGAACGGCGACTCCGGCCCGACGGTCACGCCGTCGAGCAAGTTATGCCCAGCGACAATCGCCACCCCCAGCACGATCAGCCAGGCGCGCTTGAAGTGCAGCAAACCGGCGAGCACGATCATGCACAGGCCGATACACCAGATCACTTGCAGCCACAACGTCTTGGGTGGGAACTCGGCGTTCCAGGCAAAGCACACGAAGGTGATTTCCAGGAACACCAGGAACAGCCCGCGCTTGAGCAAAAACACCGAGGTTTCGCGGGCGCTGTGTTTCTGGCTGTAGAGCCAGGCCGACAAGCCCGTCAGGAAGATAAACGCCGGGGCGCAGATCTCGCTGAGCATACGGGTGAAATACAGGTCCGGGGTGACACTCAAGGCATCGATCGGGTCGGTGACCTGCCGGTGCAGCAAGAAGGTTTCGCGCACATGGTCGATGAGCATCAACAGCATCACAAAACCACGCAGCGCATCGATAGCCAGCATGCGCGTGGCCACCGTGACGTTCGTGCGGGCAAGCGTCGGCGCAACAGTGCCCGCCTGACCGGCCAATCCTGAAGAAAGGGTCATATCAATCACTCATGAAGGAGGCAATGAATCAGGCTGACTTTTTCAGCCTGGCGACTTCCGATGCCGGCAGTTGCGACGGCGCGCGAGGTAACGGCGCCTGGCCTTGCTGGCGGTGGAACGACAACGTCGAACTGAAGCGTTTGACGTCAAACCGCTCGGGCTTGCCCGCCGGATCAAGACGCTCCCCAGGGCTGTTGTCCTGGTACTCGACGGCCACCACATAAGTGCCCTGCCAGGGCAGCGCGAAGCTGACGTTGCCGGCGGCATCGCTGCGCTGCTTGAAGACTTCACCGGAGGCGGTTTCCAGCATCACTTCCTGGCCCGTCAGCGGCTTGCCCGCGTAGAACACCCGGAACTGCGCGCCGCCCGCATCGGCAACGCCGGTGGGGACGATATCCAGGGTCAGCTCCGGGCTACGGGCCCGCAGGTCACCGACCCAACGCGTGGCCGGGGTCCAGGCGGCTTTCAAGGTCTTGCCGCCTTCCTGCACATCGAACATCGGATAGTGCAGGTCTTGCGCCAGCAGCGAATCCTCTTGCCCGGGCTGCTCCGCCAGCAGGAACGCCTGGCGCTGCAGGCTCAGTTGCAGCGGTGCCGACCGGTCGGCCATCGACCACGCCCGCAGTTGCCTGAACCGGTCCATTCCCCCCGGCGTGACCTCCAGCACGTTCTTGTCATATTCCCCGTAGTACAAGGCCAAGGGCTGACCGGGAAGTTGTTCGTACCAAATCTGATGCGCCTCGCTGGCGGTTGCCAACATGAACGCGCCATAACCCAACAGTGCTTTTGCGTTGCTCATTCGCATTTTTTTCGCTCCGATTGGTGGTGTTCAACCCAAGGCTGTCGCGGCTGGAAAACACCGCACAACCCTGCGCTCCCTCACTCTGCGAGCATTACAGCGCAGGCCCTTTTGCGTTTTTCGCCGAATTGCACCCACGGATCGGCGCAGACCACTGTTTAAGGGCCCGAAAAAGTGTTTTATGCGGGTTGCGTCGAGATGAGGCGTTTAGCCAAGACTACGGGGGGGCGTGTCCAATTGGGGTGCAAAAGCAGTGAGCGTTGATCGTTCCCACGCTCTGCGCAAGGCTGTGTACCTGATGTACCGAGGTGCCTGCATCGCAGGCAAGCCAGCTCCCACATTTGAACCGGTTCACCCCATAAAGCGGGGTCAGCTGAAAGACCGCCGTCGGGGCATAGCTATCTAACAACGTCGTAGCCGCCAACAGTAACCACGATGCGAAGCGAGCCGCCCTTGATCTTGCTTTTGATCTTGCTTTTGATCTTGATCTTGATCTCAGGCGCCCCGTTAACCACGCTGGCCGTAATCCGACAGTGATTTGGGGGGTAAACCGGCAGGGATGCCGGTTTAGCCGCCCCGCGCCATGGATGGCGCGTGGCGGCGGCCCCCCAAATCACTGTCGGATTACGGGCACACCGAGCCTGGGCGAGGTGCCGAGTGGTGGGGCGAAGGCCTTTTGCTTACTTTTGGGCCTCTCCAAAAGTGAGTCGCTGTAAGAGCGAAACCCTAAGTGGCCGTTACCGCAGCAACGGATATGTACCCGGTCCAATCCAAAAAAATGGTCGGCCCAGAGGCCGCCATCGGGGGCAAGCCCCCTCCCACAGGAAAGCGAGCGTGGGTCAGTGCCGCAGCAACTTGCGCAACGGCACGCCATCCTTGAGCACCGGTGACTTGATCACGATATAGCTGAAGTACTTGGAGATACCGATATTCTTGTCCAGCAGGCTCTCGACCACTTCCTGATAGTGCTGGATGCTGCGGGTCATGAAACGCACCAGATAGTCGTAGCCACCACTGATCAGGTGGCACTCAAGTACCTCGTCCACCAGGCGGATATTCGATTCGAACTTGGCAAAGTCTTCGCGTTTATGGTCGCTGAGGGTGATCTCGGTAAACACCGTCACCGAGTCGGTGATCTTGGCCAGGTTCAAGTGCGCCTTGTAGCTGGAAATATACCCGGCCGATTCCAGCCGCTTGACCCGTTGCAGGCAGGGGCTGGCGGACAGGCCCACGGCGTCGGCGAGGCTGACATTGGTCATCCGCCCGTCTTTTTGCAGTTCAACCAGAATACTGATGTCGATCCGGTCCAGCTTGACTTGCCCTTCCATCACGTACCTCTTGACTGCCGTTTGTAAGACAATCTTCTAGCAAAATCAGCGCCGTAAAGACAGCTGATGCTGCGCCACCAGATCCGCCATGCTGTTGATGCAGTACTCCGCCGCACAAGGCGAAGGCTGCCGCGCCCGGTGGCGGCCGATCAAACAGCGGTCCAGCGCCCCGTGTGCACCGACCGACGGTCGCGTCACATGCAGCACCGGTTGCAGCTGCGCGCCTCGGTCCGTGAGCCATTGCGGGTCTTCGGCGAGGGAAATGAAATCTTCCGGTGCAATCCCCAATCGCTCGCACAACACCCCGCGGTCCTCGGCATCACGGTCGCCACGCACCAGCAAACGGTAGAACTTGCGCAGGTACAGCATCGCCCCCGGCGCATCCTCGAACAACGACCAATTGCCCGCCGAACGCGCAAAGCTCATGCCCTCCTCCCAACTGGCGTGCAGCCCCCAACTTTCGGCCAGTTGGCGATGGGCAAAACACAACACGCCACTGAAGCCCAGCTCGGCGAAACGCGGGTAGAGCCTGGCAACCTGCGTGTTGAATTCGGCCAGAACCTGATCCTTGGCCGGCTGCCCGCCACGGCTGTCGAGCAGCGGCTGCAACGCCGCCCACACCCCTGAATCGCGATCCACCAGCACTTCATCGCAATCGATCAGCAACGCTCGATAATCTGTCAGTCCCATGTGGGGTCAAGCCTCCAATGCCGCAGTTGGCCCGTAGCGGGCACAGCCTCAGTTCAAGACCCGTGCCAAGGCGCCGTCGAGGATTTCCAGCGCTTCGTCGACCTGGGCTTCGCTGGTCACCAACGGCGCGAGGAAGCGCAGCACATTGCGATGTACCCCGCACTTGATCACCAGCAAACCACCGGCCCGGGCTGCATCGATCAGGCGTTGATTGAGGTCGGCATCCGGGGTGCGGGCCGGGTCATCCTTGATCAACTCCATCGCCAACATAAAGCCGGTGCCGCGCACATCGCCGATGCGCGAGTAGCGCGCCTGCAAATCGAGCAACCCCTGGCGCAGGCGCTCGCCCAGCACTTGGCTGCGTGCCAGCAATTGCTCTTGCTCGAACGCGTCGATCACCGCCAGCGCCGCCGCACAGGCCAGCGCATTACCACCGTAGGTGCCGCCCAGCCCGCCGGGCAGCGGTGCATCCATGATGTGCGCCTTGCCGACCACGCCGGACAACGGCAAGCCGCCGGCCAGGCTCTTGGCCACGGTCACCAGGTCGGGCTGGATGCCCGCGTGCTGGAAACCGAACCAGGTGCCGGTGCGACCGAAGCCGGTCTGGATTTCGTCGAGGATCAACACGATGCCATGCTTGTCGGCCAACGCTCGCAGCGCCTGGAGAAACTCAGGGGGTGCGGTGAGGAAACCGCCATCGCCCTGCACCGGTTCGATGATGATCGCGGCCACCCGCTCCGGCGCTACCTGGGTCGCCAGCAACTCATCCAGCGCCTTGAGCGCGATGTCGCTGGTCACGCCGCGATAAGCGTTCGGGTACGGGGTGTGGAACACCTCCGGCGCAAACGGCCCGAAGTTCTGCTTGTAGGGTTGGCTCATGCCGGTGAGCGTGGTGCCCAGCAACGTGCGCCCGTGGAAACCGCCACGGAAGGCAATGACCGCCGAGCGATTGGTATGGGCGCGGGCGATCTTCACCGCATTTTCCACCGCCTCGGCGCCGGAGGTGAAAAACGCCGCTTTATAGGCTTCCTGGCCGCCGATCATTTCACACAGGCGCTGGGCCAGGTCGAGGTAAGGCTGGTAGGCCACCACCTGGAAGCAGGCATGGGAAACCTTCTGCAACTGAGCCTGCACGGCGGCGACCACCTTGGGGTGGTTATGGCCGATGTTGAGCACGCCGATACCGCCGACGAAGTCCAGGTAACGCTTGCCATCCACGTCCCACAATTCGGCGCCCTGGGCGCGGTCGATCACCAGCGGGTGCGCGGTCACCAGGCCACGGGGCACGAACTGCTCGCGCTGACGGAGCAAATGAGGGGTTTCGTCGACTTTGCTATTCATGGCATTTCCCATCGTGAGTCCGGCAACCGGAAGGTGGTTGCGATGCAGTCCAGAGTACGGCCTGCGGGCAACCAACTACGCCGAACTTGCCCCGTGAGAAATTCGGATCAACTGTTTTCGCCCCGCGTTTCAACAGATCCTGCGCCGGGCTTTGGGCGATGATGATGCTTCCGTTTATCCAGCAGGAAATGCCCATGGCCTTGCTCTACAAAGCTGACCCGGTGCGCGGCCGACACTGGCAGGCACTCTTTGCCCAACACGCGCCGGACATCGAATGGCGCACCTGGCCCGACCTCGGCAACCCCGCCGAGGTCGACTACCTGGCCGCCTGGCAGGCACCGGAAGATCTGGCCCGCGTGCTGCCCAACCTGAAGGTGTTGTTCGCCTTGTCGGCCGGTGTCGATCAGTTGGACCTTGATCGCCTGCCTGCGGGCCTGCCGGTGGTGCGCCTGCTGGACCCGGGCATCACCCGCGGCATGTGCGAGTACGCCAGCTGGGCGGTGCTCAGCCTGCACCGCGACATGTTGCGCTACCGCCAGCAGCAGGTGGCGCGCTGCTGGCAGGCGCACCTGCTGCAGCCGGCTGCGAACCGGCGCGTGGGCGTGATGGGGTTGGGTGCCCAGGCCAAGCAGATCCTGGCGACCTTGACACCGCTGGGCTTTGCCCTGTCCGGCTGGGCGCGCAGTGCGCACCAGGTGCCGGGGGTTGAGTGTTATGCGGGGGAAGCGCAACTGCCGGCGTTTCTCAGCCAGTGCGATATTTTGCTGTGCGTGTTGCCGTTGACGGAGCAGACCCAGGGAATTCTGGACCGGCGCTTGTTTGCGCAACTGCCACGGGGGGCGGGGTTGGTGAATATGGGCCGTGGGGGGCACCTGGTTGAAGAGGATTTGCTCGAGGCGTTGGAGAGTGGGCAGTTGGGTGGGGCGGTGCTGGATGTGCTGCGGGAAGAGCCGGCGGCACCGGAGCATCCGTTCTGGGGGCATCCGCAGGTGTTGTTGACGCCGCATATTGCGGCGATGACCCAGCCGGAGAGTGCGTTTGCGGTGTTGCTGGAGAATATTCGGCGGTTTGAGCGGGGGGAGGAGATGGTGGGTGAGGTGGATCGGTTGCGGGGGTATTGAGTACCTATTCGGTTCCAAGGCAGTCGGTTCCAAGGCCGTCGGTTCCAAGGCCGCAAGAGCAGGCCAAGGTTTACCTGATACATGCAGATCAAACGGTGGAAGGGGGCTTGCCCCCTCCCACATTTTTAACCCAGTACACCAGGCAGAACGCCGATCGGCTATAAGGCCGCCGCGCGTTGATCAATTCGCCTCAGCCAACCGACTCGCAATGGCCAATCCCACATCCTGAGTCGATCCCCGGCCCCCCAGATCCGGCGTGACCACCCCTTCTGCAATCACCGCCTCAATCGCCCGCAATATCCCATCATGCGCCGCACGATACCGCCCTTCCCCATTGCCCAAAAAGTCCAGCATCAATGCCCCCGACCAGATCATCGCAATCGGATTGGCAATGTTCCGCCCATAGATATCCGGCGCCGACCCATGCACCGGCTCGAACAATGACGGAAACCGCCGCTCCGGATCCAGGTTCGCCGACGGCGCGATCCCGATGGTCCCCGCACACGCCGGCCCCAGGTCCGACAGAATGTCGCCAAACAGATTCGAGGCCACCACCACATCAAACCGGTCCGGCTGCAACACAAACCGCGCACACAAAATATCGATGTGCTGCTTGTCCCACGTCACCTCGGGATAGTTCGCCGCCATCAACGCCGTGCGCTCATCCCAGTAAGGCATGCTGATGGAAATCCCATTGGACTTCGTCGCCGCCGTCAGCTTCTTACGCGGGCGGGTCTTGGCCAGGTCGAAGGCAAACTTGAGAATGCGATCAACCCCACGTCGTGTGAACACCGATTCCTGCAGCACGAATTCATGCTCGGTACCTTCGAACATCTTGCCGCCCACCGAGGAGTATTCGCCCTCGGTGTTTTCGCGGATCACCACAAAGTCGATGTCCCCCGGCGCGCGCCCGGCCAACGGGCACGGCACGCCGGGGAACAGGCGCACCGGACGGATGTTCACGTATTGGTCGAAGTCGCGGCGGAACTTGAGCAGCGAGCCCCACAGGGAAATATGGTCCGGGACTTTGTCCGGCCAGCCCACGGCGCCGAAGTAGATCGCGTCAAAGCCCTTGAGCTGCTCGAACCAGTCCTCGGGCATCATCTGCCCGTGCTCCAGGTAGTAATCGCAGTGGGCCCAGTCGAGCACTTCGATGCTCAGGTCCAGGTGCCAGATCCTGGCGGCCTGCTCCAGTACCCGCAGCCCTTCGGGCAAGACTTCCTTGCCGATGCCATCGCCGGCAATCGCGGCGATTCTGAATGCCTTGCTCATGGTGCATGCCTCGCAAAAATTCAGTTCAAGCCGCCGATATGGAAGGCTTTGACTTCAAGGTATTCGTCCAGACCGTACTTGCTGCCCTCGCGTCCCAGTCCCGATTGCTTGATGCCGCCGAACGGCGCGACCTCCATCGAGATGATCCCGGTGTTGAGCCCGACCATGCCGAACTCCAGGGCCTCGCCAAAACGCCAGGAGCGCTGCAGGTCCTGGGTGAAATAGTAGGCGCCCAGGCCGTACGGGGTGGCGTTGGCCAGGGCGAGGGCCTGGGCTTCGTCGGTAAAGCGCATCAGCGGTGCCACCGGGCCGAAGGTTTCTTCATTGGCCAGCAACATCCCGGCGTGGGTATCGCCGAGTACCGTGGGCTGCACGAACTGGCTGTCGCCGCCGGGGACGGCGCCGCACAGCAGCCGGGCGCCCTGGCTCAGGGCATCGTCGATATGCCGCGCGACTTTGTTCACCGCTGCGGGGTTGATCAGCGGGCCGATAGTCACGCCGTCGTCCAGGCCGTTGCCGACCTTGAGCTTGCCCACCTCTTCCACCAGCCGCGCCGCGAAACGCGCGTAGATACCGTCCTGCACCAGGATACGGTTGGCGCAAACGCAGGTTTGCCCGGCGTTGCGAAACTTGCTGAGCATCACCCCGGCCACCGCCTGCTCCAGGTCGGCATCGTCGAACACGATAAACGGCGCATTGCCGCCCAGTTCCAAACTCAAGCGCTTGATGTGCTCGGCGCTCTGGCGCATCAACAGGCGGCCGACCGCGGTGGAACCGGTAAAGGAAATCTTGCGCACCGCCGGGTTGCCGGTCAGCTCTTCGCCAATGCCGGCGGGTAAGCCGGTGATCACATTGAACACCCCGGCCGGAATGCCCACGCGCTCGGCCAGCACCGCCAGGGCCAGGGCCGACAGCGGCGTGAGGTCCGAGGGTTTGACGATGATCGGGCAACCGGCGGCCAGCGCCGGTGCGCATTTGCGCGTGATCATCGCGTTGGGGAAATTCCACGGGGTGATGGCGGCGCATACGCCCACCGGTTGCTTGAGGGTCAGCAAACGCCGATCACCGCTGGGCGCGGGCATGGTTTCGCCGTAGACCCGGCGCGCTTCCTCGGCGAACCATTTGACGAAACCGGCACCGTAGCGCACTTCGCCACGGGCCTCGTTCAGCGGTTTGCCCTGCTCGCAGGTCATGATCAGCGCCAGGTCATTGAGGTTGTCGATCATCGCCTGGTACCAGCGCTCCAGCAGCGCCGCGCGTTCGGCGGCCGGGCGGGCGCGCCAGGCAGGCCAGGCACGCTCGGCGGCTTCGATGGCGCGGCGGGTGTCCACCGCGTCCATGGCCGGCACCTGGGCAATCAAGTGGCCGGTGGCCGGGTCGCGGATGTCCAGGGTGGCGCCGCTGTCGGCAGCGATCCACTGGCCATCTACGTAGGCGAGTTCAGCCAGCAGGCTGGGGTCTTGCAAGCGATTCTTGAGCATGGTCGAGTCCTGATCCGAGACACGCTCCAGTCTAGGGAGGTACCGCAAACGAGGATGCCGAAAGCGCGGTTAAAGCAGCGTGGCGTGCTGAAATTGCGCCCAGGACGGCAGGCTCTGCTAGGCCGTCAGCGAACCGAGCAAGCCTTGCAAAAAGCGCTCGCCGGCGTCCATCTGGCTGATCTCGATAAACTCGTCGGGCTTGTGCGCCTGCTCGATGGAGCCCGGCCCGCACACCACCACCGGCACGTCCAGACGCTGCTTGAACAGGCCGCCTTCGGTGCCGAACGAGACCTTGGAAGTGCCGGTGCCCGGCGCGGCGAATTGCTTGAGAAAGCGCACCGCCTCGACGCTGGGATGGGTGTCGAGGCCAGGATAGACGTTGATCGTTTCGATCTCGATGGCCGCCACGCTGGACAGCTTCTGCGCCTCACGCACGATCACCTCGGCGCGCTCGCGCATCTGCTCCAGGAACGCGTCCAGGTCGTCGGCCGGCAGGTTGCGCACTTCGAAGTCCAGGGTGCACAGGTTGGGCACGATATTCAGCGCCTTGCCGCCGATAATCTGGCCGACATGCACGGTGCTGTAGGGCACGTCATAGTCGTTGTCCTGGGCGCCATGGCGTTGCAACTGCTGCTGACTGTCACGCAGGGCGGCGATAAAGTCGCAGGCCACGTGGATGGCGTTGACCGAGCGCGGCGCCAGGGATGAATGCGCCTCCTGGCCTCGGCAGTACGTGCGGTAGGAGCCCTTGCCCTTGTGGCCGAGGACAAACTGCATGTTGGTCGGCTCACCGATCACACACAGAAACGGCCGCACCGGCGCCAGGTGCAGCACGTCGAGCAAGCGCCGCACGCCGACGCAGCCGATTTCTTCGTCATGGGACAGGGCCAGTTGCAGCGGGCGGTTCAACGTGTGGTCGGCGGCATCCAGCATGGCGTCGATGGCCAGGGCGATAAAGCCCTTCATGTCGCAGCTGCCGCGCCCATAAATGCGCCCGTCCTGCACGGTGGCGGCAAAGGCGGGAAAGGTCCAGGCCTGCCCCGCCGCCGGCACCACGTCGGTGTGCCCGGACAGCAGCACGCCGGGCTGTTCCCTGGGCCCGGTGCTGGCGAACAGGTTGGCTTTCTTGCCGCTGGGGTCCTTGACGATCAGCGAGTCGATGCCCTTGCTCAGCAGCAGGTCGCGCACATACTCGATCAAGGCCATGTTCGACGCCGATGACACGGTGTCGAAGGCCATCAGCTGTTTCAGAATCGCCAATACGCGGGGTTTCATGAGGCCTGGCTCCGTTGCTCGGCAGATGGGGCGAACCGGGTGATGGAGAACGGCTCGATCGGGGTGCTGGTGCTGCCGGTGGCAAGCAGTTCGGCCATCACATCGCCGACGCCCGGGCCCAGCTGGAAACCGTGGCCGCAGAACCCGAAGGCATAGAACAGCCCGTCGACCGTACCGCTGGGGCCCATCACCGGCAGCGAGTCCGGCAGGTAGCCTTCGATGCCGCTCCACACGCGGATGATGTTCAGGTTGCCGACGCCCGGCAGCAGGCGGCGCATCTGGCTGACCTGGTTGAGGATGCTGCGCGGTTCCACGTAGGCGCGGCGGTTGAGCATATCCGGCTTGCTGCGGTAGCCGCCGCCGATGACGATATTGCCCCGGGGAATCTGGCGGAAGTAGATCACCTCTTCGGGCACCTTGGTGTACACGCCGATCACCGTGGGCAAGGCATAAGGCACCGGCTCGGTGACGGCCATTTGCGGGCCGTGGGTGTCCAGCGGCACCGGTTCGCCGAACTGCGCCGAGAGCTTCTGGCCCCAGGCGCCGGCGGTGATCAACAGTTGCGCGGCGTGGAACTGGCGGCCGTCGGTGGTGGTGACCTGGAAGTCGGCGCCGACCTTCTGCACCTCGGCCACTTCGGTGCGTTCTTCGATCTGCGCGCCCAGGCGCCGGGCGGCGCGGGCAAACGCCGGTGCGGCCAGGCGCGGGTTGGCATGGCCGTCGTGGGGCGCATAGGAGCCGCCCTTGACGTCCGGGCCGAGGAAGCCGAAGCGTTGATGCAGTTCGGCGCCGCGATAAATCTTCAGGTCCAGTTGTTGCGCTTCCGGTGCGGCGGCATAGGCCTCCAGCTCGGCGATTTCATCTTCGCGGTAACACACGCGCATATGCCCGCTGGGGATGAATTCCAGGTCGTCGTCGATCAGTTCCGGCAGGCGCTTCCACAGCGCCCAGGAGCGATTAGCCAAGGCCAGCTGGCCGAGGAAACGCCCTTGCCGGCGCACATTGCCGAAGTTCACACCACTGGCGTACTGGCCGATCTGGTCGCGCTCCAGCAGGATTACCGACTGCCCGCGACGGCGCAGAAAAAACGCGGTCGCCGAGCCCATCAGCCCCCCGCCGACAATCACCACATCGGCTTTTTGCACGCTCATGACGAGACCTCCTCGGTGATCAGCATCGACAACGGTTTGACCGGCGCCTGGCCGCGCTGGCGCCCGACCGCCTGCACCGGCACGCCGGCAGCGGCGGCGATCACTTCGGCCCCGGCCTGGGAGCAATAACGCCCCTGGCAACGGCCCATGCCCACGCGGCTGAACGCCTTGGCGCGATTGACTTCGCAGGCGCCCTTCTCCTTCACCGTGCGCCGTAACTCGCCGGCGCTGATCATCTCGCAGCGGCACACGATGGCGCTGTCCGGCAACGCCTTGGCCTGTTCGCTCGGCCACGGGAACGCCTGGGCCAGGCCCAGGCGGAATTGCTCCATCACCGCCAGGGCCTGCTGTTGCTCATCCCGCAGGCCGGTGTCCACCGGGTGTTGCAGGTCTTCCAGCAGCGCCAGCGCCACCAGGCGCCCGGCATGCTCGGCGGCATCGGCGCCGCGAATTTTCGCACCGTCGCCGGCCGCGTAGACGCCCTTGACCGAGGTGCGCCCGGCGTCATCCGTGGCCAGCCACCATTGGCTCGATGCCTCATCGAACGCCATGCGACAGCCGGCCAGGTCACCCAGCTGGGTTTCCGGGCGCAGGTGGTAACCCAGCGCAACGGCATCGGCCTGCACCGTGACGGCCTGCCCGTTGCCAGTGGTAAAGCGCACACCGCTCACGCCGTTGGCCGCGTCGCCCATCACTTGCAGCGGCTTGACCCCGAGGTGCACCGCCACCTTGGCGCGGTACAGTTGCGCCAATAGCTTGATCCCCGTGAACAGCACGCCAGGCCGCGCCAGCAGTTTGGGCAAGGCTTTCAGGCGCAGGCTCAAGGCTGAGGTGTCGAGCACCGCCGCCACGTCGGCGCCGGCCTTCACGTACTGGCTGGCGACCAGGTACAGCAACGGCCCGCTGCCCATGAACACCACGCGATGGCCGATGGACACGGCCTGGTTTTTCAACGCGATCTGCGCCCCGCCCAGGCTGTAGGTGCCCGCCAGTTGCCAGCCCTCGATGGGCATCAGGCGGTCGGTGGCGCCGGTGCAGAGGATCAGTGCGTCGTAATCCACCGTGGTGTGGCGGCCCTGGCTCACGCAGCACAGTTGCCCTGGCGTGAGGTTCCACACCAGGGTGTCGGGGCGGTAGTCGATGGCGTCGCGCAGGCGGTCGAAACTCTGGTGCAGCGCCTGGGCCTTGGCGGCCTCGCTGCCGTACAGGGTCGCGTAGTCGCGGGTGAAGCCTTCTGGCTGACGCCGATAGATCTGGCCCCCGTCGCGGCGGTTTTCATCGATCAGGATCGGTTTGATCCCGGCCGCCAGCAGGGTTTCGGCGCAGCGCACCCCGGCCGGTCCGGCGCCCACAATAACTACCCGTGCAGTGGCCATGTCGCCTCCGGTTGTGTGGTAACGATATCCAGCCCGTCACGGACTTCATTGGAGCAGGCGCGCAGGCGTTCGCCGCTGCGGGTCCACACCCAGCAATCCTGGCACGCGCCCATCAGGCAGAAACCGGCGCGGCGGCCGCTGTCGAATTCCGACTGGCGCAGCGCGTTGCCCTGGGTCAGCAGCGCGACCATCAAGGTGTCGCCCTGCAGGGCTTGGACGGCGGCGCCATCCACGGTCAGGCTGACCGTCGGCCGGCCCTGTTCGGCCAGCCTCACAAAACGCGCGTTCATGCATAGGCTCCCACAGTGAGGGTGTTGACGCCCTGCTGGGTATCCAGCAAATGGGCGCTGTCGTGGTGGCAAAGGATTTCACCACCGTCGTCAAGGCGGCGGCGCGGCGGCGCGGTGCGGTTGCACAGGCCGTCGACGCGCACCGGGCAGCGATTGAGGAAGGTGCACAGCTGCGGCCCATTGGCCCGCTCGCCGAGCGCCGGCAGCGTGTCGCCTGCAGTACCGCAGGTTTCCAGCCAGCCCTGGCGCAACTCGGGCACCGAGTGAATCAACAGGTCGGTGTAAGGATGGAACGGCGGCTCGGCAAACGCCTGGCGACTGCCGGCCTGGACCTTGCGGCCGCTGTACATCACCACGATGTCATCGCACAGCGCGCGCACGGTGGAAATGTCATGGCTGATAAACAGGTACGACACCCCCAGCTGCTGGCGCAGGTCGCGCAGCAGTTCGAGAATCGCCGCACCCACCACGGTGTCGAGGGCCGAGGTCACTTCGTCGCAGAGGATCAGGTCGGGCTTGGCCGCCAGCGCGCGGGCCAGGTTGACCCGCTGCTTTTGCCCGCCGGACAGCTCATTCGGGCGCCGTTCGGCGAGGTCCCGGGGCAGGCGCACCAGGTCGAGCAGTTCGCCGATCCGGGTTTGCAGCGCCGTGCCTTTGAGGCCGAAATACATTTTCAACGGTCGACCGATGATGGCCGCCACGCTGTGCATGGGGTTGAGCGCGGTGTCGGCGTTCTGGAACACCATCTGGATCCGGCGGAATTGCTCCGGGGTGCGCTCGGCGAGGCTGCCGCCCAAGGGTTGCCCGTCGAAAGCCAGGCCGCCGAGGGCCGGGGTCAACAACCCCGCCACCACCCGGGCCAGGGTGGATTTACCCGAGCCCGACTCGCCGATCACGCCGATGGCCTGGCCACGGCGCACGGTGAGGTCGATGTCTTCAAGGACCCGAATCGACGGCATGCCATGCAGGTTCTTGTTGCCGTAGCCAGCGGTGAGGCCGGTGATGGTCAGCAGCGGAACCTCCCCGGCGACGCCGCAGGGCGGGCGAATGGTGGTGTCGGGCCGTGCGGCGGCCAGCAGGCTGCGGGTGTAGGCGTGGGCCGGGGCGTTAAGCAACGGTGCGGTGGCGCTTTGCTCGAGGATCTGACCACCGTTGAGCACCACGATCTGGTCGGCCATTTGCGCCACCACCGCCAGGTCGTGGGACACGTACACCGCCGTGGCACCGCGCTCGCGCACCACGCGTTTGAAGGCGCGCAGCACGTCGATCTGGGTGGTCACGTCCAGGGCGGTGGTCGGCTCGTCGAGCACCACCAGCAGCGGTTCACTGATCAGCGCCATCGCCGCCATCACCCGTTGCAGCTGCCCGCCGGAGACCTGGTGCGGGTAGCGTTGGCCGATGCGTTCCGGGCCTGGCAGCGCCAGGTCGCGGAACAGGCCGATAGCCTTGGCGTACAGCTCGGCGCGCGTGCCCAGGCCGTGGATCAGTGCGCCTTCGATGACCTGGTCGATGAGTCTTTTCGCCGGGTTGAACGCGGCGGCGGCGCTTTGCGCGATATAGGACACACGGTTGCCGCGCAGGCCTTGCAGTTGGTGTTCGCCCAGGGCGAGCATGTCGTGCTCGCCGACCTGCACCACGCCGCCGGACAAGCGACAGCCGCGCCGTGCATACCCCAGCAAGGCCAGGGCGATGGTGGTCTTGCCCGAGCCGGACTCACCGATCAACGCCAGCACTTCACCTTGTTTCAGGGCAAAGCTCACGCCCTTGACGATTTCCACCTCGCCGCGCTCGCCACAGGCGACCACGCGCAGGTCTTCGACACGAATCAATTCAGTCATTTCAATGGCCTCCCGTGCGTCGACTGCGTCGCGAGGACAGATAGTCGATCAGCAGATTCACGCCGATGGTCAGCGTGCCGATGGCCAGCGCCGGAAGGATGATGGCCAGCGCGCCCTGGTTAAGGCCGCCGATGTTTTCCCGCACCAGCGAGCCGAGGTCGGCGTCCGGCGGTTGCACGCCCAGGCCAAGAAAACTCATGCCGCTGAGCAACAGCACGATGTAACCGAAACGCAGGCCCAGGTCGGTCAGGACCGGGTTGAGCATGTTCGGCAGGATCTCCACGCACGCCACGTACAGCCGGCGCTCGCCACGGGTACGCGCGACCTGCACGTACTCCAGGGCTTCAATGTTGACCGCCATGCTGCGGGCGACGCGGAAGGAGCCGGGGATATAACTGATCACGGCCGTACAGATCAGCAATGTCACCGATGAGCCAAACGCCGAGACCATGATCAGCGCGAGCATTTTGCTCGGGATCGAAATAAAGGCGTCCATGATGCGGCTGATGATTTCGTCCAGCCACTTGGGCGAGACCACCGACAACAGCGCGCAGCCGGTGCCGAAGGTGCTGGCCAGCAACGCCGCCACCAGCGCCAGCCCGACAGTAAAGCGCGCGCCCACCAGCACCCGGCTGAGCATGTCACGGCCCAGGTAATCGGTGCCGAATGGATGCGCGAGGCTGAAGCCTTCGAAGATGTTATCGGACACCACCTCCCCCACCGGGTGAGGTGCCAGCCAAGGACCCAGCAGCGCCACCAGCAGCCAGGCGACACACACCACGCCGCCCAGCAGCCCCAGCCACGACGGGCCGCTGGACACCTTGGCGAGTGCCAGGGCGGAGGAGACAGGCTTGGATTTCGCAATGAGGTTGTTCATTGGTTTCTCAGCCTCGGATTGGACAGGATCGCGCACAGGTCGGCGAGCAGCACCAGGCCCAGGTACGCCGCGCAGAACAACATGGTGCACGCCTGCACCAGCGCCATGTCGCGGTTGGTCACGGCATCGACCATCAAACTGGCAATGCCGGGGTAGTTGAAAATGGTTTCGACGATCACCACCCCGCCCAACAGATACGACAGGCTCAGGGCAATGGCATTGGCAATCGGCCCGATCGCATTGGGCAAGGCATGGCGCAGCACGATGCGGATCGGGCTGACGCCTTTGAGGCGGGCCATTTCCACATAGGGACTGTCGAGCTGGTCGATCACGGCGGCGCGGGTCATGCGCGCCATTTGCGCAACGATCACGCAGCACAGCGTCATCACCGGCAAGGCATAGGTGCGCAGAAATTGCAGCGGTGAACTGATGTCGCTGGCATACGAGAGCGCCGACAACCAACCAAGGTTGACCGCAAAGATCAGCACCGCCAGGGTCGCCACCAGGAATTCCGGCACCGCGACCATCGCCAGGGTGACAAAGCTCAGGCAGCTGTCGATGCGCCCGCCCCGGCCCATCGCCGAGCCGATGCCGAGCACCAGCGCCACCGGCACCGAGACCAGCGCCGTGGCGCCCGCCAGCATCAGGGTGTTGGGCACCCGGCCCGCCATCAGCTCACCGACCGGCATGGCGTTGGAGACCGATACGCCCATGTCGCCGCTGAGCAGGCTCATCAACCAGTGCAGGTACCGCAACACACCGGGCTGGTCCAACCCCAGTTTCAGGCGCAGGGCCGCCACCTGTTCAGGCGTCGCGAACTGGCCCAGGGATTGTTGCGCCGCGTCCCCCGGCAGTACCGCCGTGATCGCGAACACGACCATGGACACGATCAACAAGGTCAAGGCCCCGGCGCCGAAGCGCCGGCCGATCAACCACAGTGTATTGCTATTCATCCCACCACCCTCCTCAAGCGTCCAACCACACCTGCTCGGCAAACATGTAGCCCATGAAACCGCCCAGTGGGTTGCTGTCGTAGCCTTTGATGCGCTGGTCGACGCCGTCGATATTGCTGATGAACACCGGCACGCCGATGCCGCAGTGGTCGTGCACCAGGGTCTGCATGTCGCCATACATCTTGGCGCGCTTGGCGTCGTCGGTTTCGCCACGGGCCAGCATCAGCAACTGGTCGAACTGATCGTTCTGCCAGCCGGACTCGTTCCACGGCGCCTTGGACTGGAAGAACTGCGAGAACATCACGTCGGCATTCGGCCGGGGGTTGATGTTGCCGAAGCTCAGCGGGTGCTTCATCCAGTGGTTGGACCAGTAGCCGTCGCTCGGCAGGCGGTTCACGTCGAGCTTGAGCCCGGCCTGCTTGGCCGACTGCTGCAACAGCACGGCGATGTCCACCGAGCCGGTGGCGGCAGGCGAGGCCATCACGGGCATGGTGATGCTTTCCATGCCGGCTTTCTTCAGCAGGAACCTGGCTTTTTCCGGGTCGTAGACCGTCTGCGGCAAGTCGGTGTTGAAGTAGCGCGAACCCGGCGCAATCGGGTGGTCGTTGCCCACCACCGCAAAGCCACGGAAGACGGCGGACTTGACCTGCTCGCGGTCCAACAGCAGTTTCATGGCCTGGGTGAATTCCGGGCTTTTGCCGGGCAGTTGGTCCTGGCGAATGATCAGGTCAGTGTAGTTGCCCGACGGTGCGTCGACCACGCGATGCTTGGCGCTGGCCTTGATGCGCGTGGTGGAGCGCGGGTTGACCTCGTTGATCATGTGCACGTCGCCCGACAGCAGTGCATTGACCCGCGATGGCTCGTCGGCAATCGCAATGAACTCGATCTCGTCGAGGTACGGCAGGCCCGGTTTCCAGTAGTTCTTGTTGCGCACCGCAATCGAACGCACGCCGGGCTTGAACTCGCCCACGGTGAACGGTCCGGTGCCGATGCCTTTACTGAAGTCGCTGGTGCCCTCGGGGACGATCAACAGGTGTGACACCGCGAGGATCGACGGCAATTCGGCGTTGGCCGCGCTGAGGCGGATCTGCACTTCGTTCGGCCCGCTGGCCTTGATCTCGGCGAACTGCTCCATCAGCGGCATGACCTTGGAACCGGTCAGCGGGTCTTTGTGGCGATTCAGGGAGAACACCACGTCGGCGGCGGTCAGGGCCTTGCCGTTGTGGAAGGTCACGTCCTTGCGCAGGGTAATGGTCCAGACGGTGGCGTCGGTGTTGTCGATGCGCTCGGCCAGTTCCAGTTGCGGCACCAGGTGCTTATCGAAGCGGGTCAGGCCGTTGTAGAACATGTAGTGGCGCACATAGTCGGTGGACAGCGCGCCCTTGGCCGGGTCGAGGGTATCGGCGGTGGAGCTGGACATGCCGGCCACGCGGATCTTGCCGCCTGGCTTGCCTTTGCCGGCCACGGCGGCCTCGTCGGCGAACAGCTTGCCGGCGGCGCCGAACAGGCTGCCGGCACCGGCGGCGGCGACACCGGCCACACCGAGCATTTGCAAGGCGTTGCGGCGCGACATGCCACGGTTGAGACGTTCGAACACCCGCAGGCTGTCCTGGCCGGAGATGAGTTCGGGGGTGTTTTTGTTGTCAGTCATAGCAAGGCTACCTGTCGATAATCGGAAGAATCGAGTGCTCACGGATGTCCGGAGCGTCCTGGAAACACAAACGACGGTGACGCAACAACGGCAACTCAGTGCAAATAGTCCTGGAAGCGGTAGTAAGCCCCCACGAACGGCAGGAACCACGGTTTGCCGAAATGCCCGGGAATCGCCGGCCATTCCAGTTCGCGCCAGGGGTTGGCGGCGGTATTGCCGGCCATCACCTCGGCCATCACCTGGCCCATGTGCACCGACATCTGCACGCCATGGCCGCTGTAGCCCATGGAGTGGAACACGCCGCCATGCTGGCCGGCGCGGGGCAGGCGGTCGGACGTCATGTCCACCAGGCCACCCCAGCAGTAGTCGATCTTCACGGGCGCCAACTGCGGGAACATGTTCAGCATCGCCGCTTGCAGTACCTTGCCGCTCTTGGCGTCGGAGACGCTGTCGGACATGGCAAACCGCGCACGCCCGCCAAACAGCAGGCGGTTGTCCGGGGTCAGGCGAAAGTAGTTGCCGATCATGCGGCTGGTCACATAGGCGCGATGTTGCGGCAGCAACTGGTCGATCAGCGTCTGGGACAAGACTTCGGTGGCGATGACAAAACTGCCCACCGGCACAATGCGCCGGCGGTACCAGCCGAGGTCGCCATGCTGGCAGGCGCCGGTGGCCAGCAGCACTTGCCCGGCGTGCAGCGAGCCCTTGGCGGTGTTGACCTGGTAGCCGCCGGCCTGGGCCTGCCAATCCTTGACCTGGGTGTGCTCGTAAATCATCGCGCCGCGCCGCACCGCCGCTTCGGCCAGGCCGACCCCGAAGCGGCCGACGTGCATCTGCACGCCGTTGCGCTGCAGCAGGCCGCCATGAAACTGCGCCGAATTGACCTCAGCACGGGTCTGTTCGGCACTGAGCAGCTCGACCTCGGCATCCACCTCCTGGCGGATCAGCTCGCAGGTGCGCGCCAGGCCTTCGTAGTGCATCGGCTTGGCCGCCAGCTTGAGCTTGCCGTTGCGCACCAGGTCGCAGGTGATCCCTTCCTGCTCGACCAGTGACACCACCGTCTGCACGGCACTTTCATAGGCCTGGTAATAGGCGCGCGCCTTAGCGGCACCGAGGCTGGCGTGCAGCCCGGCGTAATCCTGGGCCACCCCGGTGTTGCACTGCCCACCGTTGCGCCCCGAGGCCTCGCCGATCACCCGCCCGGCGTCGAGCACCACCACACTGGCGCCCTTGAGCGCCAGCGCCCGCGCCGCCGCCAGGCCGGTGAACCCACCGCCGACCACAGCCACATCGACCTGCTTGGGCAAGCCGCCCAGCTGGGCACCGGTAAACGCCGGTGCGGTGTCGAGCCAATAGGATTCGCTGCCCATGTCTTGCCCTCAGAGGTGTGCGATTACAGACCGACCAGCGCCGGCAGCCCACCGATGTCGGTGATCTGCTGGTAACCGTAGAACGCGTTGCCCGGCACTTCGTGGCCACGGTCAACGAAGGCCTTGTTTTTGATCTTCATGTCATGGGCCGGCATCAGGTCGTAACGGAAGCTGGACGACACATGCAAGATGTCTTCCGGGCCGCAGCCGAGGTTGTCGAGCATGAATTCAAACGCGGCCAGCCGCGGCTTGTAGGCCTGGGCCTGCTCGGCGGTGAACACCTTGTGGAACGGCGCGCCGAGCTTGTCGACGTTGGACATGATCTGGCTGTCGCTGGCATTGGAGAAGATCACCAGGGGAATCTTGTCGGCAATTTTCGACAGCCCGGCCGGCACGTCCGCATGGGGGCCCCAGGTCGGCACGGCGTCGTAATACAGCTGGCCTTCCTCGCGATAGTCGATACCCCAGCGCTTGCAGGTACGGGCCAGGGCGGTCTTGAGGATTTCATCGTACGGGCGCCAGTCGCCCATGACCTGGTCGAGGCGGTAGGCCGAGAAATCCTTGACGAACTGGTCCATCTGCTCGGGCGTGATGCGATCGGCGAACAGCTCGCGGGTCATGGTGCCCATATGGAAGTTGGTCAGCGTACCGTAGCAGTCGAACGTAATGAATTTGGGACGAAGAAAGCTCATTGAGTGCGGTCCTGGAGTTCGTTGAGTGTGACAAGCGTTCGCTGCCCTGGCGGCGCGTTGGCCTCGTTGCAGCACAGGTTCATTACACCACTGTGAAATCAGCATATGCCGTCTAAAAAGACCTGCGCTCAATACAAACCACCGTTTTGGTGGCCAGGCTCAGCAGACTTTGCGGTGCGCGCCAGGCTTGGGCAGGGCCAGTGTTTGTGCGCTTTTAGGGGGCTTTTCGGGGTGCAGAGGCTTAAGCACGGGGGTGGGGGCGGCAGAAAGTGTGGCGGGTTGAACGGTGGGAGGGAGCTGGGTTCCGTGGCGGCCTTCGGGCCGACCATGTCGTTGGGTTTGACCGAGTACATATCCGTTGCTGCGGTAACGGCGGCTATGGGTTCCGCCCTTACGGCGGGTCACTTTTGGAAAAGAGCCCCAAAAGTAACCAAAAGGGCTCTTGCCCCACCACTCGGTACCTCGCCTAGGCTCGGTATGCCCGAACGCAGGCTGAGGTCTGCCTGCTGGATGGAGATCCAAATGTGGGAGGGGGCTTGCCCCCGATAAAGGTGAGTCAGTCAACCCAAGTATCACTGACCCACCTCTATCGGGGGCAAGCC
>NZ_JBWKPE010000010.1:0-293921 GCF_059418085.1 Pseudomonas sp. GW821-FHT09C10
GTGCCGAGTGTTGGGGCGAAGCGTTTTTGGTTACTTTTGGCGCTCTTCCAAAAGTGACCCGCTGTAAGAGCGGAACCATAGGTGGTCGTGACCGCAGCAACGGATATGTACTCGGTCAAACCCAACGACATGGTCGGCCCGAAGGCCGCCACGGAAGCAAGCCACAGACCGCTGAAAGTTGTGTAGATACCTATTCGGGGGGACAAGCGCCCTCCCACATTCAGGTCGCGGGCCATCAGTTAGAGAGGCATCGGCTCCCGAGCCGTCACAGGAACAATCTCCCAGCCCCAACAAAAAATGCCCACCCCCGGCAAGGGATGGGCATTTTCTCTCCAACCATTACTGCTTGGCGTGCTTGGCCTGGACTTCAGGCATCGCCGAAGAATGATGGTTAAGAATTTTCCACTGGCCACCCACCTGCTCATAGACGAAGGTGTAGCGCGCCTGCACCTGACGCACCTTGCCATCCGACTCGGTCAGGGTGAAGGTGTAGACGCCACTGTCCATGGCCACGTTGCTGCCCAGCTGGCGGATCTCGCGGTAGTTGATCTGGCCCACCGGCTTGAGCGCCAGGAAGTGGTCGAAGTAATCGGTGATCTGCTCCGGCGTCGTGCGCACCTGGTTGGACACGGTCGGCTGCAACACAGCGCCCGGCGCGTAGAGGTCGACCACGGATTTCACGTTGCCGGTCTGCAGGGCGCTGTTCCAGCGGTCGAATAAACCGGCAATCTCGCGGTCTTTGACATTGGCTGGCGCCTGGGCGACTTCACGGTAGACATACGGGGCCGTCTCGGCGGCATGAACAAACGGTACGCTCAGGGCAAATATCAGGGCGATCGGGGCGATCTTGAATTTCATGGCGATACTCCAGTGGTCGTCGTTGCGGCCACTTTGCCAAGCTGCCCGCCGGCCGCCATCGGCCAACCGGAGGTATTTACCTATGCCATTTGGCAGATAGCGCCCAAGGGGTCCGACCCTGTTTAATAGCTACCCTCGCGCCCGCAGCAAAAAATGGAGCATCACCCATGCATGACACGCCCCATGATCCCGGCAGCGCCCTGGCCATGCGCGCGCACTTTCGCCAATCGCAAAGTCGTACGGCGCGCCTGCGCCTGTTGGTGGATACCGGCCAGGAACTGCGCCAACTGGCCCCCGACGCCATGCGCGAACGCGTGCTCGCGCGGGCCTGCGCGTTTCTGGCCATGGACCACGGGCTGCTGCAGGAGTGGGACGCAGAGGGCATCGCCTATACCAGCGCCCGCCATGGCAACCCGTCGCGCTTGGGCGGCCTGGCCGCCCTCGCCGACCGCAGCCTGCGCACGGCGTGTTGGCAGGAGCGGCCATCCGAGGAGGTGCCCAGCGTCTTGCAAGTGCCGTTGCGCGCCGGTGACGGCAATGCCTTTGGTGTACTGGTGCTGGGCAATAGCGTCAGCCTGCGGGCGCCGGAGCACGAAGACAGCGAATCCCTGCAACTGCTCGCCACGTTGCTGGCCGCCCACCTGGAAAACGACCGGCTGCTGAGCACCCTCAAGCTGCGCGACAAAACCCTGTCCGACCTGGTCAACCGCTTGCTCCGCGCCCAAGAAGACGAACGCAAGCGCGTCGCCTACGACCTCCACGATGGCCTGGCGCAAACCCTGGCGGGCCTGCACCAGCGGCTGCAAGGCTTTGCCGGGCGCTGTCCGCCGCTGCCGGAGGCATTGGCCGCCGACCTGGAGGCGATTCTTACCCTGGCCCAACACTCGGTTGGCGAGGGCCGGCAACTGATTGCGGGCCTGCGTCCCACGGTGCTGGATGATTTCGGCTTGTTCAAAGCCCTCGATAAGGAGGCCGACCGCCTGCGTGACGCCGGCATCAACGTGGTGTGGCAGGCGCACTGTGAGGCGCGCTTACCCAGCCAGGTGGAAATCGCCTTGTTCCGGATCGGCCAGGAAGCCATCAACAATGTGCTCAAGCATGCGCGCGCAAGCCAGGTGCAACTGGCCCTGGCGCTGCACGACGACGAGGCGTCCCTGCGGCTGGACGACAATGGCCGAGGCTTCAAGGCAGAGCCATCAGCGGATGACGCCCAGCATCTGGGCCTCGCCACCATGCAGGAGCGCGCCAGCCTGCTGGGCGGCAGCTTCACCTGCGTCAGCTCCGTCGACGGCGGTACCCGGCTGCACGCGCGCATGCCTGCGCAGTTGATTGGAGTCCCGCAATGACCCACGTCCTGCGCCTGGTGCTGGCGGACGACCATGAAGTCACGCGCACCGGCTTTGTCTCCCTGCTGGCCGGCCATCCGCAGTTCGAGGTGGTCGGCCAGGCCAGCGATGGCCTGCAAGCGGTGGAGCTGTGTGAGCAACTGCTGCCGGATATCGTCATCCTCGACATTCGCATGCCCGGGCTCAATGGCTTGGGCGCAGCACGCTTGCTGCAACAACGCCTGCCGGCGGTGAAGGTGGTGATGTTCACCATGGACGACAGCCCCGAGTACCTGGAGGCGGCCATGAATGCCGGTGCGGTGGGCTACTTGCTCAAAGACGCCAGCCGCGCCGAGGTGATCCAGGCGCTGCAACACGTGGCCGCCGGTGGCGAGGCGCTCAACACGGCGGTCAGCGCCCGGCTGTTGCGGCGCATGACCGAACGCCAGGCCAGCGGTGCCGCCCCCGGCGAACCGCTCACCCCACGGGAACGCCAGGTCCTCGGCCTGGTCGCCAACGGCATGAGCAACCGCGCCATCGGCGAACACCTGGGCATTACCACCGGCACGGCCAAGGCCCATGTCGAGCGGGTGATCGGCAAGCTCGGCGCGGCTGACCGTACCCAGGCCGCCGTGCGGGGCATCGCCTTGGGCCTGGTGACACCCACATGAGGCGGCCCAAATGAGAAAGCGTTGGGCCGACCTGCCGCTGCGCGGCAAGGCGCTGGTGGTGATTTCATTGCCACTGGTGGTGCTGTTGCTGTCCCTGGTGCTGATCTACACCACGGAACGCCAGACCGCCCGGGCCGAAGAGGATGTGCGCCGGGTTTTACGCGTGCAAAGCGATATCCAGGCCGTGCATACCCTGCTCGCGGAAGCCGCCGCCAGTGTGCGCGGTTACCTGCTCACCCGCCGCGAAGACTTCCTGCCCAGCTACCTGAACGCCAAGCCCCAGATCGAGTCGGCCCTGCGCCGACTGGACCGCAACGTGCGCGATCCACGGGTGCGCGAGCAGCTCAGCGCGATCAAGCCGCTGATCGACGGCAAGGTCGACGGGCTGGAGGACATGCTCAAGGACAGCGACGCCACACCGGAGTCCATCAGTGCCATCCTGATCAGCAACAAGCACATCCTCGACGCCCTGCGCCAACACATCAGCACCATGCTCACCCTTGAGGCGTCGTTGCTGGCCGAGCGCAGCGCCGCTGCGTCCGAGACCCGCCAACGCTTGTTGCTGTCGACCTGGCTGGCGGCGATCTGCGGGTTGTTCGGGGCGATTGTCGCGGTGCTGTTTCTGTCCAAGGGCATCGTCGCCCGGGTGCAGAATGTGCAGCGCAATGCCCAGCGCCTGGCCCTGGGCTCGCCGCTGCTTCCACAACCACCGGAAAAAGACGAAATCGGCCAGTTGGGCACCAGCCTGGTGGAGGCCGGGTTATTGCTGGCCGAACGCGAACGCGCCTTGCGCGACAACGAAGAACGCTTGCGGCTGATCATCGATGGGGTCAAGGACTACGGGATCTTCGCCCTCGACACAGCGGGCCATGTCACCAGCTGGAACAACGGCGCCGAGCGGATCAAGGGCTATACCGAACAGGAGATCATCGGCCAGCATTTCTCGCTGTTCTACCTGCCCCAGGAATGCCCGCAGCACCCGGACATGGCGTTGCGCGAGGCCACCCGCAACGGCGATTACACCGAAGAAGGCTGGCGCTGCCGCAAGGACGGCACGCGGTTCTGGGCCAGCGTGGTGATCACGGCGCAGTACGACGGCACCGGCGCCCTGCGCGGTTTTTCCAAGATCACCCGCGACATCACCGACCGCCGCGCTGCGGAGATCGCCCTGCGCACCGCCCGCGAGGAAGCCGAACGCGCCAGCCGCGCCAAAAGCCAATTCCTGTCGCGCATGAGCCACGAACTACGGACCCCGCTCAACTCGATCCTGGGCTTTGCACAACTGCTGGACATGGACGCACCCAAGGCGCAAAAGGCCGACGTCGGGCATATCCTGCGCGCCGGCCAGCACCTGCTCACCCTGATCAACGAGGTGTTGGACATCGCCAAGATCGAGGCCGGAAGCCTGGCGTTGAATATCGTGCCGATCCCGCTGGCGGGCGCCTTGCAAGAGGCGCTGACGCTGGTATCGCCCATGGCCGCCGACGCGGGCGTGCAGTTGCGGCCGCTGCCGGCACTGGCGGCGGATACGGGCATCGTTGCCGACCGCCAGCGCCTGACCCAGGTGCTGCTGAACCTGCTGTCCAATGCGATCAAATACAACCGGCGCGATGGTCAGGTGAGCCTTGAGGTCGATATCCGTGGACAACGAGTCAGCGTGGCCGTGTGCGATACCGGCAACGGCATCGCAGCCGATCATATGGGGCAACTGTTCAAGCCTTTCGAACGCCTGGGGGCCGACCCGAATGTGGAAGGCAGCGGCCTGGGCCTGGCACTGAGTAAAAGCCTGCTGGAAAACATGGATGGCCGACTCAAGGTACAGAGCCAACCCGGCGTCGGCTCGCGCTTTACCCTGGAACTGCCCTTCGTGCGCGTGGCCCACGCCCAGAGCATCGCCACGCCCGGCATCGACACCGAATTGAAGCGCCCTGCTCCCGTCGTCAGCACCTTCGAGGGCAAGGTGTTGTGCATCGAAGACAACCTCTCCAGCCTGGCGCTGATCGAAACCCTGCTGCAACGTCGGCCCGGCATACGCCTGCTGTCGAGCATGCAAGGTCAACTGGGCCTGGACCTCGCCGCGCAGCATGCGCCACAGCTGATTCTGCTGGATGTGTCGCTGCCGGACATCAATGGCTTGAAGGTGCTGCAACGCCTGCGTCAGTCACCGATCACCCGCGACACACCGGTGCTGATGATCACCGCCGACGCCAGCGACCTTACCCGCCAGGCCTTGCAGGAGGCAGGCGCCACCGCGGTATTGAACAAACCGATCAACGTGCCGGCGTTTCTCGCCCACCTCGACCAAGCTTTTCCGGAGCCCGCGTGAACCTCGACCTGCGTATCCTGATCATCGACGACCAACGCCCGAACCTCGACCTGGTGGAGCAACTGCTGGCGCGCGAAGGGCTGACCAACGTGCTGAGCAGCACCCAGCCGCTGCGCACCCTGGAGTTGTTCAACAGCTTCGAGCCGGACCTGGTGATCCTCGATCTGCACATGCCGGAGTTCGACGGCTTTGCCGTGCTGGAACAGCTCAACCGGCGCATTCCCCAAGGCGAATACCTGCCGATCCTGGTGCTCACCGCCGACGCCACCCGCGACACGCGCCTGCGTGCCCTGGCCCTGGGCGCCCGGGACTTCATCAGCAAACCCCTGGACGCGCTGGAAACCATGCTGCGGGTTTGGAACCTGCTGGAAACCCGGGTGCTGTACAAAACCTTGCGTACGCTGGTGCCGGCGGACCGGATTGAGTTGTTGCAACGTAGCGGTTCAACGGCTATTCGACGCGGCTAGGGCGATTGGCTCACAAATCCACCACGTAGCCAGCGCCGGGCAGTTGTATACGGCGGCCCGACACCGGACAATCCCGCGCCCGTCCATTTCGCACTACAGGGATATTCCGCGCATGGCTGCTTCCAATAAATGGCTGATGTCATCGGTTGCTTATTACCTCGATTTCTTCACCGTTCCGCTGTTTGTGGTAGCTGCCCTCTATCTGGCGCCCTTTGAGCCCTGGCTGGCACTGTCGGGCCTGCTGGTCTGGACGCTGGTGGAATATTCGGCGCACCGTTTCCTGTTCCACTCGCTGTATCGCCGCGAGCATTGGACCCACCATCTCGACGTGCTGGCCTACATCGGCGTGTCCAGCTGGAAAACCAGTTCGACCTTCGCCGTGCTGTTGCTGCTCGCGTGGTCCACCGGCCTCACCTCGGCGTTTATCGGCGCGGTGACGGGCTATTTCGTCTACATCTCGCTGCACTACGTGATGCACCGCCCGCAGCATTGGGCCTACGCCTTTATTCCGGGATTGGTGGCCAATCACGACCTGCACCATCGCAAAGGCATCGAGAAGAACTTCGGGGTGTCTTCGCCGCTGTGGGACCATGTGTTTCGCACTTACATTCGAACAGGGCGCGCCTGAACCGCCTCTTGGCGATTGTTTTTATTACGAACAAATCTAGCCGCCCATACACCTGCGCCGCCAACCTTATCTACGCTCTAGCCCGTGCCAGGAGGCGCATTGAAGAGTCCATGACGGACCCACTGTCTCCCGGCGCCTGATGCCTAGGAGATACCGATGAGAATGGAAACCCATCGCCCCCGGCCCGGGTTCGGCTGTGCGCTGTTTGGCGCGTTGCTGAGCCCCCTGGTCGTCGCGGCCCCCACGTTGTCTACACAAATACCCTTCGATGTCACGGCGACCCCGCCCTTCTCTCTCGACAGCCTGCAAGCCAACTTCGATGAAATGTCGTGGCAGACGTTCATCGCGCTGAACTGGCCGGCGCTGGACACGGGTCAACCCAACAGCGGTGTGCAGATCGGCCAGCAGGACGCGGCCACTGTGTGGGAAAGCTATAAGGAGAGCTATCAGATATTCCTGGCCCAAGGGCAGAAGCCGCTGCCTTTTCATGCGCCCGCCAGCGTGCCGAAAGCCTGTGAAGGCAAGGGTTCCGGGCGCTTGCTGCAACAGATGGGCAAGGTTCCGGATGTGCTCGACGAGTTTATCCAGCCGTTTGAAAGCGGCCCCCTGGTGGACCAGAGCGGCGTGTACACGCGCAATGAAATCGTGGTCAACCAAGCCATGTTCGACGGCATCGTCAACAACGGCCTCTACAGCATCCAGGGCCAACAGGTGTTTTTTGCCGCCAGCCCGACCAATGCGGTGGCGTTCAGTTGCGGTAACCCGAGCACCAGTGAGGTGGGTTCGCTGATGGTCAAGGCCTCGTGGAAGGTGTTGGACGGCAACGACAATCCCGCCAGCTTCCACAGTGTCGATGCCCTGGTGTATACGCCGGGCAACAGCGACCCGAGCAAGGGGCCGGTGGTGGCCGAGTCCTGCGTGGCCGAGCCGGTCGGGCTGGTGGGCCTGCATATCGTGCACAAGACCACCAGCGCGCCGCAGTGGGTGTGGTCGACCTTCGAGCACGTCGACAATGTGCCGGAAAAGACCACGCCGCCCGCCGAGCGCAAAGGTCCGTACCTGTTCTATAACGCCAGCAGCCAGGCCGCGGTCAACCAGCCGCCGCCCCGGCCATGGAACCCGGCGGTGAAGGCCACGCCCTCGCAGATCGTGCGCGAGATACCGTTGACGGATGAAGCCAAGGCCCTCAACACCACCTACCAGACCCTGCTGCGCACGGTGAATCCCAACAGCGTATGGGCCAACTACCAGTTGATCAGCACCCAGTGGCCGACGCTCAGCGGCCAGCCGCCGTGCCAGATCTCCGCAACCCGGCCGCTGGGCAACCCGGCGCCGTCGTTCCTCGCCAATGCCACGCTGGAGACCTATATCCAGGGCACCGTGCCCCAGGCGTCGTCCAGTTGCATCGCCTGTCACGGCAATGCCGCCACCCACGTGACCCAGTCGCCGCGCACCAGCTTCGCGGACTTCACCTACCTGCTCGAGCGCGCCCAATCCACCGGTGCGACAAGGAGTCAGCCATGAGTACCGACCTGGACAATTTCACTGGCCTGAGCGTGGTGCTCACCGGCATCGACCAGGAACTGCTGGCGCCCTCGGTGGACCCCATCGGCCTGCCCAGCACCTTTCTCAACTTCATCGGCCCGCGTGTCGGGCAAAGCGTGCTCAGCGCCCTGCTGGCTCAGTACGCCGCGCTGGCGGCCGAGCAGGCGACACCGCAGCAAATCGGTACCGCGATCCTGATGCAGAACGGCCAGCCAGCCCCCACGCAAACCGCCCAGGTGGCACGTGCGATCATGAAGCTCTGGCTGCTGGGCGTGTGGTACCAGCCGTATACCCAGGGCGCGTTCCCGGTCGACGAGCAAACCGTGGTGAGTGACGAGGCCTACACCCAGAGCTGGGCGTGGAGTATTGCCCAGGCCCACCCCATGGGCTACAGCGAGTTCTTCTTCGGCTACTGGAACAGCCCGCCGCCCAGCCTGGAAGACTTCACCGGGGTTAACGCCAGCACGCAGCCAGGAGCATCGTCATGAGTAGCGAACAAGCAGATGTGGTGATTGTCGGTGCGGGCCTTGCGGGCAGCCTGATTGCCTATCAATTGGGCCTGGCCGGGGTGCAGGTGCTGGTGCTGGAATCGGGGCCGGAGATTCCGCCCAATCGTAACCAGTACCTGGAGCGTTTCTATACCGCGACGTTGAAGACCCCCGAATCACCCTACCCGCCGGTGAGCACCCTGAGCCCGGCGCGCAACCCCGCCGAACAGAACGCACCGCGCGCGACCATCGCCGACCTGATCAACGGCTGGAACAACCCCGACATCAGCTACCTGGTACAAAAAGGCCCGCTGCCGTTCACCAGTACCTATGAGCGCGTGGGCGGCGGCACCACCTGGCATTGGGTCGCCACCTGCCTGCGTATGTTGCCGAATGATTTCCGGATGAAATCCCTGTACGGCGTGGGGGTGGACTGGCCGATCAGCTACAACGACCTGCAAAGCGCCTATTGCCGTGCGGAGGCGGAAATCGGTGTGGCCGCGAACGTGGCCGACCAGGCGTACCTGGGCATTACCTTCCCGGCCAACTATGAATACCCGATGACCAGCATCCCGCTGTCGCTGGTCGATGGCAGCTTCGTCAGCGCGGTGCAGGGCCAGTCGTTCGAGGGCCTGCCCCTGGTGGTCAGCCCGACGCCGGCCGGGCGTAACTCCCAGCCGTATGCCGGGCGACGGGTGTGCGCGGGTAACACCAACTGCACGCCGATCTGCCCGATCCAGGCCAAGTACGATGCCACGGTGACCATGAACAACGCACTCAACACCGGCAACGTGCGGGTGCTGTACAAGACCGTGGCGAGCAAGGTCACCGTGGCGGCGGACCACAGCATCAGCGGTATCGAGTTCATCCAGTACCAACTCGGCGATGGGCCACCGACCGGCACCGGCGTGGCCGTGGGGCAACGTTATGTGATCGCCGCCCATGCCATCGAGACGCCCAAGTTGCTGCTCAACTCCACCAGCGGCGCCTGGCCCAACGGCGTGGCCAACAGCAGCGGCCAGGTCGGGCGCAGCCTGGCGGACCACCCGATCTACCTGGCCTGGGGCCTGATGCCCGAGGGCAAGACGGTGTTCCCGTATCGCGGCCCGGTGTCCACCTCCGGTATCGAAAGCCTGCGCGACGGCGCCTTCCGCAGCCAGCGCGCGGCCTGGCGGATCGAAATCGGCAACGAGGGCTTCAACTGGCCGATCGGCGACCCCTACACCACCGTCGCCGACCTGATCGATGGCACCAACGTCAGCCACACCAACCCGCTGCCAAACGGCACGGGCGCGCCCCAGGTGCTGTTCGGCACGGCGCTGGTGCAACAGCTGAACAACCTGCTTACCCGGCAATTTCGGATAGGTTTCCTGGTGGAGCAAGTGGAGGAAGATCCCAATAACGCCAACTGCTATATCGTGCCCTCCGCCCAATACAAGGACCGCCTGGGCATCCCGCGCCCGGAAATCCACTACGACCTGTCCGACTACACCAAGGAAGGCTTCAAACAGGCGCGGATTCTGGCCAGCCATGTCATCACCGAACTGCTTGGGGCTACCGAACTGACTGCCGACATCCCGCCCGGGGTGTTCATCTACCAAGGGCAATCCTATTCGTTCCAGGGGGCCGGGCATTTGATGGGCACCTACCGCATGGGGGACGACCCCAAGACCTCGGTGGTGGACAAGAGCCAACGCAGTTGGGACCACAACAACCTGTTCCTGGTGGGTGATGGCGTGTTCCCCACCACCGGCACCTCCAACCCGAGCCTGACCATCGCGGCGCTGTCGATCCAGGCCGGCGACACCCTGTGCAACGAGCTCAAGGCCGCGACGGTACAGGTGCAGGCCAACCAGCCATGGCAAGGCACCGGCGTGCAGATCAGCGGCCCGAGCCCGCGACTGGTGCGGTATGTCAGCGGCAAGTGGCTGGCCAGCCCGGTGGGCGGCCTGGTCGATGGCAACGGCAGCCCCGGGCTGATCGCCAAGGCGGGCTACACCTTGCCGGGCGCCAATGAGGGGGCGCTGATTGGCCGGGTGAGCAGCAGCGGGACACCGTTTCTGGTGGGTGACCTGGCGGAGATTCCGGCGGGGCAGACCGGGGAATTGCAGCTGTGTATCAACGATGATCTGGAGGGGCGTTATGGCATTGGCTTGGGGGATAACCAGGGGGCGCTGACGGTGCAGGTGGGGTTCGGTACCGCCTGACGCACGCTATGAATCGGCGCCCGGTTCAGTTGAACCGGGCGTTTCTTTCACCCTCCTGGCAGTCGTCGCTTCACGCAAACTACCGTCGAGACGGTTCCTTGCACCTTCGACAACAGTCTTTTGTCATCACGCCCATTGATAGCTCCCTAACGAAAGCCCCATGCTAGAGGGCTAATCCCGCGCTTATATCATTCCGAATGATAGTTACCTTTGCTTCATTCGATTCGTGACATACCGCCTCGCCGCGCATGATCCGCCCATCTCAAATACATTGGCGGATGCACCTCATGGAACAGTCACTCAAACATTTGCGCTTCCCCCTGGCGATCCTGGCCGTGGTGGTGATGAGCGCGTGCGGCAAGACCCCGGACCAAGCGGCCGCCATGCCACCGGCAAAAGTCAGCGTGGCCAAGGTGCTTGAGCAGCCGGTCAACGAGTGGGATGAATTCACCGGTCGCCTGGAAGCGCCCGAAACCGTACAGATTCGTCCACGGGTCTCTGGCCAGATTGACCAAGTCGCTTTCACCGAAGGCGCTTTGGTCAAGAAAGGCGACCTGCTGTTCCAGATCGACCCGCGTCCGTTCCAGGCCGAAGTGCGCCGCCTGGAAGCCCAACTGGCTCAAACCAAAGCCGCCGCCACCCGCAGCGACAACGAAGCCCAGCGCGGCGAACGCCTGCGCCAGAGCAATGCGATCTCCGCCGAACTGGCCGACTCGCGCACCACCGCCGCCCAGGAAGCCCGCGCCGCCGTCGCCGGGATCCAGGCGCAGTTGGACCTGGCCAAGCTGAACCTGAGCTTCACCCGCGTGACCTCGCCGATCAGCGGCCGCGTCAGCCGTGCCGAAATCACCGCCGGCAACCTGGTGACCGCCGACGTTACCGCGCTGACCAGTGTGGTCTCCACCGACAAGGTCTACGCCTACTTCGACGCCGATGAACGTGTGTACCTCAAGTACACCGAACTGGCTCGCCAAGGCCGCCGTGGTGCGACCACCCCGGTGTACCTGGGCCTGTCGAATGAGACCGGCAACCCGCACCTGGGCCAGATGAACTTCGTCGACAACCAGGTCAACCCGGCCACCGGCACCATCCGTGGGCGCGCCGTGTTCGATAACAGCAAGGGCGAATACACCCCTGGCCTGTATGCGCGCCTGAAGCTGGTCGGCAGCGGCACTTACTCCGCCGTGCTGATCAACGACGAGGCCGTCGGCACCGACCTGGGCAAGAAGTTCGTGCTGGTGATGGAAGGCGACAAGCCGGCGTATCGCGCGGTGGAACTGGGGCCGAAGATCGAAGGCCTGCGCATCGTGCGCAGCGGCCTGAACAAGGACGACACCATTATCGTCAAGGGCCTGCAACGCGCGCGCCCCGGCTCGCCGGTCGCCCCGGAAACCATTCCGATGGCCAGCAAGGAAACCCTCGCCGCCTTGGCCCAACAACGACAAGCGCTTGAAGCCAGCAACCTGGAGCAAGTGGCGCCGGAAAAAACCGCGCCCAAACTCGCAGCCGTTGCGTCTCCACGCGGTTAAGGGATACGACTCAAGATGAATTTTTCCAAGTTCTTCATTTCACGGCCGATCTTCGCAGCGGTGCTGTCGCTGCTGATCCTGATCGCCGGTGCGATCTCGCTGTTCCAGTTGCCGATCAGCGAATACCCGGAGGTGGTGCCGCCGACTGTGGTGGTGCGCGCCAACTTCCCGGGCGCCAACCCCAAGGTCATCGGTGAAACCGTGGCCGCGCCGCTGGAGCAAGCCATCACCGGCGTCGAGAACATGCTGTACATGTCCTCGCAGTCGACGGCCGACGGCAAGCTGACCCTGACCATCACCTTCGCCCTGGGCACCGACCTGGACAATGCGCAGGTGCAGGTGCAAAACCGGGTGACACGGACTCAGCCAAAACTGCCTGAGGAAGTGACCCGCATCGGTATCACCGTGGACAAGGCCTCCCCCGACCTGACCATGGTGGTGCACTTGACCTCCCCGGATCAGCGCTACGACATGCTGTACCTGTCCAACTACGCGATCCTCAATATCAAGGATGAACTGGCCCGCCTGGGCGGCGTCGGCGACGTGCAGTTGTTCGGCATGGGCGACTACTCCCTGCGTGTCTGGCTGGATCCGAACAAGACCGCCTCGCGCAACCTGACTGCGACCGATGTGGTCACCGCGATCCGCGAGCAGAACCGCCAGGTGGCAGCCGGTGCCCTGGGCGCCCAGCCTGCACCGTCGGACACCAGCTTCCAGTTGTCGGTCAACACCCAGGGTCGCCTGGTCACCGAGGAAGAGTTCGAGAACATTGTGATCCGCGCCGGCGCCAACGGTGAAATCACGCGCCTCAGGGACATCGCCCGGGTCGAGTTGGGGTCGAGCCAATACGCGCTGCGCTCGCTGATCGATAACCAGCCGGCCGTCGCGATTCCGATTTTCCAGCGCCCCGGCTCCAATGCCATCGACATCTCCAACGATGTGCGCGCCAAGATGGCCGAGCTGAAAAAGAGCTTCCCGGCCGGCATGGATTACCGCATCGCCTATGACCCGACGATCTTTGTGCGCGGTTCCATCGAAGCGGTGGTGCACACCCTGTTCGAAGCGCTGATCCTTGTGGTGCTGGTGGTGATCCTGTTCCTGCAGACCTGGCGCGCCTCGATCATTCCGTTGGTGGCGGTGCCGGTCTCGTTGATCGGGACCTTTGCGGTGATGCACCTGTTCGGCTTCTCCCTCAACGCGCTGTCGCTGTTCGGATTGGTACTGGCCATCGGCATCGTGGTGGACGACGCCATCGTGGTGGTGGAGAACGTCGAACGTAATATCGAGCTGGGCCTGGAGCCGTTCCCGGCGACTGAAAAAGCCATGAGCGAAGTGACCGGCCCGATCATCGCCACGGCGCTGGTGCTGTGTGCGGTGTTCATCCCAGCGGCGTTTATCAGTGGCTTGACCGGGCAGTTCTACAAACAGTTCGCCTTGACCATTGCGATCTCGACGGTGATCTCGGCGTTCAACTCGCTGACCCTGTCCCCTGCCCTGGCCGCCGTGTTGCTGCGCGGTCACGATGCACCGAAGGATCGTTTCTCGAAGGTCCTCGACAAACTCCTCGGTGGCTGGCTGTTCCGTCCCTTCAACCGCTTTTTCGAAAAGTCCAGCCATGGCTACGTGGGTACCGTACGCCGGGTGATTCGCGGCACGGGCATTGCCCTGTTCGTGTACGCCGGCCTGATGGTGCTGACCTTCTTCGGGTTTGCCCACACCCCGACCGGTTTCGTACCGGCCCAGGACAAGCAATACCTGGTGGCCTTCGCCCAACTGCCCGACGCTGCGAGCCTGGACCGCACCGAAAACGTGATGAAGCGCATGTCGGAGATCGCCCTGAAGCAGCCCGGTGTGGAAGCTGCGATTGCGTTCCCCGGCCTGTCGATCAACGGGTTCACCAACAGCCCGAACAGCGGCATTGTGTTCGTGACCTTGAAACCGTTCGATGAGCGTAAAGACGCGAGCATGTCCGCCGGTGCGATTGCCGGGGCGTTGAATGGCCAGTACGCCAACATCGAAGAAGCCTACATGGCGATCTTCCCACCGCCGCCGGTACAGGGCCTGGGCACCATCGGCGGGTTCCGCCTGCAGATCGAGGACCGTGGCAACCTGGGCTATGACGAGCTGTACAAAGAAGTGCAGAACGTCATCACCAAGAGCCGTGGCGTGCCCGAGTTGTTCGGCCTGTTCACCAGCTACACGGTCAACGTGCCCCAGGTCGATGCCGCCATCGACCGCGAAAAGGCCAAGACCCACGGCGTGGCGATCAGCGACATCTTCGACACCCTGCAGGTCTACCTGGGCTCGTTGTATGCCAACGACTTCAACCGTTTCGGGCGTACCTACCAGGTCAACGTGCAGGCTGAGCAACAGTTCCGCCAGGACGCCGACCAGATCGGCCAGCTGAAAGTACGCAACAACAAGGGCGAAATGATCCCGCTGGCGACCTTCATCAAGGTCAGCGACACCTCGGGGCCGGACCGCGTGATGCACTACAACGGCTTTATCACCGCTGAAATCAACGGCAACGCAGCACCGGGCTACAGCTCCGGCCAGGCCCAGGCGGCGATTGAAAAACTGTTGAAGGATGAACTGCCCAACGGCATGACCTACGAGTGGACCGACCTGACCTATCAGCAAATCCTCTCGGGCAACACCGCGCTGTTCGTGTTCCCGCTCTGCGTACTGCTGGCGTTCCTGGTCCTGGCCGCCCAATACGAAAGCTGGAGCCTGCCGCTGGCGGTGATCCTGATCGTCCCGATGACGCTGCTGTCGGCCATTACCGGGGTGATCATCTCGGGTAGCGACAACAACATCTTCACCCAGATCGGCCTGATCGTACTGGTGGGCCTGGCGTGCAAGAACGCGATTCTGATCGTCGAGTTCGCCAAGGACAAACAGCAGGAAGGCCTCGACCCGCTCGCTGCGGTACTGGAAGCCTGCCGCCTGCGTCTGCGGCCGATTCTGATGACCTCGTTCGCCTTCATCATGGGTGTGGTGCCACTGGTGTTGTCCAGCGGTGCCGGTGCCGAGATGCGTCATGCCATGGGCGTGGCGGTGTTTTCCGGGATGATCGGGGTGACCTTCTTCGGTCTGTTGCTGACACCAGTGTTCTACGTACTGATCCGTCGCTATGTGGAGCGCAGCGAAGCGCGCAAAGCGGCCAAGGCCTTGAAGCTGGAGACACAGCAATGAGTGTGAAAGTATTCCTGCCGAGCTTGCTGGTCCTGGCGCTGAGCGCCTGTGCCGTGGGCCCGGACTACCAGACCCAGACCCCGGAGGCGGCGAACATCACCGCCGCCGCGGACGCCAAGCAGTATGACCACGCCAAGTTCGAAGGCATCTGGTGGCAGCAGTTCGACGACCCGACCCTCAACCAGCTGGTCACGCAATCGCTGCAAGGTAACCGTGATCTGCGCGTGGCGTTTGCCCGTCTGCGTGCTGCCCGTGCAATCCGCGATGACGCCAGCAATGACGCCATGCCGACCATTACCAGCCGCGTCAGCAGCGACCAGGGCAAGGGCCAGATCCCCGGCCAGACGACTAGCCGGGTCAAGACCGAGCGGTACGACCTGGGCCTGGACATGGCCTGGGAGCTGGACCTGTTCGGACGCATCCAGCGCAACCTGGAAGCCACCGACGCCGACCAGCAAGCCGCCGAGGCCGACCTGTACCAACTGCAAGTCACCCTGATTGCCGAACTGGTAGACGCCTACGGTCAACTGCGCGGCGCGCAACTGCGTGAACGCATCGCCCTCGACAACCTGAAGAACCAGCAGGACTCGCGCACCATCACCGTCAGCCTGCGGGATGCCGGTGTGGGTGACCAACTCGACGTGGAGCGCGCCGACGCACGCCTCGCCGCAGTGGAAGCCAGCGTGCCGCAACTGCAGGCCGAACAGGTGCGTGAGCGTAACCGCATCGCCACCCTCCTCGGCCAGCGTCCCGACAAGCTGACCGTGGACCTGAGCCCGAAAGACCTGCCGGCGATTGCCAAGGCGTTGCCGATCGGCGACCCGGGGCAACTGCTGCAACGGCGCCCGGACATCCTCAGCGCCGAACGCAAACTGGCCGCCGCCACCGCGCGCATCGGCGTGGCCAAGGCCGACCTGTTCCCACGGGTCAGCCTCAGCGGGTTCCTCGGCTTCACCGCCGGGCGCGGTTCGCAGATCGGTTCGTCCGCCGCAAATGCCTGGGCCCTGGGCCCGAGCATCACCTGGGCCGCCTTCGACCTGGGCAGCGTCCGCGCCCGCCTGCGGGGTGCAGACGCCGAAGCCGATGGCGCCCTGGCGACCTACGAGCAGCAAGTGCTGCTGGCGCTGGAAGAGTCCGAGAATGCCTTCAGCGATTACGGCAAGCGTCAGCAACGCCTGGTCTCGCTGATCCGCCAAAGCGAATCCAGCCGCGCCGCCGCCGACCTCGCCGCAATCCGCTACCGCGAAGGCACCGTGGACTTCCTCGTCCTGCTCGACGCGCAACGGGAACGCCTGGCCGCCGAAGACTCCCAGGCCCAGGCCGAAGTGGACCTGTATCGCGGGATTGTGGCGATCTACAAGGCGCTGGGGGGTGGCTGGAAGCCGGACACCGTCGTGGCGACTGCGAAGTAACGTAAAGAGCTCCTTTGGTTGGTCGCATCCAGCCAATTTTTAGCCCCGTGGTCCGTTTGGTCATGGGGCTTTTTTTGTAGCGTCCTAAAATATTGAAAGTTACTTCTGTAAGTGAAACAAGAAGTCCTTCGTAGGTAATTTCCTAATACCGCGCTACACCTGGCAATCAGGAGTACATGCTTTTTATTGCAGCTGCCATTTCTTCTGCAATACAGAAAATGAGGTCTTCTAAAATAAATGCATGCACCTTAAACTTCAAATATCTTCAGTTTGAAAGACAGACATTCAAATAAAAATGAGCACCCTGACCCCACTCAAAGACAAGCACGACAACCTATATTACTCCTTATCAATTTTTATGAACATGGATGTCCAAAGAAGCCTGTTTGTACTTTATCTGCTGCAACTTGGAATCACACAAGGAGAAATAGGCATTCTTCAATCTTTTTTATTCTTCTCTTCCGTAGCGTTAGAAATCCCATCCGGTTTGCTCGCGGATCGATATGGTCGTAAATATTCTCTCATACTCGGCTTTTTAGGGCTGTTTATAAGCGGCATTGGATTTCTGCTATTTTCCTCCTTTATTCCTTTCGCCATAATATTTTGTCTGTTCGGCGCCAGCATTGCCATGGGTTCCGGTTCGGACAGGGCATTACTGTATGATAACTTACTGGCCCAGCATCGCGCCGAAGAGTATCCTAAAATACTCTCACGCGCCCGTGCCATTGGTGCGATTTCATTAGGCTTATCTATGCTGCTTGGTGGCGTATTACAAGACACATGGTCTTGGAACAGTGTTTATATTTGTTTTGCGTTATCAAAGCTCATTGGAGCTGTTGTTGTGACATTCATTCCCGAAATGAAGCTCCCGGCCTTCTCACTGAATTTGAATAAAAAAATTCACAAAAGTAATGAAAAAACGGAGGGACATCTCACCTCGCTGATTAATTTTTTTCGGTCTAAAAAAGGCGCATTTCTTATACCTTTGTTTATTGGATATGCTTTATTCGAGCTTTCAACGATCCCCTTGTTCATCTATGGCCAACCCTTTTTTTCCATGCAGGGTTTAGAGATACCTATCATCGCTGGCATTTATGCTGCTGTTGAAGCCCTATCGGCATTAATGTTCATGGCTGCTGGCTTTTTTTGTTCTCGTTTTTCTCTCGGCATAATTGCTTTCTCTACCACACTTATTACCACCTTTCTTCTTTTCATTCTTTCATTGAATATCGGTACAACCACTTCGGTCGCGAGCTTCCTTCTAATCATGTCGCTCCCTGCCATATATGAAACCTCATACGAAACCTATATTCATGACAATATTGAGTCACACATCCGAGCATCCTGCCTCTCTGTTGCAAACCTGGTCAACTCAGTCATTATCGGCGTCTCCTATACTATTTTCGGTGGATTATTAGATGCGTATGGGTTCTCACCAAGTTTGATGATAGTTGCAGCCTCTTGCTTTATTGGTTTATTGGGTGTCAGCGCAACATTGCTGTTAGGTGGTCGAAAAACCCATTTAAAAAAACAAGAAGCTTGAATCCCCCCAAATACACGCTCTTACACCCTACGTTTGATCATTAAGAATCAAACTGCGGTAATGCCCAGGATTGGACCCCACCCACTTGCGAAACGCCTTATAAAACGAACTGGTATCGGCAAACCCCAACCGCGCCGCGATCTCGGCAAAGCTGATCTGCGGTTCGGCCAGCCACACAATCGCCAACTCCTTGCGCACGCTGTCCTTGAGTCCCTGATAGCTCTGCCCTTCTTCCGCCAGGCGGCGGCGCAGCGTGGAAGCGGAGATACACAGCGTGGCCGCAAGGCCCTCGGTTTCAGGCCAGGTGTCGGGAGGCATTTGCCGCAGGTCGTGCTTGATGCGCGTAGCCAGGCTGTCGGGGTTGCGGTATTTGACCAGGATGTTGGCCGGCGCGTGGGCGAGGAAGCGCTTGAGTTCTTCCGGGCTGCGCTTGATCGGCAGGTCCAGGCAGTCGGCGGAGAAGATCATGCGGGTGCGTGGCCGATCAAAACGCAGGTTGTCGGAAAACATCACCTGGTAGTCATCGCAAAAGTCCGGCTGCGGGCAGCGCAGTTCGATGGCCAGGATCGGGATGCGCCGGCCCGCCAGCCAGCAGGCGACGCCGTGCACGATCATCCAATAGGTGAAATAGGTGAATGCGCGCTTGGGCGCCGGCTCGGGTTCGAGCAACACGATTTCCGCCAGGCTCTGTTGGCGCACCAACTGGGCCGGCAGGTGTTCCAGCATCAGCGAGAGGAACCCCAGGCCGGTGTGCAGGCCCGCTGCCAGGCTGGGTTGTGCAATGGCGGCGCGACAGAGGAACTCCAGGCTACCGGACTTGAGCTTGCGCGGGTCCATGCCGAAGAACTCATCGTCCATGCGCCTGGCCAGCAGACGCCACAAACGGGCGTAGGCGGTGGCGGGAACGCGGGCCACGGGCTGTTCCAGCAATGCCGGATCGATTCCGACCTTGCTCAAGGCTTCGACGGTGGCCGGCCCCGGTGCGCAGCTCTGCAACAAGGCTTCGCGCACGAGGTGGATGGAGATGGTGTCTTTTTCCGACATGGGAGGTTGGGCAATCCGGCGGCTCTCGAGATGCCGTGCATCATAAGGTGGGTTGCGATTCGCCACCACCGTTCAGCCATTGTTCAGCAAACGTCAAGTTTTCCTGTTTAGCAATGAGTATCATTATGTTACAACTTAGCCTCCTATCTACTTAAGCTGCGGTGCCCGATGCTTGTTCCCTTTTTAATCATGCTGCGCGAAGGCATTGAGGCCGCGCTGATCGTCGGCATCATCGCCAGTTACCTGCAACAAACCGGCCGCGGTCAGTGGATGCCCGCCGTGTGGATCGGCGTGTTCCTCGCCGCGGCCCTGGCCTTGCTGGTGGGCGGTGGCCTGGAACTGGTCAGTGCCGAGTTTCCGCAGAAGCAGCAGGAATTGTTCGAGGGCATCGTCGGCCTGGTCGCCGTGGGCATCCTCAGCTCCATGGTGTTTTGGATGCGCAAGGTCGCGCGCTCCATCAAGCATTCGTTGCACGCCTCCCTTGACCAGGCGTTGACCGGTTCCAAACACCAGGTCACGGCATTGATCCTCATGGTGTTCTTCGCCGTCGCTCGTGAAGGCCTGGAAACCGTGTTCTTCCTGCTGGCGGTGTTCCAACAGAGCGAGGGCCCAGGCGCACCGATTGGCGCCCTGCTCGGCCTGGTCCTGGCGATCATCGTCGGCTTCCTGATCTACACCGGCAGCATGCGCCTGAACCTCGGTGCATTTTTCCGCTGGACCGGCCTGTTCATCCTCGTGGTCGCCGCCGGCATCCTCGCCAATTCGGTGCAAGCCCTGCATGAAGCGGGCGTGTGGAACCACTGGCAGACCGTGCTGTTCGATTTCAGCGCCGCATTGCCGATGGACAGCCCCCTGGGCTCAGTGCTGGCCGGCATGTTCGGCTACCAGGAAGCGCCGACCATCAGCACCTTGGGCGCCTATCTGGTTTATCTGGTGGTGGCGCTGGTGATGTTTTTCCTGCCCGCGGCACCGGCCAAGCCTGCCGCCAGCCCTTCTTCCGTTTCCAGCCAGTAAGGACCGTCTCTTGTCCAACCCAACGCCTCAACCCGCTTCGCCCCCCCGCGCCCTGCGCTGGGCGGTGGCCGGCTCGGTGGTCGTGATGATCGCCGCCGGTGGCCTGTTCTATTACGCCTCGCAACTGGCGGCCAGCAAGCGCCAGACCAACCACGATGAAATCGCCGTGACCATCCATGGCCATGCCTGCGAGCCCAATGCACTGACGGTGCCGGCCGGCCGTGCGAGCTTTCGCATCATCAACCGCTCTGACCGGGCGGTGGAGTGGGAAATCCTCGACGGCGTGCTGGTGGTCGAAGAGCGCGAAAACATCGCCCCCGGCCTGAGCCAGGTGATCAACGCCAACCTGCTGCCTGGCGACTATGCAATTACCTGCGGCCTGCTGAGCAACCCGCGCGGCACCCTGCATGTGACGCCAACCGCAGAATCCGACGCCCAGGCCAAGGCCAAGCCGTCGATGGTGGCGTTTATCGGCCCGCTGTCGGAGTTTCGTGTGTACCTGAGCAGCCAGGGCAGTGCCCTGGTCAAGGCCGTGACCGCCCTGCAACAGGCGATCAACGCCGGTGACCTGGCTCAGGCACAAGCGCTGTATGTGCCGGCCCGTGAGGCTTACCAACGTCTGGCCGCGGCCTCGCAACGCCTGGCCGAGCTGGACAACGCCATCAACGCACGTGCCGATTACTTTGAAAAACGCGAGCAAGACCCGGCCTTCAGCGGCTTCCATCGCCTCGAATACAGCCTGTTCCAGCAACGCAGCCTCGATGGCCTGGGGCCGATTGCGCAGCGCCTGGTGAGCGATGTCACCCGCCTCAAACAGCAGTTGCTGGCGCAGTCGCTGCCACCGGAACAACTGGTGAGCATCGTGGTGCGCAACCTCAACAGCCTGGCGGATGTACGCGCCATCAGCGGTGAAGAAGAGCGCTACAGCCATGTCGACCTGAATGGTTTCGCCGCCAACCTGGAGGCCGCGCACAAGGTGGTCGAGCTGATGCGTCCGCTGCTGACCAAGTCCGCCGCCGACCTGCTGCCGACAGTCGACAGCGCCCTCGCCGCCTTCGATGCCGAGCTCCAGGGTTTCAAGCTCGACAAGGGCTATGCCACGTACGACAGCGTTACCGCCGATCAGCGCAAGCAGATCGCCGACAAGGCCAAGGCTCTGGCCGCCGCACTCGATGGAATCGACCCCGCCCTTGGCCTTTCCGGCCTGCAGTGAAGACGACCGCACACATGAGTGATTCAGAACAGTTTTCAGCCCAACGTCGCCGTGTCCTCCTGGGCATGGCTGCCACCGGTGCCGCCATTGCCGGCAGCACCCTGACCTGTCCGGCCATGGCGGCCGCCGCCGAGCAAGTCACCACCGCACCGCGCAGCGACAAGACCCAGGACCACCACGATTTTTTCGGCCAGCACCAGAGCGGCATCGTCACCCCACGCCCCGCCTGCGGCATGGTCGTGGCGTTCGACGTCCTGGCCAGTGACCGCGAAGACCTGGAGCGCCTGTTCCGCACCTTGAACGAGCGCATCGGTTTCCTGATGACCGGTGGCACCGTACCCCAGGTCGACCCGAAGCTGCCGCCCACCGATTCCGGCATCCTCGGCCCGGTGGTCACGCCGGATAACCTGACCATCACCGTGTCGGTCGGCGCATCGTTGTTCGATGAGCGCTTCGGCCTGGCCGCCGTCAAACCCAAGCGCCTGATCCGCATGGTGGGCTTCCCCAACGATGCGCTGGAACCGGCGCAGTGCCACGGTGACCTGAGCCTGCAATTCAGCTCCAACACCCCGGACACCAATATCCACGCCCTGCGCGACATCGTGAAAAACCTGCCCGACCTGCTGCTGGTGCGCTGGAAGCAGGAAGGCAGCGTGCCGCCCCAGGCACCGGCCAAACCCGGCGAACCGGCACAAAGCGCGCGCAACTTCCTGGGTTTCCGCGACGGCTCGGCCAACCCCAACTCCAACGACAACAAGGCCATGGACCAGATTGTGTGGGTCCAACCCGGCAGCGACGAACCGAGCTGGGCGGCCCATGGCAGCTACCAGGCGGTGCGCATCATCCGCAACTTCGTCGAACGCTGGGACCGCACGCCCCTGCAGGAGCAGGAAAGCATCATCGGCCGTGTGAAGACCAGCGGCGCGCCCATGGATGGCCAGAAAGAATCCCAGGTGCCCGACTACAGCAAGGACCCGGAAGGCAAGCTGACCAAGCTCGATGCCCATATCCGTTTGGCCAACCCGCGCACCCCGCAGACCCAGGCCAACCTGATCCTGCGTCGGCCGTTCAACTACTCCAACGGCGTCAATAAAAACGGTCAGCTGGACATGGGGCTGTTGTTCATCTGCTACCAGGCTGACCTGGAGAAAGGCTTTATCAGCGTGCAAACCCGGCTCAACGGCGAGCCCCTGGAGGAATACCTCAAGCCGGTCGGCGGCGGGTACTTCTTCACCTTGCCGGGGGTCACGGGCCCCAAGGATTTCATCGGGCGCACGCTGCTCGCTGCAACGCCTCCTCAAACCACTGCCCACACCTAAAACAAACCAGAGCGGAACACGTCCCATGAAGAAGTCGACTATCGCGTTGTCGTTGTTAATGACCCTTTCACCGCTGGCAGCGTTTGCCGCTACCGCGCCGTTGGACCTGGTAGGCCCGGTGTCGGACTACAAGATCTACGTCACCGAAGAAATCGGCGAGCTGGTCACTCAGACCCAGGCCTTTACCGACGCCATCAACCAAGGCGACCTGGCCACCGCCAAGAAGCTCTACGCGCCGACCCGCGTGCACTATGAGTCCATCGAACCGATCGCCGAGCTGTTCAGCGACCTGGATGCGTCGATTGACTCTCGTGTCGATGACCACGAAAAAGGCGTGACCGCCGAAGACTTCACCGGTTTCCACCGCATCGAATACGCGCTGTTCTCCCAGAACACCACCAAAGGCCTGGAAGCCCTGACCGCCAAGCTTAACACCGACGTCAACGATCTCAAGACGCGCGTCGACGGCCTGACCTTCCCGCCGGAGAAAGTCGTCGGCGGTGCCGCTGCGTTGCTGGAAGAAGTCGCCGCCACCAAGATCTCCGGTGAAGAAGACCGCTACAGCCACACCGACCTGTATGACTTCCAGGGCAACATCGACGGCGCGAAGAAAATCGTCGACCTGTTCCGTGGCCAGATCGAGAAACAGGACAAGGCCTTCCTGGCCAAGGTCGACAAGAACTTCGCCAGCGTGGACAAGATCCTGGCCAAGTACAAGACCAAGGACGGCGGCTTCGAGACCTATGACAAGGTCAAGGAAAACGACCGCAAGGCACTGGTGGGTCCGGTCAACACCCTGGCCGAAGACCTGTCGACCCTGCGTGGCAAGCTGGGTCTGAACTGATCCTTGGCTGTCCAGGCTCGCAGCGAGCCTGGACGGCCCCCATCAGTCCCGAACCCTGAAATGCTTCAAAGGTGCACCCTCAGGCTCGCCTGAGCTGGGATTGATCACATACCACCCGGCGTTTTTCTGGATCGCCTGGACTTCAAGAGCCCCCACGTTGCCCGTTCGAGCGCCCGACACAGCCCTGAACGATCGAATGCCTCCCGGGAAGAGGCAACCTTGTACGCCCACCGCCCAACGACACTTCTCGAATGCCGTGGTCGGCATATAGAGGCCGGGCGCCAGGCGAGCGACTTCACCGTTCATGATTTTGCGCAGTGCATCGACGGTTTTCGGCCCGGATTTGAGCACGTCAATCGCACCGTCCAGAGGATTGAACAGGCTACGCAGCAACGGCGCGGTGCCTTTAAGCCCTGGCAGGCTGAATGACTTGCCATTGAACAGCACCAGCTTTTTTACGCCACGCAAAAATCGGCTCGCCCCACTCAGCCCGCCTGTGGCGGCGAACGACGCGAAATCAATCAGTAAGCCCTTGAGCCCCTCCTTCACATTGCCGTGTGCAATATCTGAAATCGCACCCACAAACGGGATCAGGCTCAGCATCATACGGGCGTTCTCGGCGTTGAACAGCTGAGTGCCGGAGGTAAACGGATAGGTGCGTCGGCTCTGTAAACCCGGGGGCTGGTTGGCAAACTCAATCAACGTCGCACGCTTGCCGTCAAAGCTGTGGGCCAGCAAAGCGCTGACAATTTGCTCGGTTTTGGTTGAAACAAAAGTATCGGGCACACGCCGGATCGCCCTATCCCCAGGGCGTAGCTGCGGCGTCGGCGGCAGTTCTGTGGGTACTTTCTCGATAATCACCTTCGATTTGGCACCCGCACGCGGCAGCGAACCTGAACGGTAGGCCTCTACATCGAAGGCTTGCTCAGTCCCCAGCCGGAACGGCCTGCGCAGATAAGCAAAGGGCCCGTAGGGCTTGCGGCCTTCTTCGACGGCACCATCGAGTTTCAATCGATAAGGCAAATCGGTGCGCTTGACCATCTGCATTGATCGCGGGAACACCTCGTAGTAACCGAACCTTGGCTCGACCGCGCCCGTTTCATAACGCAGCAGCAGGCCATGCTTGCCACAGTGTTCGTCGACCTTGGAGTCGGGGCCCTGATCGTCCTCCAGGGCTTCCCCGGTTTCCTGGCGTACGGTGAAAAACTCTATGTTGCCTGACTCAAGCGCCAGACGTTCCTGCGCGGGCAACTGGGCAATCATCAGTTTCAGCGCAGTAGCCTGAGCCACGCGGGTATCGGCAATGTGCTGATCGACCGCGGCCGCCACCAATGGGGCGATCTCCGGCACCTGCCGGATGCGCGCCTCGAACGTTGCCTGGGAAATCCTGGGATGGATGAACCGGTAGCGTCGCTCCCCATTGATCCGGGCATTGAGCCAATGATCGACGGCCAGCAACGGGTCATCGCGAACCTGATCCGTCAGAATGACATCGGTCAGCAACGGCCGACGGGATTCCAGATGCGCATGCTGGCGAGGTTCAAAAGGCACGTCCGTGTCCAGTTCAAGCCTGAATCCACGCAGTTCATCGGCGGTCATTTCCGGGAACAACGACAGCAGCCGCTCGATCAGCAAGCTGCGCTGAGTCGGCGGTTCTTTCGTCAGTGTGCTGAAGGCCTCGCGGATCTGCTTCTCCCGCGCGGTAAAGGCCTGTGTCGCAGCCTGATAATCCCCTGGAGAGTATTGGTTGTCGTGGGTCATGGGGAAAATGCCGGTCATGACCGCCCAGTCCAACAACGGCCTGGTCGCCAGGGTCTTGAGCAGCGCCTCTTGTGTTGCACCACCCGCGTCAAGGCGCGAGAGCGCCGTGATTTGCGTAAGGTTCATCAATCGCGAACTGCCCGCGCCGGACAGCGCATCGGCTATTGCGCAGCCCAGGCGCATTTCCAGCCAGCCGGTGGAGCCGATCTTGATGCTTTGCGGGTCACGGTTGAAGGCCTGCGCAGCCTCCGCCGGCACATCAGGATCGGCCTTGATCAGCATCTCCGGTGCGGAGTGGGCCAAGAACAGGTGAGCGAACAAGGACGAAAGCGTGGCATCGACCCCCTGGCTTTCCAGGTGTTTTTCCACGTCCTGGCGCACATCCTTGAGTGTGCGACCCAGGTTGCCTGGCTGGTAAAGCCAATACCCGGCCACTACGCCTGGCCGGCCAGGCACTGGAGCTTTCACACTCAGCTTCAGCGTCGCCGCCAGGAGTTGATGGCGCTTGGCTTTACTCAAGGGCTGACCGTCGGCTACGGCGTAAAGCTTCAGGCGTCTGGCCAATTCGTCGGCCTTGGCGATGCAGGGTGGCGAATCGAAAAAGTCGGCAAGACGGCGATCAGGATCATGGGGCGGTTGCTCGACCACACTGGAGCCAGTAAAGCGTCCAAGCAATGCCACCACCGCTGGCGCCATGCCTTTCAACACCTCACGATCATCGGCCGACAACGCGGCGCCCACGCTCTGTTCATAGGGCAGCATGACTGCGTAATCGCCTGCCGACAGCGGCGGCGGGAACGACGTAGTGAACCAACTCAATGTGGCACGCACGTCACTCACGGTCTGTGGCGCATCAGGGGCATAAAACGCTAACGCCTGCTGCGCGTCATAGGTGCGAGTGCTGTACAGGGCATTCCCGGTCTTGCCACTCATGCGCAGCAAATCATCGAGATGCGAGTTCATCTGGCGAGCAGACTGTTGTGCTTCTTCGCTGCCGGTGGCCAGCGTTTTCTGGATTTCCTCGTCGAAATACGACTGCAGCGATTGCCATTGACCGGCAGCGTTGCGCATCTGCAGGGCCCCCTCGGACAACCGGTATGCGCGGCCCTCTCCCGCATCCCCCACGTTCGCCAGGAAATCCTGGAAGGTCGGCGTCGCCAAAAAGGCATTGAACTGCTTTCGTGGCTCTTGGCTGAGTTGATCCAGGGTCGATCCCCTCGCAATGGAGACCGTATGATCATCCAGCTTGAGTGATTCACCGCCCTCCTTGCCCTCGATTATCGGCTGCAATTGGCCAACCAATTGCCTGCGCACTGCCTGGTCATCGTCCTGTTGCAGCAGGTGCTTGAACTGTTTCTCCCACTGATCACGCAAGGAGGAAGAAATCGCGGGCCATCCCTCGCGCTTGAGTTGCGTGCCCAATGCCGCCGCGGCCCGCTCATTGAGCGGCGGCCTTACGCCGTAGAAATCCAGCACCACGTCACGCGGCACTGCACTTTGGGTCGGGCTCATAGCAACTGGCACCCCCAGGTCATTGGGCGAAAGAACCTGCTGGATGGCGTGGATCTTGGTACTGACCTCCCACCAGCCCGAACCATCCGTTAATGTAAACCGCTCAAAGGTATCCTTGCCCTCACGCGTCACCATGCCTGCCACCGAATCTCGAAATACCCGCACGGTCGATAGCTTCAACCCCTTGGCTTCAAACCAGGCTTGCACGGCCGGTTCAGTGATTGCGGCGTTGTATAGCTGGAGAAAGGGGGCGATGGACGCGTTGGGCGGGATAAGGCTTTCGGGCGGCCTGCCCGTGGTCAGCCACTGAACCAGCCGTTTGTGCAACGTGGTATCCGCGGCAGCGGCGACAGCGGCGCCGGGGAAATGGCGCCGTGGCGTTACGGTATCGGATACAGCACGTTTGGACCGGCTGTCAGGGACCGCGACAGGGTGCAACACCGCCGCCTGGGAGGGCGCCTGAAACTCACCGAGCGCCGGGACAGTACTGCTGAATCGAGTGGTGTACATATCTATTAACCCCTGGCCAATTGAACGGCGAGAGTTCTCGTCCCTTAGAACAGTCAATAGACAACGTACAGCACACGCCCAAGGCGCTGCAGAGGCAAAGTCTCAACACATCGAGCCTGCCGCAACGCACCCGTTACTAGAGAATTCGGTACAACAACCGCTCGATTCGTACACGGCTGACCCGGCGCAAAAACTTGCCGACGGCCTCGGGATAATCCACCAGGGTTTGCAAATCCTGATAACGCTCGATCCGCGTGGTGTGCTGGAAAATCTGCGCCAGCTCCGTGCGTCGCGGCTCCAGCCATTGGCCTTGGGGGTCATCGACGAGCAAGGCGTTTTCCAGGTCGAGACGAAACGCCCGTGGGTTGAGGTTGTTGCCGGTGAGCAAGGTGTAGCGCTGATCGACCCACAGGCCCTTGAGGTGGTAGGTGTTGTCGCCGTCGCGCCACAGGTGCAGGTTCAACTGGCCGCTGTCGATCACCGGTTGATGACGCTTGGCAAAGCGGCGCAGGCTAATTTCATACAGGTACGGCAGTGCCGAGATCACCTTGAAGGGTTCGCTGGGCGGGATGTAGAAATCGTTGGCGGTCTTGTCGCCGACGATGATGTCGACCTTTACCCCACGCGCCAGGGCGCGGTTGATCTCCCGGGTCACCGGCAGCGGCAGGTTGAAGTACGGCGTACAGATGGTCAGTTGGTGCCGGGCGCTGGCGATCAGTTCGAGGATCACGCGGTTCAACGGGTTGTTCTTGCCCACGCCGAGCAACGGGCTGACAGACAGGTGGCCGTTGGGCAACTGCCCTGCCGTGGTGTCGTAGGCCGCGTGCTTGAGCCGGCTGCGCAGGTCGCCGATGTCGTTGCGCAGGCTGCGGGTGGTCGGCGGGTTCGGCAGGTCGAGGCGGTGCACGGCCTTGGAGGCCACCAGGCCGTGCTCCACCAAGTGCTGCATGGAATCCGCCAGGGGCTGGCTGTGGATCAGGTGGTAACGGTCGAAGCGGTATTTATCGAACTTGTGCAGGTACACGTTGTTCAGGCTGGCACCGCTGTACAACACGCTGTCATCGATCACAAAGCCCTTGAGGTGCAGCACGCCGAACAGCTCGCGGGTTTGCACGGGTACGCCGTACACCGGCACTTCACTGGCATGGTGCTGCGTCATGGCCTGGTACCAGGCGCTGTTGCCCGGTTGCTTGCCGGCGCCGATCAGCCCGCGCTGGGCGCGCAGCCAGTCGACCACCACCACGATGTCCAACTCCGGCCGTGCGGCCTTGGCGGCGTGCAGGGCGTCGTAGATCTCCTGCCCTGCCTCGTCCTGCTGCAGGTACAACGCGACGATGTAGATGCGGCGGGTGGCCTGGGCAATGTTCTCCAGCAGGCAGCGACGGAACGCGTCAGCGCCGGACAGCACGTCAATGGCGTCGGGGGTCAGGGGAAAACCGCGCAGTTTGGGCAACAGGGAGCGTTTGAAGAACGACGGCATAAGGCTCGCAATGGGTCGAATCCGAAGAGGCCCCGAGCTTACACCATGGGGGTGCTCAGGTCTCGCAGTGGCAGAGAGTAAAATTCTTGTTGACTAAGAAGAACGATCGTTCTACTTTAGCAGCCATGAACGATATGACCCCCAATGAAACCCGCGACATTATCCTCGACGTCACCGAGAAGTTGATCTATCGCCACGGCATCGCCGCCACCGGCATGGACTTCCTGGTGAAAACCGCCGGCGTCTCGCGAAAAAGCATTTACCGTTACTTCGCCAATAAAGATGAGTTGGTGATCGCGGCCCTGCAGCGCCGTGACGAGCGCTGGATGCACTGGCTGCGCGGCGAAGTGGAGCGCGTCGATGGCAGCGGCGCACGCTTGCTCGCGCTGTTCGACGCGCTCAAGGCCTGGTTCGGCTCGGCGGATTTTCGCGGCTGCGCCTTTATCAACACCAGTGGTGAAACCGGCGACCCGCACGACCCAGTTCGCCTGCTGGCCAAGGCCCATAAACAGAAACTGTTCGAGTACGCACTCGAACTGTGCCAAGCACATGGCACCCCCGACCCCGAACGGCAGGCCGCGCAACTGCTGATCCTGATCGATGGCGCCATTACCGTTGCCCTGGTCATGGGTGATTCAACAGCTGCCGATAATGCGCAATGCATGGCGCGAACGTTATTGGGACTGTGAACCCACCCGCCTGGCAACTTTCGATAACGCTGTATGGTTTTGAGGAGCCGCCTGATGTCATCTACCGCAGAAACACGTCCGCCCTTGCCGCCGTTTACCCGTGAATCGGCGATTGAAAAAGTGCGCCTGGCCGAAGACGGCTGGAATTCCCGCGACCCGCACCGGGTGTCGCTGGCTTACACCCTGGACACGCAATGGCGTAACCGTGCCGAATTCGCCCATAACCGCGAAGAGGCCAAGGGCTTTCTCACGCGCAAATGGGCCAGGGAGCTGGATTATCGGCTGATCAAGGAGCTATGGGCCTTTACCGACAACCGCATCGCCGTGCGCTATGCCTACGAATGGCACGACGACTCGGGTAACTGGTTCCGCTCCTATGGCAATGAGAACTGGGAGTTCGACGAGAATGGCCTGATGGCCAATCGTTTTGCCTGCATCAACGACCTGCCGATCAAGGAGAGCGAACGCAAGTTCCACTGGCCGCTGGGACGGCGCCCGGATGAGCATCCGGGGTTGTCCGAACTCGGGCTTTGACTGAAGCCGCAAGCTTGAAACTTCAAGCTTGCGGCTCATTGCTCAATCCTGATTGAGGCCCACTCGATACAGCACGCCATCGTCCTCATCCGTCAGCACATACAGAAAGCCATCCGGCCCCTGCCGCACATCGCGAATGCGTGCCTTCAAGCCGCCCAGCAAGCGCTCCTCATGGATAACCTTGTCGCCATCGAACTGCAGACGAATCAGTTCCTGACTGGCCAGCGCACCGATGAACACGTTGTGCTGCCACGCCTTGAACCGGTCGGCGTCGTAGAAGGCCATGCCACTGATGGCCGGTGATTTCTCCCACACATGATGGGGCGCCACGGTGCCTTCTGCGGTCTTGCCCTTGGCCTCGGGAATCGGTGTGAGCGAATAGTTGATGCCGTGAGTCGCCAGCGGCCAGCCATAGTTCTTGCCCCGCTCGATAATGTTGATTTCATCACCGCCGCGCGGCCCGTGTTCGTTTTCCCAGAGCGTGCCACTCCATGGGTTCAGCGCCAGCCCTTGCGGATTGCGCTGGCCGTAGGACCAGATCTCGGGACGTACCCCGACTTGACCGACAAACGGGTTGTCATCGGGCACGCGGCCATCCGGGTAGATCCGTACGACTTTGCCCTGCAGCTTGTCCAGGTCCTGGGCGGTCGGGCGGTCGTTGTTTTCCCCCAGGGTCACGAACAGGTAGCCATCGCGGTCGAAGGCCAGGCGCGAACCGAAGTGGTTGCCGGTGGAGAGTTTCGGCTCCTGGCGCAGGATCACGTTGAAATCGGTCAAGCCACTCAGGTCCGGCGCCAGGCGCCCGCGACCCACAGCGGTGCCGGCCGTGCCGCCCTTGCCGCCGCCTTCGGCATACGTCAGGTAGACCATGCGGTCCTGCTTGAAGTCCGGCGACAGCACCACATCGAGCAAACCGCCCTGCCCCTTGGCCCACACCTCGGGCACGCCGGTCAACGGCGCAGACAGCTTGCCGTCCGGACTGACAAAGCGCAGGTGGCCCGGACGCTCGGTCACCAGGAACCCTTGCTGGTCGGGTAGAAACGCCACGGCCCACGGGTGATCGAGGCCTTTGACGATCGGGGTCGCGGTGATGCTGCCTTGTTCACTGGGGAACTGCTGCCCATCGGCGGCATAAACGGCCGTCCGCGCAAGCAGCGTGGTGGCGCACAGGGTGGCGAGCAGGGTTTTGCGTATCAACATAAGACAGCGTCCTTACCGGCGATTGCCGTTGGCATCATAGGTGGGGGCTTTGGTGTCGGTGGCTGGACGGCTGGGGGCCGCATCGCGTTGCGGATAGCGATTGCCGATACCACCGTTTTCCAGGGTCGGTGTGCGCGGCGTCGGCACGGTCTGAATACCACGCACCGCCGGCGTATTGGGTTGAGTGCCCTGCATGCTGTTGGGATTGGCCCGGTGTATCGGGCCGTTATTGGAATCGCTTCTGCCGGGCAGGTTTTGCGCGAGGGCAACTGGCCCAAGTGCCAGGCCTAGCACCAGCACCGCGAGATGACGCACACAGCTGTTCATGACAAAGCCTCTCTGGGGCGAGGAGTACGTGCTTTCGATACCACGCTACGCCCTGGGTTCGGCTTTCGTAACTAAATAGTTTCTCATCAGGTGTAACACGATCTGTCCGCGCATCTGCCCGGGGAAACTTTTCACGCTGCCGTCGAGTCACCCGAACACAGCTTCTTCTTAAGGAATCGCACGCATGCCACGGGCAATCTGGAAAGGCGCCATCAGTTTCGGCCTGGTTCATATTCCGGTATCGCTGGTCTCGGCCACGTCCGCCCAGGGCGTGGACTTCGACTGGCTGGACAAGCGCAGCATGGACCCGGTGGGCTACAAGCGCATCAACAAGGCCACCGGCAAGGAGGTCACCAAGGAGAATATCGTCAAGGGCGTGGCGTTTGAGAAAGGCCGCTATGTGGTACTCAGCGAAGACGAGATCCGCTCGGCCCACCCCAAGTCGACCCAGACCATCGAAATCATCGCGTTTGTCGCCAGCGACCAGATTCCGTTGCAGAACATCGACACGCCCTACTTCCTGGCCCCGGATAAACGCGGTGGTAAAGTCTACGCACTGCTGCGCGAAACATTGAAGAAAACCCGCAAGGTGGCCCTGGCCAATGTGGTGTTGCACACCAAGCAACACCTGGCGGCACTGATGCCCCTGGAGTCGGCGCTGGTGCTGGTGATGCTGCGCTGGCCGGCTGAAGTGCGCAGCCTGGATGAGCTGGAACTGCCCAGCGAGGTGACCAAACCCAGCCTGGCCAAGGGCGAGCTGGACATGGCCAGGCGCCTGGTGGAAGACATGAGCGCAGACTGGCAGCCCGAGGACTATCGCGACAGTTTCCAGGAAAAAATCATGGCGCTGGTGGCGAAGAAAGCCAAGGCCGGCAAGATCGAAGACGTCGAATCCCAGGAAGGCAGCGAGGAACGCAAGTCCGCCGATGTGATCGACCTGACCGAGCTGCTCAAGCGCAGCCTGGCGGGCAAGCCGGCGACAAAAAAACCGGCCGCGAAAAAAGCCGGCAAAAAGGCCTCTTGAGCCTGACGTATGCGGGAGAACCACATGGCCAAGCCCCTGAGCGAATACAACCGTAAACGCGATTTCGAGGTCACCGCCGAGCCATCAGGCCGCGCACCGGGTCGTAAGCCCAAGGCATCGGCCCTGAGCTTCGTGATCCAGAAGCACGATGCGCGCAACCTGCACTATGACTTCCGTCTTGAGCTTGACGGGGTGCTGCTCAGCTGGGCAGTGCCCAAGGGGCCGAGCCTGGACCCGAGCCAGAAACGCCTGGCCGTGCACGTTGAAGATCATCCCCTGAGCTATGGCGGTTTCGAGGGCAGCATCCCGGCCGGCCAGTACGGCGCCGGCGATGTGATCGTGTGGGACCGCGGCATCTGGCAACCCCATGACGACCCGCACAAGGCCTATGCCGCCGGCAAACTCAAATTTACCCTGGTCGGTGAAAAGCTCTCCGGTGACTGGGCGCTGGTACGTACGCGCCTCAAGGGCAGCGGCGACAAGGAGCAGTGGCTGCTGATCAAGGAAAAAGACCAGCAGGCACGCCCCGCCGCCGAATACGATATTGTCCAGGCCCAGCCAAAGAGCGTCTTCAGTGACGCCTCGGTCGGTGAACCCAAGGCCAAGCCTCGCGCCAAACCACAGAAGCGGGCAACCGCCCTCCCCGAACAATTCGCCCCGCAACTGGCAACCCTGGTAGACCGCGCGCCCGAAGGCGACTGGCACTACGAGATCAAGTTCGATGGTTACCGCATGCTCGCCCGCATCCGCGGCGGCGAGGTACGCCTGTTTACCCGCAATGGCCATGACTGGACCGAGCGCCTGCCACGCCAGGTCAAGGCCCTGCAGGCCCTGAAGCTCAAGGACAGCTGGCTCGATGGCGAGATGGTCAGCCTTAATGACGACGGCCTGCCGGACTTCCAGGCACTGCAAAATGCCTTTGAGCTCGGCCGCAGCCTGGACATCGTCTACTACCTGTTCGACGCGCCGTTTTTAAACGGCAGCGATCAACGCCAGGCGCCACTCGAGGAGCGACGCGCCGCGCTCAAAGACGCCTTGTCCGGCAGCCGCAGCAAACTGCTGCGTTTTTCCGAAGCATTTGCCGCCAACCAGCACGATATCGTCGAAAGCGCATGCGAGCTGGCGTTGGAAGGCGTGATCGGCAAGCGTAAGGGCAGCCCCTACGTTTCCAGTCGAAGTACCGATTGGATCAAGCTCAAATGTCGCCTGCGCCAGGAGTTCGTGATCGTCGGCTACACCCGCCCCCAGGGATCACGCAGCGGATTTGGTGCGCTGTTGCTGGCCGTCCATGCCGATGGCGCGCTGGTCTATGCCGGGCGCGTGGGTACCGGGTTCGACCAGGCCTCACTGAAAAATATCCATGCCCGGCTCAAGCCTTTGGAACGCGCGGCGTCGCCCCTGGCAAAACCGCTGACCGGCACCCAGGCGCGCGGCGTGCATTGGGTGGAGCCGACGCTGGTCGGTGAGGTGCAGTTTGCCCAATGGACCCGAGAGGGTGTGGTACGCCAGGCAGCGTTCATGGGCTTGCGCACGGACAAAACCGCCGCGCAGGTCATCCGGGAGCAGCCCCGCACGGCCAAAACCCTGAAAGCACCGGCGGCCGGGCGAGCCAGCGGGGTGAAGGTCACTCACCCCGACCGCGTCATCGACCCGCAAAGCGGCACGCAGAAACAGCAATTGGCGCAGTTCTACGCCAGCATCAGCAAGTGGCTTCTGCCGTTCCTGCGGCACCGCCCGGTATCGCTGCTCAGGGCGCCTGAAGGCATCGAAGGCGAACAGTTTTTCCAGAAGCATGCAGAGCGCCTGGCCATTCCCCACATCAAACAACTGGACCCGGCACTGGACCCAGGCCATGCGCGCCTGATGGAAATCGACAGCGCGCACGCCCTGGCCGGTGCCGTGCAAATGGGCAGCATCGAGTTTCACACCTGGGGCGCCACTTCTGACAAGATCGAAACCCCGGACCTGTTTGTGCTGGACCTAGACCCGGACCCGGCGCTGCCCTGGAAAACCATGCTGGAAGCCGCTCAGCTCACCTTGTCGGTACTCGACGAACTGGGGTTGGAAGCCTTCGTCAAGACCAGCGGCGGCAAAGGCTTGCACCTGGTCATACCGTTGGCGCGGCGGGATGGCTGGGACACGGTAAAAGCCTTTGCCAAAGCCATCGCCCAGTTCATGGCCCGGCAGTTGCCCGAGCGTTTTACCGCCACCTCCGGGCCAAAAAACCGCGTAGGCAAGATCTTCATCGATTACCTGCGCAATGCCCGTGGCGCCAGCACAGTGGCTGCCTATTCGGTACGCGCACGGCCGGGCCTGCCCGTGTCGGTACCGGTAAGTCGTGAAGAGCTCAAAGGCTTGCGCAGTGCCCAGCAATGGACGGTGGCCAATGTGCTGGAGCGTTTGCAAGGTTTGAAGGAAGACCCGTGGGCGGGCTATGCCAATCGGCAAAAAATCAACAGAAAGATGTGGGATCAATTAGACGCCACGCCACCGAAGTGAGTGGCGCCCGGACCGGCTTCAGATCAGCAGGAAGAGAGCCGCCAGGGCAGCGAAGATCGCCCACTTTTCCAGGTAGTAACGCGTGCGATTGCGCTTTTTCAGTTCTTTGCCACGCAGACGGATCTTGTACAGGCGAGTAAACGCGCGGTTGAGCCCACCCGTCTTGTCGCCGGCGTCATTGGGCGAGCCTGCGGCCGCCATCACAGTGCGGCTGAACCAGCGGTTGAAGGCGGCGGCCCAACGGTATTTCATCGGGCGCTCGATATCGCAGAACAGGATGATGCGGTTCTGTTGTGTAGTGTTTTCAGCGTAGTGAATATACGTCTCGTCAAACATCACCGGCTCGCCATCACGCCAGTAGTAACTTTCGCCGTCCACATTGATGTAGCAGCCCGGATCATTCGGCGTGTCCAGGCCCAGGTGGTAACGGTAGGAACCGGCATACGGGTCACGGTGGCGCACCAGCTTGGAGCCCGGCGGCAACTCGGCGAACATTGCCGCCTTGATCGAGCCGATGCCCTGCACCAGCTCGGTGGTACGCGGGCACAGCTTCATCGCCGAGGGGTGGCTGTCGCCATACCATTTCAGGTAGAACCGCTTCCAGCCGGACTTGAAGAACGAGTTGAAACCTACGTCGTTGTATTGGTCGGAGCGTTTGATTTCGCCCGCACGCATCAGAGCCTGGCCTTCCCGACGAATCTCCTCCCAGTGCTCTTGCAGCGGGCTCAGTTCGGGAAAATCGCTGGGTGATAAATAAGGGCGGCCGGGCAGTTTGGAGAACAGGTAAAGGAAGCAGTTGATCGGTGCCAGGAAGGTCGAATGATCACTGAGTTGGCGGCCCAGCTTATGCCGCACCCGACCACGCAGGTGTACATACGCAATGGAGGCAACGTAAAGAACAACAATGATGAGTTTCAAGGGATTTCGTCACATGTCAGAAGAAAACAGGCTGCTCCTGCGCGCCCACAACGGCTGAGGATGGATAGCAGCGTCTGAAATCACAATTCACACAATTGGCACGACCGGCTGAGTAATGTCCCGATACGTGGTCCGTGGCAGTTATTTAGCCACAGTTTGTAACCAAAAGTTAATCAAGAATTGTGAAAACCTGTCTAGTGAATGTGCCAGGCAGGCCCCTCGACGGCCGGCCTTGGGGCGCGGCAACCACCGATCATCGAACGGCAAAAGATGGTAAAAGGCAGCACCGCCGGCAACGTCCGGCAATTACCCCCTCAGCAAAAAGGAATTTGTATGTCAGCCCTTTCAGATCCGGATAGTCAAACCCTTCAAGGCGTTTGGGAGCAAACCTCACTTGAAGACAGTGGCGTACTCAATCCCATCGATGCCCACAGCGCTCCGGGCGCTTTAACCACTATCAGCGGCGATCGTTTCGAAGTGAAGACCGTCAGTGGCGAAGTGTTGTTGGCGGGTCGGTTTTTCCTGGACAGCAGCACGGTTCCCAAAAGCATTACCTGGGTGGACGCCCTGGGCGATGACGCCGGCAAGCACTTGCCCGCCAGTTATCGCCTTGAGGGGGATTCATTTGCGTTCATTGCGGCGGATGAAGGTATGCCCAGGCCCATCGTCTTCAGTACCGGCCCAGGCCAAATCATGCGCACTTTCGTGCGCCGCGCGTGATGCTGTGCGCCATCCGAACGCGCGACAGCATTTTCACAAAGCCTTCACTTTCGGCCCTATAGGGTGAAGCCTACCTACTCCAGTAAATCCCTTGGCCCGCCAGTGCGCGGGCTTTTTTTGCCTGGCGCCAATCGGCTCAGGCTGGACGCTTGGTGGCGGCTAGCGTGAAGCACAGGGGTAACTGGGCAGGCTGGTGCTCGTACTGGTCGTAAAGTTCTTCGCGATTGGAGTGGGCATATTCCTGCAGATGGTCGATCTGCAACTGCGCAGCAATCGCCGCGTTCACCACATCCCCCAGGGTGTGCACATACCAATAGGAGGTCGGCCCCGCCACTTCGCCCTGCCCCTCATAGACAATCGACTCCTGCAGCACAAAAGGCTCACGCTGGAAGTACGAACTGGCCGGCAACAGTGGGTCTGGCGCGCGCGGGTCGAACATTTCCAGAAACGGGTGGGTTTCATACATCACCAGCGTGCCACCGGGTTTCAAGGTCCTGGCGACATGGCGCATGAACAGCGCCACATCCGGCATCCAGCCCAGCACGCCAATGGTCACCAAGGCGATGTCGAAGCGCTCGTGCAAACGGGATGGCAATTGGTGGATATCGCTTTCGATGAATTCCGGGTGGTGGGGCGAAACGTCGGCAAGCTCACGGGCCTGCTGCAGGAACGCCCGGGATTGATCCACACCGACCACCGAGCACGCACCCAGGCCGAACAGTGACAGGCTTTCGCGACCGTTATTGCAGCACACCTGCACCACCTCTTTGCCGGCAACGCCGATGTCTTGCAACAGCCCGGTAAGGGTGGGGTCCAGGCACGAAAACCCAGGGTCGCGGACCCCGTTAAGCAGGGCGCTCCAGGTCTCGGTGGTTTTATGCAGGTCGGCGGATTGATCCCAGGCGTCCTTGTTGCAGGCAATCGCCTGTTGAGCTGAGGGCATGTCCATTGCGTCTCCAGATAAGTCATACGGCGAGGCAAAGAAAATAAGCCACAAGCCCGCAGATTAAAACCCCAGCAGCAGGCGAAACTAAATGAACTGCGCGCAGGTCACTAGCGCAATGAGTGTTCAGCCTTTGAACGCCCCCTGCGAAGTCCTGATCATGGCCACACACGCCGACCTGCGTAATACCCTGTCCCTGGACAGCCTGAATTTTTTCCTGGCGGATGTGCGCGACGGCCTCGGTCCATACCTGGCCATCTACTTGCTGGCGGTGCACAAGTGGGATCCGGCCAGTATCGGCGTAGTCATGACCCTGGCAGGTATCGCCGCGCTGATCACCCAGGGCCCGGCGGGTGCCCTGATCGACCGCACGCGCAGCAAACGCGCGGTGATTGCCGTTGCCGCCCTGCTGGTGACCGGCAGTTGCCTGCTGCTGCCCTTCGTCAGTTCATTCAGCCTGGTTGCCTTGACCCAGGCGGCCAGTGCCATCGCCGCATCGGTGTTCGCGCCGGCGATCTCCGCGATTTCCCTGGGCATTACCGGGCCACGTGCGTTCACCCGGCGCACCGGGCGCAACGAAACCTTCAACCATGCCGGCAACGCTGTGGCGGCGCTGTTGGCCGGTGGCCTGGCGTACCTGTTCGGACCCGTGGTGGTGTTCTACCTGATGGCCTTTATGGCGGTGGCCAGTGTCGTGGCGGTCAGTTGCGTCTCGGCCAAGGCGATCGACCATGAGGTAGCCCGGGGCTTCGACCCTGCCCACCACAGCGACCATGAGCAGCCGTCCGGCATTGCGGTCTTGCTGGCCAACCGGCCGTTATTGCTGTTTGCCGTCTGCTGCGCCCTCTTCCACCTGGCCAATGCGGCGATGCTGCCACTGGTCAGCCAGAAGCTCTCGCAGATCAACCTGCAGATGGCCACGCCATTGACCTCGGCCTGTATCGTCGCCGCACAATTGGTGATGGTGCCGATGGCCTGGCTGGTGGGCAGCAAGGCCGACGTGTGGGGGCGCAAGCCGCTGTTGCTGTTCGGCTTCATGATCCTGCCGCTGCGTGGCGTGCTCTATACCCTGTCCAGCGATCCCTACTGGCTGGTGGCCGTGCAGATGCTCGACGGTATCGGCGCAGGGATCTTCGGTGCGCTGTTCCCGGTGATCGTCAAGGACCTGACCCAGGGCACCGGGCGTTTCAACGTCAGCCTGGGGGCGCTGTCCACGGTATTTGGGCTGGGCGCGGCCTTGAGCAGCAGCCTGGCCGGTTTTGTGGTGCAGCAGGCCGGCTACAATGCGGCCTTCCTCACCCTGGCCGGGGTGGCGGGCGTCGCGTTGGCGCTGTTATGGCTGGCGATGCCGGAGACGCTGGCCAAACCCATCTTCGCGCCCCACGCCTCTGCTGCCTGATATGAGCGACGCCAGGAACTGTGCAGACGAAATCGGAGCGGGCGCCAAATTTCGCGCCCAAAAAAAGTCTCACCCACCTTCGGTGAGCTGACCCAGCGTTTGATTGCTGGGCCAGAAGCGCAAGTTAGAGCAGTACAGTGGACAGCATTCCCAAGGCTCCCAAGACGAACCCGATAAGCGCGCCTCGCCCTGGTGCTTCATGAAACAGCGACCAGACCACCAAGGGCTCAAGCAGCAACAACGAGGTGACGGAGACCACGGTGACGATCCAGATGTCACCGACAGCAACGTACCCCAGCCAATACGCACCCAACAGACAAAGCCCTGCAAAACACATCAGCGCAACGGGAAGTACGAACCCTTCCCATGAACCACTTCCTGTCTGGGCAAGCTTGGCGGTGACCACCTCACTGTAGATTGCACAAAACTCGCCGAGCACCATCAACCCTAGAGCAGAAACTCCGAGTAGTTCTTTGGACATATCAAAAACTCCTTCGTATTCAGCGCAATATTTTTCAGCTCCCAGCGGGCGATGCCGCAGCCCAGGAGTTCGTTGCAGTGATACGAAGCAGCCTTGAACAGGCCTGAATTACCGAAGTGCTTTTCCATGCGCATGTCCTTCACGGGTTGAGTCTCGGCGCCCAGATAGCGGGCTCGTTGCGATCATACGTTCCGCTATCCAGCCTGAACAACCCGCCAGTGTGGAGAAGCCCTGCACCACGCGACATTGAAGGCTCTTAACATCCGTCGTCGGCCGCCATACAACTGTCGCCTCACATATGCGACAATGCGCGCCAAATTCCAACACACATCCCCCATTTTTTGCTCAGCGACCGGGTTTCGCGCCTTGATGTCGCTGTTGATGCATGCCTGAAGGCTCCTGCCGCCACGCTCGCAACCCATTGATAGGTAAAGTAATTGATCTCCACAGCTAACATCACCATGCAGTTCGGCGCCAAGCCGCTCTTTGAGAACGTCTCGGTCAAGTTCGGCGCCGGCAACCGGTATGGTCTGATCGGTGCCAACGGTTGCGGCAAGTCGACCTTCATGAAAATCCTCGGCGGCGACCTCGATCCGTCCGGCGGCCAGGTCATGCTGGAGCCGAATGTGCGCCTGGGTAAGCTGCGCCAGGACCAGTTCGCCTACGAAGAATTCACCGTGCTCGACACCGTGATCATGGGCCACGAGGAGCTGTGGAAGGTCAAGGCCGAGCGCGACCGTATCTACTCGCTGCCGGAAATGAGCGAAGACGACGGCATGGCCGTGGCCGAGCTGGAAACCGAATTCGCCGAGATGGACGGCTACACCGCCGAATCCCGTGCCGGTGAACTGCTGCTGGGCCTGGGTATTCCCCTGGAACAGCATTTCGGCCCGATGAGCGAAGTCTCCCCCGGCTGGAAACTGCGTGTATTGCTGGCCCAGGCGCTGTTCTCGGACCCGGAAGTGCTGTTGCTCGACGAACCGACCAACCACCTGGACATCAACACCATCCGCTGGCTGGAAAACATCCTGACCCAGCGCTCCAGCCTGATGATCATCATCTCTCACGACCGTCACTTCCTGAACAGCGTGTGCACCCACATGGCTGACCTGGACTACGGCGAGCTGCGCCTGTTCCCGGGCAACTACGACGAGTACATGACCGTGGCGACCCAGTCCCGCGAGCAACTGCTGTCGGACAACGCCAAGAAGAAAGCGCAGATCTCCGAGCTGCAGTCCTTCGTCAGCCGCTTCTCGGCCAACGCCTCGAAAGCCAAGCAGGCCACTTCCCGCGCCAAGGCGATCGACAAGATCCAACTGGCCGAGGTCAAGCCTTCGAGCCGTGTGAGCCCGTTCATCCGTTTCGAACAGAACAAGAAGCTGCATCGCCAGGCGGTCATCGTCGAGCGCATGGCCAAAGGTTTCGACGGCAAGCCGCTGTTCAAGGACTTCAGCTTCCAGATCGAAGCCGGCGAGCGCGTGGCGATCATCGGCCCGAACGGTATTGGCAAGACCACCCTGCTGCGCACCCTGGTCAACGAACTGACCCCGGACGCCGGCAGCATCAAGTGGACCGACGCCGCAGAACTGGGCTACTACGCCCAGGACCACGCCCACGACTTCGAAGACGACGTCACACTGTTCGACTGGATGGGCCAGTGGACCCAAGGCGAGCAAATGATCCGTGGCACCCTGGGTCGCATGCTGTTCTCCAACGATGAAATCCAGAAGTCCGTAAAGGTGATCTCCGGTGGTGAGCAAGGCCGCATGCTGTTCGGCAAGCTGATCCTGCAGAAGCCGAACGTGCTGATCATGGACGAACCGACCAACCACTTGGACATGGAATCCATCGAGGCGCTGAACCTGGCACTGGAGAACTACCCGGGCACGCTGATCTTCGTCAGCCACGACCGTGAGTTCGTATCGTCCCTGGCCACCCGCATCATCGAGTTGAGCGCCAACGGCGTGATCGACTTCAGCGGCACCTACGACGACTACCTGCGCAGCCAGGGCGTGGTGTTCTAACCGTAGCGACCTGAAACCCTGGGGAACAGGCTCGTTGTGGTGAGCGGGCTTTTGTGGTGAGCAGGCTTGTTGTGGTGAGCGGGCTTGCCCCGCGCTGGGCTGCGCAGCGGCCCTGAAAACGAACACCGCGTTTTGCCTGGCAGAATGCGGTGTTTTTTTATTGGGGCTGCTGCGCAGCCCAGCGCGGGGCAAGCCCGCTCACCACAACAAGCCCACTCACCACAAAAGTCTGCTCACCCCAACAAGCCCACTCACCACAAAAGTCTGCTCACCACAACAAGCCCGCTCGCCACAGTAAGCCGGTTTCTCAGCCAAAGTAGTTAGCCTGCTTCCTTTTCCCCCAAGCCCTTGCCATGATGCATTCACCGCCCGCCCGCGAACGAGTGCTCATGTCCAACGCTGCCCCCTCCTCCCTGTCGATCACCCTGCAGATCGTCTCCATCGTGTTCTACACCTTCATCGCCTTTATCTGCATCGGCCTGCCGATTGCGGTAATCCCGGGCTACGTCCATGAGCAACTGGGCTTCAGCGCGGTGGTGGCCGGGATTACCATCGGCTCGCAGTACCTGGCAACTCTGCTCAGCCGCCCCATGGCCGGGCGCATGTCCGACAACGTCGGCACCAAGCGCGCGATTGTGCTGGGGCTTGCGGGCATCCTGATCAGCGGTGTGTTGACGTTCTTCGCCACCCTGGTGGACAACCTGCCCAGCCTGAGCCTGGGGATTCTGATCCTCGGCCGGCTGTTGCTGGGCGTGGCCCAGGGCCTGATCGGCGTGGGCACCATCAGTTGGTGCATGGGCCAGGTCGGGGCGGAGCACACGGCGCGGTCGATTTCGTGGAATGGCATTGCCTCCTACGGCGCCATCGCCATCGGCGCGCCGCTCGGGGTGGTGATGGTCGCCGAATATGGCTACACCAGCCTGGGTATCGCCCTGTCAGTATTGGCGGCGCTGGGCTTGGTGCTGATCCGCAATAAACCCTCGGTGCCGGTGGTGCGCGGCGAGCGCCTGCCGTTCTGGGCGGTGTTCGGGCGCATCGCACCCTTTGGTGCCAGCCTGTGCCTGGCGTCCATCGGCTACGGCACCCTAACCACCTTTATCACCCTGTATTACCTCAATCGCGGCTGGGCCGGCGCGGCGTACTGCCTCACGGTGTTTGGCGTGTGTTTTATCCTCTCGCGGCTGCTGTTCATCTCCGCGATCAGCCGGTTTGGCGGCTTCAGGGCGGCGATTGCCTGCATGATCATCGAGACCCTGGGCCTGACGCTGCTGTGGCTGGCACCGTCCACCGGCGTAGCCTTGATCGGTGCAGGGCTGACCGGCTTTGGCTTGTCGCTGGTGTACCCGGCGCTCGGCGTGGAGGCCATCAAGCAGGTGCCCAACAGTAGTCGCGGTGCGGGCCTGAGTGCCTATGCGGTGTTTTTCGACCTGGCCCTGGCGATTGCCGGGCCGTTGATGGGCGCCGTGGCGCTGAACCTGGGTTACAGCTGGATTTTCTTCTGCGCAGCGCTGTTATCGGTCACGGCGCTGGGCGTGACCTTGCTGCTCAAGCGCCGCGCTTACTGATCGGCGGTCTGCAAGCCGGCGCGGGTAGCCTGGCCGAGGGTGTGGCTGAAAAAACGCCCGGCCTCGGAGATCAGGTCGCGGTGGATACCTTCACGGTCGACGCCGTCGGCATCGGTGCAGATGGCCGGCATCGCGGCCAGTTGGTCGCTGTCGCACGGTGCCATGAACACGAAGTGCCCTGCCCCCGCCAGCAGCTTGAAGTCCGGTGGTTCCGGCAGTTTGCGTGCCAGGGCGGCGGCGTTCTTGTCGACCGCCACCAGCTTGTCGCCGTCGCCGCTGTAGAGCAGCACCGGCACATGCACGTCGGCCAGGGTGTGGCGGCCGAACATCAGGCTCAACGGCGCCATCAACATCAAGGCATGAATGCGCGGGTCGGATTGCGGTTGCAGGTCGTCACGGTCCACCACCAGTTCGCCCTTGGTGGTGCAGGCATCACGATCTTCGGGGCGTTCCTGGCAATAACGGCGCAGGCGGTCGAAGTCCGGCTTGGCTCCCGCCAGGATCAACGCGGTTTCGCCACCGGCCGAATAGCCGATAACACCCACCTGATCGACGTTGACGAACGGCGACAACATCGGGTCGGCCAGCGTCGCGGTGATCGCTTCGGAAATCTGGATCGGCCGGCCGTACAGGTTACTCACCGTGCCCAGGCGGCTGTGGTCCTTATAGTTATCGCCGGGATGCAACACCGCGACCACTACAAAGCCTTTGCGCGCCAGGGAGGTGGCCAGGTCATGCAGGGCCAGCGGCGTACCGGTGTTGCCATGGGACAGCATCAACATCGGGAAGCGGCCAATGGCGATCTTGGAATCTTCGCTGGCGGCGACGTGATAGGGACCCAGTTGCGTGCTGTGTTCAGCGTCGGTCGATGGGTAGAAGGCCACGGCTTTCATCGGCTGCTGGTCCAGCGGGTCGAGAAAGCTCATGCGGTGGAAGCCCACACTCCAATGGGGGTGCGGCGCGGGCGCGGCGTGCACTGAAATCAGGCCGCCGAGCAGGGAAAGAACCATAACAGCACAAAGACGCATCATGAGGATGTCCACCTTTGCTGCGTGACCACGTTCAACACCCGCGGCATGTCTATATGAAAAGTCCATGGTTCAAGGCACTCGCATCGGGTGATAAACCCATGCGTGCATAACCTGGGCCAAAGTAATGACAACGGGTAAACGAAAAAACTCCGTATTCCGGTCGTTTCAGGCGACAAGAATACAGAGTTTAGGCGCCCGGCTTCGGATTGAAACCGAGCAGAGGCGAAATTTACACAAGCCTTACGCAGCGGCGAACAATTGTTCGTTGATGAGCACGTTGGCGTCGCTCAGGGATTTGCTGCGCACTTCATCACCGTAGGCCAGGCCATGGGCGCGGACGAATTCGATGTCGGTAATGCCGAGGAAGCCCAGCATCACTTTGAGGTATTCCTCGTGAGCCACACCGGTTGCCTGGCCGACATGCATGCCGCCGGAGGTGGATACAATGATGACTTTCTTGTTACCGCACAGGCCTTCAGGGCCCGCTTCGGTGTAACGGAAGGTCTGACCGGCAACGGCGATGCGGTCGATCCAGGCTTTCAACTGGGTTGGAATGGTGAAGTTGTACATCGGCGCACCGATCACCACGGCGTCGGCGGCGAGGAATTCGGCCAGGCTGTTGGCACTCAGGTCGGCCTCGTGCTGTTGTGCCGCGTCACGCAATTCGGCGGCGGTGCCCAGGGCGCCCAGGGTCGCGCCGGAAAAGTGGTTGATGCCTTCGCTGGCGAGGTCACGGTAGGTCACTTCCACACCTGGCTCCGCCGCCTGCCAGGCCTTGACCACGCCAGCGCTGAGCTGCCGGGAAGCCGAGTTGTCGCCGAGGATGCTGGAATCGATGTGCAACAGTTTCATGGTGGATCTCCGAGTGTGGGATCGACAGTGGCGATCAGATGGAGGGGATGCTACGCATGAAACCAATAGTCGATAAGACGCCTGAAATGCGATAGTTTGTCCCACTGACAGGACAATAGGCTGACCATGCAAGACCTCAACGACCTCTACTATTTTGCCAAAGTCGTCGAAGCCGGCGGCTTCGCGGCGGCCGGACGGCTGTTGGGCATTCCCAAGTCGCGGCTGTCGCGGCGCATTGCCGAGCTGGAAGAGCGCCTCGGCGCGCGCCTGCTGCAACGCACCACGCGGCAACTGACCCTGACCGCCGTCGGCGAGCGCTACCTGCGCCACTGCCAGGCGATGCTACTGGAAGCGGAAATGGCCGACGAGGCCGTCGCCAGCATGTCCAGTGAACCGCGCGGGCGGCTGAGGGTGACGTGCCCGGTGGGCCTGGCGCAAAACATGATGCCGGATGTGGTCGCGGGTTTCCTGGCTGCCCACCCCCAGGTGCAGCTGGAGATGACCCTGGTCAACCGCCGTGTCGACCTGGTAGCCGAAGGCATCGATGTGGCGCTGCGCGTGCGCGAACTGGGCGATGAAGACCCGCTGCTGGTCACCAAGCGCCTGCGCCCCGCCCAGACGGCCCTGGTCGCCAGCCCGAACTTTTTGCACGGTCGGCACATCAACACCCTCGACGACCTCAAGCAACTGCCGATACTCGGCGCGCTGGAAGCTGACCGCATGGTGCACCAACGCATCCTCGATCCCGAAGGCAACCCCCACGACCTGGTGATGGAAGCGCGCCTGGGCGTCGATGACTTCAACGTACGCAAGGCCAGCGCCATCATGGGCCTGGGCTTTACCGTGCTGCCGATGATGTACTGCGAAGAAGAACTGGCCAGCGGCCGGCTCGTACAGTTGCTGCCGGAGTGGTCGTTGCCGGGCGGCTGGCTGCAGGCCGTCTACCCGCATCGCCGTGGCGTGCTGCCGGCGATTCGCGCCTGGATCGATTACCTGGAAGAAGGCTTCAAAAGCTGCGGAGACCGCCTGCTATGAAAATGACCGAAGCACAGGTCGCGACGTTCTGCCTGAGCCTGCCCGGCGCGCGGGAAGACTACAAATGGGGCGGCGTGCGGGTGTTCTCGATCGCCGGCAACAAGATGTTCGCCCTGCAGAATCTGCGCGGCGACTCGCTGGCGTTCAAGGTCGACAAGGAATTGTTCCTCGGCCATGTGGACCGTCCCGGCATCCACCCGGCGCCGTACCTGGCACGCGCGCAGTGGATCATCATGAACACGCCCTACCCGCTGGGCGCCGAGGAACTGCGTAGCCTGTTGCAGCGCTCCCACCAGTTGGTGGTGAGCAAACTGCCCAAGCGCACGCAGGTTGGGTTGCTGCTAGAGAACGGACAGTAGCGTGCCGCCGAGGAACAACTGGTCCAGCCAGAACACCTGGTGCAGCAACACGATCACCCAGAACAGCACCTGGTAAGACACCTTGCGCGTCTTGTGCCGGAACACCTGCTGGGCAATCAGCGCCCCCGGCCAGCCGCCCGCCAGTTCCACGGCGTGGAGAATGTTTTCCGGAGTGCGCCAACTGTCGGTGCGAGACTTGCGCTTGTCGCTCCAATACAGGAAAAACGCGATCACGCTGACCACCCCATAGGCCGCCAGCGGGATCACGGTTTCGCCGCGTTGCCACACCAGTACCGACCCCACCAGCGGCGCCGCGCACAGCAGCACAAAGATCGCCGCTTTCAAGCGCGGATGCTGAACCATCATGCCTTGGCCGCCGCCCAGTCGATCCAGCCGAATTGCCAGGTCGCCAGGATCAACAGGCCGAACGCAATGCGGTACCAGGCGAACGCCGCGTAGCTATGGCTGGCGATGAACTTGAGCAGGCCCTTGACCGCGATCATCGCGAAGATGAACGAGGTGACGAAGCCGATGGCGAACACCGGCAGGTCCGCCGGCTGGAACAGATCGCGGTATTTGTAGCCCGAGTACACCGCCGCACCGACCATGGTCGGCATGGCCAGGAAGAACGAAAACTCGGTGGCGGTCTTGCGCGACAGGCCGAACAGCAGGCCGCCGATGATGGTCGAGCCGGAGCGCGACGTACCTGGGATCATCGCCAGGCACTGGGCAAAACCGACCTTGAGTGCGTCTTTCCAGGTGATGTCATCGACGCTTTCGGCGTGCACTTCATGCGCGCGGCGTTCGGCCCACAGCATGACAATGCCGCCGATCACCAACGCGGCGGCCACGGTGATCGGGTTGAACAGGTAATGGTGAATCAGGTCGGCAAAGATCACCCCCAGCACCACGGCCGGCAGGAACGCGATCAGCAGGTTGACCGTGAAGCGCTGGGCATTGCGCTGGGTCGGCAAGCCGGTGACCACATCGAGGATCTTGCGCCGGAATTCCCAGACCACCGCGAGGATCGCACCCAGCTGGATGATGATGTTGAACGCCATGGCGCGTTCGCCGCCGAAGTCGAGCAAATCGGCGACGATAATCTGGTGGCCGGTGCTGGAGATCGGCAGGAACTCGGTAAGCCCCTCCACGACGCCAAGAATCAATGCCTGAATGGCGGTCCAAAAATCCATGCTTCCCCCAAAGGTCATGCGCGGTGGCATGCCTTATCAATCTTTTAATGGTTCACTGACGAGCGCACTCAAGTGCCCGGTGTTGACCATGGTCAATGCCGGCCTGCAAAAATTCTGTGAAAAATCAGGCAGTACTCAGGTTTTGCGATTTCAGGCCGAAAGCCTATCAGACAAGGCGTAAAAGTCGATGCGACGCCCACAATTATAAAAAGCCCGGAGTGACAGGACGATGAACAGTTTGCGCAATATGTCGATCAGCCGACGCCTCTGGATGATCCTGATCGTCGCCGTGCTGATGCTGATGGCCCTGGGTTTGCTGATGCTCAAGCAGATCCACGACGACCTGTACCAGGCCAAGCGCCAGCAGACCCAGCACGTGGTCCAGACCGCCAGCGGGATCCTGACGTTTTATCACAGCCTCGAAACCACCGGGGTTATGACCCGCGAAGCGGCGCAAAAACAAGCCCTGAGCGCAGTGCGCGGCTTGCGCTATGACCACGACGACTATTTCTGGATCAATGACCTCACCCCCGTGATGATCATGCACCCGGCCAACCCCAAGCTGGACGGCCAGAATCTCTCGGCCATCCGCGATCCCGACGGGTTTGCCGTGTTCAACGAGTTCGTGATCCTGGCCAAGGCCAAGGGTGCCGGCATCATCAACTACCGCTGGCCGAAGCCGGGTGCGGAGGCACCGGTGGCGAAAACCTCGTATATCCAGTTGTTCGAGCCGTGGGGCTGGATCATCGGCTCCGGCGTGTACGTCGACGATGTGCAGGCCGAGTTCAGCGGCCAGGTATGGAAAACCTCGTTAATCGGCCTGGGCATCGCGCTGGTGATGGCCCTGCTGGTCTCGCTGATTGCCCGCAGCATCGTGCGCCCCTTGCAGGATGCGGTGAACGCCATGGGCAATATCGCCAGCGGCGAAAGCGACCTGACCCGCAGCCTCGATACCCACGGCCGCGACGAAGTCACCCAACTGTCCCAGCACTTCAACAGTTTCACCGCCAAGCTGCGCCAGGTCGTCAGCCAGTTGCAGGTGTGCGCCAACGCCCTGGGGCAGTCCTCCACGGAACTGGGCAACAACGCGACCGAGGCCCATGACCGCAGCCAGCAACAGTCCCAGCAGATGGAACTGGTGGCCACCGCCATCAATGAGGTCACCTACGGCGTGCAGGACGTGGCCAAGAACGCTGAACACGCCGCCAGCGAAATGCGCGACGCCCAGGCCCAGGCCCAGCAAGGCCAGGTCAATATCGACGGCAGCCTGCAGCAGATCGACCAGCTCTCCACCACCATCAGCCAGGCCGTGGAAGTGATCCGCACCTTGTCCAGCGAAAGCACACAGATCGGTGGTGTGTTGGAAGTGATCCGCTCCATCGCCGACCAGACCAACCTGCTGGCCCTCAACGCCGCCATCGAAGCGGCACGCGCCGGGGAACAAGGCCGTGGTTTTGCCGTGGTGGCCGATGAAGTCCGCCTGCTGGCCCAGCGCACGCAAAAATCCACCGCCGAGATCCAGGCGATGATCGAGCGCCTGCAAGGTCACTCGGAAGCCGCGGTCAAGGTGATCAGCGACAGCCACAGCGCCTCGCAACTGACCATCGAACAAGCCGGCCAGGCGGGTGCCAGCCTCACTGCCATCGGCCAGGCGCTGCACAACCTCAACGGTTTGAATGCCTCGATTGCCAGCGCCACCCTGCAACAGGCCCATGTGGTGGAAGACATCAACCAGAACGTCACCCAGGCTGCGAGCCTGTCCCACAGCACCGCAATGGCGGCCGAGCAGTCCAACGTGGCCAGCGTGCATTTACGCGGGCTGAGCGAGCAGCTCGACGGCCTCTTGCGCCAGTTCAAGGTCTAACACTGCTCCAAATGTGGGAGGGGGCTTGCCCCCGATGGCGATACATCAGTCTGCATATGTGCAGCTGACCCTCCGCTATCGGGGGCAAGCCCCCTCCCACATTTGCCTTACTGTGTTTTGAAGATTGCTGGCCTCTGGTTACAATCCCCGCCCTCTCCCACTCTCCCAAGGAACCGCCATGTCCGGGCTTGAACTGTTCGCCGCCGCCCTGGGGGTGATCGCTGTCTGGCTGACGGTCAAGCAAAACCCCTGGTGCTGGCCCATCGGCCTGGTGATGGTGTTGTTGTACACCTGGGTGTTCTATGACGTGAAGCTCTATTCCGACATGCTGCTGCAAGTGGTCTACGCCGCCCTGCAAGTCTACGGCTGGTGGCAGTGGACCCGCGCCGGCGAGGTCAGGCAAGGGCGCCAGATCACCCGCCTGGGTTGGCCGGCAATCATGACCAGCATGACCATCGGTGCGGTCGGCAGCCTGCTGCTGGGCGCTGCGATGGCGCACTGGACCGATGCCGCCCAGCCCTGGCTCGACGCCGCCCTCACCGGTTTCAGCCTGGTGGCGCAACTGTGGATGGCGCAGAAACGCGTGCAATGCTGGCCGCTGTGGATTGCCGTGGACGTGATTTTTGTCGGGCTGTTCCTCTACAAAGGCTTGTACCTCACCGCTGCGCTCTATGCCCTGTTCACCGTGATCGCCGTGCAAGGCTGGCGTGAATGGCGCGCCGACCCGGCGTTACGCGCATGAAGGTGGTGGTCCTGGCCGGTCCCGAGTCCAGCGGTAAAAGCTGGCTGGCTGCCGAGCTGCACGCGCATTTCGGTGGGCTGATGGTCGGTGAGTACGTGCGGTATTTCATCGACCGGCACCAGCGCGACACCCACCTGGGGGATATCCCGGCCATCGCCCACGGCCAACTGGCCTGGGAAGATGCCGCCCGCGCCCGGCAGCCGCGCCTGCTGGTCCTCGACACGCACCTGCTGACCAACAGACTCTGGAGCCAGACCCTGTTCGGCGACTACCCAGCATGGCTCGACGACGAACTGCTGGCGCGGCATTACGACCTGCACCTGCTGCTGTCGCCGGATGATGTGGAATGGACCGCCGACGGCCAGCGCTGCCAACCGGAACTGGCCGACCGCCAGGCGTTTTTCCAGGACAGCCTGGCGTGGATGCAGGCGCATCGACAGGCGGTGGTGGTCATCAGGGGGAGTTGGGAGGAGCGCCGCACCGCCGCGTTTGCTGCGGTAGAACAGCTGTTGTGGTGAGCGGGCTTGCCCCGCGCTGGGTGGCGAAGCCGCCCCAATAAAAAACACCGCAGCCTGCCAGACAGGACGCGGTGTTTGGTTTTAGGGGTGGTTAGTAGCCCAGCGACAGGCCGGTATTACGCCGCGGGTCATTCGCGCCATAGAAGCGGTTGTTACCCACCGGCTTACCCTCCAGGGACGGCGCGCCCACCAGGATCGCCGCCAAGTGGTTGGCGTCCTGCGGCCCGGCAAACTTGTGGCCCCAGCTTTCCAGAATCTTCTGGGTGTCCGGGCTGACCGCGAAGGTCTCCAGGTTGGTGGTTTCCGGCATCCACTGCTGATGGAAACGCGGCGCGTCCACGGCTTCCTGGATGTTCATCTTGTAGTCGATGACATTCAGGATGGTCAGCAGGGTCGCGGTAATGATGCGGCTGCCACCTGGCGTACCGACGACCATCACGGCCTTGCCGTCCTTGGTCACGATGGTCGGACTCATCGACGACAGCGGCGCCTTGCCCGGTGCGATGGCGTTGGCTTCCCCCTGCACCAGGCCGTACATGTTCGGCACCCCGACCTTGACGGTGAAGTCGTCCATTTCATCGTTGAGGATCACCCCGGTCTTGCTCGCCATCACGCCCGCACCGAACCAGTCGTTAAGGGTGTACGTGACAGAGACCGCGTTGCCCCACTTGTCCACGATCGAGTAGTGCGTGGTGTTATTGCCTTCGTGCGGCGACACACCCGGCTTGATTGCCTGGGAATCCCCGGCCTTGTGCGGCTCGATGGCGTCTCGCAGCTTGGCCGCGTAGTTCTTGTCCAGCAGATGCTCGATCGGGTTCTTCACGAAATCCGGATCGCCCAGGTAGCTGTTACGGTCCACGTAGGCGTGGCGCATGGCTTCGATCTGGTAGTGCAGGCCCTGGGCCGAGTGATAGCCGAGGTCAGCCATCGGGTAGCCTTCGAGGATGTTCATGATCTGGCAGATCACCACGCCGCCCGAGCTTGGCGGCGGTGCCGAGACCACGTGGTAGCCACGGTAGTCGCACTCGATGGGTGCCAGTTCGCGGGTCTTGTACTTGTCCAAGTCGGCCTGGGTGATGATGCCCTTGCCGGCCTGGCTGGAATCCACCAGGGCCTTGGCGACCCACCCTTTATAGAAACCGTCGCTACCCTTGGCGGAGATTTCCTTGAGGGTCCTGGCCAGGTCTTTCTGCACCAGCTTCTGGCCGACCTGCAGCGGCTGGCCGTTTTGCAGGAAAATCCCGCGCATATCCTTGTCTTTTTCGAACTCGCCGGTGGCGGTGTGCAGCAGGTCGATATCGCCCTGCTCCAGGGCAAAGCCGTTTTCCGCCAGCTTGATCGCCGGGGCAATCACCTGGGCGCGCTTGAGGGTGCCGTACTTGCTCAGGGCCAGCTCCATGCCGGACACGGTGCCAGGCACGCCGACCGCCAGGTGTCCCTTGGCACTCAAGCCTTCGACCACATTGCCGGCCTTGTCCAGGTACATATCGGCGGTGGCCGCCAACGGGGCTTTTTCTCGGAAGTCGAGGAAGGTCTTGCGCCCATCCGCCAGTTGCACGGTCATGAACCCACCGCCGCCCAGGTTACCCGCCGCCGGGTACACCACCGCCAGCGCATAGCCGACCGCCACCGCCGCATCCACCGCGTTGCCGCCGGCCTTGAGTACATCCACGCCGACATGCGTGGCCAAATGCTGGGCGGTCACCACCATGCCATTTTCACCGGCCACCGGGGCCTGGGAAGCGGCCTGTACGCCGCTGACGGTCAACACCAGGGCGGTGGCAATTAAGGTGCGGCTGAAGGGTTGGTATTTCATCCATGGCTACTCTAGTTATTGAGATGCACCAAAATAGCCCGTCCCGAATTTAATCCCCAGCGCAATGGCGTTTTTATTACAGAACCTGTCGGTCACAGAACGGCACGTGCAAAGCCGCCTTGCAGATCCTCGATCAGCGCGGCCACATCTTCCAGACCGATATGCAGGCGCACCACCGGGTTCAACCCACGGTCGGCCGCACTGTCGCGGTCGCGGGTGTCGGCCACGATGACCAGGCTTTCATAGCCGCCCCACGAAGAGCCCAGGCCAAACAGCTGCAAGCCGTCGATAAACCGCTCGACGTAAGCGGCCTCGGCATTCACCAGTTCAAACGACACCAAGCCATTGCTGCCGGTGAAGTCCCGACGCCACAACTCATGCCCCGAATGCCCGGGCAAGGCCGGGTGGAACACGCGCTTGACCTGGGGTTGCGCCTGCAACCACAGGGCGATGTGCACGGCCTGGCGTTCGTGCACATCCAGGCGCGAGGCCAGGGTGCGGGCGCCGCGCAGGATCAGGTAGGCGTCGTCGGCACTCACCGCGTTGCCCAAGGTGTCGCTCATCCTGCCCAGCGTCGGCCAGGCCGCCTGGGTGGTGCACACACTGCCCATCATCACGTCGCTGTGGCCGCCGAGGTATTTGGTCAGGGCCATGATCGAAATATCCGCGCCCAACGCCAGCGGTCGGTACAGGTAGCCCGAGCCCCAGGTGTTGTCGACGGCGAGCAGGATGTCGCGTGGCTTGCACAACGCGGCAATCGCCGGCAGATCGCACAGCTCATACAACAGTGAGCCCGGTACTTCGGCGTAGACCAGCCGGGTATTGGCTTGCAGTTGCGCTTCCAGCCCCTTGCCATCGGGTGCGAAGTAGCTGACCTCGATGCCGAACGGCTGGAGGAACTCCCGTGCCAGCTTGCGCACCGGGGAGTACACCGCGTCGGTGATCAACACATGATCGCCGGGGCGCAGGTAGGCCAGGAACACCTGGGCTGCCGCCGCCAGGCCCGTGCCGTAGAGCCGTGTGCGAAAGCCGCCCTCCAGCTCGGTGACCAGGTCTTCCAACGCATGGGAGGTCGGGTTGCCACGCGCGCCGTAGGTCAGCACCCGCTCGCCGTCGCGGCGGGCACGGGCGTCGCGCATCTGCGCCAGGTTGTCGAACAGCACGGTGCTCAGGCGCGTGACGGGTACGTTGACGGCGCGGCCGCCATGACCTTTTTCGGTACGCGCGGCATGGATCAACCGCGTGCGCACCCGCGACACAGGTACCAGCGGCTTGAGGCTGGCGATTTCCGCTTCGCTCATTTGTGCGAGCAGGCCGATTTCCCAGGCCAGGTACTGGCGCGCGGCGTCCTTGTTGCCGCTGTGACGGTCGTGGGTGAAAAACAGGAAGTCGATGCACTCGGCGTCGGGCGGTGTCTGCGGATCTTGGTTGACCGGCAGGCCGGCCGAGACCCAGGCAGCGAAGCCACCGTCGAGCAACCGGGCCGACAGGCCTTCGGCGGCAAAGGCCGCCAATGCCGGGTCATCCGCCACCAGCACCAAGGGACGATGGTCGGTCTTGAGCCGCGCACGAATCGACCAGCGGGAACCGGCAATATGGCCCTTGCGGTAGGCCATGCTCGGGCGCAGGTCGATCAGGTTCACATCGCTCAATTCCAGCGCCAGGGCCTGGGCGCTGATCAGCGGCAACGGCTGATACGCCACTGGAGGCAACACCGGCAATACCAGGCCGCTGTCGATACCGCCGCTCAGCACATAGGCTTGGTGCCCGAGTTGACGCAGCCAACTGGCGACAATCGGCGCACGCACGCCATCGCTGTCCACCAGCACGATACGCGCCTGGCGCACGCCGATATACAGGTCGGTGGCCTGGATCAACTGCCCGCCCGGTGTATGTTGCGCGCCTGGCAACGAGCCAAGGGCAAACTCTTCAGCGGTGCGCACATCACACAGGAACAGGCTGCGTTGCGCGTCCTCGGCCCACAGCCGGACTTGATCCGCCGACACCTCGACCACCCCTGCCCGCCCCGCCAACTGCCGTGCCGCCAGACGTTGCGAGGCGAGGTCGCCCTTGACCTGATCGGCATAGCGCCGCGTACTGCCATGTTCCAGCTGGAAATCTTCCAGGTACCAGCCCTGGGTCCCGTTTTCCAAGGCATAGACAGGGTTTTTCAGGCCCAGGTTGATCAGGGTCTGGGCGCCGATAATGCTGCGGGTGCGTCCTGCACAGTTGATAACGATGGGCGTGCTTTCATCCGGCACCAGGTCCTGTACGCGGTAGCCCAGCTCACCGTTGGGGCAGCAGATGGAACCGGGGATGGTCATCTTGCGGTACTCCTCGAACGGTCGTCCGTCCAGCACCACCAGCGGCTCGCCGCGCGCCTGCCAATCCGCCAGCTGGCGTGCAGTGACATGGGGCGTGTGACTGGCCTCTTCCACTAACTCACCAAAGGCCTTGGACGGCACATGCACACCGGCAAACAGCTGCAACCCCGCCGCCTGCCAACCCTCGGCACCACCCTCCAGCACATGCACGCGGCGGTAGCCCAGCGCCTGCAAACGCGCTGCAACCAGCGCCGCCACCTCGCCGCCATCCTGGTCATAGATCACCAGCCGCACCTGCGGGTTGGGCGCCAAGCGGCGTACCTCCAGCTCCAGGCGGCTATAGGGCAGGTTCACCCCATGGAACAGGTGGGCTTCGCCGTATTGCCCGTGCTCGCGCACGTCGAACACGGCGATTTCCTGCCCGTCGAACAGCCATTGCTGCAGTTGACGTGGGGTGATGGTCTGGCTCATGGAAGTCCCAACAATTAAGAGAAAAGTGACTGCAACACCAACTGTGGAAGGGGGCTTGCCCCCGATGAGGGCGTGTCAGTTAATCCATCCGGTGACTGACACTCTGCCATCGGGGGCAAGCCCCCTCCCACATTTGATCCGGTTGACACCCCGCGATCAGTAAGCGCGAATAGACGGCGCCATCTGCGAGGCGTTGTAGTTGAGGATGCGGCCGTCCGCGTCCACGCCGTAGCGGCCATTGAGGGATTCCAGCGGCAAGCCATACAGGTGGAAATGCAACGTTGCCTGCTCACCTTCAACCTTGATGCCATGCAGGTCCTCACCGAGGAAAGAGATCGACGTGCCTGGCTGCACGATCACTTCTTTCTCCAGGCTCAGGGTGGTGAAGCCCGGCTCGCGACCTTCATCATTGCGTGCATAAACGTAGTTGATCTCCTGGCCTTCCACCGCGCTGATGATCGCCCAGGTCTCATGGTTGTGCGGCAGCGTGCTTTTGCCCGGCAACAGCGAGTTGAGGTACAGGGTCGGCGTATCGCCGTCGTCGTTCAGCCGATAGCGGAACGCGGTGCTGCCCTGCCCTGGCACAGGTGCGGGGAATGCCTCGAAGTTGAACAGGTCGCGGCGCTCGGCCAATTGCTCCAGCAGGCCGACGATGTCCACCAGGGCCGCGCGGTCTACGCCGCGCTGGTTGATGACGCGGATCTGCTGCAAAAACGCCTCGATCACGGCGGCACGGTTTGCGTTGCTCATCACGGTTTTCCTTTTATCAGACTGACAGGCTGTAACGGCCCAAGTTGGTCAACAGATACGGGTCATGCTTGAGCGGGCCACGGCGCCCCGTATCACCCAAGGCATGGCGCAGGAACGTCTGGGTGCGTTCGCTGCTGGGGTTCTCAAAGATGCTCTCAGCGCTGCCATGCTCGACAATCACGCCGTTTTCGGTGAAGTACACGACGTCGCTGATCTCCTCGGCGAAGCGCATTTCGTGGGTGACCAGTACACAGGTCATGCCCTCTTCGGTCAGCTCGCGAATCACCGTCAGCACCTCGCCGACGGTTTCCGGGTCCAGCGCCGAGGTCACTTCGTCAAACAGGATCAGCTCCGGGCGCATCGCCAGGGCGCGGGCAATCGCCACGCGCTGCTGCTGGCCGCCGGACAACTGGCCCGGGTACGCATCGGCCTTGTGCTCCATGCGCACCTTGGCCAGCAGCGCCCGCGCGTCTTTTTCCGCGTCGGCACGGCCGCGACCGAGCACCTTGCGCGGCGCGATCACCAGGTTTTCCAGCACCGACAAGTGCGGGAACAGGTTGTATTGCTGGAACACAAAGCCGACGCGCTTGCGCAACTCGATGCGCTGCGCTTCCTGGACCAGGCTGTCGACCTGGGTCTGGCCCACGCGAATACTGCCGCGCTGGGGCTGCAACAGCCCGGTGATGCAGCGCAGGATCGTGGATTTGCCCGAGCCGGACGGGCCGATGATCGACACGGCCTGGCCACGCAGCACGTCGAGATCGATGCCCTTGAGCACCGGGTTGGCGCCGAACGACAAGTGCACATCCCGCAGGCTCACCAGGGGTTCAATAGAAGGCATAACGGCGCTCCAGGTGTTGGGTCAGGCGGGAAATCGGGTAGCAGTAGGCAAAGAACAGCACCAGCAGGCTCAGGTAGATCACCACGGTAAAGCCGGTCATGTTCACGGTGTTGCTGGCGATCTGCGCGGTGTCGATCACATCATGCACGCCCACCAGCGAGGCCAGCGCGGTGCCCATGGTGACCACCGCGTAGAGGTTCATCCACGGCGGCAACATGCGCTTGAAGCACTGCGGCAGGATGATCGAGCGAAACAGCTGGCCACGGGTGAATGCCAGGGACCGCGCGGCTTCCCATTGGGTGCTGGGGATCGAGCCGATGGCGCCCCGGAAGATTTCCGCGACATTGGCGCTGGCCGGCAAGGCCAGCCCGAGGGTGACCTTGATCCAATCGGGGAACGGCACGTAGCTGCTGCCGATCCGGATCTCGAACGGGAACACATAGGTGGTGAAGTAGATCAGCACCAGCCACGGCGCATTGCGAAACACCTGCACCCACAGCCGCGCCACAAAGCCCAGGGGCGACAATGCCAATGCACCGATCAACAGGCCCAGCAGCGAACCCATGCCGATCGCCAGCAGGCTGATCAGGATGTTCTGGCCAAAGCCGACCACCAGCGCCGGCGACCATTGCAGCAAGGCCGACAGCACCGGGAATGAATCAATGGCCATAGCCGGGCATCCTCAGGCGCGCTTCGAGCCAGCGCCCCACACAATTGACGATAAAACTCAGCAGGCCGAAAAAGCCCAGGATCAGGAGCATCAGCTCCAGTACGTTGTCACTCTGGGTCCAGATCATGATCGCCGCGTAGGTGATGTCGCCCACCGCAATCGCGGAGGCCACGGCGGTCATCTTCACCAGGTCGATCAGGTTGTTGATCAGCGATGGCAAGGCAAAGCGCAGCGCCAGGGGCAACTGCACATTCCACAGCAACTGGCGGCGGCTGAAGGCCAGGGAGCTGGCGGCCTCCAGCGTGACGGCGGGCACCGCTTCGATGCCGGCGCGCAAGGCCTCGGCATGGAACGCGCCCTTATGCAACGAGATCACGATCACCACCCAGGCAAACGGCGTCAGCGGGTTGGCCGCGCCGACCGCCTGGGTCAGCAGCATGTTCAACACCAGGAACGCGCAGTACAGCTGCACCAGCGTCGGCGTGTTGCGCGTGACTTCGACAAACACCCGCGCCGGCTTGGCCAGCCACGGGTTGCCTGAGGTCTGCATCGCCGCCAGCGTGATCCCCGCCAGCAGGCTGCCGAGGATAGTGAACAGGCACAGCAGGCCGGTGGTCAGCGCGCCCTGGACCAGGCTGCCACGCTGATAGGCGTCCAGCAGGAAGGTGTAGTTCAGGCCAATGCCGGCGGCCCAATGGACGCACAGCTCAAGCCAATGGCTCATCTCCATTGCCGGCTCAGGCGCCCTTGAACTGTTGCTGCAATTCCACCAGGGCCGGCGATGCCGGGCTGATACGGTTGCGGGTCTGGGCCTCGATCAGCCAGCCGCTGCGGTGCAGTTCCTTGACGATCGGATCGAGCCTGGCCTGGGTGTCATTCTCGCCGCGACGGGTCCAGATCACCGACGGTGCCGGGTTGAGCTCCGGACCAAGGACGCGGTAGCCCTTCCATTCGGCACTGTCGTTGATCAATGGGTTGATCAGGGTAGAGTCGTGCACCGCCGCGACGCAGTTGTTGCCCCGCAGGGCCAGCAGCGATTCGGACGAGCTCTTGAACGCCTTGAGCTGCGCGCCGAACCCGGTCAGCGGCTTGACGTAGCTGCTGCCCTGGGAGGTGCACACGGGTTGGTCCTTGAGGTCTTCCCAGCGGGTGATATTGCTGTCTTTGAGCACCGCAGCCGCACCGCCGACGCGGTAGAACGGCGTCGGCACGAAGCCGAGGATTTCACCGCGTTCGGCGGTCCATTCCATATTGGCGATGAGCAGGTCGACCTTGCCCTGTTGCAGGAACTGCACGCGGTTGGCCGGCAATACCGGCACCAGCTGCACCTCGGCCTTGAGTTGACGGCCCAGCTCATTGGCCAGGTCGACATTCAAGCCCTTGGGCTGTTGCGTGGCCGGATCGATGCTGCCAAACGGCCCGCCGGACAACAACACGCCCACCACCAGCACATGGCGCTGCTCGATCTTGTCCAGGGTCGCATCGGCCTGCGCCGCCGCACTGCCGCCCAGGGCGATCATCGACCCCAGGGCCACCGGCAACCATTTCTTCAACATCATTGGACTTCCCCCTGGCGAATGATCGGCGTACCCCGACCTGATGGAGGCTCATGCTAGGGAGAGTGCGAGGGCAACGGAAATGCAAATATCTCATATCGTTATAACTCACCGTCTTTGCACCACCTTCAATTTCGGCATAACCCATTATTCATTGGCCCAGGCAAAAAATCTTCTTCACCCATACATAAATATCTGTAATGTTTAACTTCACACACTTGATGTAAAACCGCTTCTGGAAATGGCCATGTCGACCCTCGACCTTGAACTGCTGCGCACCTTTATCGCCGTGGTCGACCACCACAGTTTCGCCGAAGCCGGCACGCACCTGGCGCGCACCCAGTCGTCCGTGACCCAGCATATGCAGCGCCTGGAGCAGCAAGTGGGGGTCAGCCTGTTCGAGAAGCGCGGCCGGCAAAAACAACTGACCGAGCCCGGCCTGCAACTGCTGCGTCATGCGCGGCAGATGCTGGCGCTGAATGACGATGCCTTGAATTCCCTGCGCGAGAGCAGCCTGAGCGGTGTGCTGCGCATCGGCTCGCCCCACGATATTGCCGACACCATCCTGCCGCCGATCCTCAGCCATATCGCCCGCTCGGCGCCGCGCCTGCGCCTGGAGATCGACGTGGGCCGCAGTCCGTTCCTGATGGACGACCTGCACCGGGGCAAGGTGGACATGGTGATCTCCACCCGCGCCGACCCGAACCTGGAAGGCTTTGCGCTGCGTACGTCGCCGGTGTGGTGGATCTGTTCGGCGCAGTACATCCACCAGCCGAGCGAGCCGCTGCCGCTGATCCTGGTGGATGAGCCGAGCATCTACCGGCGCTACGCGCTGGAGGCACTGGAGCGGGCGAATATTCCCTGGCGCCAGGCGTACCTGGCGTCGAACCTGATCGGGATTAAAGCGGCCACTCGCGCGGGCCTGGGGGTGACGCCGCGCAGCATGGAAATGCTCGGCCCGGACATGCGCGTACTGGGCGAAACGGATGGGTTGCCGAGGTTGCCGGAGGTCACGTATTACCTGTGGATTCGGCCGAATACGGCGAACCCCATTGCGCGCAAGGCGTATGACTTGATTCGGGGCAGCCAGGGCCTGTAAAGACGGGGCTGGCATCTGGATTTTATCCCGTTAGAATCATCGCCATTCCCGCCTGCCCTCCCTGACACGAGCCCCTTCATGAGCTTTGACTTCGATACGATCCACCCCCGCCTCGGCACCGGCAGCACCAAATGGAATCGCTACCCGGCCGATGTGTTGCCGATGTGGATCGCCGACATGGACATCGCCGCGCCGCCCGCCGTGCTGCAGGCCCTGCACGCGCGCCTCGACCAGCAGATTCTCGGCTACAGCGTGGCCGGCCCGGATGTACGCGAGGCCATCGTGGCCGACCTGTGGGCCAAGTACGCCTGGCGCGTGCAGCCCGACGACCTGCTGTTCCTGCCTGGCGTTGAGCCTGGCTTCAATATGGCGCTGCACGCCTTCGTCCAACCGGGCCAGCCGGTGGTGCTGCAAACCCCCAACTACCGGCCGATTCGCCTGGCGCCCGGCCACTGGAACCTGCCGCGCATCGAAGTACCGTTCGAATTGAACAACGCTGAATACATCACGCCAATGCCCGCCCTGCGCGAGGCCCTGACCGGCGCCGGCGCACTGCTGCTGAGCAACCCGCACAACCCCATCGGCAAGGTCTTCCCCCGTGAAGAACTGCTGGCCCTGGCCACTGCCTGCCTGGAAAACGGCGCGCTGATCATCAGTGACGAAATCCATGCCGAACTGTGCTTCGACGGTCGCCGCCACATCCCCACCGCCAGCCTCAGCCCCGAGATTGCCCAGCGCACCATCACGCTGATGTCGGCGAGCAAGGCCTACAACGTGGCCGGCCTGAAGACCTGCTTTGCGGTGATCCAGAACGCCGAGATCCGCGAGCGCTTCAACCAGGCCCGCTGCGGCATGGTCGACAGCGTCAGCCCCCTGGGCCTGGAAGCCACCCGCGCCGCCTACAGCCAGTGCGGCGCATGGCTCGACGCGCTGAAGCACTACCTGCAAGCCAACCGCGATTACCTGCTCGACGCCGTGCAATCCCGCTTGCCCGGCGTGGTGATGCATGCGCCGCAAGGCACCTTCCTCGCCTGGCTGGACTGCAGCGCCCTGGGCCTGGACGACCCACAGCAGTTCTTCCTCGAACAGGCCAAGGTCGGGCTGAGTGCGGGGATCGAATTCGGTGACGACAGCCAGCAGTTCGTGCGCCTGAACTTCGGCTGCCCACGGGCTTTGCTGGAAGAGGGTCTGCAACGTATGGAGCGTGCGCTGCAGCAGCGCTGAGGCAGGCTTTATGGATGGGGGAGCGGCGCTCCCACATCCGGTGGGTGTCACAGCTTGGCGATGGACACTTCGGTGGACTTCACAAAGGCAATCACTTCGCTGCCCACCTTCAATTCCAGGTCACGCACCGAGCGGGTGGTGATCACCGAGGTGACGATGCCGGACGCGGTTTGCACGTCGATTTCGGACACCACCTCCCCCAGCAGGATTTCCTTGATCACACCCTTGAACTGGTTGCGCACGTTGATCGCTTTAATGGTCATGTCGGCTTTCCTTTTGGCTGTTGGGTCAATCCGCACGAATGCGCAGGCCTTCAAAGTGCGCTATCGCGTAGAACATTAAAAGGAATATATAACTCTTTATTTATTCCATAAAAACATATGCGCACTGTTGCCTCACCAACAGCCGATCAACAATTTGCTCCCCCCGTAGCAGCTGCGGATTTGGATAAGGCGATATTTACGGTTAAGACGATCTCTACGCGGGGTAGCGGTGACCTTGGCATAGAGACTGCATATTCCTGTAAAGCATGATGAGACATTAAAAATCATCTTTCTGAATATAAGAAAAGCCTTCTCTCAACGCCTTGTCCGGAGCTGTTCCATGAACCCCTTCACCCAGCGTCTACTCGGCGCCTGCGGCCTCATCCTGAGCCTGCAGGCGCATGCCTATGCCGCCGAAACCGATCCCGCCGAAGTCAACCTCGACTACGCCTACTACTCGCCGGTCAGCCTGGTGCTCAAGCACTTCGGCTGGCTGGAACAGGCCCTGCCCCACAGCAAGGTCGGCTGGGTACTCAGCCAGGGCAGCAACCGCTCCCTGGAATACCTCAACAGCGGCGGCGTGGATTTCGCTTCGTCCGCCAGCTTGTCCGCCGTGTTGAGCCGCGCCAATGGCAGCCCGATCAAATCGGTGTACGTCTACAGCCGCGCCGAGTGGACCGCCCTGGTGGTGCGCAAGGACTCGCCGCTCAACAGCGTCATCGACCTGAAGGGCAAGAAAATCGCCGCAACCAAAGGCACCGACCCGTACCTGTTCACCCTGCGCAGCCTGCAACAGGCCGGGCTGAAAAAAGACGACGTGGAACTGGTGCACCTGCAACACCCGGACGGCCGCACCGCCCTGGAAAAAGGTGACGTGGACGCCTGGGCCGGCCTCGACCCGCACATGGCCGCGAGTGAAATCCAGGCCGGTTCGCGCCTGCTGTACCGCAACAAGGATTTCAACAGCTATGGCGTGGTGAGCGTCACCGAGCAGTTCGCCAAGGCACATCCACAAACCATAACCAAGGTGCTCGGGGCGTATGAAAAAGCCCGGGATTGGGCGGTGAAGCACCCCGATGAATTCGCCAGGTTGCTGGCGGATGAATCCGGCCTGCCGCTGGAAGTGGCCAAGCTGCAATTGTCGCGCACCGATCTGAGCACGCCGTTGTTGAGCGCCAAGGATGTGCAGTCGTCGAAGGCGGCGGCGCCGATCCTGGTGTCCGAGGAATTGGTGCGTCGTGGGGTGAATGTGGACCAGGTGATCGATCAACTGATCGACCCTTCGTTCGGCCAAACCCTGTCGAAGCAATAAGGGGCGCGCGATGACCAGCAAAAGCCAGGCATTACCGCTTCCGGTACCTGTGGCCAGCCAGCGCAGCGCCTGGCCACGACGGTTCAAAGGCCTGGTCTTGCCGGTGCTGATCCTGGTGATCCTGGAAGGGGTCGTGCGGGTGGGCTGGCTGCCGTCCTACCAGATGCCGGCGCCCAGCGAGATCGCCGTGACCCTCACCGACCTGGCCGAGGGCGCCTTGTGGAAGCACATCAGCGCCAGCCTCGCCCGCGTGCTGCTGGGCTTTGCCATCGGTGCCGGCTTGGCCCTGGTGTTTGCCGCCTGGGTCGGTTTGAGCCGTGAAGCCGAAGCCTACCTGGAGCCGACCTTCGCCGGCCTGCGTTCGATCCCGAGCCTGGCCTGGGTGCCCTTGCTGCTGCTTTGGCTGGGCATCGATGAAACCTCAAAGATTGTGCTGATCGCCATTGGCGCGTTTTTCCCGGTGTACCTCAATGGCGTCGCGGCGATTCGCGATATTGATCGCAAGCTGGTGGAAGTCGGGCAAATGTACGGTTTCAGTCGCCGCCGCCTGGTGCGCCGGATCCTGCTGCCCGCCGCCCTGCCCGGCCTGTTCACAGGGTTGCGCAGTGGCTTGAGCCTGGCGTGGATGTTCCTCGTGGCGGCCGAACTGATCGCGGCGACCAAGGGCCTGGGTTACCTGCTCAGCGATGGGCGGGAAACCTCACGGCCCGACATTGTGCTGGCCGCCATCATCGTATTGGCGCTACTGGGCAAGGTCAGCGACGGCCTGCTCGCGGCGGTGGAGAAACGCTGCCTGGCCTGGCGCGACACCTTCACTGGCCAAGGAGCGGAACAATGAGTACCCAGCCGTTATTGGACATTCGGGTGGAGCGTAAAAGCTTTGCCAGCACCACCGTGTTGAAAGACGTGCGCCTGGCCTTGCAGCCGTGCGAAGCGGTCAGCCTGCTGGGCCCCAGTGGCTGTGGCAAAAGTACCCTGCTGCGGATCGTCGCCGGGTTGGAAAAGGACTTCCAGGGCGAACTGCGCAGCCCTGACGGCGACGTGGCGTTCGTGTTCCAGGAACCGCGCCTGATGCCCTGGCTCACGGTGGAGCAGAACATCGGTTTCAGCGATGACAACCGCTACGACAGGGCCTGGGTCACACAATTGATCGAGGAAGTCGGCCTCAAGGGCTTCGCCCAGGCGCTGCCCAAGGCATTGTCCGGCGGCATGGCACAGCGGGTGGCGATCGCACGCGGCCTGTATTCACGTCCGCAGGTGCTGTTGCTGGATGAACCGTTCAGTGCGGTGGATGCCTTCACCCGCATGAAGCTCCAGGACTTGCTGCTGCAACTGGCCGCGCACCACGCCATCGCCCTGTTGCTGGTGACCCATGATGTGGACGAAGCGCTGTACCTGAGTGACCGGGTACTGGTGATGGACAACCGGCCCAGCAGCATTCGCCAGGAGCTGACGGTCGACCTGCCGCACCCGAGAGACCGACGTGATCCGTTGCTGGCCCGGCTCAAGGCGCTGGCCTTGACCGAGTTGCAGCGTGCCCACGTGATCTGAGGACTACTCGTAACTTGTGGTGAGCGGGCTTGCCCCGCGCTGGGCTGCGCAGCAGACCCAAAACCAGACGCTGCGGTTTACCTGACAGAACACAGGGAGCCTGATTGGGGCTGCTTCGCAGCCCAGCGCGGGGCAAGCCCGCTCACCACAGCAAGCCCACTCACCACAGCAAGCCCGCTCACCACAATAAGCCTGTTCACCGCAACAAGCAGGCTGGCCACAAAACCGCATCACGCCGCCTTGCGCAGGCTCACCCAATAACGGGTTCGAGATTGCACCTCCAACCCCAGGGTCGAGGCCAGCAGGTTGAGGATGCGGTCGGTGTCATCCAGGCGAAAACTGCCGGTCACCCGCAGCGTTTCCAGGCGGGGATCCCAGCGCAATACGCCGGGGCGATAGCGTTCCAGCTCGCGCAGAAAATCCCCCAGCAACTGGTTCTGTGCGGTCAACACGCCGTCGCGCCAGCCTAATTGCAGCACATCGAAGGGCACTGAAGCGCCCAGCCCGGCTGCTTTCAACGGCGCTTGCTGGCCACCCTGCAATGTAGTCAAGTTTGCGCTCAAATCACGCACCTGCACCGCGCCCTTGAGCACCGACACCAGGCAGCCGGAAGGCAGTTGCCGCACGCACACCTCGGCCTGGCTGACGAGCAATTGACCGTAGCGGGTTTGCACCGTCATCGCCGCCGTGCCCGGAACGTTCAGCGCCAGCTCACCGTCGACCAGGGTGATGCGCCGTTGTGCCAGGTCCACGTCTACGGCTGTGGCGGTATTGAGTTGCAGGCTGCCACCCCCGGCCAACGGCATTCGTTTGCGCTCGCCAGTGGCAGTGTGCAAGTCGGCACGCCAGGCTTCGATGGGCAACTGCCGGCTGATCAGCCAGGCCGCCGGCACCAGCGCCGCCACCCCCAGGGCACGCTTGAGCACGGCACGTCGCCCCGGTTGCGGGCGGTCGAGGCTGGCCATGGCGAGCGCCTGGGGCAAATCGCTGAAACGCTGGCGCAGGGTTTGGGCTCTTTGCCAGGTCTGTTCATGCTGGGGATGGCTGTCGCGCCAGTGCTGCAAGGCGGCGTGATCGCGCTCGGTGGCCGCGCCGGATTCGAGCAGCGCCAGCCACTGGGCGGCGGCGCGCGCGACGTCGCGGCTCACAGCTCCACCAGCAAACAATGCTCGTAGGCCTGGGCCATGTAGCGCTTCACCGTACGTTCGGACACGTCAAGGCGCTCGGCAATCTCGCGGTAACCCAGGCCTTCCAGCTGGCTCCATAGAAACGCACGGCGCACCAGCACGGGCAAGCCATCGAGCAATTCATCCAGGGCTTGCAGGGTTTCCAGCACCAGCCAGCGCTGTTCGGGCGACGGCACACAGGTGTCGGGCAAGGTGGCCAGGGCATTCAGATACGCCTGTTCGAGGCTGCGGCGCTGATGGAAATTCACCAACAGGCGCTTGCCCACCGTTACCAGGTACGCCCGGGGTTCCTGCATCTGCGCAATCGGCTGCGCACTGGCAAGCACCCGCAGGAACGTATCCTGGCTCAGGTCGGCCGCATCCCAGGCATTGCCCAGGCGCCGCCGCAGCCAGCTTTCCAGCCAACTGCGATGGTCACGGTACAAGCTCGATAGCGTCAGTTCAGGAGCGTGCGTGGGGACAACAGCATCATTCATGGCAACAACCTGCACGGCGCGATTGAGTCTCAAATGAGATTCATTCTATTTAATATCGTGCCGGGACACCATGATCTTTTCAACTTCGCGTTTATACGGACGCCTCGACGTCAAACACCCGCCCACGCCCCACGACACTGCCTGGCACCAACAGCGCCCCAGGCGCCAGCACCGCGTTAGCGCCGATCCGGCATTGATCCCCCAGCAACGCGCCAAACTTGTCGCAGCCGCTGCGCTGCAATACCCCGTCAACCCGTACCAGCACTTCCTTGTCGTCCCGCTCGTTGCGGTAGTTGGCGACGATACTTCCCGCCTCGAGGTTGACCCCATGGCCCAGCACTGAATCACCGACAAAGTTGAAGTGAGCCAGTTTGCTGCCGCTGAACATGAAGGTGGTTTTCAGTTCGGCGCCGGGGCCGATGATGCAGTGCTCATCCACCCAGCACCCACCGCGCAGCAGCGAGCCGCTGGCGATAAAGCAATGGGCGCCGATGATCAGGGGCGGCTTGAGCAAGGCACCGGGTTCGACGATGGCGGTACGGTGGATGGCGACTTCGTCCTTCACGCTGTACTCGTCGGCCGGCAGTTCGGCGAGCATCTGGCGAACAACGGCCGGCGCCTGGGCGACCAGGGCCCAGGGCGCCAAGCCGGCCCACGGAGCCAGGGGAGATTGAGCAAGGTTGGCGATGTAGTCGGTGAGTCGAATCAAGGTCGAGCCCTCACGTGGTCAGAGACAGTCAAGAAACCCCACATTGGCGATCATTCGACCTCGAGTACAGCACTTCCAGGCCCTCGCCTCTCACAGACCGCGCTTGCGCAACCACTGCAAAAAGCCCTTCTTCACCGGCACCACCGGCGCTTCCTGGGTCAGGACCTGAGCGGCGTGCAGGCGGAAATCCAGCAGCGCCTTCATCGCCTCACCGATGTCGTGGCGCGCGTCCAGGCACGGTTTCAAGTATTCATTCTCGATGCGGTACAGCGTGCAGAAGGTCTTGGCGGAAAAATCCGCCAGCGCAGCCTGGTCGGACAGAATCCCGGCCTCGCCAATCACTTCTCCCGGCCCCATGCGCCCGGCTTCGAATACATGGCCGCCCTTGGTCAACATCACCGAAACCACGCCGGACTCGACAATAAACAAATGATCGCTGACCTCCCCCGCCGGCAGGATCATCTCGCCAGCGCGGTAGGTGTGCAGGGTCATGTTCTGGCTGAAGGTGTCTTTCTCTTCCTGGCGCAGGGTGGAGAAAATCGATGAACGCTCCAGCAACGCCCGCGCGGCGGACATGGCCGGTGGCGCGCTGCTCTCGGTGGCGGACAGCACGCCCACGCCCGCCGCTTGCAGGTGCCGGAACGCCAGGTCATAGAGTTGGTTGCGCACCTCGCGCTTGAGGGCCATGGCCGGCACGAAGCCGCTGATTTCATACTCCACACCGCCACTGGCGGAGGTCTTGAATGCCACGCTCGGCGCCGGCTTGGCCAACAGGGGCCGGCACCCCTGCATCGCACGCTCCAGTGCCTCGATCACGGTTTGCGGACGTGCATGGGGGCTGACCTGCAGGCTGACCGCCAGGCCGAACATATCCGCCGGGCGCGAAAAGTTGATGATCTTGGCCTTGGCCGCCAGGGAGTTGGGAATCACCGCCAGGCTGCCCTGGGATGTTTGCAGGCGCGTGGCACGCCAGTCGATGTCGGTGACCCGCCCTTCGGTACCGTCGATGGAGATCCAGTCATCGATCTGATAAGGCTTGGTGGTGTTGAGCACAATCCCGGAAAACACATCGCTGAGGGTACTTTGCAACGCCAGGCCGACGATGATCGCCACCGCGCCTGAGGTGGCCAGCACGCCCTTGACCGGCAGGTCGAGCACGTAGGCCATGGCGGCGATGATCGCGATGAGGAAAATCACCGCACCCATCAAGTCCTGCAACAACCGCCCGGTGTGGCCCACCCGCTGCATCATTACCGCGCCCAGCAACACCGTCAGCGTGCGCGCCGCAAACAGCCACCAGCCGATCTGCAGGGCCGTGGCGGCCAGGTGCAAGGCGGTACTGTCGGCATAGGGCGCAAGTTGCATGGGGTTCATGCCGTCGTTGAACAGCACGGCACTGAACACGGCAAAAATCGCCAGTCGCGCAGCCAGCTTCCAATTGGCCAGGTCGGCAGAGATCAGGCGCCACACGGCGATGTCGATAAAGATCAGCGCCACGGCGCACAGCATCGGGTGATCAGCGATAAATGAGGACATCCAGGCGACTCCAGGGCGAATGACGGGAAGATCGCATGAAATGCCGTTCCGGGGTATAGCGAAAACAAATGTGGGAGAAGGCATGCCCCCACATTTGGTCCTGGGTACATTCGGCAGGTAAGATGGCGCCCCTTCGCACAGCGCCCTGCCAACCATAAGCCCTCCCATGCCTTTCGAATTCAGCGTAGACCTCACCACCCTCGCCATTCTCGCCGTCGTGGCCTTTATCGCCGGTTTTATCGACGCCATCGCCGGTGGCGGCGGCCTGCTTACCACCCCGGCGCTGCTCACCGCCGGGATGCCGCCCCACCTGGTACTGGGCACCAACAAGCTCAGCTCCACCTTCGGTTCGGCCACGGCCAGTTTCACCTTCTACCGTCGCAAGCTGTTCCACCCGCGCCAGTGGGTGCATGCCATCGTCGGCACCTTGATCGGTGCGCTGGCCGGTGCGGTGGTTGCCCACTACCTGCCCGCCGAAACCCTGAACAAGATGCTGCCGGTGATCGTATTCGCTTGCGGCGTGTATTTGCTGTTCGGTGGCACGCCCAAGGCACCGCTGGACGCCGACGCGCCGATCAAGAAGAAATGGCAAGGCACCCAGGGTTTCGGTCTGGGCTTCTACGACGGCGTGGCGGGCCCCGGTACCGGTGCGTTCTGGACCGTGAGCACCCTGCTGTTGCACCCCATCGACCTGGTGAAGGCCAGCGGCGTGGCGCGCAGCATGAACTTCGTCAGCAACGCGGCGGCGCTGTCGGTGTTTATCTTCAACGGCTCGGTGGATTGGATTGTCGGCCTGGCGATGGGGATTTCGGTGATGGGTGGCGCATTCTTTGGCGCCCGCAGCGCGATCAGCGGCGGCGCCAAATTCATTCGCCCGGTGTTTATCACCGTGGTTCTTGGCCTGACCGTGCGCCTAGCCTGGCAGCACTGGTTCAGCGTGGCCTAGGCGACGGGCCACGTAGAGGTCGATCAGGTAGCGCGCAATCGAGCGTGAAGCCGGCAGCGGCGGCAGGTCGTGGATGCTGAACCACTGCGCGTCCTCGATCTCGTCGGCCTGAGGCACGATGTCGCCACCGGCGTACTCGGCATGGAAGCCCAGCATCATCGAATGGGGGAACGGCCAGCACTGGCTGCCCATGTACTGGATATTCCTGACCTCCACCTGCACTTCTTCGCGCACCTCCCGGATCAGGCAGTCCTCGGCCGACTCACCCGGCTCGGCAAAGCCGGCCAAGGTGCTGTAGACCCCGGTGACAAAACGCGGCGAGCGCGCCAGCAGGATCTCGTCGCCACGGGTCACCAGCACGATCATGCTCGGCGAAATCCGTGGGTAGCTGCGCAGGTCGCAGGCCTGGCAATACATCGCCCGCTCCCGTGGCACCTGGACCATGGCCTGGCCGCAACTGCCGCAGAACCGATGCTCGCGCGCCCAGGTACCGATCTGCGCGGCGTAGCCCAGCACTTTGTAGAGGGTATGATCACCCTGCAGCATGAAGCCGCGCAGGCCCTGCCAGCTGCAACCCGGCACTTCGACCGCCGCGTCGAGTTCCAGCAGGTACACCGGCTCACCGTCGAGGTGGCCGATGCCGTGTTCGGCAAACACCGATAGGTCCTGGCGCTTGAGCCATTCCCGAGGGAACAGCGGGCCGTTGGCATCATGCAAAAAGCCGTCGCGGCTGCGGGCGACGGCCCAGCCGCCGGGGGCGTCGTTGTCCAGCAGCGTTGTGGTAATCCAGCCTGGGGTCATGTCAGTCAATCCACGAATTCGGGTTTCTGCTTGCTCATATGGGCCGCGATGGCCACGCGCAGGTCGTTGGATTGCAACATAGCCGAGTTCCAGGTGGCAACGTATTCCAGACCGTCATTGACCGTATGGTCACGCATGTAGCTGATCATGGCCTTGGTGCCGGTGACCGCAATCGGCGACTTGGCCGCGATAGCATGGGCGATCTCGAACACCCCGGCCAACAGGCTGTCCTGATCGGCATACACGCGATTGACCAGGCCGATGCTGCGCGCTTCCTCGGCGCCGAACGTGCGACCGGTGTAGGCCAGTTCACGCAGCATGCCGTCGCCGATGATGCGTGGCAGGCGCTGCAGGGTACCGACATCGGCGGCCATGCCTATGTCGATTTCCTTGATCGAGAATTGCGCGTCCTCGGCGGCATAGCGCATGTCGCAGGCGCTGATCAGGTCGATGGCGCCACCGATGCAGTAACCCTGGATCGCCGCCAGTACCGGCTTGCGGCAGTTATCGACAGCGTTGAACGAGGCTTGCAGCTCGAGGATCTTGCGCCGCAGCAGGCGCGCATTGCGGCCCACATCTTTGCCGAAGTCGTTGGCCACCGAGGCCAGCATCATCAGGTCGATGCCCGAGGAAAAATGCTTGCCCGCACCGCTGAGCACCACGGCGCGTACAGCGTCGGTGTCTTCGATCCATTGGAAGATGTCGATGATCTCGGTCCAGAACGCCGCGTTCATCGCGTTGATCTTTTCCGGGCGGTTGATCTGCACATGGGCAACGTTGTCGGTGAGTTCGACGACGAAAGCTTGGTATTCGGACATGGCAGTGATCCCTGGCTGGCGAGTGATAAGGCCTGAACTATAACAAGGGTACGTGACGGCGCATCGGCCAAAAGCGGGACTGGCAACAGCGATGGAAAAGACGCTGGATAAAAGCCCCGGCACACGCCATCCTTCGCGCTTTGAGCCGCCCCATCAGCGGCGTTCGACGTTTAAAGGATATGCCCATGCACGCCCAACCCCTCGCCCCCGCCGATTTCGAATTCATCGAAGAAACCCTGTTGAAATACGGCGACGACCATTCGGTGCTGAACCTGGCCGAACTCGACGGCTACTTCACCGCGCTGGTGTCCAGCCCGGCACAGGTGGACATCGCCGAGTGGTTCCCGGCGATCTGGGGCGGGCAGAACCCGGAGTGGGAAAACGCCGAAGAGGCTAAGCAGTTCCTGGACCTGTGCGTGCGTCATATCAACCTGCTGGCCGGTCAACTGGCGACTGACGCCGAGGGCTTCAAGGCACGCTTCGATGCAACCGAACACCAGGGCCAGGACGTGACCCTCGCCGAGGAATGGTGCTTTGGTTATATCCGTGGCGCGGCGATCGGCAACTGGCCGCAACTGCCGGCCGAACAGGCCGCACAGCTGGAGAAAATCTCCTGGTGCGCCGAGCAGGACAACTTCGAGTTGCCGGCCGACCTGGATGTAGACGCCCATCAGCAGCGAGCCCGAGAAATCGAACCCGCTGCACGGGCGCTACATGATTACTGGCTGAGCCGGCGTTGATCCGGGCTTATTTGAAGTCCAGGTCAAACGCCTGATAGAACGCGTTACCGGTATTGGCGACGATCCACAGCAACACCACCACATGCCGCCCCTTCTTGCCCTTGGGCAGTGTCACTTGATGCTCGACCTTGGCCTTCAATTCGTCGGCATGCTGGTAGTACGGCACCTGGGGGTAGAAGTCCTCGTAGAACGGCGAGGCTTCGAGTTGGGCACGGCTGATGCGCTGTCTGGCGTCCCAGCCGTCCTTGGTGATGAACCAGCGATAACCACGGGTGACGTGGGCGGCGGTGTATTCCCATTGCACCTTGAACACTTGGCCGGCCTCTACATTCAGGAGTGGCCAGGTGAATGGTGTGTTGAGCTTCTTGCTCATTTCCTCGTCGGTGAAGTTGATGCAGTCGCGCTCGTCGGTCTTGCCGCCACTGAGAATATGCCCATCGGCAGGCGGCGTGACGCTTTGATCGTCGGTTTCATACGGCGCAGGAAACGGCCCGGCCGTGAGCGCGGGGAAGTTCTTGCCACCTTCCATTTCATTGACTTGCCAATTGCCCAGCAACCCGCGCTCTACCGCAACCGAGCCTCGGCTGGCGGGGGTGACGACACGCCCGTGCCGAAGTTGTGTTTGAGGTTTGTTCATTTCATTCACTCCATGATTGAAAACGCCCCGGGTGGGAACGTTCTGAACTTACCCCATCACCCAGGCTTGTCCAGCAGGCGGCTATGCGGGCAACGCTGCACGTCTCCTGCAATTCATTAAGGGGACGCAGTTGTCCTGCGCCTGGTTCGGGCGTACGCCTACCTAGGCAAGGGCCATCTGCCTACAGGCCTTGTCCTGTAACAACCCACGGTGGTTGATTCCCCGCTCGACAAGCACTGCATCTATGCCCGATTATTCGGTTCCGCCCGTTGGCCGCGCCAGCCACCTTGCCTTGACCAGGAGCCTTGCACCTTGAGTTCGCAGAAAACCGTGACCGTTACACCGCCCAACTTCCCCCTGAATGGCAAGGTCGCGCCCCCCGGCTCCAAATCCATTACCAACCGCGCCCTGCTGCTGGCGGCCCTGGCCAAGGGCACCAGCCGCCTGAGCGGCGCCCTGAAGAGCGATGACACCCGGCATATGTCGGTGGCCCTGCGCCAGATGGGCGTGACCATCGACGAGCCGGACGACACCACCTTCGTGGTCACCGGCACCGGCAAGCTGCAATTGCCGGCGCAGCCGTTGTTCCTCGGCAATGCCGGCACCGCGATGCGCTTCCTGACGGCCGCCGTGGCTACCGTGCAAGGCACCGTGGTACTGGACGGCGACGACTATATGCAAAAACGCCCGATCGGCCCGTTGCTGGCCACCCTCGGCCAGAACGGCATCCGGGTCGACAGCCCGACCGGTTGCCCACCGGTGACGGTGCACGGCGTGGGCAAGGTCCAGGCCAAGCGCTTCGAGATCGACGGCGGCCTGTCCAGCCAGTATGTATCGGCCCTGTTGATGCTGGCCGCGTGCGGCGAAGCGCCGATTGAAGTGGCACTGACCGGCAAGGACATCGGCGCCCGTGGCTACGTGGACCTGACCCTGGACTGCATGCGGGCCTTCGGTGCGCAGGTCGATGTGGTCGACGACACCACCTGGCGCGTGGCCCCCACCGGCTACACCGCCCATGATTACCTGATCGAACCCGACGCGTCCGCCGCCACCTACTTGTGGGCTGCCGAAGTGTTGACCGGCGGCCGTATCGACATCGGCGTGGCCGCCCACGCCTTCACCCAACCGGACGCCAAGGCCCAGGCGGTGATCGCGCAGTTCCCGAATATGCAGGCCACCGTGGTGGGTTCGCAGATGCAGGACGCGATCCCGACCCTGGCGGTCCTGGCTGCCTTCAATAACACCCCGGTGCGCTTCACGGAGCTGGCCAACCTGCGGGTCAAGGAATGCGATCGCGTACAGGCCCTGCATGACGGCCTCAATGCGATCCGTCCGGGCCTCGCCAGCATTGAAGGCGATGACCTGCTGGTCGCGGCCGACCCGGCGCTGGCCGGCACGTCGTGCAACGCCCTGATCGACACCCATGCCGACCACCGCATCGCCATGTGCTTTGCGCTGGCGGGGTTGAAAATCGCGGGTATCCGCATTCAGGACCCGGACTGCGTGGCCAAGACCTATCCTGGGTACTGGAAGGCCCTGGGCAGCCTGGGGGTCGCGTTGAGCGACTGACTCGCCCGCGCCGGAATGGGGAGGTAAGGATCATGACCATTCGCCAACCCTGCCCACCCGGCGCCTGTGTCTGCGACCGTGAACAACTGCTGGAGGCGCCCGGCGCCGACCTGCGTATCCTCAGCCTGACACGCCAGGAAGAAAAACGCCTGGTCGAGCGCCTGGAAAACCTGCAAAGCCTGCAAGACCTGGAGCGCATGCAACAGCGGATGCACGAGCTATTGGGCATCCGCGTGCATATCGCTCCGGGGCACACCGAGGTCAAGAGCATGCGCGGCATCCAGATCGTCATCGACGAGCTGCCAGGCATGTGCCGCAAGACCCGGCAAGCGATCCCGGCGGCGATTCGCCGGGGCCTGGAGAAAAACCCGGAAATTGCCTACCGCCTGCTGGACGCCCACGACCTGTTTCGCGAAGGTTGAATCAACCGGCAACCGTCTCGGCCTCGAACAGCCTCTGCCCGACCGCCTTCGCCGTCTTCAGATGCGCCGGGGCTGCGCCGCCTTCCGAATCCAGCAACAGCTCGGACGTCACCACCTTCGCCCCGCAGTAATCGAAGATGCCGTAGTCGATCTGGGTACGCATCGCCTTGGCATAGCCATGGCGGTCAAACGCGCTGTCATCCGCACCGCCGAGGGCCAGCAAGTGCACCTGCAAATGCCGCAGTTTTTTCACCACCGGGGTATCCGGGCCGTAGTCGATCGCCCAGCCGTTGACGAACACGCGGTCGACCCAGCCCTTGAGCAGGCCCGGCAGCGACCACCAGTAGATCGGGAACGCCAGCACCAGGGCATCGGCGCGCTCGATGCGCGCCTGTTCCGCCAGCACGTCGGCCGGGGGCGTGGCTTGGGTGCGGTGTACCCGGTGATCGGCGGCGGTGTAGCGCGGGTCGAAGCCTTCGGCGGCGAGGTCGGCGATTTCAAAGGTGTGGCCCGCAGCAGTCAGGCCGGCAGCCACCTGCGCGGCCACGGCGTGGGTGAGGGATTGTGGGTCGTGATGGGCAACGACGATGAGTGCGTGCATGACTTTGACTCCGTTTGGGTTTAAGCTACTTTTGGTAAGTTAACGCCATCAAGTTACTTTTGGTATATAAGCATGTCAAGCCCTGAATCCCCTGCCCCACGTCGTCGCCTGTCCCGTGAAGATCGCCTGCGTCAGTTATTGGAGGTGGCCTGGCAGCTGGTGCGCGAGGAAGGCACCGAAGCCCTGACCCTGGGCCGCCTGGCGGAACTGGCCGGCGTCACCAAACCGGTGGTCTACGACCATTTCGTCACCCGTGCCGGGCTGCTCGCCGCGCTGTATGAAGACTTCGACGCGCGTCAGACCCAAGTGTTTGCCGAAGCCCTCGACGCCAGCCGCGCGACCTTGGAAGAACGCGCCGGGGTGATCGCCTCGTGCTATGTCGATTGCGTGTTATTGCAGGGCCGGGAAATTCCGGGGGTGATTGCCGCACTGAGCAGTTCGCCGGAGCTGGAAGCGCTCAAGCATAAGTACGAGGCGATTTTTCTCGACAAATGCCGCGACGCACTGGGGCCCTTTGGCCAGGTTTCACAGCCAGGATTACGGGCGATGCTGGGCGCTGCGGAAGCGTTGTCCTACGCTGCGGCCAGTGGCGAGATCAGCCGTGAAGAGGCGCAAGATGAGTTGTTGGCGACCATCCTGGCAATGGTCAACCGCGCACGGCGTTGAAGGCTGAAGAAGCTTCTGTGGTGAGCGGGCTTGCCCCGCGCTGGGCTGCGAAGCGGCCCCGATAAGAGCGCTGCAGTGTGCCAGGCAGCTCCGGGGCTGTTTCTGGGGCCGCTTCGCAGCCCAGCGCGGGGCAAGCCCGCTCACCACAACAAGCCCGCCCACCACAGAGGCAAGCGCACCACAGAAGCCCGCTCACCACAAAAAAAGCCAACCAGGCCAGGCTAACGCCCTGCCACAAACAGCTGGACCTTGCGGGCCAGTTGATCGAGGTGCCGATCACGCTGTTTCTCGGCATCCACCATCGCCCGCTTGCCGTGTTTTTGCAGCAGGTAGGTATGGATCTGGCGTACCTCCAGCGAACTATAGATCGCCGCCACATCCAACACGCCCATCAAGCCATCGGTGCCGTAGTCCCGGGTATTCATCAACACCTGGGTGCCCCGCGCACCCCGCACTTGAAACCCCATGGCCTCGAAGGCCGCTACCTTCTCCACGGCACAGGCCAACTCGGCATGGGGATAGCGCGCCAGCACGTCCGCCATCATCCCGCGCGCCACACCCTGGCGCCGGAAACCAGCCTGCACCGCCATAAAGGCGATGCCACAGGCTTCAGGATCATCTTTCACCGGCAGGTACAGGCAAAAGCCAATCACCTGCTCCTCGAGCATCGCCACGATCAACTCAACAGCAATCCCCTTCGACCCGCCCACTGCCTCCAGGTACAGGTGCACCTCAAAGCCGATGGCGTATTGGTAAATGTTGTAGAGCAGGTTGCTCGGCGGCAGTGCGACGCTGCTGATGTCGGTGAGGTTGTCCACCACCATCTGCAGGATCTGGGCATTGATGGGCTCGGGGCACGGAGTGGTGTAGCGGGTAAGGCTGAACATGCAGATTCCTGGGTTTCGCGTCAAGGCAGCGGCGATTGTACCTGTTGCAGGCCGTTCAGTGCCCGCACACATCACGCACGCACCCGCGCAACCAGCGGTGGGCCAGGTCGGCATCCAGCCGCGGATGCCAGAGCATCGCCACAGTGAACGGTGCCAGCATCAACGGCAACGCAAAGCTGTACAGGCCTTCGCGCTGTTGGGCGGTGTAGCGTTCGGGCACGCTGGCAATCAGGTCGGTGTCGCGGGCCAGGGCGATGGCCGTGGCGAACCCGGCGACGATGGTGCCGATCTGCCGCGTCAAGCCCAGGGCGTCAAGCCCATCGTCGATCTGGCCGCGCTCCTGCCCGCGCCGCGAGACGTAGACGTGCCGCCCCTGGGCAAACCGCTCGGCACTGATGTCGCCCTTGCTCAAGGGATGGCCGCTGCGCACCACGCCAATCAAACGGTCGCGAAACAGCGCCTGGGTCAGCACTTCGGGGCTGGCGTTGGGGTCGACCACACCGGTCTCCAGGTCGACGCTGCCTTCGCGCAGCAACGTGCTGTCCTTGTCGGTCTTGCTGACGAAACGCAGGCGTACACCAGGCGCCTCCCGTGCGATGCGCGCCAGCAACGCGGGACCGAAGTTTTCGACGAACTCTTCACTGGTGCGCAAGGTGAAGGTGCGCTCCACCTGGGCCAGGTCCAGGGCGTGTGCCGGGCGCAGCACCGCATGGGCGTCCTGCACCAGGCGGCTGACCTGCTCACGCAATGCCTGCGCCCGCGGCGTCGGTACCAGCCCGCGCCCGGCGCGGACCAACAGCGGATCGCCGGTGGTCTCGCGCAAGCGCGCCAGCGCCCGGCTCATGGCCGAGGGGCTCAACTGCAAGCGCTTGGCCGCTCGGGCGACACTGCCTTCGGCCAGCAAGACATCCAGGGTGATCAGCAGATTAAAGTCGGGCATGGGCGCTCCTTAGCAGGCGTTTGACGCAGGTATTAACTGCAAACCTTGCGTCTTCCGCCATGTTAGGCCAGGCCGTAGATTTGTGACAGTTGCGTCCACCCAAGGAATCTTCCATGCATACGTCTTCACGCGGCGGCCTTGCCAGCCTGTCGCTGTCCATGTTGCTCGCCGCCCTCGGCACCAGCATCGCCAATGTCGGCCTGCCCAGCCTGGTACAGGCATTCGATGCGTCGTTTCATGCCGTGCAGTGGGTGGTGCTGGCCTACCTGATGGCGATCACGCTGGTGATCGTGAGTGCGGGCCGCCTGGGCGACCGCCTGGGCCGGCGTCGGCTGTTGCTCGCCGGGTTATTGCTGTTCGCGCTGGCCTGCGGGCTGTGCAGTGCGGCGCCGACATTGAATGGGCTGATTGCCGCACGCGCGCTGCAAGGGCTCGGTGCCGCCGTGATGATGGCCATGGCCCTGGGAATGGTCGGTGATACGGTGCCTCCGGAGCGTACCGGCCGCGCAATGGGCCTGCTGGGCACGCTGTCGGCAGTCGGCACGGCACTGGGGCCGAGTGTCGGTGGGGTGTTAGTGAGCCTATGGGGTTGGCGGGCCCTGTTTCTGGCGGGTGCGCCCCTGGGATTAGTAGCCTTCGTCCTTGCCTGGCGCTGTTTGCCCCTTGATCGCCGCCACGGGCGATTGCCTGCACAGGCCGGGTTCTGGCGCGCCCTGGAGGACGCGTCGTTGCGCAGTCGCCTGGCCATGAGCGCGTTGGTCAGCGCGGTGATCATGGCCACCTTTGTGGTCGGGCCGTTCTATCTGTCCCAAGGCCTGGGGCTCGCGCCTGAATGCATGGGCCTGGCCATGGCGGTCGGGCCGTGTGTCGCGGCGCTGACCGGCGTACCGGCGGGGCGCCTCACCGACCGCCTGGGCAGCCGGCACATGACCCTCGCGGGGCAGGGCACCCTGCTCGGCGGTGCGCTGCTGCTGGCGCTGGCCTCAGGACTGCCGGCCTACCTGGGTTCGCTGGTGATCCTGACGGCGGGCTACAGCCTGTTCCAGACCGCCAACAACACCGCTGTGATGAAGGCCGCACAGGGCACCAACCGAGGCACGCTCTCGGGTTGGCTGAACCTGTCGCGCAACCTCGGGCTGATTGGCGGCGCATCGGCACTGGGCACGGTGTTCGCCTGGGCAACCCCTGATGTCACCCATGGCACCCCGCAATCAGTCGCAGATGGCCTGCACACAACCTTTGGCGTCGCCGCCGGTTTGATCCTGCTCGCCCTGGCCATCGCAAGGGGTCGCGTGGACAGCCAGCAGCACGCAAACATTGACAAGCTAAAATCGTAACGACTATTGTCTGACAACCTGATCACCAAGGTTGTCCCATGCTTGAGCTTCAACGTCCCGATTCGCTTGTCGTGCGGGTTGTCAGTGCGATCCGCGCAGAAATCGACGCCGGCGAGCTACCGCCCGAATCGCGCCTGCCCACCGAACAGCAACTGGCCGAACAGCTCAACGTCAGCCGCTCCGTGGTGCGCGAGGCCATTGCCCAGCTCAAGGCCGACGGTGTCATCACCGCGCGCCGGGGCTTGGGCTCGTTCATTTCCCAGACGCCTGCCGGCACGGTATTCCGCTTTCCCCTGCCGAACGGACGGCGCCCCGACCTGGCGCAGATGTTTGAAGTGCGCCTGTGGATCGAGACCCAGGCCGCCGCGATTGCCGCCCAGCGCCGCGACGACGCCGATCTGGTACGCATGAAAAGCGCCTTGCAGGACATGCAGGACAACCGCGACAACTTCGAAGCCGCCGCCCTGGCCGACGTGGAGTTCCACCGGGCCATCGCTGACGCGAGCAAGAATGACTACTTCGTAGCCTTCCATGACTTCCTGCGCAGCCAACTGGCCAGCGCGCGCAAGACCGCCTGGGAAAACTCCGCGTCACGCTTTGTGACCGGTTCTGCCGATGCCACCCAGGAACACCAACTGCTTTACCTGGCCATTGCCGACGGTGACGCCCAGCGCGCCGCCGCCAACGCCGAGGCCCACCTGCGTGCGGCGGCGCGGCGCCTGAGCTTGGAGTTGCCCGCCAAGCACTGAAGGATTTCACCCGTTTGAAGCGTGTCCCGGACACGCCATTTTTTTAACAAAACCATTAGTCTGACAACCTGATAAGCAGACCAAAATGGACAGCCCTAGGTACCCGCAATGATTCACGACTTTTGCATTATCGGCGGCGGCATCGTCGGCCTCGCCACCGCGATGGCACTGCTCAAGCGCCAGCCCGGCGCGTCCCTGGTGATCCTCGAGAAAGAACCGGTGCTGGCCAGGCACCAGACCGGCCACAACAGCGGCGTGATCCACGCTGGCATCTACTACGCACCCGGCAGCCTCAAGGCCGACCTGTGCAAGCGCGGCGCCGAAGCCACCAAGCAGTTCTGTACCGAGCACGGCATCAAGTTCGAGGTCTGCGGCAAGCTGCTGGTGGCCTCAAGCCCCCTGGAAATGCAGCGAATGGAAGCGCTGTATGCCCGCGCCCAACTCAACGGCATGCAGGTCGAACGCCTGGATGCCGACCAATTGCGCCAGCGTGAACCGAACATCGTCGGCCTGGGCGGGCTGTTCCTGGACGCCACCGGCATCGTCGATTATCGCCAGGTGTGCGAGACCATGGCCCGAGTGATCCGCCGCAGCGGTGGCGAGATCTGCCTGGAGCGCACCGTCACCGGCATCCGCGAAAGCAGCGATCACGTCACCATCAACACCCACGGCGAAACATGGCAGGCGCGCCACCTGGTGGTCTGCGCCGGGCTGCAGTCGGACCGTCTGGCGCGGCTGGCCGGGGTAAAGATCGACCACCAGATCATCCCGTTTCGCGGCGAGTACTTCCGCCTGCCGGCCGCCAAGAACAACATCGTCAACCACCTGATCTACCCGATTCCAGACCCGCAGCTGCCGTTCCTCGGCGTGCACCTCACGCGCATGATCGACGGCAGCGTGACCGTCGGCCCGAATGCCGTGCTGGGCCTGGGTCGCGAGAACTACCGCAAGTTCTCGGTCAACTGGCGCGACGTGGCGCAGTACGCCAGCTTCCCCGGCTTCTGGAAAACCCTTTGGCAAAACCTCGGTTCAGGCACCACCGAGATGAAGAATTCGCTGTTCAAGTCCGGCTATTTGGAGCAATGCCGCAAGTATTGCCCGTCGCTGAACCTCGACGACCTGCTGCCCTACGAAGCCGGCATTCGCGCCCAGGCCGTGATGCGCGACGGCAGCCTGGTGCACGATTTCCTGTTCGCCCAGACCCCGCGAATGCTCCACGTCTGCAACGCGCCTTCGCCGGCCGCCACATCAGCCATGCCGATCGGCGCGATGATCGCCGACCGCCTGTTCACGCCCGAGTAACCCCCGCACCACACGTCCATTTGACAATAACTACAAAGACCCAGAAGGAAGTACAGCATGACGGCATCCGCCCCCCTCTCCGGCACCGAAACGCCCGAGCAAACGCGCAAACGCCTGCGCAAAGTCGCAGCGGCAACCATCTTTGGCTCGATGTTGGAGTGGTACGACTTTTACCTGTACGCCACCATGGCGGCCATTGTGTTCTCGAAGATCTTCTTCGATAACAGCGATCCGAAGGCAGCCACGCTGATGGCCTTCTCCACCTTCGCCATCGGCTTTATTGCACGCCCGTTCGGCGGCATCCTGTTTGGCTACCTGGGCGACAAGTTCGGGCGCAAACAGGTACTGGTGCTGACCTTCTGCCTGATGGGCGTGTGCACCACGCTGATCGGCCTGATCCCCAGCTACGCCTCCATCGGCATCTGGGCACCGATCGTGCTGGTGTTTATCCGCATCATCCAGGGCCTGGGCGCCGGCGCCGAGCTGTCGGGGGCGGCAGTCACCTCCTACGAACACGCCGCCCAGGGCAAGCGTGGCAGCCAGGGTGCGTGGCCCGCACTGGGCCTGAACCTGGGCCTGTTGCTGTCGTCGCTTACCGTGTACCTGCTGACCATCAACGGCAATGAATTCCTCCTGGCCGGTGGCTGGCGCATTCCGTTTATCTGCAGCATCGTCCTGGTCGGCGTCGGCCTGTGGGTGCGTAACAGCATTCCGGAAACCCCCGAGTTCAAGGAACTGACCAAAGCAGCCGCCAAGGCCAAGGCTTCGCCCCTGAAAGCCTTGTTCAAGAACGACCTGAAGGGCCTCGCCGTGGTGTTCTTCGTTGCCATTGGCTACAACGCCCTGAGCTACATCTTCAAGACCTTCTCCCTGGCCTACCTGACCCAGTTCAAAGGCGTGGATGTACACGTCACCTCGCTGTCGGTGACCATCGCCAGCCTGATCGCCATCGTCGCCGTGCCGTGTTTCGGCTGGCTCTGCGACAAGTGGAGCAGCAAGCTTGTGCTGATCCTCGGTGGGGTCTGCTCGCTGCTGTTCGCCTACCCGTTCCTGGCCCTGCTCAATACCGGCGAAAGCCTGATGATCTACATCGCCATCGGCGTCGGTACCGGCATCCTGGCGCCGATGATGTTTGCCCCACAAGGTTCGTTCCTCAGCCGCCAGTTCCCGACCCAGACCCGCTCTTCGGGCTTCGGCACCGGGCGCGAAATCGGCACGGCCATCGCCGGTGGCCTGGCGCCGCTGGGCGCCCTGTCGATGGTGGCGGCATCGGCCACCCACTCCACCGATGGCGTGGTGATCATCCTCGGCATATCCGCGCTGCTGGTGGTGGTGTTTGCCTTGTGCGACCAGGGCCGCAAACACTCTGCATTCAAGAACTGAGCAAAAAAGTTCGGACCAACGGGTGCATGGACGCACCCACATCGCGCATCATGGGCACTTTCAAGCTCAAGGGTAACGTCCATGCGCGTTCTGTCATTGATGATGGGTCTTACGACGCTGGCCGCCAGTACGGTGTTCTGCGCCAGCGCGATGGCGAATGAAGAAAGTCAGTTGGTGCAACAGATCAACGAGTACCGCAGCCAGGTGCAGCGCTGCGGCGACCAGGGTTCCCAGGAACTGCCGCCGCTGGCCAACGATACACGGCTGGTGCTGCCGGCCAGTAACGTCGGCGACCTGCAGCAGGCCCTGGCCCGTGCCGCGTACCCGATGGTCAATGTGCAGGCCATCAGCCTGTCCGGGCCCAAGGACGCCCAGGCAGCCATGAAAGCCGTGCGCGAGAGTTTCTGCCGGGTGGTGCTGGACCCGCAATTCGTCGACATCGGCGTGAGCAACAGCGGCCAGGACTGGCGCATCGTGCTGGCCCGCCCGTTGCTATCCAGCGGCCTGGGCGATTGGCAAACCGAAGGCCGCAAGCTGCTCGACCTGATCAATGCCGCCCGTACACAACCGCGCCAGTGCGGCACCCAGGCGTTTACCGCGACCACACCATTGTCGTGGAACGAGGAGTTGGCCGGGGCCGCCAACAGCCATACGCGCAACATGGCCAACGGCAATTTCTTCGACCACCTGGACCACGACGGCCGCACGCCTGGCGACCGCGCCGAACTGGCCGGGTATATCGCGAAGAACATCGGCGAAAACATCGCCGCCGGCCTGGACACCCCGCGCAAGGTGGTCGACGGCTGGCTCGCCAGCCCGGGTCATTGCGCCAACCTGATGAACCCGCAATTTCGCGAATTGGGCGCAGCCTATGCCATGGACCCGAAGAGTGACGCGGGCATTTACTGGACGGGTTTATTCGGCGCGCAATAAGGTGGGGTAGTCGTCCGATAGCGCTGAACTCGGGCTATTCAAACGAGTGGAGAATCAAATTGCCATCTATCGAATAATTCGGCTGAACTGGTAGCGCTCAAGCGGGTCTGTAGCTTTGCGCCGGATCCTGACAGGCGCGCCGAAGATTCTGAAAAACAAGGTGTTTCCCGAATGATGAATTGGCTGCAAAGCAGCAGCGACATGGCCGAACAGGTGCGCCAGCATGATTGGGCCAATTCACCTCTCGGTCCATTGGAGCAGTGGCCAGACGTTTTGAAGACGACGGTCGCGCTGTGTTTCGCGTCGAGCTTTCCCCAGGCGATTGTCTGGGGTCCGCAGCTGATCACGCTCTACAACGATGCGTTTATCCCGATCCTGGGCAGCAAGCCCTACGCGTTGGGGCGCCCGTTCAACGAAGTGTGGGCCGAGGTGTGGGATGACGTCAGCCCTATCGCCAACGCCGCCTTCGAGGGCCACGCCACCTATATCGAAAACTTTCCCCTGGTGATTGAACGCGGCCCGAGGCGGGAGCAGGCGTACTTCACCTTCTGCTACAGCCCGATCCGCGATCCCCAAGGCAAGGTGGTCGGCATGCTCGACACCGTCACCGAGACCACCGCCACGGTGTTCCTGGCACGCCGCCTGGCGGTGCTGGACGCCATCGGCAACGCGGTGGCCAACGCCGCCGATGCCGAAGCCATCATGACCAGCACCACCCGGTTGCTGGCCGAACACCTGCAGGTGAGCAATTGCGCCTACGCCGACATGGACGCCGATGAGGACGGCTTTACCATTCGAGACAATTGGACCGCGCCCGGCTCGCCCAGCATTATCGGCCGCTACAGCCTGGCGGCATTCGGCGAGATGGCCGTCAACTGCCTGCGCGCCGGCGAGCCCCTGGTGATCCACGACAATCTGCGCGAGTTGCCGCCCACAGAGTCCGCCACCTTCCAGGCCCTGGGGGTGACGGCGACGATCTGCATGCCGCTGATCAAGAACGGTCGCCTGACGGCCCTGATGGCCGTCCATGACAAAAATCCACGCCCCTGGTCTCCTTACGACCTGGCCCTGTTGCGGGAGGTCACCGAGCGCTCCTGGGCGCATATCGAGCGCGTGCGTGCCGATGCCGATGTGCGCAAGGGCCTGGCGGCCTATGCCGAACTGAACACCACGCTGGAACAGCGCGTCGAAGAACGCACCCTGGCGCTGGCCAAGGCCGAAGCCGCGCTGCGCCAGTCGCAGAAACTCGAAGCCATCGGCCAACTCACCGGCGGCGTGGCCCATGACTTCAACAACCTGCTGACCATCATTCGCTCATCGGTGGACTTCCTGCGTCAGCCAGACCTGTCGGAACAGCGTCGCCAGCGCTATATGGGCGCGGTGGCGGATACCGTAGAGCGGGCCAGCAAGTTGACCAGCCAATTGCTCGCCTTTGCCCGCCGCCAACCGCTGAACCCGGAAGTCTTTGACGTGGGCCAGCGCGTACAGAACATCGGCGAGATGCTGGAGAGCGTCACAGGCGCGCGCATTCATGTACGTGTCGAGATGCCTTCGCAGCCGTGTTTTGCGCGGATCGATGCCAGCCAGTTTGAAACCGCACTGATCAACATCGCCCTCAATGCACGGGACGCAATGGAGGGCCAGGGCACCCTGACCCTGAAAGTCCTCGGGGCACAGCCGTTGCCCCATATTCGCGGTGACGCCGGGTCGGGTAAGGCGTATGTCGCCATTTCGCTCGCCGATACCGGCCCCGGCATTCCCGAAGACACCGTCGAACGCATTTTCGAGCCGTTCTTCACCACCAAGGCGGTGGGTAAAGGCACCGGCCTGGGCCTGTCGCAAGTCTTCGGCTTCGCCAAGCAGTCGGGGGGCAATATCGATGTGACCAGCACGCCCGGCCAAGGCAGCGTATTCACCTTGTATCTGCCCCAGGTCGAAGCCGAAGCAGCGCTGCCCCCCCCCTGCGAGGAAACACCGGCTTCGTCCCACGACACATCACAGTGCCGGGTGCTGATTGTGGAGGACAACCTGGAGATCGGGCGGTTTGCCAGCCAGATTCTTCAAGACCTGGGCTATCAGGCCACCTGGGTGACCGATGCCGAACAGGCCCTGACCCTTGCCGGGCACGATGGGAGTGCCTTCGATGTGATCTTCTCCGACGTGGTCATGCCCGGTATCACCGGCGTCGCCATGGCCAAGCTGCTGCGCCAGCGTCGGGCGGACCTGCCGGTGATACTGACCTCGGGCTACAGCGAAGAGCTGGCTGATAATGGCTATGACGGCTTCGAGTTCCTGCCCAAGCCTTACTCTGCCGAGCAGGTTTCGCGGGTATTGATCAAAGCCATGCACAGGGACTGAGCCGCGCCCTACTCCGCCACGGCCACCTGGTTGCGGCCCAGCGCCTTGGCCCGGTACAGCGCTTTGTCGGCGCTGTTCATCAGGCCGTGCAAGTCCTCGTCCACGGCATGGGTGAACGCCACCCCAAGGCTGGCTGACAGCCCCTTGACCGGCTCGGCGGCCAAACCGGCGATAGCCTTGATCAGGCCCTCGGCGATAGTGCGCGCGGTGTCCAACGACGTATTGGGCAACAACACCGCAAACTCTTCGCCGCCCAAGCGCCCATACACATCGGCCTTGCGGAACGACGCACTGATCACCCCGCCAATCTGGCGCAACACCTGATCACCGGCCTGGTGCCCATAGGTGTCGTTGATTTGCTTGAAGTGGTCCATGTCCATCATCAGCGCGCACAGCGGCTGCTGGTTATGACGGCATTGCGCATACAGCAATTGTGCATGTTCGAAAAATGCCCGGCGGTTCATCAGGCCGGTCAGCTCATCGGTCTGTGCGGCACGGGTCGAGATGTTATGGGCCCGTTCCATTTGCCGGGTCAGGCGAAAGGCTTTCTCCAGTGCATCGGACAACTTGCGCGTGGCACTGGCCACAAACGTGGAAAACACCAGGACCGCGATGCCGATGCCCACTTGCATCGATGTCGGCTGGAACAACAGCCACAAGGTGCACGGCAGCAACACCAGGCCGATGGACACCAGGGTCATGTAGCGATAGGCCGAATAACACGACACGGCACTGACCGACATCCCCACGGTGAACAGCATCACCAGCGCCTGGGACAACCGATCATCGGGGGGCATCAGCGCGAGTGCCCCAGCCCCCCAAATGCTCGCGGACAGTACCAGCGTGACCCAGTAGCGGCGCTCCCAGCGGTCCGGGGTGCGTTCGCTGTTGGGGCAGCGGAACCAGTCCAGGAACATCTTGACCCGCAGCAGCGACGAGGCACCCAGCAGCACCAGCCACACCAGCATCAACGTGTGATCGAAGCGCTCCCAGCACAGCCAGCAGAGCATGGCGGCTGCCATGTAGCTGCCGAAAATGGCTGCAAATGACTGGCGAAACAACTGGTGCAAACGGTCGGTTCGCACCTGCTCCTCTATAACGCAATCCTGGTCCTGCTCACGCTCAAGGCCATTCATGAAATGTGCTCGATTCGACTGCCATGACAAAGGCGCCATTGTGGCACCCTGCCAGCAGCGTGGACAACTGAATCCAGCAAGGTAGAGCCTTTAACTCGCCTCAGGCCGCAAAATCAGCACCCCCAACGGCGGCAGGTTCAACGACAGCGACACCGGTTGCCCATGGCGTGGCTCATCCTCGGTGAACACGCCACCACCATTGCCATAATTGGAACCCGCATAGGTGTCGGCGTCGCTGTTGATTACCTCGCTCCAACGCCCACCGAACGGTACGCCCACCTTGTAGGCCTCACGGGGCACCGGGGTGAAATTGGCCACCACCAGCACCGGCTTGCCGTCCTTGCTCCAGCGCAGCCAGGCGTAGACGCTGTTGATCGCGTCGTCGCCGATCAGCCACTGGAAACCCTGGGGCGCATCATCCTGCTCGTGCAGGGCCGGCTCTTCGCGATACAGGCGGTTCAAGTCACCCACCAGCTTTTGCACGCCTTTGTGCTCGGCGTACTGCAGCAAGTACCAGTCCAGTTGCTGGTCGTGGTTCCACTCGCGCCACTGGCCGAATTCGCAGCCCATGAACAGCAGCTTCTTGCCCGGATGCATCCACATGAACGTCAGGTAGGCGCGCAGGTTGGCAAACTTCTGCCAGCGGTCGCCGGGCATCTTGTCGATCAGCGAGTGTTTACCGTGCACCACTTCATCGTGGGAAATCGGCAGGATGAAACGCTCGGACCACGCATACACCAGGCCGAAGCTCAGCTCGTTATGGTGGTGGGCGCGGTAGACCGGGTCTTGCTGGATGTAATGCAAAGAATCGTGCATCCAGCCCATGTTCCACTTGTAGTTGAAGCCCAGGCCGCCCTGTTGGGTGGGCTGGCTGACGCCGGGCCAGGCGGTGGACTCTTCGGCGATCACCAGCGCGCCGGGCGCCTCCAGTGCTACCACGTCGTTCAAGTGGCGCAGGAAGTCGATGGCTTCCAGGTTCTCGCGCCCGCCATGGCGGTTGGGCACCCATTCGCCGGCCTTGCGCGAATAGTCGCGGTACAGCATCGACGCCACCGCATCCACGCGCAGCCCATCAATGTGGAAGTGTTTGAGCCAATGCAGCGCCGAGGCCAGCATGAAGCCGTGGACCTCAGTGCGGCCCAGGTTGTAGATCAACGTGTCCCAGTCCTGGTGGAAGCCTTCCAGCGGGTTAGCGTATTCATACAACGCAGTGCCGTCGAATTGCGCCAGGCCGTGGGTGTCGGTGGGGAAATGCGCCGGCACCCAGTCGAGGATCACGCCGATGTCGGCCTGATGGAGTGCGTTGACGAAATAGGCGAAATCCTCCGGCGAACCAAAACGCGCCGTCGGTGCGAACTGCGACAGCGCCTGGTAACCCCACGAACCGCCGAACGGGTGTTCCATGATCGGCATCAATTCGACATGGGTGAAGCCCAGTTGCTGCACATACGGCACCAACCGCTCCGCCAGCTCGCGCCAGGTGTACTGGCGCGCCACTTCGCCGGCCTCGTCCAGCTCGCACTGCCAGGAGCCCACGTGCAGCTCGTAGATCGACAGCGGCGCCGTGGCCTTCTGGCGCTCGACCCGCGCTTGCATCCACTCATGGTCCTGCCAGTCCACCTGCAACGGCGCGGCGACTTTCGAGGCGGTATCGGGTGGCAACTGGGTCGCCAGCGCCATCGGGTCGGCCTTGAGCGGCAGAATCCCGTGGGCGCCGAGGATTTCGTACTTGTAGGCGGCGCCAGGTTGCAGGCGTGGAATAAAGATTTCCCACACGCCCGACGGATGCCGCAGGCGCATCGGGTGGCGGCGGCCGTCCCAGATATTGAAGTCCCCCACCACCGAGACCCGCCGCGCATTCGGCGCCCACACGGCAAAACGCACGCCGTCTACGCCATCGACGCTGGTCACCTGGGCCCCCAGGCAACTGCTGAGATCACGGTGGTTACCTTCGGCGAACAGGTACAGGTCCATCTCCCCCAGCAACAGTTGCTGGAAGCTGTAAGGGTCTTCGGTGATCTGCTCGCCACCGGCCCACTGGATTTTCAGCAAGTACGCCTGGCGGGTGTTGAACTGCCCGACGAACAGCCCCGGCACCTGGGTCGCATCCAGGCTGCCGATCTGTTCACCGCCATCGCGGCTCAACACCTGGACACTCAAGGCTTCCGGCAGGAACGCGCGGATAAATTGGCCGCCCTGCTCGTCATCGTGTGGCCCGAGAATGGAAAACGGGTCGTGGTGCTCCGCGCGCACCAGCGCTTCGACGTCCTTGGACGCCGGCATGGCTGTCAACTTCGGTTGCAGCGGTTCTTTATTCGTAAAGCTCATGACGTCTCCCCACCGCGTGCAGTGTTCGATTTAGATGTAATCCCGCTCAACAACCCGTGCAAGCCCTGCAGGGGCACCGGCAACCAGGTCGGGCGGTTTTCCGCTTCGTACGCTACCTCATACGCGGCCTTCTCCAGGCTGAACAACGTCAGCGCGGCGTCCTGGCCCTTGGCATCCTGCCAGTCATGCGCCAGTGTAGACGCAGCGGCCTGATAAGCCTGGATAAATGCCTGGCGGGCCTCTTTCAGGTAGCGATCGGTCACGCGTCTGCGCGCCTGATCCGCTGCGGGCGAGTGATCCACCCCTTGTACGTTCAAGGCCATGGCCGCCGCATAGTCAAAGGAGCGCAACACGCCGCTCACATCTTTATACGGGCTGTGCTTGCCGCGCCGTTCATGCAACGGCCGCGCGGGTTCGCCTTCAAAGTCGATCAGGTAGGCATCGCCCTTCACCACCAGCACCTGGCCCAGGTGCAAGTCACCATGAACGCGAATGCGCAGCCCGCCCAAGGTGGCTTTCGACAGCGCCTGGACATGCGCGCCGATGGCTTTTTTCTGCGCCAGCAATTCACTGACCAGCGCCTGATCGGCAGGGTTCAATTGGCTTTGATGCAGCTTGAGCAATTGCAATGCACGGTCGATCTGCGCGCCAACGTCCTTGGCCCAGGCTTGGGTATCCTTGGCGCTGGTCAGTTCGGGCTTGAAGTCCTTATTGGTCGTTTTGGCACCCAGTACCCCGTGCATTTCACCCAGGCGCTGGCCGAGCAGCCCGGCGAAGTCCGCCAGCTCGCCCAGTGCGTTGTAATGCTGTTCCTGTTCGGAGATGGCCTCGGCCAGTTCATCGCGAATGGCACGTTCCAGGTTGTTCTGGGTCCAGCTCCATGCGTCACCCTGGTTGCTCAAGTAGCCCTGGGCGATCATCAGCAGGTTGTCCTCGCCGGCGCCATCATGGCGAATCACCGAGCCCATCAGCGGCGAGATATTCGGATAACCCGCCTGCGTCAGGTAGGCGCTCATTTCCAGCTCCGGGTGCACCCCGGCGCTGACTTTGCGGATCAGCTTGAGCACCAGGCTCTCGCCCACCACCACCGAGCTGTTGGACTGCTCGGCAGACAAGTAACGCACCGGCGACTCGTCCGTCAGTTGCAGCGTGTCCAAGTGTGGCGTGGCTTCAAAACGCAGGTCGCCGTCGCTGCCGTTCAATACGGTACCGGCCTGCAGACCTTGGATCACCGCGCGGATAAAGTGCTCCAGGCTGAAGGCGTCCGTCACCAGGCCCACCTGACGCACCCGCCGTACGCGGGCCAGGGCCAACTGTTGCGGCAAGGCGCTGGTGAACTGATCTTCGCCAAGAAAACCGAACGGCAGCTGATAACGGCTGACCTGGCCACCTGCGATCACTTCCAGCTCGCTGAGCAAGACCGGGTGCTGCGGGTCGCCAAAGCGCACACCGTAGGCGATGCGCACGCTGTCGATGGCGGTGTCCTTGCCGGCAAACCAACGGCGCTTGGGCAGCCAGGCGGGCAGCGAGGTCTGTTCGAGGGTGGTGCGACAGGGTTCGTCGAGCAGCTCTTCCATGCGTTTTTTCAGCACCAGGGTGGTGAAGTCCGGCATGCTTTGCGCCGGCTCCACGTGCCAGCTGGGCATCTGGTTTTCCGCCGCCAGCACGAACCAATAGAAGCCATACGGCGCCAGGGTCAGCAGGAAATTCAATTGGCCGATGGGCGGGAACGCATTGCCGCCGAGCATCTCCACCGGGACCATGCCGGCAAAGGCCGACAGGTCCAGCTCGGCCGCCTGGGCGCTGCGCGAGACGTTGGCCACGCACAGGATGATTTCGTTGCGCCCGTCTTCGCCGGTGAATTCGCGGGTATACGCCAGGATGCGGCGATTGCTTGGGGAGAGCATTTTCAGGCTGCCGCGCCCAAACGCCTTGGACTGCTTGCGCACCGCCAGCATGCGGCGGGTCCAGTTCAGCAGCGAGTGCGGGTCCTGGGCCTGGGTTTCGACGTTGACCGACAGGTAGCCGTATTGCGGATCCATGATCGGTGGCAGCACCAAGCTGGCCGGGTCGGCGCGGGAGAAACCGCCGTTGCGGTCGATGGACCATTGCATCGGCGTGCGCACGCCATCGCGGTCGCCGAGGTAGATATTGTCGCCCATGCCGATTTCGTCGCCGTAATACAGGGTCGGCGTGCCGGGCATCGACAGCAGCAGGCTGTTGAGCAACTCGACCCGGCGACGGTCGCGCTCCATCAAGGGCGCCAGGCGCCGGCGAATGCCCAGGTTGATGCGTGCGCGGCGGTCAGCGGCGTAGTAGTTCCACAGGTAGTCGCGCTCTTTATCGGTGACCATTTCCAGGGTCAGCTCATCGTGGTTGCGCAGGAAGATCGCCCATTGGCAATTGGCGGGGATCTCCGGCGTCTGGCGCAGGATATCGGTGATCGGGAAGCGATCCTCCTGGGCCAGCGCCATGTACATGCGCGGCATCAGCGGGAAGTGAAACGCCATGTGGCATTCGTCGCCGTCATCGCCCTTGCGGTCGCCGAAATACAGTTGCGTGTCTTCCGGCCATTGGTTGGCCTCGGCGAGCAGCATGCGGTCGGGGTAATGGGCGTCGATCTCGGCGCGGATCTGCTTAAGGACGTCGTGGGTTTCCGGCAGGTTTTCGTTGTTGGTGCCATCGCGCTCGATCAGGTAAGGGATGGCGTCCAGGCGCAGGCCGTCGATGCCCATGTCCAGCCAGTAGCGCATCACCGACAGCACGGCTTTCATCACCTGCGGGTTGTCGAAATTGAGGTCCGGCTGGTGGGAATAAAAACGGTGCCAGAAGTACTGGCCGGCGACCGGGTCCCAGGTCCAGTTGGACTTTTCGGTGTCGAGGAAAATGATGCGAGTGCCGTCGTATTTCTGGTCGTCATCGGACCACACGTAGAAGTCCCGCGCCGCCGAACCCGGCTTGGCCTTGCGTGCCCTCTGGAACCACGGGTGCTGGTCGGAGGTGTGGTTGATCACCAGCTCAGTGATGACCCGCAACCCGCGCTTGTGGGCCTCGGCGATAAAGCGCCGGGCATCGGCCATGGTTCCGTAGTCGCTGTGCACGCCCCGGTATTCGGCAATGTCATAGCCGTCATCGCGGCGTGGCGAGGGGTAGAACGGCAGCAGCCAGATGGTGTTGACGCCCAGGTCGGCGATGTAGTCGAGCTTGGCGATCAGGCCGGGAAAATCACCGATGCCGTCGTTGTTGGAGTCGAAATAGGATTTGACGTGAACCTGGTAGATCACCGCGTCCTTGTACCAGAGCGGGTCCTTGATGAAGGTGGCAGCCTTGGGTTTCTTCGCCATTGGAAACTCCTGAAATACTCGAAAAATCGTGCAGACTGAACCGGGTCAATGTGGGAGGGGGCTTGCCCCCTCCCACATGTTGATCTTCACCAGGCTCAGGAGGTGCTGATGCGCCAGATCCCGAACGGCATCTGCGGCTCCAGCCGCGTCCACTGGGTCTTGCCATACCAGGTCCAGCGGTGGCCGTTCATCAGGTCTTCACCCTGGGTATGCGCATCGTCCGGCAGGCCCAATTCCCACAACGGCAACTCAAAGTGGGCCTCCTGAGCATTGAACGGATCGAGGTTGACGGCTACGAGAATGAAGTTGCTGCCATCCTCGCTGCGCTTACCGAAGTACAGGATATTGTCGTTCCAGGCGTTGTAGAGCTTCAGGCCCAGGTGGGTCTGCAAGGCCGGGTTTTGGCGGCGTATGCGGTTGAGCTGGGCGATCTCGGCGATGATATTGCCGGGCGCGGTGAAGTCCCGAGGGCGAATCTCGTATTTCTCCGAGTCCAGGTATTCCTCTTTGCCCGGCACCGGAGCCGCTTCACACAGCTCAAAGCCCGAATACATGCCCCACAGGCCCGACCCCATGGTGGCCAGCGCGGCGCGGATCAAGAAACCTGGGCGCCCGGACTCATGCAGGAAGCCTGGGTTGATATCCGGCGTGTTGACGAAGAAGTTCGGCCGGTAGCATTCGCGCCACGGCGACTCGTTCAATTGCGCCAGGTATTCGGCCAGTTCGGCCTTGGTATTGCGCCAGGTGAAGTAGGTGTAGCTCTGGGAGTAACCGACCTTGCCCAGGCGCGCCATCATCGCCGGGGTGGTGAACGCCTCGGCGAGGAAGATCACCTCGGGATACTTTGCCCGTACATCGGCGATCAGCCACTGCCAAAAGGGCAGCGGCTTGGTGTGGGGGTTATCGACGCGAAAGGTCTTCACGCCCTCTTCCACCCAGCCCACCACGATGTCGCGCAGCTCGGTCCACAGGCCTGGGATCGCATCCGCGGCATAGAAGTCGACGTTGACGATGTCCTGGTACTTCTTCGGCGGGTTCTCGGCATATTTGATCGTGCCGTCCGGGCGCCAGTTGAACCAGCCCGGGTGCTCTTTGAGCCACGGGTGGTCCTGGGAGCACTGGATGGCAAAATCCAGGGCGATCTCCAGGCCATGCTCGGCGGCGGCCTTGACCAGGCGCCTGAAGTCATCACGGCTGCCCAACTGCGGGTGGATGGCCTCGTGGCCGCCCTCCTCGCTGCCGATGGCATAGGGGCTGCCCGGATCATCGGGGCCTGCGGTCAGGGAATTGTTCTTGCCTTTGCGGTGGCTGCGCCCGATCGGGTGGATCGGCGGGAAGTACAGCACGTCGAAGCCCATGTCATGGATCATCGACAAGCGCGAGTGCACGTCGTTGAAGGTACCGTGGCGGGCCGGATCGTCGGTGATCGAACGGGGAAACAGCTCGTACCAACTGGCAAACTGCGCCGCCTCGCGCTCCACATCAATCGGGTAGACGGTGCTGATGCTCAAATAGGCGCGGTGGTCGGCCTGGGTCATCAGGTGTGCACTGTCTTCGTGCAAAAACAGCGCGACCTGCTCGGTTTCCAGCAAACCGGAGAGTTCGTGGTGCAACAGCATCAGGCGGTCGCGCAGTTCGTTGTCGCTGCGTTCGGCGGCCTGCAGCACCAGGCTGCGGCCTTCCTGCAACTCCAGGCTGACCGGCACCCCGGCTTCATGTTTTTTGCGCAGTTCATAGCAGAAGCTGGCGAAGGTATCGATCCAGGCTTCGATGCAGTATTCGTGAGGGCCCTGGACGGTGACGGTAAACGCCCCTTCCCAGCCATTGTTGCCCACGTCGTTCATGACCACGCTGTGCCAGCTTTCTTCATGCAGCGGGCGCCAGCGGATCAGTACGGCCAGCTTGTCGTGGCCATCGGCGAATACCTTGCTGGTGACGTTGACCCGTTGGCCTACCACAGCCTTGACGGCAAATTCGCCGCCGTCGATCACGGGTGAAGTGCTTTCGATCGCGATCCTGGGCAGCAACAGCGCCTGGGACAGCGGCAATATGGAGTCTTCTGGAGCCAGTGTTTCAGCAGTCATCGAGCATCTTCCCCTTACGCCCTGTGGACGCTCTTTGCTTGATCCGAATTCCGATACGGCCGCGCTCTCCCTGAGCAGGGCCGCTATAGGTCCGAGCTTGGGCCTGGGTTAAAAGTTCAGCTGGATCTACCGCCATTGGGCGGGGAATCAATTGGCCCCGGCGGATGTCCACCAACAGAGCAAAGCACAAAGGAGGCCACACCGATGAATATCCCGATCCCGGCAGAAACCCCGGACCCGAATATCGACAACCCGACCTTGCCCCCCACGGAGCCCGAGCCGATTCCCGAGAAGGAACCGCCGGAAAATGAACCGCCACCGGTAGAGGAACCGCCGACGACCATGCCGCCGGTGATCGTCAGTCCTTCTCAAATCGCTTGACGATTTTTGGCATCACGCTGAACACCGCCAAGGCCAACAAGGTACTCAGTACCGCTGTCGATTCCCGACCCAATCCGGCCGAGACCCCAATCGCAGCGGTCATCCACAAACCGGCAGCCGTCGTCAGGCCCTTCACATGCCCCTCGTCATCATCCTTGCCCTTGATGATGGTGCCGGCGCCCAGGAACCCAATCCCGGCAATCACACCCTGTACCACGCGGCTCATGGCATCCGCCTGATTACCCGACATCTGCGGCACCATGACAAACAGCGCCGCGCCCAAGGCCACCAGCATGTGGGTGCGCACGCCGGCGGCCTTGCCCTTGCTCTCGCGTTCGAACCCGAGAATGCCGCCCAGGATCGCGGCGATCACCAGGCGCACGGTGATCTGGGTGAGCTGTCGGGCGTCGCCGATATCGGCAAATTCGGCCTGCAGGGTTTGCCACACTTCATTCCACCAGGCGTCCATGAACACTGTCCTTTGTCTTTATTGATGAAGGATGGACAGCGGCGACCGCCAGTCAGTTGCCTTGAACGCGCCTGCATCGCCGAACCCTAACCTTACACAGCCCATGAAAAGGAGATCGACATGACAATACGTATCGAAAACCAGTTGTGCTACTTCAGGCTCGATGAGAACGGCCAGGAACAGAGTGTGCCGGCGACCCGGGTCAATATCGTTACCGACACCGACAAATCCATGTCGTACGTGGAACTGGCGGCCGAGCGGATCTATATCACCGAAGCCGAGGCCGACGCCCTGACGGTGGCAGGTGCCCATGATGGGCGCCAGCATGTAAAGGCTGAAGAACCTGGTTCGCTGATTTAATTGATCTGTATCAGCACGCGCCAGAGCTGGCTGCACCTCAAGCGCCATGGGGTGCAGCACATTGACGCAGGCCCCTGGCCAATGCCTATCTGATCCGCTTTTTATCGCCATACCTGAGTCTGTTACGCAAACAGACCGGCGCGCATAGTTCATCGGCCTGATGGAGGCTGATGAGCGAACGACCATGAGCGAACGAATCCCAACCGTGGAAACCTTTGAGCCGATCCACCCAAAGAAGGTGAAGGCCAAATCCAGCGACAACCTGATCCATACCCGCAGTTTCACCGGCCTGTTCCGCACCTTGCGCGTGGCTGGCGCGGGCTTTCTGTTCCTGGCGTTCTTCGGCACGGTGTGGCTGAACTGGGGTGGGCGGCAAGCCGTGCTGTGGGACTTGGCCGAAAGCAAATTCCATATTTTCGGCGCCACCTTCTGGCCCCAGGATTTCATCCTGTTATCGGCGTTGCTGATCATCTGTGCCTTCGGCCTGTTTGCGATTACGGTGTTCGCCGGCCGCGTGTGGTGTGGCTACACCTGTCCGCAAAGCTCGTTTACCTGGCTGTTCATGTGGTGCGAAAAGGCCACCGAGGGCGAGCGCAACCAGCGTATCAAGCTGCAAGCGGCGCCCTGGAGCCTGAACAAACTCGCGCGACGCTCGGCCAAACACACGTTGTGGCTGGGCATCAGCGTGCTCACCGGGCTGACCTTTGTCGGCTACTTCACGCCGATCCGCCCCCTGGCCGCCGAACTGCTGACCTGGCAAATGGGCGGCGTGAGTCTGTTCTGGGTGCTGTTTTTTACCGCCGCCACCTACATCAACGCCGGCTGGCTGCGTGAAGCGGTGTGCATGCACATGTGTCCGTATGCGCGGTTCCAGAGCGTGATGTTCGATAAAGACACCCTGACCATTTCCTACGATAGCGCCCGTGGCGAGCATCGCGGCCCGCGTAAACGCGAGGTCACGCCAGCCGCTGTCGGCCTGGGCGACTGTATTGACTGCCAGCTGTGCGTGCAGGTCTGCCCCACCGGCATCGACATCCGCGACGGCCTGCAAATGGAATGCATCGGCTGTGCAGCGTGTATCGACGCCTGCGATTCGATCATGGACAAGATGGGCTATGCGCGGGGCTTGGTGAGCTACACCTCCGAGCATCAACTCCAAGGCGGCAAGACCCACCTGCTCAGGCCGCGCCTGATCGGCTACAGTGCGGTGCTGCTGGTGATGATTGCGGCGTTGGTGGTGGCATTGGTGGAGCGGCCAATGGTGTCGCTGGACGTGACCAAGGACCGTGGCATGTTCCGCGAGAACGCCCAGGGCCAGATCGAAAACATCTACAGCCTCAAGGTCATCAACAAGACACAGCAGCGCCAGGAATACCGGGTGGAGCTGCTGGATGCAGAGGGTTTCCAACTGCAAGGCAAGACCGAGATCAGCCTGGCACCGGGGGAAATCGTCGATATGCCGGTGTCGGTAGCGTTGCTGGCCGACAGGCCGGCGAGCAGTTCGCAGACAGTGCGCTTCAAGGTTTCGGATGTGGACGAGCCGTGGATCTACAGCGCCGCCGACAGCCGCTTTGTGGCACCACTGAACCGCTGAGACCTCGCTGTCGGAAATGATGCCGATCAAATGTGAGAGGGGCTGCACTCATATTACCTATTTGTTTAAGGCCAACATGAAACGCTACGAAAAATTCGCCGACGACATCGCAGAACTGATCCGCTCCGGCGTGCTCGGCCCCGGCCAGCGTGTGCCGTCGGTGCGCTATGCCAGCCAGACCTATGGCGTCAGCCCGTCCACGGTGTTCCAGGCCTACTACCTGTTGGAGCGTCGCGGGTTGATCCGGGCACGGCCGCGCTCCGGCTACTTCGTCAACACCCATGCACCCAGCCCGTTCTCCGAACCGGTGGTGAGCGAGCAGGTGCATGAGTCCACCGAAGTCGATGTCAGCGAACTGGTGTTCTCGGTACTCGATTCGATCAAAGACCCCAACACCGTGCCCTTCGGCTCGGCCTTCCCCAGCCCGATGCTGTTCCCGCTGCCGCGCCTGGCCCGCTCCCTGGCCAGCGCCAGCCGCGAGATGGACCCGCGCCTGGTGGTCACCGATATGTCGCCGGGCAACCCGCAACTGCGTCGGCAGATTGCCCTGCGCTATATGGTCGGCGGCCTGATGCTGCCCATGGAGGAACTGCTGATCACCAACGGCGCCCTGGAAGCGTTGAACCTGTGCCTGCAAGCGGTCACCGAACCGGGCGACCTGGTGGCCATCGAGGCCCCGGCGTTCTACGCCTGCCTGCAAGTGCTGGAGCGCCTGAAGCTCAAGGCGGTGGAAATCCCGGTGCATCCGCGCGATGGCATCGACCTCAACGCCCTGGCGCAAACCCTGGAGCGCTACCCGATCAAGGCCTGCTGGACCATGACCAGCTTCCAGAACCCCATGGGCGCCACATTGCCGGAAGCAAAGAAGCAGGCGCTGGTCGAGTTATTGCGCAGCCATCAGGTGCCGTTGATCGAGGACGACGTGTACGCCGAGTTGTACTACGGGCAGCAGGCACCCAAGCCGGCCAAGGCCTTCGACACCGAAGGCCTGGTGATGCACTGCGGCTCCTTCGCCAAGAGCCTGGCGCCGGGCTATCGCGTCGGCTGGGTGGCGGCCGGGCGCTACGCGCAGAAGGTCGAGCGCTTGAAGCTGATGACCTCGCTGTGCCCCTCGATGCCGGCGCAAGCGGCGATTGCCGACTACCTGCAACACGGCGGCTATGACCGCCACTTACGTAAACTGCGCTATGCCCTGGAAGAACAGCAAAGCGCCATGCTGGCGGCAATCGCCCGCTACTTCCCGGCGCAGACACGGGTGAGCCAGCCGGCCGGCGGGTATTTCCTGTGGCTGGAATTGCCGGAGCAGACCGATTCGTTGAAGTTGTTCCAGATGGCGCTGGCGCAAGGCATCAGCATTGCGCCGGGGCCGATCTTTTCGGCGACCCAGCGCTTTCGCAACTGTATTCGCCTGAACTACGGCAGCCCGTGGACCGAGGCCTCGGAGAAGGCGATGGAAACGTTGGGGCGGATTGTGCGGTCGTTTTGAGAGATGGCGTTGCGCTTTCTGACGCCATCGGGGGCAAGCCCCCTCCCACATTTTGGGCTGTGAATACTCTCAAGTGTGGGAGGGGGCTTGCCCCCGATGGCGCCGGTGCAGGCACTGCATGAGCTAGCGACCGCCACCCAAATCCAGAAAAGTCCCCGTGGCATACGAAGCCTTGTCCGACAGCAACCAGATAATCGCTTCCGCCACTTCATCGGGCCGCCCGCCACGGGCCATGGGAATACCGGACTCGAGCTTGCTGACCCGGTCCGGGTCGCCGCTCAGGGCGTGGAAGTCGGTGAAGATGTAGCCGGGGCGCACCGCGTTGACGCGGATGCCCTCGCCCGCCACTTCTTTCGACAGGCCGAGGGTGAAGGTGTCGAGTGCGCCCTTGGATGCGGCGTAGTCGACGTATTCACCCGGCGAACCCAGGCGTGCGGCCACCGAAGACACGTTGACGATACTACCGCCCTGCCCGCCATGCTTGGGCGACATCCGCAGCACCGCGTGTTTGGCGCACAGGATCGGACCGAGCACATTGGTCTTGAGAATGTTCAGGATGCGGAACTCGGACATCTCATCCACCCGCGACTTGTGGCCCACGGTGCCGGCATTGTTCACCAACGCGGTGACCCGGCCCAGTTCGGCGTCCACACGATGAAACAGCGCAATCACTTCATCTTCGATACTGACATCCGCGCGCACCGCAATCGCCTGGGCACCGAGGCCGCGAACCTGCTCGAGCACGCTGTGGGCGGCTTTTTCATCGGAGTGATAGTTGATGCAGAGGCGATAGCCCTCGCGGGCAGCCAGCAATGCCGTCTCGGCGCCGATACCACGGCTTCCCCCGGTGATGATGAGGACTTTGTCCATGCGTGCGGTCTCCTGATCCAACCTGGTGTTTAGGGTTGGATCCGATACTAACCGTCACGCACGGCTTTTGTCAGGCGCCGCTGCGTCTTCACCGCGCTGGATATGGTCCATGAAACCGTCCGCCGGCAACGGGTGGCCGAGCAGGTAGCCTTGCAGGGAGTTGCACCCCAACCGTGTGAGAAAACTCTGCTGCACATCGGTTTCCACACCTTCGGCGACGATTCGCAGCCCCAGCGCCTGGCCCAAGGCAACAATGGCAGACACGATGGCGGCGTCGTCGCTGTCATGCTCCAGGTCACGCACAAAACCACGGTCGATCTTCAACTCGTTGGCCGGCAGGCGCTTGAGATACATCAGGCTGGAGTAGCCCGTGCCGAAATCGTCGATGGACAGGTCCACGCCCATGTCCGACAGCTGCTGCAACACCGTCATGCTCGCATCGGCATCGCTCATCGCGGTGGTTTCGGTGATTTCCAGGGTCAGGCTGTTGGCCGGCAACCGGTGCCGCGCCAGGGCGCCGGCCACGCTGTTGACCAGCCCGGCGTGGCAAAACTGCAACGCCGACAAGTTCACCGCAATGCGCCAGTGCTCATAACCCTGGGCGTACCACAGGCTCATTTGGCGACAGGCTTCATTGAGCACCCATTCGCCGATGGGGATGATCAGGCCGGTTTTTTCCGCCAGTTCGATAAAGGTCGCCGGCAACAACAAGCCTTGTTGCGGATGCTCCCAGCGCACCAGCGCTTCGGCGCCCACCGGGATCCCACTGATCGCATCAAACTTGGGCTGGTAATACAGCCGGAACTGCTCGTGCTCAAGGGCATTGCGCAGGTCTTGCAGCAGCTGCAATTGCTTGCGCGCATTGGTGTTCATCGACACATCAAAGAAGCTGTAGCCGTTCTTGCCCATGCCCTTGGCATGGTACATGGCGGCGTCGGCGTTCATCAGCAGTTCCTGGGGGGTGTTGCCATTGCCCGGGAACATGGCGATGCCGACGCTGGCGGAAATCTTCAGCTCATGCTCGGCCACCTGGAACGCGCGGTTGATCAGCACCACCTGGCGTTCGGCAAGGCCGAGGGCATCGTCGGGCTGGGTCAACTGCACCAGCAATACAAACTCATCGCCGCCGATGCGCGCCAGGGTGTCGTGACTGCGCAGGTCTTCGCGCAGGCGCAGGCCGACTTCGCGCAACAACTGGTCGCCCATGTGATGGCCAAAAGCATCGTTGACCGGCTTGAAGCCATCCAGGTCGATGAACATCAGGGCAAAGCAACCGCCCTGCTCCTTTACCGCCTCGATGGCCTGTTGAATACGATCGGCCAGCAAGGTGCGATTGGGCAGGCCGGTGAGCATATCGTGCAGGGCCAGGTGGGTCAGTTCCTGGTTGGCTTGGGTCAGTGAGTCGGCGAGCACCGCAGTGCGGGCTTCCAGGCGCGCGTCGAGCAACGACGTCAGCAACGCGATGGCCAGTACCGCCAGGGTCGTCACCAACACCAGGTTATCCAGGCCCTTGCCACTCAAACCGTCCAGCACGGCGGCGCAGTAGCTTTCATCGGCAAAGCGTGCGGCCGCCATGCCGGTGTAATGCATGCCGACGATTGCAAAGCCCATCACCACCGCCGCACCACCACGGGCCAGGCGTACGTAAGGCGTGTTGCGGCGCAGGTTGAACGCGATCAACAGCGCGGCGCCGGACGCCACCACCGCGATCAGCAACGATAGGCCAAATAGCGTGGGGTCATAGTCGATGCCCGGCGTCATGCGCATCGCGGCCATGCCGGTGTAGTGCATGGTGGCAATACCGCTGCCCATGACCAGCGCGCCAAACGCCAGTTGCCAGGCAGGCAAACGCGCTTGGCTGACCAGCCATAATGCAAAGCCGCAGGACAATACCGCGATCAACAACGACAGCGCGGTGATACCGATGTCGAAGCCCAAGGCAAACGGCAGGCGCAACGCCAGCATGCCGATAAAGTGCATGGACCAGACGCCTACCCCCATCGCCATGGCCCCGCCGGCTATCCATAAATACACGGCGCGCCCCTTGGCGGTCGCGATGCGGCCGGTGAGGTCCAGGGCGGTGTAGGAAGCGAGGATCGCGACAAACAGCGAGATCGCGACCAGCGAGGGGGAATAGCTACCGATAAGCATGGGACTTCTCGTGGGCAGCGGACCCGAAACGCCCGTGCCAAGTGGCAAAGCGGGCGATTGTAGCGAGAATAATTCTTGGACAGTTGATTAATTATCAGAGGGCCATTAGTGGCAATTTGACGCCAATCTACTGACTGAAATTACCCACACACTGCGTTCCCACGCACATGGGAACGATCGATCAATCCTTCTCGGCAATCGGCGTCTGCCCATCCCAGCCACCGCCCAGCGCGGCGATCAGTTGCACGCTGGCCACCAGGCGGCTCTGCAACAGGGTCAACACGGTGCGCTCGTTACTCAGCGCCGTGGCCTGGACCGTCACCACATCCAAATAGGCAATCAGCCCGGCCTTGTACTGGTTCTGGGTCAAGCGCAGCGATTCTCGGGCGGCCTCGAGGGCTTCGTTGCTGACCACCGCCTCGTCTTCCAGCACCTTGAGCTGGACCATGTAGTTTTCCACTTCACGGAAGCCGTCGAGCACGGTCTGGCGGTACTTGGCCACGGTTTCGTCGTAGGACGCCACGGTGCGATCGACTTCCGCCGAGCGTTGGCCGCCGTCGAACAGGGTCATGGCCAGTTTCGGCCCTACCGACCAGAAGCGGTTCGGCAGGCTGATCCAGTCGGCATAGGTGCTGCTGGAATAGCCACCGGCCAGGCTCAGCGTCAGGTCCGGGTAATAGGCGGCCTTGGCTACGCCGATATTGGCGTTGGCGGCGATCACCGAGCGTTCGGCCGAGGCGATGTCCGGGCGCCGTTCAAGCAATTGCGACGGCAGGCTGACCGGAATCTGCGGCAGGGCCGGGATGTCCTTGCTCACCGCCAGGTTGAAGTTGGCCGGTGCCTCGCCGATCAACACGGCGATGGCGTTTTCCAGTTGAGCGCGTTGCCAGATCAGGTCGATCAGGCTGGCCTGGGTGGTCTTGAGCTGGGTTTGCGCCTGGGCCACCGCGTCCTTGCCGGAGACACCGGCGCGGTACTGGTTTTCGGTCATTTGCAGGGAGCGCTGGTAGGTGTCCAGCGTGGCTTGCAGCAGGCGGGTCTGCTCGTCCATGACCCGCAGTTGCAGGTAGCTTTGCACCAGTTCCGACTGTTGGCTCAGGCGCATCGCGGCCAAATCCGCCGAGCTGGCTTCGGCACTGGCCTCGTTGGCCTCCAGGCCACGGCGCAACTTGCCCCAGATATCGGCTTCCCAGCTCACGCCGAGCTGCGCATTGAGGGTGTCACGGATCCCGCTGCTGGAACTGCTGAGGCTGGCGCTGCTGCTGCCGGTGCCCTGGCTGGCGCGGGTTTTACCGGCGCTCAGGTCGACACTGGGGTAAAACGCCCCGCGTGAGCTGCGCACCAGGGCCTGGGCTTGGCGAAAACGCGCTTCGGCCTGGGCCACGGTCTGGTTGGAATTATTCAGGCGCAGCACCAGGTCGTTGAGTTGGCGATCGCCGTACAGCTCCCACCAGGCGCCACGGGCCAGGGAATCACTCGGCGCGGCCTGGCGCCAGCCCTGGGCCTCCTTGAACTGCGCGGGTTCAGTGACTTGCGGGCGATGGTAATCGGGGCCGACGGCGCAAGCGCTGAGCAGTGCGCCGCAAAGCACCAGGCTCGCAACACGGGAACCCCGGGTCATGGCCAATTTGGCAAAGGTTGAATCGGTCATAGCGCAGTGTCCAGGGCAGCATCGGTACGCACGCCGCGCCAGGCATTGAAGCGGTGGCGCGCGCGGTCGAGATAGAGGTAAACCACCGGGGTGGTGTAGAGGGTCAGGACCTGGCTGAAAATCAGGCCGCCGATGATGGTCAGGCCCAGGGGATGGCGCATCTCCGCGCCATCGCCGGTGCCCAGCAGCAACGGCAAGGCGCCGAGGATGGCCGCCAGGGTGGTCATCAGGATCGGCCGCAGACGCAACAGGCAGGCGCTGCGAATCGATTCCAGCGGGCCCAGGCCGTCGTTGCGCTCCAGCTGCAACGCCAGGTCGATCATCAGGATCGCGTTCTTCTTCACCACCCCGATCAACAGGAACAGGCCGAGCAGCGAAATCAGGCTGAACTCCCCTCCCGTGAGGTAGATGGCAAGCATCGCGCCGACACCGGCCGACGGCAGGGTCGAGAGGATCGTCAGCGGGTGAATGTAGCTCTCATACAGAATGCCCAGCACCAGGTACACCGCCACCAGCGCGCCAAGGATCATGAACGGCTGACCCTTCTGCGTGGCCGCAAAGGCATCGGCGGTGCCGGCCATCTTGGCGATCACATCTTCCGGCAGGCCGACCTTGGCAATCGCCCGCTCGATGGCCGCCGTGCCCTGCTCCACCGTGACCCCGGGGGCCATGTCGAAGGCGATGTTCTCCGAGGCGAACTGGCCTTCATGGCTGACGCGGTCGTCCGCCAGGCTGTTCTCGTAATGGGCAATGGTCGACAACGGCACCCGCGCGCCGCTGGAGGTGATCACCTGCATCTGGTTGAGGGTGATCGGGTCCTGGGCATATTTGGGGTTGACCTCCATCACCACCTGGTACTGGTTGAGGCTGTCGTAGATGGTGGAAATCTGCCGCTGGCTGTAGGCGTTGTTGAGCACCGCGGTGACCATGTCCATGTCGATGCCCAGGCGCTTGGCCTGGTCACGGTCGACAATCAGCGTGACCTGGGCCGCGCCTCGGCCTTCGCGGGCGTCGATGGCGGTCAGCTCCGGCAGCTCACGCAGCGCCGCGACCACTTTCGGGTACCACAGGCGCAGCGCGGCCAGGTCGCCGCTTTGCAGGATGTAGGAATACTGCGCGCTGGTCTGGTCACGGCTGCCGCCGAACTGCAGGTCCTGGTCGGCCATCAGGAACAGACGCCCGCCCGGCACCAGCGGCACATCCTTGCGCAGGCGCTCGATCACCGCCTGGGCGGACACCTTGCGTTCGCTGATGGGCTTGAGGCGAACCAGCATCACCGCGTTGTTGGTACCGTTGTTGCCGCCGATAAAGCCGGCCACGCTGAGCACCGCCGGGTCGTTGAGCACCGCCTTGCGGAAGATTTCCATCTTCGGCTGCATGACACTGAACGACAGGCCGTCATCCCCGCGCACAAAGCCGATCAATTGGCCGGTGTCCTGTTGCGGCATAAAGGTCTTCGGGACCACCACGTAGAGCGCCACGTTCACGCCAATAGTCAGCAGCAGGCTGAGCAGGGTCAGGCGGCGATGGCGCAGCACCCAGTCCAGGCTGGTGGCGTAGCCGGCCACCATGCGGTCGTTGATCTTCTGGCTCCAGCGCTGCAGGCCGGTCATCTGCCCTTTCACGTGGGGCTTGAGCCAACGGGCGCAGAGCATCGGCGTCAACGTCAGCGACACGATCAGCGACACGATGATCGCCGCCGACAAGGTGATGGAAAACTCGCGGAACAGGTTGGTGACGATCCCGCCCATGAACAGGATCGAGAGGAACACCGCCACCAGCGATACGTTCATCGACAGCAAGGTAAAACCGACTTCCTCGGCGCCCAGGTAAGCGGCCTTCATCGGCGGCACGCCCGCGTCGATATGCCGGGAAATGTTCTCCAGCACCACAATGGCATCGTCCACCACCAGGCCGGTGGCCAGGATCAGCGCCATCAGCGAGAAGTTGTTCAGTGAGAACCCGTACAGGTACATGATCGCGAACGTGCCCACCAGCGACACCGGCACCGCCAGGGTTGGAATCAGCGAGGCGCGGAAGTTGCCGAGGAACAGGTACACCACCAGGATCACCAGGCCCACCGCAATCAGCAGGGTCATCTCGGCTTCATGCAGGGTCGCGGTGATCACCGGCGAGCGGTCCATGGCCAGGCTGAGCTTGACGCTGGACGGCAGCACCGCCTGCAACGCCGGCAGTTGCGCCTTGATCTGCCTGACGGTCTCGATGATGTTGGCGCCGGACTGGCGGTTGATCACCAGCAGCACCGCCGAATCGTTGTTGAAGAAGCCACTGTTGTAGCGGTCTTCGACGCCGTCGCTGATCTTCGCCACATCCTTGAGGCGCAGTGCGGCGCCGTCCTGGTAGCGAATCAGCAGCGGCTCGTAGTCCTTGGCCTTTTCCAACTGGTCGTTGGCCTGGATCTGCCAGTTGCGCTCACTGTCTTCCAGGGAGCCCTTGGGCCGGCGCTGGTTGGCATTGGCGATGGTGTTGCGCACGTCGTCCAGGGCCACGCCGTACTGGTCGAGGGCCTTGGGTTCCAGCTCGATACGCACCGCCGGCAGGGAGCTGCCGCCGATCTGCACTTCGCCCACCCCCGGCACCTGGGACAGGCTTTGGGAGAGGATGGTCGAGGCCAGGTCGTACAGCTGGCCCTTCTGCAACACGTCCGAGGTCAGCGACAGCACCATGATCGGCGCCTGGGACGGGTTGATCTTCTTGTAGGTGGGCATGCTGCGCATGCCGCTGGGCAGCAGGTTGCGCGAGGCATTGATAGCCGCCTGCACTTCCCGCGCGGCGCCGTTGATATCACGGTCGGAGTCGAACGCCAGGATCACCCGGGTGGAACCCTGGCTCGACGAACTGCTCATGGTGGTGATGCCGGCAATCGCGCCGAAGGAACGCTCCAGCGGCGTGGCCACCGTGGAGGCCATCACCTCGGGGCTGGCGCCGGGCAGGCTGGCCGAGACCACGATCACCGGGAAATCGATCTGCGGCAGCGGCGACACCGGCAGCAGGTTGAAGCTGACCCCGCCCAGCAACATGATCGCCAGGCTCAGCAGCAGGGTCGCTACCGGCCGGCGAATGAAAGGTCCGGACAGGTTCATGACTCAACCGGCTCCAGGCTTTGCGGCTCTTTGCGCCAGCGGCGGCCGAGGCGATCGAAATACAGGTAGATCACCGGCGTGGTGAACAGCGTCAACACCTGGCTCACCAGCAGGCCGCCGACCATCACCAGGCCCAGGGGCTGGCGAAGTTCGGCACCGGAGCCGGTGGCCAGCATCAATGGCACTGCACCGAACAGGGCGGCCAGGGTGGTCATCAGGATCGGCCGGAAGCGCAGCAGCGCCGCCTGGTAGATCGCGGTCTGCGGGTCCAGGCCCTGGTTGCGTTCGGCATCGAGGGCGAAGTCGATCATCATGATCGCGTTCTTCTTGACGATACCGATCAGCAGGATGATGCCGATGATCGCGATCATGCCCAGGTCATTGCCACTGAGCAGCAAGGCCAGCAAGGCCCCCACCGCGGCCGAGGGCAAGGTCGAGAGAATGGTGATCGGGTGGATATAGCTCTCGTAGAGCACACCCAGCACGATGTACATGGTGACCACCGCTGCCAGGATCAGCAGCAAGGTGCTCGACAGCGACGCTTCGAACGCCTGGGCCGCGCCCTGGAACTGGGTCTGCACGCCCACCGGCATGCCGATGTCCTTCTGCGCCTGGTTGATCAGCTCCACACCTTTGCCCAGGGCAACGCCGGGGGCCAGGTTGAACGACATCATCACCGCCGGGAACTGGCCGATATGCGCAATCGCCAACTGCGCCTGGCGCTGTTCCACATGGGCCAGGCTGGACAGGCGCACCTGGCCGCCGTCGGTGGTCTTCACATGGATCTGGTTCAGCGCCGCCGGGCCCAGGGTTTCCCCCGACTGGGCCTGCAAGACCACGCGGTACTGGCTGGCCTGGGTGTAGATGGTGGAAATCTGCCGCTGGCCGAACGCGTCATACAGGGCATCGGTGATGGTCGACACACTGACGCCCAGGCGCGAGGCCGCATCGCGGTCGATCACCAGGTACACCTGCAGGCCCTTGTCCTGCAGGTCGCTGGCGACGTCGGTGAGTTCCGGCATCTGGCTCAGTGCGTGCACCAGCTTGCCGCTCCACAGGGCCAGCAGGTCGGCGTCCGGCGAGGACATGCTGAACTGGTACTGGGTGCGGCTGACACGGTCTTCGATGGTCAGGTCCTGCACCGGCTGCATGAACAGGCGGATGCCCACCAGCTTGTCGATCTGCGGTTGCAGGCGCGTGATCACCTGGGCCGCGCTCAAGTCGCGCTGGCCGTGGGGCTTGAGGTTGATCAGCAAGCGGCCGCTGTTGAGGGTGGCGTTATCGCCATCCACGCCGATATAGGACGACAGGCTTTCCACCGCCGGGTCGGTGAGGATGATCTGCGCCAGTTCCTGCTGGCGCTGGCTCATGGCGGCGAATGAAATCGACTGCGGCGCTTCGGAAATACCCTGGATCACCCCGGTGTCCTGCACCGGGAAAAAGCCCTTGGGCACCACCAGGTACAGCACCACCGTAAGGCCCAGGGTCGCAATGGCCACCAACAGGGTCAGCGGCTGGTGCCTGAGCACCCATTGCAACTTGCGCCCGTAGGCTTCGATCAGCCAATCGATCCAGGCGCCGCTGGCCTTGTAGAACCGGCTCTGTTCTTCTTCCTTGGGCTCGCGCTTGAGCAAACGCGCGCACATCATCGGCGTGAGCGTCAGGGACACCACCAGGGAAATCAGGATCGCCACCGCCAGGGTGATGGCAAATTCGCGGAACAGCCGTCCCACCACGTCAGCCATGAACAGCAGCGGGATCAATACGGCGATCAGTGACAGGGTCAGGGAAATCAGGGTGAAGCCGATCTGCCTGGCGCCCTTGAGCGCAGCGGCCAGCGGCGTCTCGCCTTCCTCGATGTAGCGGGAAATGTTCTCCAGCATCACGATGGCATCGTCCACCACGAAACCGGTGGCAATGGTCAGGGCCATCAGCGTCAGGTTATTGATGGAGAACCCGGCCAGGTACATCACCCCGAAGGTGCCCACCAGCGACAGCGGCACGGCAATCGACGGAATGATCGTGGCGCTGACCCGCCGCAGGAACAGGAACGTCACCATCACCACCAGAGCGATGGCGATCAGCAATTCGTGCTGCACATCGGTGACCGAGGCGCGGATGGTCTGGGTGCGATCGGTCAGCACCGTCACGTCGAGGCCGGCCGGCAGGTTGTCGGTGATGCTCGGCAGCAGCGCCTTGATGCGGTCGACCACCTCGATCACGTTGGCGCCCGGCTGGCGCTGGATATTGAGGAGTACGGCCTGGTTTTCATTGGCCCAGGCGGCAAGGCGTTCGTTTTCCGCACCGTCGACGATCTGTGCCACATCCTTGAGGCGCAGAGGCGCGCCATTGTTATAGGCCAGGATCAGCTCGGCGTATTGCTGGGGCGACACCAACTGGTCGTTGGCATCGAGCATCGACACCCGCGTGGGGCCGTCGAAGTTGCCCTTGGGCTGGTTGACGTTGGACGCGGCGATCAGGGTGCGCACATCGGAGAGGTTCAAGCCGTTGGCCGCCAGGGCTTCGGGGTTGACCTTGATACGCACGGCCTGGCGCTGGCCACCGGCGATGCTGACCATGCCGACGCCGCTGATCTGCGCGATCTTCTGCGCCATGCGCGTGTCGACCAGGTCATTGAGCTTGGGCAGCAGCATGGTCTTGGAGGTAATGGCCAGGGTCAGCACCGGGGTATCCGCTGGGTTGACCTTGTTGTACACCGGCGGCGCCGGCAAATCCTTGGGCAGCAGGTTGGTGGCGGCGTTGATCGCGGCCTGCACCTGTTGCTCGGCGACATCCATATTGATGTCGAGGTTGAAACGCAGGGTCAGCACCGAGGCGCCGCCGGAACTGGTGGACGCCATCTGGGTCAGGCCGGGCATCTGCCCGAACTGGCGCTCAAGGGGCGCGGTGACCGCGCTGGTCATCACATCGGGGCTGGCGCCGGGGTACAGGGTCATCACCCGGATCGTCGGGTAATCCACCTGGGGCAGCGCCGAGACCGGCAACAAGCGGTAGGAAATAATGCCGGCCAAAACAATCGCCAGCATGCTCAGCGTGGTGGCGACCGGGCGAAGAATAAACAGCCGCGACAGGTTCATGAACCGACCTTTTGCGCCTTGCCGGCGTTGGCGCCAGTCTCCCCTTTAGCCGCAGGCTTGCCTTGCAGGTGTTCGGTGGGGGTGGTCGGCACTTCGCTGCTGTCGTTGACCACTTCGATCTCGCTGCCGTCCTTGAGGCGGTCGGTGCCTTCCAGCACCACGCGGTCGCCGGCGACCAGGCCTTCCTTGATCACGGTGTTGTCGCCATCGGTGTCACCCACCACCAGCGGCTGGACCTTGACCTTCTTGTCGCCATCGAGCTTGTAGACAAAGGTGCCGGTGTTGCCGAACTGAATCGCGGCGGATGGCGCCAGCACCACGTTGTGCAAGGTATCGGCGAGCAGATGCACATTGACGAACTGGTTGGGGAACAGCGCCTGGTCCTTGTTATCGAAACGCGCCTTGAATTTCAGGGTGCCGGTGGTGACGTCGATCTGGTTGTCCAGGCTTTGCAGCACACCGGTGGCCTGCCGCTTGACGTCGCCACGGTCCCAGGCTTCCACGGGCAGCTTGTTACCGGCGTGATAACGGGCGAGCACGGTTTCCAGGGTGTTTTCCGGCAGGGTGAAGGCTACGCTGATCGGTTGGGTCTGGGTGATCACCGCGAGGAAGGTGGTGTCATTGGCGGCCACCAGGTTGCCCACGTCGACCTGGCGCAGGCCTACACGGCCACTGATCGGTGCGCGGATCTTGGTGAATTCGAGGTTGAGCTTGGCGTCGTCTACCGCGCCCTGGTTGGTCTTGACCGTGCCCTGGTATTGCAGGACCAGCGCTTCGGCGGTGTCCAGGGTCTGCTTGGCGATACTGTCCTGGGCGTACAGGTCGCGATAACGCTGCACGTCGACCTGGGCGTTTTTCAACTGGGCCTGGTTCTGCATCAGCGTGCCCTGGGCCTGGAGCAAGGCATTCTGGTAGCTGCGCGGGTCGATCTCGGCCAGCAGGTCGCCGGCCTTGACCATCTGCCCTTCTTCAAAGGCGATCTTGACCAGCTCGCCCCCCACCCGGCTGCGCACATTGATGGTATTGAGCGCGGTGACCGTGCCCAAGGCCTTGTAGTACACCGGGAACTCCCCCAGCACCGCCGGCGCTACACGCACCGGTACCGGGCCGGTGGACCCGCCGAACCCTGGGCGCGCCATGCCGGTTTTACCGGTATGCCCGGCCGGTGCGTCTTTGTGGGCGGCGCCGCCTGGCCAGAATTTCCAGCACAGGCCGGCGATAACCAGCAGCACGAGCAGGCCGAACAGCCAGCGGCGGGAGTTGCGGGGGGAGGATTGCATGGAGTGATCAACCATTGGGCGCGAGAGCTTCTTCTTCGGGAGGCTGAAAGATAAGCACTGGAGCGCGTTAAGAAAAGCGCCTTTACCGGCTATTTACCTTGGGCTTACAACTTTTAACTTCTGCGGCTTAGTCTGCAGGCTATTTCGCTAAACGTCTGAGCCACAAATGAAAACGGCCTGGACTAGGCCAGGCCGCAATCATGTCTTACGGGTGTTACTGCAAAACGACAGTAACGCGCCGCAACAGTTACTTCAAAACAGCCAGGGCAGCTTCGTAGTTCGGCTCCTGGCCGATTTCCGAAACCAGTTCGCTGTGCAGCACGGTGTTGTTTTCGTCCAGTACCACGACCGCACGGGCGGTCAGGCCCTTGAGCGGGCCATCGGTAATCGCTACGCCGTAATCGACGGCGAAACCAGGGTCACGGAAGTCCGACAGGTTCTTCACGTTTTCCAGGCCTTCGGCGCCGCAGAAACGCGCCTGGGCGAATGGCAGGTCGGTGGAGATGCACAGTACGACGGCGTTGTCCAGCTCGTTGGCCTGGGCGTTGAACTTGCGTACCGACGTGGCGCAGGTCGGGGTGTCGACGCTTGGGAAGATGTTCAGCACTTTGCGCTTGCCGGCAAAGGTAGCCAGGGTTGCATCCGACAGGTCGCCGGCGGTCAGGGTGAAGTCTGCTGCTTCAGAGCCGACTTTCGGCAATTCGCCTTCAACCTGGACAGGGTTACCGCGAAGAGTGACTTGAGCCATGAACAGAATCCTTATGCTGGGTTTTGGTTAAACGAATTCGAGAGGCGGAAGTTAACCACAAAGTACCGTGGCTACCTACCGCCAGACACAAATTGTCATGCCACACGGTTGTGGTTTAATTGCGCGCTTTGCGCCTGCCCTCCAAGGAAACCGTTGTCGATGAATCAGCCCGCCACCAAAGTCCTGGTCATTGGTTATGTCTGGCCGGAGCCCCGTTCCTCGGCCGCGGGCGGGCACATGATGCAGATTCTCGAAACTTTTCTTACGCAAGGTTGGGATATTACCTTCAGCAGCCCGGCTGCACTGGGCGAGCACAAGGCCGACCTGCTGGCGCTGGGCATCGCCGAATGCGCGATCGAGCTCAATAACAGCAGCTTTGACGATTTTGTCCGCGAGTTGGCCCCGGATATCGTGCTGTTCGACCGTTTCATGATGGAAGAACAGTTTGGCTGGCGCGTGGAGAAGTGTTGCCCCGACGCCCTGCGCGTGCTGGAAACCTCCGACCTGCAAAGCCTGCGCGACGCCCGTCAGCAGCGCCTCAAGGCGCACCTCAAGGCCCAGCCGGGCAGCGACGACTTCAGCGCGCTGTTCGCCCCGGCCCTGGAGGAGGAATTCCAACTGATGGCCGACACCGACCTGGCCAAGCGCGAAATCGCCGCGATTTACCGCTGCGACATCAGCCTGATGATCTCCGACGTGGAAATCCGCCTGCTCACCGAACAGTTCAAGCTGCCCGCCGCCCTGCTCCACTGGTGCCCGCTGATGATGACGCCGCCAACCGAGGCCTTCGTACCGTTCGAAGAGCGTGCGCACTTCCTCAGCATCGGTAACTTCCGCCATGCGCCGAACTGGGACGCCGTACTGTGGATGAAGAACAGCGTCTGGCCACTGATTCGCCAGCAATTGCCCGGTGCCCAGCTGCATATCTACGGCGCCTACACCCCGCCCAAGGCCACCGCCCTGCACAACCCGGCGCAGGGCTTTCATGTGATGAACTGGGCCGAAGATGCCCTGCAAGTGATGAGCGCCGCGCGCATCTGCCTGGCGCCCCTGCGCTTTGGCGCGGGTATCAAGGGCAAGCTGGCCGATGCGATGCTCTGCGGCACGCCCAACATCACTACCCCCATCGGCGCGGAGGCCATGGGCGATGAGCGGCCATGGCCCGGCGCCATCGAGCAATGCGCCGAAGCCCTGGCGGCCGCGGCCGTGGCGCTCTACCAGGATCGCGAACGCTGGACCCAGGCCCAGCAGGATGGGCGCCAACTGATTGCCGGCCGGTATGACCGCACTGTCCACGGGCCTGCACTGGTGGAGTGCCTGCAACACTGCCGCAGCCACCTCGCCGCCCATCGCCGCAGCAACTTCACCGGCAGCATGCTGCGCCACCATGCGCATAAAAGTACGCAGTACATGTCCCAGTGGATCGAGGCGAAAAACCGCAGTCTGTAAACCGCGGCGCTGGCGAGGTCATGCGCGAGGGGGCATTATCCCAAGCAGCAACCACAATAAAGCGACGGCAGCATGACCCGAGCAACGCGAATCACCGACCCTTCCTACGAGCTGATGGACGATCACAACGGTCTGTCCATCATCTATCGCCAGCATGGTTTCCCCTGCCCGCTGGTGCGCTGGCATTTCCATAAGGAATACGAACTGCACCTGATCGTCGCCAGTTCCGGCAAGGTGTTTATTGGCGACTATATCGGCAACTTCTATCCGGAAAGCCTGTTCCTCACAGGGCCCAACCTGCCCCACAACTGGATCAGCCAGGTGGAGGAAGACGAAGTGGTGCCCAAGCGCGACATGCTGGTGAACTTCACCGATGAGCTGTTCGAGCAGGGCAGCCACATTTTTACCGAACTGAAAATGCTGGCACCGTTGCTGGAGCGCGCGCAGTCCGGCATCGAGTTCCGCTGCAAAAAAACCATCGCCCAGGCCATGACCCTGATGCAACGTATCGAAGACGCCCAGGGTATGGCGCGCCTGGGGCATTTCTTTATCCTGCTGGAAGTGTTGAGCAGCTGTGAGGACTACCAGCTGCTGTCCGGCGTCACCACGCCGCAATTGGCGGATGAACACAGCATCGACCGCACCAACCGCGCGGTGGACTACATTTTTGCCCACTACGCGCGCGAGTTGCCCCTTGAGGAAGTGGCGGAACACCTGGGGATGAAGCCGACGTACTTTTCCCGGGTGTTCAAGCAGGCGACCGGGCGCACATTTATCGAATTCGTCAATCGGCTGCGCATCAGCAAATCCTGCGAATTGCTGGCTGACGGTGATAAAGCCGTGACGGACGTGTGTTTCGAGTCGGGCTTCAACAACATCTCCAACTTCAACCGGCGCTTTCAGCAACTCAAGGGTATGACCCCCTCTCACTACCGCCGCCTGGCGGTACAACGCTTGACCGAGCAGAACCTGGCCTAATGGAGATCGTTCCCAGGTAAGCATGGGCACGATCATCGAGTGCAAAAAAGTATCAGTCCAAGTGTTCCCAAGGATTTGTCACAACCCCATTTGAAGGCTGTAATCAACGCACACTCTTCCTGACTCCCTGTAGGAAGACACAACAACAATAACTGTCCTTCCGTAGCCCCTGGGCGCGGAAATGGAGTGCGCGATGAAGTTCACAGCAAAAGCTCTGCTTGCCTGTACCTGTATGACCCTCAGCGCCGTCAGCCTTGGCGCGCAAACCCTGACCATTGCCACCGTCAACAACAGCGACATGATCCGCATGCAGAAGCTCTCGAAAACCTTCGAGGCCGAGCATCCGGAGATCAAGCTGAACTGGGTGGTGCTGGAAGAAAATGTGCTGCGCCAGCGCCTGACCACTGACATCGCCACCCAGGGCGGGCAGTTCGATGTGTTGACCATCGGCATGTACGAAGCCGCACTCTGGGGCGCCAAGGGTTGGCTGGAGCCGATGAAGGACCTGCCGGCGTCCTACGACCTCGACGATGTATTCCCTTCCGTGCGTGACGGTCTGTCCGTCAAGGGTTCGCTGTACGCCCTGCCGTTCTATGCGGAAAGCTCGATCACCTACTACCGCACCGACCTGTTCAAGGACGCCGGGCTGAGCATGCCCGAGCACCCGACCTGGAGCCAGATCGGCGAATTCGCGGCCAAGCTCACCGACAAGAGCAAAGAGCAATACGGCCTGTGCCTGCGCGGCAAAGCCGGTTGGGGCGAGAACATGGCGCTGATCACCACCCTGGCCAACGGCTACGGTGCGCGCTGGTTCGATGAAAAGTGGCAGCCTGAATTCAACGGCCCCGAGTGGAAGGACGCGCTGAACTTCTACGTCGACAACATGAAGAAATCCGGCCCGCCGGGTGCTTCCAGCAACGGTTTCAACGAAAACCTGGCGCTGTTCAACAGCGGCAAGTGCGCGATCTGGGTCGATGCCAGCGTCGCCGGCTCGTTCGTCACCGACAAGACCCAAAGCAAAGTGGCCGACCATGTGGGCTTCACCTTTGCCCCCCACGAAAAAACCGACAAAGGCACGTCGTGGCTGTACTCCTGGAGCCTGGCGATCCCGACCAGTTCCAAGGCCAAGGACGCCGCCAAGGTGTTCACCAGCTGGGCCACTTCCAAGGAATATGGTGCCTTGGTCGCCAAGACCGACGGTGTTGCCAACGTGCCGCCAGGTACGCGCAAGTCGACCTACAGCGACGAGTACATGAACGCCGCGCCGTTCGCCAAGGTGACCCTGGAATCGCTGAAAGTCGCCGACCCGACCAAACCGACCCTCAAGCCGGTGCCGTATATCGGTATCCAGTTGGTGACCATTCCCGAGTTCCAGGCGATTGGCACCCAGGTCGGCAAGTTCTTCTCGGGTGCGCTGACCGGTCAGCAGACGGTCGATGCGGCATTGACTGCGGCGCAGACCACCACCGAGCGGGAAATGAAGCGGGCCGGTTACCCCAAGTAACCCCCGATCCTGTAGGAGCGAGCTTGCTCGCGAAAAAGGTACATCCGACGCCGCAATGCGCCTGAAATACCTTCGCGAGCAAGCTCGCTCCTACAGGGGTTTTGCGCACCTGTACCTGACTGGCCTTGATTATCATGAATACATCCGCCAAAAACCGCCTGGCCAACCCCGGCTGGTTCCTCGTCACGCCCTCGGTCGCCCTGCTGCTGCTGTGGATGATCGTGCCGCTGGGCATGACCCTGTACTTTTCACTGATCCGCTACAACCTGCTCTACCCCGGCGAGAACCAATTCGTGGGGTTGGAGAACTTCACCTACTTCATCACCGACTCGGGCTTCCTGCCCGGCGCCACCAATACATTGTTGCTGGTGGGCAGCGTGCTGCTGATCAGCGTGGTGTTCGGCGTGTTGATCAGTGCGCTGCTGGAGGCCAGTGAGTTTCTGGGGCGTGGCATCGTCCGGGTGCTGTTGATTTCGCCGTTCTTCATCATGCCCACCGTCGGTGCGCTGATCTGGAAGAACCTGATTTTCCACCCGGTGTCGGGGATTCTCGCCGCCGTGTGGAAGTTCTTCGGCGCCGAGCCGGTGGACTGGCTGGCGCACTATCCGCTGCTGTCGATCATCATCATTGTGTCGTGGCAATGGCTGCCGTTCGCCATCCTGCTGCTGATGACCGCCATGCAGTCCCTCGACCAGGAACAGAAAGAAGCCGCACGCCTGGACGGTGCCGGCGCCATCGCGATTTTCTGGCACTTGACCCTGCCCCACCTGGCCCGCCCGATTGCCGTGGTGGTGATGATCGAAACGATCTTCCTGCTCTCGGTGTTCGCCGAAATCTTCACCACCACCAACGGTGGCCCCGGCTACGCCTCGACCAACCTCGCCTACCTGATCTACAACCAGGCATTGGTGCAGTTCGACGTGGGCATGGCCTCGGCCGGCGGCTTGATCGCCGTGGTCATCGCCAATATCGCGGCGATCATCCTGGTGCGGATGATCGGCAAAAACCTGACTGACAAGCCTTGAGGGCCGCGCCATGACGCTTCAACAATCCCGCCGCCTGCAAAGCCTGTTGCTCGGCACCCTGGCCTGGGCCATCGCGATCCTGATCTTCTTCCCGATCTTCTGGATGGTGCTGACCAGCTTCAAGACCGAAATCGACGCGTTCGCCACGCCGCCGCAGTTCATCTTCACGCCGACCCTGGAGAACTACCTGCACATCAACGAGCGCAGCAACTACTTCAGCTATGCCTGGAACTCGGTGCTGATTTCATTCAGCGCCACCGCCCTGTGCCTGCTGATTTCGGTGCCGGCCGCCTACTCCATGGCGTTCTACGAAACCAAACGCACCAAGAGCACGCTGCTGTGGATGCTCTCCACCAAGATGCTGCCGCCCGTGGGCGTGCTGATGCCGATCTACCTGCTGGCCAAGAGCTTTGGCCTGCTGGACACGCGCATCGCGCTGATCATCATCTACACCCTGATCAACCTGCCGATCGTGGTCTGGATGGTTTACACCTACTTCAAGGACATCCCCAAGGACATCCTCGAAGCCGCGCGCCTGGACGGCGCCACGCTGTGGCAGGAAATGGTCCGGGTGTTGCTGCCGATCGCCAAGGGCGGCCTGGCCTCCACGGTGCTGCTGTCGCTGATCCTGTGCTGGAACGAGGCCTTCTGGTCGTTGAACCTGACCTCGTCCAACGCAGCGCCCCTGACCGCGCTGATCGCCTCCTACTCCAGCCCCGAAGGCTTGTTCTGGGCCAAATTGTCTGCCGTCTCGACCCTGGCCTGCGCGCCGATCCTGATCTTTGGCTGGATCAGCCAGAAACAGCTGGTGCGCGGTTTGTCCTTCGGCGCAGTTAAATAATAATTTCTAGCGGAGGGCCCATCATGGCCAACCTCAAAATCAAGAATCTGCAAAAAGGCTTCGAAGGTTTCTCGATCATCAAAGGCATCGACCTGGAAGTGAACGACAAGGAATTCGTGGTCTTCGTCGGCCCGTCGGGCTGCGGTAAGTCCACCCTGCTGCGCCTGATCGCCGGCCTGGAAGAAGTCACCGAAGGCACCATCGAACTGGATGGCCGCGACATCACCGAAGTGACCCCGGCCAAGCGCGACCTGGCCATGGTGTTCCAGACCTACGCCCTGTACCCGCATATGAGCGTGCGCAAAAACATGTCGTTTGCCCTGGACCTGGCCGGCGTCGACAAGCAGCGGGTGGAGAGCAAGGTCAACGAAGCGGCGCGCATCCTCGAACTGGGCCCGCTGCTGGAGCGCAAGCCCAAGCAACTCTCCGGTGGTCAGCGCCAGCGTGTGGCGATTGGCCGGGCGATTGTGCGCAACCCGAAGATCTTCCTGTTCGACGAACCGCTGTCCAACCTCGACGCCGCCCTGCGCGTGCAGATGCGCCTGGAACTGGCACGCCTGCACAAAGAGCTGCAAGCGACCATGATCTACGTGACCCACGACCAGGTCGAAGCCATGACCCTGGCCGACAAGGTGGTCGTGTTGAACAGCGGGCGTATCGAGCAGGTCGGCTCGCCGCTGGAGCTGTACCACCAGCCGGCCAACCTGTTTGTGGCGGGTTTTCTCGGCACGCCGAAAATGGGCTTCCTCAAGGGCAAGGTCACCCGCGTCGACGGCCAGGGCTGTGAGGTGCAGCTGGACGCCGGCACACTGATCAGCCTGCCGTTGAGCGGCGCCAGCCTGAGCGTGGGCAGTGCGGTGACCCTGGGCATTCGTCCGGAGCACCTGGAAATCGCGTCACCTGGGCAAACCACCCTGACCGTCACCGCCGACGTCGGCGAGCGCCTGGGCAGCGACACCTTCTGCCACGTCATCACCTCGAACGGCGAGCCGCTGACCATGCGGATTCGCGGCGACATGGCCAGCCAGTATGGCGAGACGCTGCACCTGCACCTGGACCCGGCGCACTGCCATCTGTTCGACACCGACGGCGTGGCTGTGGCCCGTCCACTGCGCGCTGCCGCCTGATTTGCGAGATTTGTGATGAAACTGAATAAACAGAACCTCACCCAACTGGCGCCGGAAATCAAACTGCCGGCCTACGCCATTGCGAGTACCTCCCAGGGCATCGCCCATATCGGCGTCGGCGGCTTCCACCGCGCGCACCAAGCGTATTACACCGATGCACTGATGAACACCGGCGAGGGCCTGGACTGGAGCATCTGCGGCGTCGGCCTGCGCAGCGAGGACCGCAAGGCCCGCGATGACCTGGCCGGCCAGGACTACCTGTTCACCCTGTACGAACTGGGCGACACCGACGACACCGAAGTGCGCGTGATCGGCGCGATCAGCGACATGCTGCTGGCCGAAGACGGCGCCCAGGCATTGATCGACAAACTGGCCAGCCCCGCCATTCGCATCGTCTCGCTGACCATCACCGAAGGCGGCTACTGCATCGACGACAGCAACGGCGAATTCATGGCCCACCTGCCGCAGATCCAGCACGACCTGGCTCATCCGTCGTCGCCAAAAACCGTGTTCGGTTTTATCTGCGCGGCATTGACCCAGCGCCGCGCGGCCGGCATCCCGGCGTTTACCGTGATGTCCTGCGATAACCTGCCGCACAACGGCGCCGTCACGCGCAAGGCGCTGCTGGCGTTCGCCGCCCTGCACGATGCCGAGCTGCATGACTGGATCAAGGCCCATGTGAGCTTCCCGAACGCCATGGTCGACCGCATCACGCCGATGACCAGCACCGCCCACCGCCTGCAACTGCACGATGAACACGGCATCGACGATGCCTGGCCGGTGGTCTGCGAGCCCTTTGTGCAATGGGTACTGGAAGACAAATTCGTCAACGGCCGCCCGGCGTGGGAAAAGGTCGGCGTGCAGTTCACCGACGATGTGACGCCCTATGAAGAGATGAAGATCGGCCTGCTCAACGGCAGCCACCTGGCCCTGACCTACCTGGGGTTTCTCAAGGGCTATCGGTTTGTGCACGAGACCATGAACGACCCGCTGTTCGTGGCCTACATGCGCGCCTACATGGACCTCGACGTCACGCCAAATCTGGCGCCGGTACCGGGCATCGACCTGACCGACTACAAGCAGACCCTGGTGGACCGCTTCTCCAACCAGGCGATTGCCGACCAGCTGGAACGGGTGTGTTCGGACGGCTCGTCGAAGTTTCCCAAGTTCACCGTGCCGACCATCAACCGCCTGATTGCCGACGGCCGTGAGACCGAGCGTGCGGCGCTGGTCGTTGCGGCCTGGGCCTTGTATTTGAAGGGCGTGGATGAGAATGGCGTGAGCTATAAAATCCCCGACCCACGTGCGGAATTCTGCCAGGGGCTGGTGAGTGACGAGGCGTCGATCAGCCAGCGACTGCTGGGAGTGGAAGAGATTTTTGGCACGGCTATTCCCAACTCGCCTGAGTTTGTGGCAGCGTTCGAGCGGTGCTATGGGAGCCTGCGTGATAACGGCGTCACCGAAACCCTACAAAACCTCCTGAAGAAACTGGCTTAAATGTGGAGGGGGCTTGCTGTGGTGTGGGCTTGCTGTGGTGAGCGGGCTTGCCCCGCGCCAGGCTGCGAAGCAGCCCACAAATCAGTGGTGAACCCGTCGGGGGACAAGCCCCACTCACCACAGCAAGCCCCCTCCCACACTGGACCGGTTGCCAATCCAAAAAAATAACACTGCTGAGCACACCCTCATGACCCAGCAAAACCTGTTCCTCGGCATCGACTGCGGCACCCAAGGCACCAAGGCCATCGTCCTCGACGCGTCCAGCGGCAAGGTGCTGGGCCTGGGCGCCGCCGCGCACACCCTGATCAGCGGCGCCAATGGCCGTCGCGAGCAGCACACCCAGGAATGGCTGGACGCCTTTACCGAAGCCACCCACCGCGCCTTGCAACAGGCCGGCGTGGACGGCCAGGACATCCTCGGCATCGGCGTATCCGGCCAGCAGCACGGCCTGGTGTTGCTCGATGACAGCGGCCAGGTGCTGCGCCCGGCCAAGCTGTGGTGCGACACCGAAACCGCGCCGGAGAACGAGCGCCTGCTGGCCTACCTGGGCGGCGAAAGCGGCTCGCTGGAACGCCTGGGCGTGGCGATTGCGCCGGGCTACACCGTGTCGAAACTGCTGTGGACCCGCGAGCAGCACCCGGATGTGTTCGCGCGCATCGCCCATGTGCTGCTGCCCCACGACTACCTCAACTACTGGCTCACCGGCCGCGCGGTCGCGGAATACGGCGATGCGTCGGGCACCGGTTACTTCAACGTGTGCACCCGCACCTGGGATATGGCGCTGCTCAAGCACATCGACCCCAGCGGCCGTCTCGAAGCTGCGCTGCCGACATTGATCGAAGCCGATCAAAGCGTAGGCACGATCCTGCCGGCCATCGCCGAACGCCTGGGCATCAACCCCAATGCCAGGGTGTCCAGCGGCGGCGGCGACAACATGATGGGCGCCATCGGCACGGGCAATATCGCCCCCGGCGTGATCACCATGAGCCTGGGCTCATCCGGCACCGTGTATGCCTTCGCCGACCAGCCCAATGTCAGCCCCCAGGCGTCGGTCGCTACCTTCTGCTCGTCCAGCGGCGGTTGGCTGCCGTTGATCTGCACCATGAACCTGACCAACGCTACCGGGGTGATTCGCGAGTTGTTCGAGCTGGACCTCAACGCCTTCAACACACTGGTCGAGCAAGCCCCGATTGGCGCCGATGGCGTCAGCATGCTGCCGTTCCTCAACGGCGAACGCGTACCCGCCCTGCCCCACGCCACCGGCAGCCTGCATGGGCTGACCATGACCAACCTGACCCGTGCCAACCTGTGCCGCGCCGTAGTCGAAGGCACCACCTTCGGCCTGCGCTACGGTCTCGACCTGCTACGCCACACCGGCCTGCAAAGCCAGAGCATCCGCCTGATCGGCGGTGGTTCGAAAAGCCCGGTGTGGCGGCAGATGGTCGCCGATATCATGAATACCGAAGTGATCTGTACCGAACAAAGCGAAGCCGCCGCCCTGGGCGCGGCGATCCAGGCGGCGTGGAGCCAGTCCGGCGAGTCCCTGGCCAGCCTGTGCGACAAATGCGTGAGCGTCGACCTCGCCAGCCGTACCCTACCGGTGGCGGCCAATGTCAGCGCCTACCAACTGGCTTACGAACGCTATCAACAGCACGTGGCAACCCTTTAAGAGCGAACGACTATGTATCTGGTGTGTGGTGAAGCGCTGTTTGATTTTTTCAGCGAGGAAGATGCCAGCGGGCAGGCCTCCAAGGTCACTTACAAGGCAATTGCCGGTGGTTCACCGTTCAACGTCGCGGTGGGTTTACGCCGCCTGGGCGTCGAGGCCGGGCTGTTCGGCGGCCTGTCCAGCGACTTCCTCGGGCGCCGGCTGTTGCAGGTGCTCAGGGATGAAGGCGTCAGCGAGCAGTTCCTGGTGGAGTTCGCCGCGCCGACCACCTTGTCGATGGTCGCCGTGGGCGCCGATGGTTCACCGCAGTACAACTTCCGGGGTGAAGGCTGCGCCGACCGACTGCTGGAAGTCGCCCACCTGCCGGAGCTGGGGCCTGATATTCGCGGCCTGCATATCGGCTCGTTCTCGCTGGTGGTGCAACCGATCGGCGACACTCTGCTGAACCTGGTCCAGCGCGAAAGCGGCAAGCGCCTGATCAGCCTCGACCCCAACGTGCGCCTTAATCCGCAGCCGGATATCCAACTGTGGCGCGACCGTGTCGCCGAGTTGGCCAAGCATGCCGACCTGATCAAGGTCAGCGACGAAGACCTGCACCTGCTCTACCCCGGCCAGTCGCCGGAAAGCGTGCTGCAGGGCTGGCTGCAACACCGTTGCCAGCTGGTGTTCCTCACCCGTGGCGGCGATGGCGCCAGTGTGTTCAGCCGTCAGCATGGCACCTGGTCGCAACCGGCACAGCGCGTGGTGATGGCGGATACCGTGGGTGCCGGGGATACCTTCCAGGCCGCATTGATTGCCTGGCTGACCGAGCACCAATTGGACTCGGTGGAAGGCCTGCAACAACTGACCCGCGCGCAGATCGACGCCATGCTCGGCTTCGCCATCCGCGCGGCGGCACTGACGTGCGGCAAGACCGGGCCGGACTTGCCGTATCGCCAGCAGCTTGGATGAAGGTTTTGTCAGCCAGGGCAAAATTAATCGATGGTTAATCCCGCAAGTCGAGAGTGAAATTCCACTCACTTGCGGAGCACCACCATGAAACTGCACACCTTAATGCTCGGCGGCGCCCTGGCGCTGGCGGCAGTGTCGGGCCTGGCCCAGGCTGACGATCAAACCCAGGCGGTCAAACCCGTGCCTTACCATTACGGCATGCCGATGAACATTGCCAAGGTCCTGGCCATGAACGAAACCCCGACCAACGACTGCAAAGTCATCAAGGCGGATATCAAGTTCCTGGACAAGGCGGGCAAAGTGGAAGACGTGAGCTACCGGAAAATGTCCGAAGCCTGCGACTTCCAGAATTGATGGGCAAATATAAACAGCATTGGGCCTGGCATTTACCAGGCCCACCGTTCATGACCAACGATCAGTAGTAACCGCGCCCTCCAGCCCGCTGCTGGACAGGTGCATGGCTGTGCTTGAGGTCTTCACGCAACCCGGTAATGAGGTTGCAAATAGCTCGACTGCTGTCGAGTTTGTCAGCGTTTATACCTTTGACTTCCAAATCCACCCGGTCACGGTCGCGGTCGTCGTAGACCTTGATCGTCAGCGAAGCATCTTCGGCTTTGGTGCATTCGCACCGTTTAGGCAGGAAACTTCCTTCAATAATGCTGCGAAGTTCTAATTCCGAAAGCATGGCCAACCTCTCCTTTTTTGAGACTTGCCAATCGATTGTTATAAGTCTGCAGGCGCGTGCCTGCCACGTCTCGCCAGCCCTGGAAGACGCTTACCTTTACCAGCCTACTCGGCAAATTCCGTTTTTGTTGTAACTTTTCTTCATAAGCAATGTAGGAATTTATATAGCTTAGATTGTGCCGATTAAATTATCGTCGAACCGCTTCGATTAATCGTTTAACCCCACGCTTCGAATTAAACCGCAGCCTGTGCCGCTACTCTTTCAGCAACATATCGCAAACTATCAAAGTTGATATTTGCGCCTGAATTAACCGCGACCAAGGTCTGCCCGCTCACCCCACGACTGGCCACGTACTTGCGAACCCCCGCCACCGCCAGCGCACCGGAGGGCTCGGTGATGGAACGCGTATCGTCATAGATCAACTTCATTGCGCTGCACAGTTCGTCATTGCTGACGGTGATCACTTCGTCGACCCAGTCGCGACAGATCTCAAAGCCATAGGCGCCGATCTGCGCGACCGCGGCGCCATCGGCGAACCCGTCGACACTCGGCAACACCACCCGCTCCCCGGCCCGCAGTGCGGCGAGCAGGCAACTGGAGCCTTCGGGTTCGACCCCGATGATGCGCACCTCGGGCCGCAGGTATTTGACGTAGGCCGCAATGCCGGCGATCAGGCCACCGCCGCCCACGGGCACGAAGATCGCGTCCAACGGACCTTGTTGCTGGCGCAGGATTTCCATGGCCACCGTGCCCTGGCCGGCGATCACCTCCGGGTCATCGAAGGGCGAAACGAAGGTGCAGCCGGACATCTCGGCCAGCTGCAACGCATGGGCCAGGGCAAACGGAAAGCTTTCGCCGTGCAGCACCGCTTCGGCGCCCCGGGAGCGCACGCCCAGCACCTTCAATTCCGGCGTACTGCACGGCATCACGATCCGCGCCTGGAGCCCCAGCGTCTTCGCCGCCAGCGCCACGCCTTGCGCATGGTTACCCGCCGACGCCGTCACCACACCGCGCGCTTTCTGCGCGCCGGTAAGCTGCACCAGCTTGTTGTAAGCGCCGCGAATCTTGAAGGAAAAGGTCGGTTGCAGGTCTTCACGCTTGAGCAGCACCTGGTTGCCGAGCATTGCCGAGAGTGCCGGTGCGGCTTGCAGGGGCGTACGCACCGCGAGGTCATAGACCGGCGCGGCAAGGATCTTTTTCACATAGTGTTCAAGCAATGCCGTATCAGCGGTCGGCGGGGCGGGGCACGTGCTCATGGGGTGTCTCCTGGTTTTAAAGGCCCTGGAGACGGAACAAACAAAACCCGCCTCTAAGGCGGGTTGGGGTGCAGCCGTGTGCTATCCCGCCAAATGAGGAATGGCGGTAATAATGCTTGGCTGGCTGCAGAAGGCTGGGTAGGTCATGCCTGGAAATTAACCGGCCATCCGGATCAAGTCAACATCATGTTTACTGACGACATACGAAACATATACGATTCGTATATCCAGCCACTACAGTGAACCTCATGGGCATCGTCAAGATCAGCGACCAACTGCACGAACAACTGCGCCTGGCCAGTGCGGCCATGGACCGTTCCATCAACGCCCAGGCCGAGTTCTGGATCAAGGTCGGCCTGCTCGCCGAACTCAACCCCAGCCTGCCCTACCACGACTTGATCAACAAACTGCTGCTGGACAAGCCCGACCTGATCCGGGGGCGTAGCTGATGATCAAGACCGCCGCCCAACTGGCTGTAATGCGCGAGTCCGGACGCCTGCTGGCCCAAGTGTTCGACATGCTCGACGGGTTTGTCGCCGCCGGCCGTTCCACCCTGGAACTGGACAGCGCCGTCGAAGCCTTTATCCGCAACGAATTGAAAGCCCGCCCCGCCAGCCTCGGGCAATACGACTACCCCTTCTCCATCAACACCTCGATCAACGAGGTGGTGTGCCATGGCATGCCCAGCGCCAAGGAAATCCTCAAGGACGGCGACATCGTCAACATCGACATCACCCTGGAGAAAGGCGGTTTTATCGCCGACTCCAGCAAGATGTACATGATCGGCACCGTCGCGCCCAAGGCGCGGTGCCTGGTGAACATGACCTTCGAGGCGATGTGGGCCGGGATCCGCCAGGTCAAGCCCGGCGCGCGCCTGGGTGATATCGGCCATGCGATCCAGAGCCATGCACAGGCCAATGGCTACAGCGTGGTGCGTGAATACTGCGGCCACGGCATCGGCAAGCAGATGCATGAAGAACCGCAGGTCCTCCACTTCGGCCGCCCTGGCACCGGGCTGGAACTGCGTGAAGGGATGGTGTTCACCATCGAACCGATGCTCAACCAGGGCGGCGCCAAGGTGCGCAGCCTGAAAGATGGCTGGACGGTGGTGACCAAGGACAACAGCCTGTCGGCGCAGTGGGAACATACCGTGGCGGTGACGGCGGATGGCTTTGAAGTGCTGACCTTGCAAACCCGCCCTTGATTCACCCACCGCCGTAGATACTGCCTTGAACCTCACCAGACCTGGCCCTGGCGTTTCAACTCCAGGCGTCGCACGAACTCTTCCAGCACCAGGCTGTACAGGTCGTCCTGCAAGTAGGCATCTTCGATGCCGGCATCGAGGTTGGGGTTGTCGTTGACCTCGATCACCACCACCTTGTCGCCGGACTGCTTGAGGTCCACACCGTAGAGGCCGTCGCCGATCAGGTTGGCGGTCTTCACCGCCAGTTCCACCACCGCCCTGGGCGCTTCATGGACGGCCAGGGTGCGGCATTCGCCGTTGATGGCCTGGCCGATGGCCTTGTGGTTATAGATCTGCCAATGGCCCTTGGACATGAAGTACTGGCAGGCAAAGATCGGTTTGCGGTTGAGTACGCCGATGCGCCAGTCGTACTCGGTGTAGAAGAATTCCTGGGCCAGCAGCAGCACCGAATGCTCGAACAACTCGGCGGTGGCCTTGAGCAAGGCTGCCTGGCTCTCGACCTTGATCACGCCACGGGAGAAGCATCCATCGGGAATCTTCAACACCAGCGGAAACCCGAGGCGCTCGCCGACCCGTTCGAAGTCCTGCGGTCGTTCCTTGTAGAGAATCTCGGTGGCAGGCATACCTAACTGATGGCTGTTGAGCAGGTCGGTAAGGTAGACCTTGTTGGTACAACGCAGGATCGACGCCGGGTCGTCCATCACCACCAGGCCTTCGCTTTCGGCTTTCTTCGCGAAGCGGTAGGTATGGTTGTCGACACTGGTGGTCTCGCGGATCAGCAAGGCGTCGTATTCGGCCAGGCGCGCGTAGTCCTTGCGCTCGATCAGTTCCACATCGATGCCCAGGCCCTTGCCGACGCGGATGAAGTTATCCAAAGCCTTGGCATTGGACGGCGGCAATTGCTCCTGGGGATCATGGAGGATCGCCAGGTCATAACGGGCCAGGCGCCGTGAACGGGGTTGGCGCCAGATCCTGCGGCTGAAGTTATCGAGGGCGTGGGCGAATTGATCTTCCTGGTCGTCGCGTAACTTGTGCAATACGCCGGACTTGACCCCTACGATATGCCAACCGTTATGTTTTCTGAACTCAACTAACAAGATCGGACATGGGAATGTTTCAAACAACTGGCGGGCCAATTCCTGCAACGGTTCTATAGTGGTCCTGCCGAAGTAGAGTGTCAGGGTAAACCCTTCGGTATTACTGTAGAGGTGATGATTCAAGGCTTTATCAAGGGTTTTATCCAAGTCATCCAGCGCCAGGCCGTACAGCGACTTTTTAGTCAGCTCACTGATGGTGCGCACCGAAGGAATCACCTTGTGTCCGCGCGCTTCGGCCAGCAACGAGCAGTAGTAGCCGTGCCCCAGGTACTTGTAGCTGCGGCACAGGTTGATCACCTGCACCCGCTTGCCTGACTCGTTCTGCCGGGTTTGCTCCAGGTACTCCTGGGCGGTGACGATGTCTTCGCTGGGAAAGTAGGAGGCCCAATCTTCCTTGCGTTCAACAATGATCACCACTTGACTGTTACTTCGAGGCGGCGCCGAAAAAAAGCCCTTCGATGTTATTGTCGCCGCGACGATTTGCTCGGATACTTCACGCCAATGACCTTGTACCGCCGACATAATATTTGATCCGCTTTAGAGAACTCGACCTTTTCTATTAAGCACGATCTTTTAGAGAAGTCCCGTTTCGTTACGCAACTTTTACGGCGGTTATATGGCTCTTTTCTCTCGCGTTGCATTACCCGGTGATATACCGGCATTAGTCGCATTGGAACACCAGTGTTTCAGCAGCGACCGACTCTCATCGCGCAGTTTTCACTGGATGATCAGCCGCGCCCACGGCCAGTTGCGGGTGGCGGAACAGGATGGGCAGTTGCTCGGTTATGCGCTGGTACTGTTTCGTCGTGGCAGCGCGTTCGCGCGCCTGTATTCCATCGCCATTGCCGAGCACGCACGCGGCCTCGGGCTGGGCAAGCAGTTGCTCAGCCATGTCGAGGCCTGCGCGGTGACGCACGGGTGCGCGCACCTGCGCCTGGAGGTGCGCACCGACAACCCCGGTGCCTTGGCGCTGTATGAGCGCAATGGCTACCGGCGCTTCGCCGTGGTCAACGACTACTACGCAGACCACACCTCTGCCCTGCGCCTGGAAAAAACCTTGATCAGGCCACCTGCTTGATCCCGGCCTTGGCTTCCAGCTCGCGCACCAGCGGCAATACACGTTTGCCGAAGTACTCCACTTCTTCCTGGAAGTGCAGGAAGCCCGCCAGCACCAGGTCCACCCCCACTGCCTTGAGCGCGACGATGCGCTCGGCAATCTGCTGCGGGGTGCCGATCAGGTTGGTCTTGAAGCCATCGTTGTACTGCACCAGGTCTTCAAAGCTGGACTTGGCCCAGTTGCCCTCGCCTTCGGGTGATGCCTTGCCGGCCTGCTTGGCCGCATCGCCAAAGGCATTCACGGCTTCCGGGTCGGCCTTGTCGATGATCTCCGCGAGCACGGCGCGGGCTTCTTCCTCGGTGTCGCGGGCGATGATGAACGCATTCACACCGACCTTGACCGAATGGTTGTTCGCGGCGGCCTTGGCGCGAATGTCATCGACCTGGGCCTTGATGCCTTCCGGGGTGTTGCCGTTGGTGAAATACCAGTCCGACACACGCGCCGCCATGTCCCGCGCGGCCCGCGAGCTGCCGCCCTGGAACACTTCCGGCTGGCCCAGGGGCTTGGGTTTGAGGGTGTAGTTGTTGAAGCGGTAGAAGTCACCCTTGAAGGTAAAGTCGTCCTGGGTCCAGATGCCTTTGAGGGCGCGGATGAATTCTTCGGAACGGCGATAGCGCTCGTCGTGCTCCAGCCAGTGTTCGCCGATGGCCTGGAACTCGCCCTTGAACCAGCCACTGACGATGTTCACCGCAATGCGGCCATTGGTCAGCTGGTCGATGGTCGCCAGTTGCTTGGCCGCCAGCGCCGGTTGCCACGGGCCGGGCAGGATCGCGGCGATAACCTTGAGCTTGGTGGTCGCGGCCAGCAAGGCATGGCTGAACGCCACGGACTCATGCTGGTTCTCGGCGCCGTAGCCGGCGGTGAAGCGGATCTGGGTCAGGCCGTATTCGAAGCCGGCGTCCTCGGCCAATTGCGCCAGTTTGCGGTTGTAGTCGATGCCCCAGTGGGTGCGTTGTTCGATCTTGCTGACCACCAGCCCACCGCTGACGTTGGGCACCCAATAGGCAAATTTCACGGCTTGCTGACTCATCGAACGGTACCTCGCATAAAGGAATGTACCGAGGTATGGAGCAGCAAGCGTGCCAGGCGCGGGCAAACGCCCATGCCACAAGGGTTGCGACACGAATTCGGGGCTGGGAAGCTTGGAATGCCAATGTCAGGGATTGCAACGCTTTGTCGATTTGCTGTTGCCAGGGCAACAGTAAACCGCATGCATCCCCCGTAAACATTGGCCCTGGGACCCGGCACGGACTGTGCAATCACTCCCGGCACCGATCACTGCCCGGAGCCTTGCTCATGACCGAACACCACGTTATCAACCCGCTGTCTGTCGGCGTCGACTACCCCACGCTGGCGGCACGCTTTCGTCCGATTTTCCAGCGCATCGCCGCTGGCGCGGTGGAACGCGAACAAACCCGCGCCCTGCCCCACGAGCCGATCCAGTGGCTCAAGGAGGCCGGCTTCGGCGCGGTGCGGGTGCCGGTGGAATATGGCGGTGGCGGTGCGTCGCTGCCGCAGTTGTTCGAACTGCTGATCGAACTGGCCGAGGCCGACTCCAACGTGCCCCAGGCCCTGCGCGGGCATTTCGCCTTTGCCGAAGACCGCCTGAATGCGCCGCCCAGTGCCGGCCGCGACCTGTGGTTCAAACGCTTTGTCGACGGCGACATCGTCGGCTGCGCCTGGACCGAAATCGGCACCGTGGCCATCGGCGACGTTGTCACCAAGGTCAGCCCGGACGGCGATCGGTGGAAACTCAACGGTGAAAAGTTCTACAGCACCGGCAGTATTTTCTCCGACTGGATCGACGTGTACGCCCAGCGCAGCGACACCGGCGGCGATGTGATCGCCGCCACCCGCGCACGCCAGCCCGGCGTGGAACACAGCGATGACTGGGATGGCTTTGGCCAGCGCACCACCGGCAGCGGCACCTCGCGCTTTACCGATGCGGTGGTGGAGGCGGAAAACGTCATCGACTTTGCGACCCGCTTCAAATACCAGACCGCGTTCTACCAACTTGTCCTGCTGGCCAGCCTCGCCGGTATCGGCCGTGCCGCGTTGCGCGATGTGGCCCACCAGGTGCGCAGCCGCAAGCGCATCTACAGCCATGGCAATGCCCAGCACGTCAGCCAGGATGCCCAGATCCAGCAGGTGGTGGGCGAAGTCGCCGCGTTGGTCTACGCCGCCGAAGCCAGCGCGTTGAAGGCTGCGGTGCCAGCACAACGGGCGTACCTGGCGCGGTTCGGTGGGGATGAAGTCGCCGAGCGCGAAGCCAACGTCGCGGCCGAAATCGAGTCAGCCACCGCGCAAGTGGTGGTGTCGGAGCTGATCCAGCGCGCCACCAGTGAGTTGTTCAACGCCCTGGGGGCGTCGGATGTGCGCCAGGGCAAGTCCCTCGATCGCCATTGGCGCAATGCGCGGACGGTGTCGTCGCACAACCCGGTGATCTACAAGGCGAGGATCGTGGGGGACTGGGTGATCAATGGCACCGAGCCGCCGTTTGTGTGGCAGATCGGCAATGGCCCGGCGAAAGCCTGAGGCTGGGCGGGGTCAAAACTGTGGGAGGGGGGCTATGCCGATCAGTTAAGAGATAGAACGGGCAAACAGTAACCAGTGGTGAGCGGGCTTGCCGAATCGTCGCACCGCCCGCGTTGGGCTGCGCAGCAGCCCCAAAACTCAGCCCCTGACCTGCCTGGCACACAGCAGCGCTCTTATTGGGGCTGCTGCGCAGCCCAACGCGGGGCAAGCCCGCTCACCACAGTTACAGTGTTCCTCCTTAACTGACTGGCATTAGGGCTTGCCCCCTCCCACATTTGGCCCCTGTGTATTTGAATCCTGTGTACGCCTCAAAAGGCCAATTTGTAGCCGATGGTCATCAACATGATCGCCAGGCACGGGCGCAGTACGCCGTCCGGGACCTTGCCGGTCATGTGGCTGCCGAAGTAAATGCCCGGCAGCGACCCCATCAACAGAAAGCCCAGCAGGTGCCAGTCCATATTGCCCATGCCGGCATGGCCCAGGCCCGCCACCAGGGTCAGGGGCACGGCGTGGGCGATCTCGGTGCCGACCAGGCGGCGCGTGGCCAGGAACGGATAGAGGATAAACAACGCGACCGTGCCAAGGGCGCCGGCGCCGATGGAGGTGAGCGCTACCATGGTCCCCAGCACCGCCCCGGTCACCACGGTCAGGGCATTCAGGTTGCGCGGGTTCATATGGTAGTGATCGCCCGCATGGCGCTGGGCGAACGCCAGCAGGCGTTGCTTGAACAGGATCGCCAGGGCGGTGAGCAGCAGCACCACGCCGAGGGCCTGCTTGATCACTGCGTTCATGGCGCTGGGGTCGGTGTGCAGGCTGGCGAGGAACCACAGGGTCAGCAACACCGCAGGCACGCTGCCCAGGGTGAGCCAGCCGGTGATGGTCCAGTCGATGTTCTTGTTCTTACTGTGGACCAGCACGCCACCGGATTTGGTGATGGCCGCGTACAGCAGGTCAGTGCCTACGGCCGTGGCCGGGTTGATGCCGAACCACAACAGGATTGGGGTCATCAGCGAGCCCCCGCCTACACCGGTCATGCCGACGATAAAACCAACGATCAGGCCCGCAATTACAAAACCAAAGTTACCCACTTCCATCAACGCTACCCGCGGCCTTATAAATTTCTGGCCGCAGGATAGCGATTTTTCTTATAACGACTTATATCAATATGATCTGACTTTATGCCTTTTATGGCAGTCGACGGCAGACATACGCCTGGGTCTGATAAGGAAACGCCACCGTGTCGCGGCCCTTCAGGGCCGGATGGCTGGCGATCAAGCCACGCAACTGCTCGCTCACAAGGGCTTTTTCAGCCTCGGGCAACGCAGCAATAAAGCTCACGGAGAGGAAACGATCCATGATCACTTCCTGGGGGCTGCCGACGTGGCTATAGGGGAAACAGGTCATTTCGGGGTCGGAAAAGTACTTGCCGTCGAAGGCTTCACGCCAGCGTCCGGAGTGAAAACGCGGGGTGTCACCCTCATAGGGCGTAATGATCGCAGTGATCGCCGCCACCCAGTCCACCGACTCATCGCGCACATTCCACACCAGCCCGAGGCGCCCTTCGGGCTTGAGCACGCGGTGGATTTCCGCCAGCGCGGCCTGGGTGGAGAACCAGTGAAAGGCTTGCGCGCAGACCACCGCGTCGGCGCTGGCGGTTTCCAGGGGGATGGCTTCGGCGGTGCCGTTGACCAGGCGCACGTCCGGCAACAGCCGGGTCAACTGCGCACCCATGGCCTGCACCGGTTCGACGGCGATCAACGCGGGTGCCAGGGTGCTGAGCAGGCGCGTGAACTTGCCGGTGCCGGCGCCCAGGTCGATCACCCGTGAGTGCCCATCGACGCCGAGAACATCCGTGAGCCAGCCCGTGAGTTGCCTGGGATAATTCGGCCGGCCCTGGGCGTAGGTGGCGGCCTGGGTAGAGAAACCTTGTTGAGCAGACGCGTGAACACCAGTCATTGCCAATCTCTCCTCGGGTAAAGCGGGGGCACAGTGTGCGCCTTCCCCGGGAGATTTTCTAATCGGCAGCCGTGGGCAACCACACCCGGAACCGTGCGCCGCCCAATGGCGAGGCCAGTGCGGTCAGGGTGCCACCTTGGGCCTCGAGGGCTCGCCGGCTGATAGCCAACCCCAGGCCAAAGCCACCGGTGGCGCGGTCGCGGCTGCGGTCGAGGCGGTAAAAAGGCTCGAAGATACGCTCGCGCTGGTCCAGCGGAATGCCGATGCCATCGTCATCCACCCAGATTTCACAGCCTTTGGCGCAGACCTTGACGCCCACCTGAATGCTCTTGTCGCAGTAACGCGTGGCATTGCGCAGCAGGTTCTGCAGGGCACGAGCGGTGAGGCGCGGGTCGAGGCTGAAGCGTTCCACAGCGCAGTCGAGTGCTACATCGATGACGATCTCGGGGTTTTCCAGTTCGTCATCGACACTGCCCAGCACGCTGTCGATAAACTCATCGAGCACCACCTCCACACGCTCCGGCAATTGCGCCGGGTTTTGCAGACGGCTGTAGGACAACAACTCCAGCACCAATTCATCCAGCTCGCGAATATGCGCAACCAGGCCATGCAAGCGCTCGCGACTGGCCTCCGGCAAGTCTTCCGACAGCGCCAGGGCCAGGCCGAAATCCAGGCGCGTAAGGGGCGTACGCAGTTCGTGGGAGACCGCGTTGAGCAGGTCGCGCTGTTGGTTGAGCAGGTGTTCGATGTCGTCGGCCATGGTGTCGAACACCGCCGCCAGGCTGCCGATATTGGAGCTGGGCGGAATGTGCGTGCGCTCGGCCAGGTTGCCCCTGCCCAGTTGCGTGGCGGTGCTTTTCAGGCGTTCGAGATCGCGCCAGTGCGGGCGCAGCCAGAACAGCAGACAGGCCAGCAACGCCGCACCGATCAGCACATTCATCGACCAGTACAACAGGTTCATGTCCAGCGGGTCCGGGGGAACGGTGAGCTTGACCACGAACTGCTCGTTGAGCGGCGAGCTGATGTCCTCCATCCAGCCCCACTCCCCCAGGTGAATCACGGGTTTACCCTGCTCCAGCAGTTTGGCTTCCTGTGCACTGTAGCTGGCGTCCTGGCGCAACAGCAATTGCACTTTGAGGGGGGCGAAGTCACGTCCCAGTTGCTCGGTCACCTGGGACCAGCGCTCCACCGGCGCACGCAGGTACTGCTTGACGATCAGCTTCTGCATGCCCCGGGACTGCTCGACGTTGTAGTCCAGGTAGCGGTGTTCGAACAGTTGGATCACCAGCTTGGGAATCAGGAAGATCGCCGCGCTGTAGGTGATGATGGTGATCAGGTAAAGGCGTAGCAGTACACGAAACATCGGTCAGCATTCCCACTCGGAACGGCTGAACAGGTAGCCTTTGCCCCATACGGTCTTGATCTTGCGCGCTTCACCGGCGTGGTCGTCGAACTTGCGCCGCAGCTTGGAAATGGCCACGTCCACCGAGCGGTCGGTACCGTTGAACTCGATACCGCGCAGGCGTTGCAGGATCTGGTCGCGGCTGAGCACCTCGCCGGCATGCCGGGCCAGTACCACCAGCAGGTTGTATTCGCCGCTGGACAACTCCACCGCCTGCTCGCGCCAGGTCACGGTGCGTTCCGACAGGTCGATGCACAGGTTGCCCATCAGGATCTGGTCATTGGCCACCTGGGGCTCGGACAGACTGCTGCGCCGCAGCAAGGTGCGCACCCGCGCCAGCAGTACACGGGGCTCGCAGGGTTTGGTCACGTAATCGTCGGCGCCCATTTCCAGGCCCAGCACCTGGTCGTGGCTGTCGTCGCGGGCGGTGAGCATCAGGATCGGCAGGCCCGCCGAATCGGCGCGCAGCAGGCGGCACACTTGCAGGCCGTCAAGGCCGGGCAGCATCAGGTCGAGGATCACCAGGTCCGGGGGGTTGAGGCGCGCGCGCTCGCGGACGTGGTCGCCACGGCTGAGCACACTGACGTGGTAGCCGTTGCGTTCCAGGTAGCTGGCAATCAGCTCGGAGAGTGCGGCGTCGTCTTCCACCAGGAGGATGTTGGGCATGGTGTTTCCAAATAATGCGGTTTGTTGGTGTGTTGCAGGATTGTGCAAGGATATACGCCCTCGGCGCCCCGCGCGCCGCACCTTACATTTCTTCACAGACGACCTACACAGCTTCACAGCACCACGGCGCAGGTGCCCTTAGGATGCGCCAGTCAATATTGGGATAAGAGCATGTCGAAGAATCTGTTTGCGCCATTTTGCCTGTTGGCCCTGACGCTGGCCCTGAGTGCCTGTGACCAATCGGCCGACGAAGCGCCGCAAATGCCCCTGGCCAAAGTGCGTATCGAAACCCTTGAGGCCAAGCCCCTCTCCATCACCAGCGAATTGAGCGGACGCATCGCCGCGCCACGCATCGCCGAAGTGCGCGCACGGGTGGCCGGGGTGGTGATGCAACGGGTGTTCAAGGAAGGCCATGACGTCAAACAGGGCGACGTGTTGTTTCGCATCGATCCGGCACCGTTCAAGGCTGACCTGGACAGCGCCCAGGCCAACCTGAGCAAGGCCGAGGCCAATGCGTTCCAGGCGCGCCTGCAGGAGCAGCGCTACAGCCAACTGGTGGAAGGCAATGCCATCAGCGGCCAGGACTACGACAACGCCCGCGCCAACCTGCGCCAGACCAACGCCGAAGTCGCCGCCAACAAGGCCGCCGTTGAGCGCGCCAGGTTGAACCTGGGCTATGCCACCGTGACCGCGCCGATTTCCGGGCGCATCGGCCGCGCCCTGGTGACCGAAGGGGCACTGGTGGGCCAGAACGAGGCCACGCCCCTGGCGATCATCCAGCAACTGGACCCGATCCACGCCGACCTCACCCAGTCCACCCGCGAGCTCAACGACCTGCGCCGCGCCTTCCGCGCCGGCAGCTTGAAGCAGGTCGGCCAGGACCAGGCCAAGGCCACGTTGATCCAGGACGATGGCAGCCTCTACCCGTTGCCGGGCAAGTTGCTGTTCGCCGAGATCAGCGTCGACCCGGGCACCGGGCAGATCATCCTGCGCAGCGAGTTCCCCAACCCGGACCTCGACCTGTTGCCTGGCAGCTTCGTGCGGGTCCGCCTGGAGCAGGCCGTCGACAAACAGGGCATCAGCGTGCCGCAACGCGCCATCACCCGCGACAGCGCCGGCATCCCCATGGTGCTGCTGCTCGACGCCGAGCAGACCGTCAGCCAGCAGCCGGTGGAACTGGGTGCGGTGATCGCTGACCGCTGGGTGGTCAGCCATGGCCTCAAGCCCGGCGACCGTATCGTCGTCGAAGGCCTGCAACACGCGCGCCCCGGTGAAAAAGTCGAGGTCGATGACAGCCCCACACCCGTTGCCCAGGCTTCCGGCCAATAAGGATCTTTGACAATGCCGCAGTTCTTTATTGACCGCCCGATCTTCGCCTGGGTGGTCGCCCTGTTTATCCTGCTGGCCGGCTTGCTGGCCATCCCGCAGTTGCCGGTGGCCCAGTACCCCAACGTCGCGCCGCCGAAGGTGGAAATCTACGCGGTGTACCCGGGCGCCTCGGCCCAGACCCTGGATGAAAGCGTGGTCAGCCTGATCGAGCAGGAGCTCAACGGCGCCGATCACCTGCTGTATTTCGAATCCCAGAGCAGCCTGGGCTCGGCAACGATTACCGCCACGTTCCAGCCCGGCACCAACCCGGAAATGGCCCAGGTCGATGTGCAAAACCGCCTCAAGGCGGTGGAGCCGCGCCTGCCCCAGGCCGTGACCCAGCAGGGTTTGCAGGTGGAGAAAGTCTCCGCCGGGTTCCTGCTGCTGGTGACCCTCACCTCCAACGACGGCAAGCTCGACGACGTGGCGCTCAGCGATTACCTGGCGCGCAACGTGATGAACGAGCTCAAGCGCCTGGACGGGGTCGGCAAGGCCCAGCTGTATGGTGCCGAACGCGCCATGCGCATCTGGATCGACCCGCAGAAACTGATCGGCTTCAACCTCACGCCGGCCGACGTGAATGTCGCGATCAGCGCACAGAACGCCCAGGTCTCGGCCGGTAGCATCGGCGATCTGCCGGGTACCAGGACCCAGGAAATCACCGCCGCGATCCTGGTCAAGGGCCAGCTGTCCACGCCGGCGGAATTCGCCGATATCGTGCTCAAGGCCAACCCGGACGGCTCCACCGTGCGCATCGGCGATGTGGCGCGGGTAGAAGTGGGCAGTCAGGAATACCAGTTTTCCACGCGCCTGAACGGCAAGCCGTCCACCGCCGTCAGCGTGCAACTGGCGCCGGGGGCCAATGCGCTGAACACCGCGACCCTGGTGCGGGCGAAGATGGACGAGCTGTCGCGCTATTTCCCGGCCAACGTGGAATACAAGATCCCGTACGACACCTCGCCGTTCGTCAAGGTCTCGATCACCAAGGTGGTCTATACCCTGCTCGAAGCCATGGCCCTGGTGTTCGCGGTGATGTTCCTGTTCCTGCAGAACGTGCGCTACACCCTGATCCCGACGCTGGTGGTGCCGATCGCGCTGATGGGCACCTTCGCCACCATGCTGTTGCTGGGCTTCTCGATCAACGTGCTGACCATGTTCGGCATGGTGCTGGCCATCGGCATCCTGGTGGATGACGCCATCGTGGTGGTGGAGAACGTCGAGCGGATCATGGCCACCGAGGGCCTGTCGCCCAAGGACGCGACGAAGAAAGCCATGGGCCAGATCACGGGCGCCATCGTCGGCATTACCCTGGTGCTGGTGGCGGTGTTCCTGCCGATGGCGTTCATGGCCGGCTCGGTGGGGGTGATCTACCAGCAGTTCTCGCTGTCGATGGCCACCTCGATCCTGTTCTCGGCCTTCCTCGCCCTGACCCTGACCCCAGCCCTGTGCGCCACGCTGCTCAAACCGATTGCCAAGGGCGAGCACCATGCCAAGGGCGGGTTCTTCGGCTGGTTCAACAAGCGCTTCGAGCAGCTCACCGACCGTTACGAAGGCTGGGTCGCCTATGCCCTCAAGCGCAGCGGCCGTTACCTGCTGATCTACCTGGTGCTGCTGGTGGGCCTGGGGTTGATGTTCAGCCGCCTGCCCTCCTCGTTCCTGCCGGTGGAAGACCAGGGCTATACCATCACCGATATCCAGCTGCCGCCGGGTGCGAGCAAGAACCGCACGGTGCAGGTGGCCGAACAGATCGAGGCGCACAACGCCGGCGAGCCTGGGGTGGGCGATACCACCATGATCATGGGTTTCAGCTTCTCCGGCTCCGGGCAAAACGCCGCGCTGGCGTTTACTACGCTCAAGGATTGGTCGGAACGCGGCAGCGATGACTCCGCCGCCTCGATTGCCGACCGCGCCAACATGGCCTTCAGCGAACTCAAGGACGCGATTGCCTATGCGATCCTGCCGCCCCCGGTGGACGGCCTGGGCACCTCCAGCGGTTTCGAGTTCCGCTTGCAGGACCGCGGCGGTGTAGGCCATGCAGCCTTGATGGCGGCGCGTACCGAATTGCTCGACGCCGCCGGAAAAAGCCCGATCCTGGCCAACGTGCGCGAAAGCGCCCTGGCCGAGGCGCCGCAAGTGCAGCTGGAAGTCGACCGCAAGCAGGCCAACGCGCTGGGCGTCTCGTTTGCGGATGTGGGCAATGTGCTGTCTTCGGCCATCGGTTCGGCCTATGTCAACGACTTCCCCAACCAGGGCCGCATGCAGCGCGTGGTGGTGCAGGCCGAAGGCGACCAGCGCAGCCAGGTGGCGGATTTGATGAAGATCCACGTGCGCAACAAGGCGGGCGCGATGGTGCCGCTGTCGGCGTTTGTCGTCGCCAAATGGACCCAGGGCCCGGCGCAACTGACGCGCTATAACGGCTACCCTGCCATCGCCATTTCCGGCGAGGCCGCACCCGGCCACAGCACCGGCGAGGCGATGGAGGAAATCCAGCGCCTGGTCAGCCAATTGCCGGCAGGCCTGGGCCAGGAGTGGACCGGGTTGTCGCTGCAGGAACGTTTGTCCGGCTCACAGGCGCCCATACTGTTGGGGCTGTCGCTGCTGATCGTGTTCCTGTGCCTGGCGGCGCTGTATGAAAGCTGGTCGATCCCGACGTCGGTGCTGCTGGTGGTGCCGCTGGGCGTGCTCGGCGCAGTGCTGGCGGTGACCTTGCGGGGCATGCCCAACGATGTGTTTTTCAAGGTCGGCCTCATCACCATCATCGGTTTGTCGGCGAAGAACGCGATCCTGATCATCGAGTTCGCCAAGGACCTGTATGACCAGGGCGAAGACCTGATCGACGCCACCCTGAAAGCCGCACGACTCCGGTTGCGCCCGATCATCATGACCTCGCTGGCGTTTATCCTCGGCGTGGTGCCGCTGGCGATTGCCACCGGTGCCAGTTCGGCGAGCCAGCAGGCGATTGGTACCGGGGTAATCGGCGGGATGATCACCGCGACCCTGGCGGTGGTGTTTGTGCCGGTGTTCTTTGTGGTGGTCATGAAGCTGGTGCGCAAAAAGCGCTAAGGCTTTTGGGGGGACACTGTAACGGTGGCGAGCCCGCTTGCCACAACAAAAATGCGCTAAGGTGCTCACAGGTAACCATCTGTGAGCTGCCATGCCTTTTCTAGCCCGTACCCACCCTCGCCTCTCCGCCGCCGCCGTGCTCGGCCTTGCCGTCGGCATCCTGGCGCCGGCCGACACCCTCGCCAGCAAAATCCTCATCGGCTGGAACGCCGGGGTCTGGACCTACCTGGTGCTGATGCTGTGGCTGACCAGCCGTGCCAAGGCCGACGACGTAAAGCGCATCGCCGAAATCGAGGACGAAAACGCCGGGCTGGTGCTGTTCACCGTGTGCATCGCCGCGATCGCGAGCCTGGCCACCATCACCTTCGAACTGGTGGGCAGTAAAGACCTGGCCACTTCCGAGCGCCTGTTGCACTACGGGTTTACCGGGCTGACGGTCATCGGTTCATGGCTGTTGATCGGGGTGATTTTCAGCGTGCATTACGCCCGCCTGTATTACACCTGGAATGGCAAGGAGCCGGCGTTGCGGTTTGCCGAAGGGCTGTTGACGCCGAACTACTGGGACTTCCTGTATTTCTCCTTCACCATCGGCGTGGCGGTGCAAACCTCTGACGTCGGCGTCGCCACGCGCGGCATGCGCAAGGTGGTGCTGGGGCAGTCGCTGATCGGCTTTTTGTTCAATACGGCGATCCTGGGGTTCTCGATCAACATCGCCGCCGGGCTGTTCGGCTAGGCTGCACAAACCTTCTAGACGCCCTGGTGCCGGTGGGCGCTAATACCCTTACACATGCATGCTGGTGTTTTATGGCCGCGCACAATTGGATCGACTTGTCCCAGGACGCCGACACCGGCATCGAGACCCTGCGCGCGCATTTCGAGGGTCACGCCTACGACCCCCACTGGCATGACAGCTACCTGGTCGGCGTCACCGAACAAGGGGTGCAGCAATTCAACTGCCGCCGCACCCGGCACAATAGCGTGCCCGGCCAGGTGTTCCTGGTGGAGCCCGGTGAATTGCATGACGGCGACGCCCCCACCGCTGACGGCTTTACCTACCATATGCTGTACCTCGACCCGCAGTGGCTGGCGCGGGAAGTGAGTGCAGTGTTCGAAGAGGCGCCCCTCAACAGTCAACTGGGGTTTACCAGCACCTTGACCAGCGACCCGCGCCTGGCCCTGGCCACCAGCCGTGCGTTCCAGACCCTGCACAGCGGCGAACTGCGCATCGTGCGCCAGCGCGCCATGGACCAATTGCTGGAGTGCCTTACCGCCCAACTCCAATGGCGCACCCGCTACCGTGAAGACCCGCGCTTGCCGCGGGTGGCCTATAGGGCGCGGGACTATCTGCATGCCCACCTGCAGCAAGACGTGGGCATGGACGAACTGGCCTTGACGTGCGGCGTCGACCGCTTTCGCCTGACCCGCGCCTTCAAGAGCGCCTTCGGCCTGCCGCCCCACGCCTACCTGGTGCAACTGCGCCTGGCCCGCGCCCGGTATTTGCTGGCCAAGGGCGAACAACCGGCAGACGTGGCGATTGCCCTGGGCTTCGCCGACCAGAGCCACCTGGGCCGCTGGTTCATCCGCGCCTACGGCCTCACGCCCGCCGCGTACCGCAAGCGCTGCTCAAACCTTCCAGACACGCAAGGCGCCGGCTTGTAAAGATCGACTCCATCGATTGATTTACCGGAGTCCCCCGCCATGCTGTCCAACTTGCTGCCATTCATGCTGTTCGCCTTCGTCGCCTCCATCACACCCGGCCCGACTAACATCCTGGTGCTGAGCAACAGCGCCCGCTACGGTCTCAAGGCCGCCATGCCGATCATTCTAGGCGCCTGCTCCGGGGCGGCGGGACTCGTGCTGCTGGTGGGGTCAGGCGTTGGACAATCCCTGGTGCAATGGCCCGGCGTGCAAACGGCGATGCGGTGGGTTGGGGTCGCCTGGTTGAGCTGCCTGGCGTGGCAGATTTTCAGCGCACCGGCACAGGTGGTCGATGCGCAATCGACGCAAAAACGCCTGGGCTTGACCGGTGCCGCCAGCCTGCAACTGATCAACCCGAAAACCTGGATGATGGCCGTGGCGGTGGTCAGCGTGTTTGCCGGCAATGGCACCGAACGCCAGAGCCAGGTCCTCACGCTGTCCCTGGTATTTTTTCTGATATCGCTGCCTTGTCTCGGCGCCTGGGCTGTGCTGGGCGCGGGATCCAGCCGGGTCTTGCGCTCGGCGCAGGCCATGCAACGCGTCAACCGGTGCATGGCCTTGCTCTTGCTGGGGTCGACCTGGCTGGGCGCACTGATCTGAAGGCGAAAAAAAGGGGAAGCCGAAGCTTCCCCTGTTCAAGTGAGTGCGTGCCTTAGAAGTCGTAACGCAGGCCGAAGTTGACACCCCACGGCTGATCGATCTTCTTGCCTTTGCTGGTTTCAACGTCGGCATGCAGCTTGACGTTTTTCGATACAGACATCGCCACGCCAGCCGCCAGCTCGATCCGCGAGCCCGACAGATCATTGTTGAAGCTCTGATCGTTGACGAACACCTTGTTGCTTTGGTCGAACTCATGGGCGAGCGCGGTGCGCAGGTACGGCTGCAACACACTGCCGCTTTCCAGCTGAATGTTCTTGCCAGCCGTCACGCCCACCTTACCGACCACGGAGCTGGAGCGATCACCTTTGGCCTGCAGGCCGTTGGACAACTCGTAGCTCTGTGCCTGGGTGATGGTTGCCGACAACTGGCCGTAAGGCTCGACGAAGAAATCCTCATCCAGCTGGATATGGCGACCGAATTCCGCCGACACGCCCACCGCGTTTTGCGTGTAGTTGCCCTTGGCTTTCTTGCCGTCGCTCATGGTCACATTGACGTCGTTGTGCAAACGGTTGAGCTTGGCGACACCATCGAAATACAGACCGCTTTCATCATCCAGCCACGTGGCATAGGCGCCCAGGTAGTAGCTCTTGACCTCGCCTTTACTGCCGCGGTTCAGACTCAGGTCCGAGGTGCTGTGGCCGGCCATCACACCCGCCAGCCACTGGCCATCGCCGCTGGACAACGGCGCATCGGCGCCAATAGTGAAGCCCTTCTGGGTTTGCGCATACCCGGCACCGTTCTTGTTGGCGGCGACCTCATATTTGTTGCCGTAGCTGCGCATCCACAGGCCATTGTCCTTGCCATCGCTGAAACGCAATTCCCCCATCCGCGTACGCAGGAGGGACGACTCACCGTACAGAACGGTCGGCGCACTGTTGAACAAGGCCAGTACCGAATGGGCGCTGGTACTGGTGCCGCGACGCGTCGGGTCGAGCAGCCAGTCGGTGCCATCCTTCTGCAGGCCATAGGCGTAGGCGCCGATGTCCACGGTGTCGCCCACCAGGGAGAAGTGGGCATCGCCGCCTTCGGTGTGCACCACCTTGATCGGCTGGCCGCTGGCCAGTTCCGAACCGGTGGCGTCCAGCAACAGGCTATGGTTACCCTCAGCCTTGCCCTCCACGTTCAGGAAGTCGGTCTGGTGGGTGGAGAAGTCGGTGTGCATGACAAAGGTGCCATTGCCTTCCAGGCTCTTCACGTCCAACTGGTAGAACTCATCCGGCCCACCAAAGTGTACGGTGCCGCCGCCCATCTTCAAGGCGTCGACATTGCTGTCGCCCACCAGCATCCAGTTGGACGCGGTGTTCACGCTCAACTCGGCCACGTTCTTCAACTGGCCGGTCAGCCAGGAGCCATTGTTGAGCTGCACCTTCGCGCTGCTGCCGTCTTCGACCACGATGTCACCCACCAGGAGGCTGCGGTCAACGTTCATGTTGGCGGAGGAACCGCCGGTGACTTCCAGGATATTGCCGTTGCCACCGCTCAAGGTCGAACCGTTGAGGACATGGATGTCCGCGTCGGTCGCACCGTATGCATCGCCCTCCACCAACAGTGCCGCGCCATTGCGGCCCTCAACATGAGAGCCGTTCAATACCAGGCTGCTGTTGTTCAAGTCCGCACTTTCATAACTCAGGCGTACACCATTCTCGCCACCGGTAATGAAGCTGCCGACAGCGTTCGCAGCCCCGCCCAGCAATAACACGCCGATGCCATTTTCATCAGTAGCAATGACATCCGAGTCAAAGAAGTTGAGTTGGCTGAACGCAGTGGCCCGCGCACCTTCAGTGGAGCCGATGATCGTGCTGTCGAAAACAGTGGCTGTCGACCCCTCATCCGTGAGGAAGTTACGTGCAGCCACAAGGCCGACACCATTGTTATTGATGACCTGGCTGCCCCTGATGTGGGCGCTGCTGCCTTGCAGGTTGATGGCAAAGGCGGCAGAGCTGCGGGCCTCTACCGTGGCACCATCGAGGTTGATTTGCGCACCCTGGGTCGCGTAAATGTCCTGCGCCTTGGTACCGGCATTGAGGGTCAGCGTACCGGCAGACACTCGGGATTGACGCAGTTCGGCACCGTTGGATGTCAGGTGCGCATTCTCGCTGATGACCCAGTCATCAACACGCGCACCCGCCTCAATGGTGCGGTCCATGCCCGGATGTAATGTCGTGGTGGCATGGGTGAATGTGGCACCCAGCAACAGGAAGCCGACAGCAGGCGCCTGGAGCGCCAGCGCCAAAGGATGTTTTTTGAACTGTGCATCGATAGTCATTGCATGTATACCCGTGAAGAACCTTCCCGAAAGGGAACGAATTGACCGGCACCAAGCGAGATAGGCCCAGGTCATGACGGGGCGCAGATTAGTGAGGAGGAGGGAACGGGTATGTAGGATTTTTCTTTGATTGCCAGGTGAGTTGCCCGACGTTTCGGCAGGCAATAAAAAAGAGGAGCCAGGCTCCTCTTTTCCAGTACCACCACGCCAGCGCTCAGCTGGAACCTGGCCAAGGTGAACCATCACAGTAGACCGGACCTGGCCGCACGCCTCTCACCAACAGGATGGCTTCGGCGGAAACGACGGGGGACGGGACACCGATGACGGGTACGCTGTAGGTGATATGGACCGACCCCATATCCAACGCCGCCGCATTGATGGATTTCACGTAGGTCGCATAGGGCCTGACGGGGACCGTGAAGCCCACTCGAGTCTGCTCGAAGTTCAGCGGACCGAACGGAAACGGCCCGGTCGCACCCGGAATGGGAACCGCGCCATCATTGTCACTGCAGCCCGTCCAATTCACCGTGACAATCATCCCCTCCGCCAACTGTGAATGAGGGGGCACAAATACATGCACCTCACGGTTCGGCCCTTGCAATGTATTGCACACGATTTCTGCCGGCGCAACACCTGGAATCTCGGGCAAAGCCCCTGTGACCCTGGGTGCAGGGAACGCAATCACGTTGGCATTGGCGTTGATGTCCTGGTGCGGTGATGAAACCCGGTTGTGGGTAGCCGCGATCGCGATTTCATAGCGCAATGGGATTAGGTTATTGGAATGCTTAAGGATATATGGCCACGGTACGACCATATGGATCTCATCACCTGGCATGGCCGTCGACGGGTCCACCGGCCTGCGATCGACCTGTTCGTTCTGGTAGTACAGCACGATATCGAACGCTTGTGCCGAAGGCAGCGGAGCAGCACTCCACAGGCGAACCACGACGTCGGCATCCATCTGTGAGTCGCGCTCATCCAATTCGTTGGTCAGTCCGGAACCGCGCCCCGTCAGGATCGGCAGTGGCAGGTTGGGGTTGATCAACTCCGGCTCCCAAGGGTTGATCGGGCCGCCCACCTCCAGTTCGAGCTCGATATTGGTCGGCGTGGGTACCATATAAGTCACCCCCCCTCGCACCACCGCATATTCCACTCTCAAGTTGATGCTACCGGTACTCGTACCGTACAAGGCGACCAGCGTCGGAAAGTCCACGTGGAAGTTGTAAGGCAGTGGGGATCCACCCAGCGCGTAGGGCCCCACGTCCCGAGTGCCATGGGTGGTGGTGAGACGCACCAGAAGCTGGTCCAGCGTACGGTCAGCGTCGTAACTCGGAATAATCACAAACATACCGGCGGAGGTTGCGGTATCGCGACGATCAATCAGGCGGTCACCCACGCCCGTCAAGGAGACGGCATCCCTCACACCTGCCGGCTCGAGTACTGGCGCAGGCCGCAACGCCACAGTGATAGGCAGCTCGAACGAAGGATCGCTGATATTGCCGGCGACATCGAGCAAGCGGTACACCAACTTACGCGGGCCATCCGCCGCATCGGCCAGAGCCTGGGTGAAGCGCACCACCCTGTCAGGGAACACCGGCCCCTCAGCAATCACCGCCATTGAGTCGCCGTAGTACAGGCGCCATCTGTCACCTGGATCAGCCCCCTCTGCGGCATACGCCGGAATGCCGAAGGGCACGCCCGTGGGGTTTGCATCCAGAAGCGCCTGTGTGACGCTGCCTGTCCAGCCAGGCGGCAGGGTCAAACGGCGAGGCCCGTCGGGAATGCTGTCGTAGGGAGCGGTTCGATCAATGTGCAGTGGCGCTTCAAAGGAGCCTGAGTCATTCAGGGAGGCCTGGATTACCCTGTAGCTGAGAGTGTGGACGCCTTCAGTGAGGAATCGCCGCGGAATATTGACTGTATAAGTCAGCGGAATGGGCGCCGTGAAAAATATCGGTTCACTGCTGATGCGCCCAGTCTGGAAATCACCGATATCGTCCAAATGAACATCCAGGGTATCGGGCCTGACGGGGTTGGTCGAAGCGGGAGACCACACTGGAATATCCACTTCAAGAAAGTTTCTATCGGCGGCTTCTCTGGACACCAGACCCGGGTACTCGTCCGGGTCAACAAGCCCGTCAATCATCGGTGCAGGGAGCACAATGGGAACCGCTGCCGGCCCCACACCTGTTTCTTTCGACTTGGGAACTATTTTTTTCATGCGAGCTACTCTCTTTTGTATAAAAGATTACTCTGCGGAGCGTCCGACGACGCTCATAGAGCCACACAACACGTGCAACTTTTTATTCTTTACTCCACCCCTCACTTACTAAAAAAAGTTCAAGTAATGCCACAACCGAAGAGTGCCGACGGCTGGGTAATGGATACAGGTTCACTCAAATAATCCCGTTGATTTCACCTTCCCGGCAATCATCCATGACTGTCCGGATACTCGTCGTCCAGTGAATCACAAAAGCCGACGTCGCCCGGCTGGCAAATCCTTCCACTGCCGGAGATCCCGCGATCAATACGCACGAGCCCCGGGGCAGACTGGCCGATCAGCGCCCCGCGTCGAATCACAAAGAACTCGGCGGTTGCCGATGCATAGATACGCATCGGTTCAATCTTCGTGTCCCACGGCCACACCCTGACCGCTTGACCGTTCGCGACATAATTGACAGTCACGCTGAAGTCAGTGTCGGGAATGGGGTTTTCCCAGTTATTACTTGAATAGCCCTGCCAAAAAAACCGGATTTCATCCCCCGGTTGAAATCGGCTGTCATCGCGTATAAACCAATACACGCCGTGACAAATAGCAGGTCGAGACTCACAAGTAAGATAGTTACCACCGCCATGCAGGGTATGTTGTATCAATGGCGCATCGAACTTAATTAACGGTGCGGCATGAACATTGATGGGTGTAGCGTCTGACTGTTGTTTGTTCACTCCGTTACTGGTGGTGTAATACACCGGCAAGTCCGGGAAGTTACCACCTTCGACAATCACCCTGCCGGGCACATCCGTGAACTGCACCGGCTGATCGAACACATCCCCTGGCTGCACATCATAGTGAGCCACTGGCCCCGTACCGTTCCAATACAGCTCCAGCCGCTCTCCAGCCACCGGGTTCTGATAGAGACGAACCCACACCTCAGCGCCTGCAGTCGCATCACGAAAATCGAGTTCATTGTGCAATCCGGAGCCTTTGCCGAACACATCCACCAGCGCCAGCGTGGTATTGAGCAGCGCCGGCGCGTTAGGGTGGTCCTGTCCGGCAATAGTCAGGTCTACCCAGAAAAAACTCGGCGGCGACGGCATTGGCGGGCGCCCCGCACGATGAATCTCATACCTGACTTGCACCTCGGTGCGTGCCAGAGGGTCGGGGCCGCGCAGGATAGTCCAGGGTATCTCGACCGCAAATGGGAACCCGGTGATGGGTATTGCCGGCAGAACAGGGCGACCGTCCCAGACCATCACGACACTGTCGCCCGCTGCAAAATCATCGTATTCACGGGGAATCCGCACTGCGACAATCGCACGTGCATCATCACGCTTGATCAGAAAATCAAGATAGGCCGGCGGACGAATATCAGGCGCAGGCAAGTTGCTCGGATCAGCAATGAGGTTGACCGTAAAATCCAACGGCGCACTGAACGTCAACGTAAAGTTTCCGGCGCGATCATATAAGCGGTAGTGCAAATAGCCGATCCCGTTACGGAGGACGCGAAAGTGTTCGGCGGGAATCCTGAGAATCAGTGGGTCGGTGATCAGGGGGAATTCCGGCCTGCCGTTCTGGATAGGCGGAAACGGTGGGGTGGTGTTGCTCAGGTAATACCCGATGCTGTCACGACCTGCACGGCCGATGTAGGGCGGCACCTCGACTTCGATGAATGGATTGGCGGCCAGCACAGCTTCAGTGATTCCGGATGCTTCTATGGCTGGGTCAACAAAACGTGCCTTGTCGTCCGGATCCTGAAACCTCGGCGGGTTGTTATCCACCGTCAACGTCAACGGGAACGATGGCGTCGCGGTACCGCCCTCATCTGTCACCGTGTAAAAAGCTTCCACCACCGCATCGATTTCCCGCATGAAATCGACAGGGACATACAACGAGTACGGGAAAAGCGCCGGATCCAGCGGCCCGGTGAACGGCTGCGAGTCAGCTTCGACTTCCACACCGCGCACACGCCACCATAGCGTGAGGGTATGGGTCCTACCGACTGAAGGACCTGGCACCCACTGGGGAATACGGCACTCCAGGGGTTGCAATGAAACCGGCAGAGGAATCAGCCCTTCCGGGTCGGCGGGATCGACCCCCACCACCTCGTCGAAAGGCGGTAATACCCTGGCCTGCCCCCCCGGAGTAGAGAGTACTCTGGGTTGGGCGACTGCTTTGAGTGAGCTGGGCATTTTCTCTTCCCTCCTAAGAATCCTGGAGAGAATTAAGCGCTCAAACACCCGCAACGGATACTGTCAAAAGTAACAGGTACCCCTTGCCACTCGTCGGATTCGATCACGACGAAGGGCAAGACAATTGCCACGTGCTCTTGACGGGACAGCCTTGGATGGTGTCTGCTGAAACCGGTTTCAGGACCTGTCTCACGGTCGCTGGATCCCTTGACTCCAATAAAAAGGTCCAACCGTCGTGACTCCATTTTCCGCCGCCCAGCGCAGCCGCGTCACCATGCTCGACGTCGCCCAACACGCCGGCGTCTCCAAGGCCAGCGTGTCGCGCTTTATCGGCGAAGACCGCGCCCTGCTCTCCGATGCCATCGCCCTGCGCATCGAACAGGCCATCGAACAGCTCGGCTACCGCCCCAACCAGATGGCCCGCGGGTTGAAACGTGGCCGCACGCGCCTGATCGGCATGCTGGTGGCCGATATCCGCAACCCCTACTCCATTGCCGTGATGCACGGCGTCGAAACCGCCTGCCGCCGGCACGGCTACAGCCTGGTGGTGTGCAACACCGACCGCGATGACGAGCAGGAACGCCAGCATTTGGCGGCGCTGCGCTCGTACAACATCGAAGGGCTGATCGTGAACACCCTCGGCCATCACCTCGACCAATTGCTGGAACTGCAACGGGAAATGCCCCTGGTGCTGGTGGACCGCAAGGTCGAGCCGCTGCACAGCGACCTGGTGGGGCTGGATAACCCGGCGGCGGTGCGCATGGCAGTGGAACACCTGGAACAGCAGGGTTACCGCGATGTATTGCTGGTGAGCGAAGCCTGCGATGGCACCAGTTCACGGCAGGAACGCCTGGACAGCTTCAAGCACGAAATTGCCCGGCACCCGGCGCTGACCGGCGCGGTGCTGGCGCTCGATGACGGGCTGGAACAACGCCTGCAAACCTTTCTCGCCAAACCCGGCCCCAAGGCGGTGTTCTGTGCCAACGGCGTCGCCACACTGGCCTGCACCCGTGCGCTCAAGGCGCTGGACTGCAAGCTGTTCGACGACGTGGGGCTGATCGCCCTGGATGACCTGGACTGGTACCCGCTGGTGGGCAACGGCATCACCGCCCTCGCCCAACCCACCGAAGCGATTGGCGCCAGTGCGTTCGACTGCCTGCTCAAGCGCTTGCGCGGTGACACCGAACCGACCCGCACCCTGGACTTTTTGCCCCAGTTGATCATTCGAGGTTCGACCCAGCGTCCTTACACGTAGCAGAGTCGATTCAACCTTTATAACGTGAAAAAATGAAACCGGTTTCAGAGGTAAACAACAATGCACAAATACCCCGTTTCCATCAGCCTTTCCAGCTACGGCGCCGACCTGGTCCGCCAGCAAGGCCAATTGAGTTTTGTCGAATTGCTGGCCGCCGCCGGTGCCCGGCGCATCGAGTGGCGCGAAGAACTGCTGACCAGCGAGCAACCTGCACAACTGGCCCAGGCTGCCGCCGAGCAAGGCCTGGAGTGTGTGTTCTCATCGCCCCTGGAATTGTGGGTGGCCGGCCGCGCCCAGCCGAATGCCGACCTCAACGCAACCCTGGACCGTGCCCAGGCCTTTGGTGCGCGCTGGCTGAAAGTCTCCCTCGGTTATTTCACCGATACCAACGACCTGGAAAGCCTGCACGCCCTGCTCGCCCGCCATCCGGTCAAGCTCCTGGTGGAAAACGACCAGACCCTGCACGGCGGGCGCATCGAGCCGATGCAGCGCTTCTTCACCGAGGTTGAACGCCTGGGGCTGCCGGTAAAGATGACCTTCGATATCGGCAACTGGCAATGGCAGGACCAATCCGCCCTGACCGCCGCGCGCCTGCTCGGCCGGCACGTCGACTACCTGCACTGCAAGGCCGTGGCCCGTCGCGCGGACGGCAAGCTGGTGGCGCTGCCGCCCGGCGCCACCGACCTGCATCTGTGGGAACAACTGCTCACGCACATGACTCAAGGCATTACACGGGCGGTGGAATTCCCGTTGCAGGGCGATGACCTGGTCGACGTCACCGCGCAACAGGTGGCTGCCCTCGCTCTCCTTGGCCAACCCCGTGGGGAGAATGCCCATGTCTGAGATCGATATCCTCTCGTTTGGCGAAACCATGGCGATGTTTGTCGCCGAGCAGACCGGCGACCTGGCCCAGGTGGCACAGTTTCACAAACGCATTGCCGGCGCCGACAGCAATGTCGCCATCGGCCTGTCGCGCCTGGGCTTCAACGTCGCCTGGCTGAGCCGGGTAGGCAATGATTCCCTCGGGCGTTTTGTGGTCGACACGCTGAAAAAAGAAGGCCTGGATTGCCGGCACGTGGCGGTCGACCCGTTGCACCCCACCGGCTTTCAGCTCAAGTCCCGCGAAGAAGCCGGCGATGACCCGCAGGTGGAGTACTTCCGCAAGGGCTCGGCCGCCAGCCATCTGTCCATCGACGCCATCAGCCCGGCGCTGCTGCAAGCCCGCCATCTGCACGCCACGGGTATTCCGCCGGCGTTGTCCGAGGCCACCCGCGAGCTGTCCGTAGAGCTGATGACGCAGATGCGCAAAGCCGGTGGCAGCGTGTCGTTCGACCCAAACCTGCGTCCGTCGCTGTGGACCAGCCAGGAGCAGATGATCCGCGAAATCAACGCCCTCGCCGGCCTCGCCGACTGGGTCCTGCCGGGCCTGGGCGAAGGCCGTTTGCTCACCGGTTTCGACGACCCGGCGGATATTGCCGCCTTCTACCTCGACCAGGGCGCCGAAGCCGTGGCGATCAAGCTCGGCCCGGACGGCGCCTACTTCCGCACCCAGCTGGACCAGGGCTTTGTCGCCGCCGTGCGCGTGGACAAAGTGGTGGACACCGTGGGCGCCGGCGATGGCTTTGCCGTGGGCATGATCAGCGCCCTGCTGGAAAACCTCAGCTTCCCCGAGGCGGTACAACGCGGCAACTGGATCGGCAGCCGCGCCGTGCAAAGCCGCGGCGATATGGAAGGCTTGCCCACCCGCTCTGAATTACCCACCCGATCCGTCGCTTGACCCACACCCTGTTGCCACAACTACAACAAGCTCAGGAGCAACCTTATGGACACCGTGAAACTCGCCACCCGCCGTTGGTGGTACATCATGCCCATCGTCTTTATCACCTACAGCCTGGCGTACCTGGACCGCGCCAACTATGGCTTTGCCGCCGCCTCCGGGATGGCCGAGGACCTGATGATCACCCCCGGCATGTCGTCATTGCTGGGTGCACTGTTTTTCCTTGGCTACTTCTTCTTCCAGGTGCCGGGTGCGATCTACGCGCAAAAGCGCAGCGTCAAGAAGCTGATTTTCGTCAGCCTGATCCTCTGGGGCGGCCTGGCCACCCTGACCGGCGTGGTGTCCAACGCCTACATGCTGATCGTCATTCGCTTCATGCTCGGCGTGGTCGAGGCTGCCGTGATGCCGGCCATGCTGGTGTACCTGTGCCACTGGTTCACCCGTGCCGAGCGCTCGCGGGCCAATACCTTCCTGATCCTCGGCAACCCGGTGACCATGCTGTGGATGTCGGTGGTGTCCGGCTACCTGGTGCAGCATTTCAGCTGGCGCTGGATGTTTATCATCGAAGGCCTGCCGGCGGTGCTGTGGGCATTTATCTGGTGGAAGCTGGCGGATGAAAAACCCGCAGACGCCAAGTGGCTGAGCGAGCAGCACAAAAAAGACCTCGAAAGCGCGCTGGCCGCCGAACAGGTCGGCATCAAGGCGGTGAAAAATTACGCCGAAGCGTTCCGCTCGCCCAAGGTGATCATCCTGGCGCTGCAGTTTTTCTGCTGGAGCATCGGCGTGTACGGCTTCGTATTGTGGCTGCCGTCGATCCTCAAGAAAGGCCTGCAGATGGACATGGTCGAAGCCGGCTGGCTCTCGGCCCTGCCCTATCTCGCCGCCGTGATCGCCATGCTGGTGGTGTCCTGGGGCTCGGACAAACTGCAAAAGCGCAAGCGCTTCGTGTGGCCGCCGCTGCTGATTGCCTCCATCGCCTTCTACGCGTCCTACGCGTTGGGCGCCGAACACTTCTGGTGGTCCTACACCCTGTTGGTGATTGCCGGGGCCTGCATGTACGCGCCTTACGGGCCATTTTTTGCCATCGTCCCGGAGATCCTGCCTGCCAACGTGGCCGGTGGCGCCATGGCGCTGATCAACAGCATGGGCGCCCTCGGCTCGTTCGGCGGCTCCTACCTGGTGGGCTACCTCAATAGCAGCACCGGCTCGCCCGGCGCCTCGTACCTGCTGATGAGCGGCGCGCTGATGCTGTCGGTGGTGCTGACGTTTTTCCTCAAGCCCGGCGCCAGTGACCGTGAACGCGCGCCCATCTCGACCCTCGAATTGAAGGTAAAAACCCCATGAAAAAGTCTGTGGTTCTGTACAAGAAGCTCTCCGCACCGTTGATGGCGCGCCTGCATGAACAGTGCGACGTCACCCTGATCGACGCACTGGACGAGACCGGCCTGGCCAAGCTGCGCGATGCACTGCCTACCGCCCACGGCCTGCTGGGTGCCAGCCTGCGCCTGGATGCCGGGTTGCTCGACCTCGCACCGCAACTGGAAGCCGTGGCCAGCGTGTCCGTGGGGGTCGACAACTACGCTATCGACTACCTGACCCAACGCGGCATCCTGCTCAGCAACACCCCGGACGTGCTCACCGAAACCACCGCCGACACCGGCTTCGCGCTGATCCTGGCCACTGCCCGGCGTGTGGTGGAGCTGGCCGACATGGTGCGCGCCGGTCAGTGGAGCAAGAATATCGGCCCGTCACACTTCGGCAGCGATGTGCATGGCAAGACCCTGGGCATCATCGGCATGGGCCGCATTGGCGAAGCCTTGGCCCAGCGCGGGCATTTCGGTTTTGGCATGCCGGTGATCTACCACAGCCATTCGCCCAAGCCGGCGGTGGAACAGCGCTTTGGCGCGCAGTACCGCAGCCTCGACGACTTGCTGCAACAGGCCGATTTTGTCTGCCTGACCTTGCCGCTCACGGCTGAAACCGAAAAGCTGATCGGCGCCGAGCAGTTTGCTCTGATGGGTCCGGAGACGATCTTTATCAATATCTCGCGGGGCAAGGTGGTGGACGAGGCGGCGTTGGTCGAGGCCTTGCAGCAACGTACGATTCGGGCGGCGGGGTTGGATGTGTTCGAAAAGGAACCGCTTGATCACGGCTCACCGTTGCTGCGTCTGAACAACGTGGTGGCGACGCCGCATATCGGCTCGGCGACCCATGAGACGCGGGAGGCGATGGCCAAGTGTGCGGTGGACAATCTGTTGCAGGCGTTGGCGGGTGAAAAACCCAAGAATCTGGTGAACCCAGGGGCCTGGAAGCAATAGCTTCTGACATCACACAGAACACATGTGGGAGGGGGCTTGCCCCCGATAGCGGTGGATCAGTTATAGATAAGTTGACTGTCACTCCGCCATCGGGGGGCAAGCCCCCTCCCATATTTGATTGCATTGCAAAAAGTGGGTCAGATAACGAACCTCGCCACCATCCCATTCAAATCCACCGCCAGACGCGACAGCTCGTGGCTGGCCGCGCTGGTCTGGTTGGCCCCCGCCGCCGACTGGGTCGCCAGGTCGCGGATGTTGACCAGGTTGCGGTCCACTTCGCGGGAGACCTGGGCCTGTTCTTCCGACGCGCTGGCGATCACCAGGTTGCGTTCGTTGATCAGGCTGATGGACTGGGTGATCTGCTCCAGGGCCACGCCGGCGGCGCGGGCCATTTCCAGGGTGTCCTGGGTGCGCTGGTTGCTCTGTTGCATCGACTGCACCGCTTCCCCGGTACCGTTCTGGATGCCGGCGACCATCTTCTCGATTTCCTGGGTCGACTGCGCCGTGCGATGGGCCAGCGCCCGCACCTCATCGGCTACCACCGCAAAGCCGCGTCCGGCTTCACCGGCGCGGGCCGCTTCGATGGCGGCGTTGAGCGCCAGCAGGTTGGTCTGTTCGGCAATCGCGCGGATCACGTCCAGCACCTTGCCGATGTCACGGCCCTGGGTGGCCAGGCCTTCGATCATCGCGGCAGTGTTTTGGACGTCCTGGGTCATGGTCTGGATCGCGCCGACGGTTTCCATCACCCGGTCGCGACCCGACCGCGCGGCCTGGTTGGACTGGTTGGAGGCCTCGGAGGTGGACACCGCATTGCGCGCCACTTCTTCCACCGCCGCGGTCATCTCGTTGACCGCCGTGGCGGCCTGGTCGATTTCATTGTTCTGTTGCTGCAGGCCCCGGGACGCTTCCTCGGTCACGGCGCTCAACTCTGTCGCCGCCGAAGCCAACTGCGTGGCCGAACCGGCAATGTGCTGGATAGTCTGGCGCAGGTTGGTTTGCATGGTCGACAGGGCGTTGATCAGGCGCGCGGGTTCATCGTTGCCATTATCTTCAACGACGCTGGTCAGGTTGCCACCGGCGATGGTTTCAGCCACCTGAACGGCTTTGCGCAACGGCGTGACAATGCTGCGGGTCAGCAGCCAGGCCAGCAGCACCGTGAGCAGTGCAGCGCTGACCGAAACCACGATAATCCCGGTGATGGCACTGGTGTAACTGTGCCCTGCTGCGTCGCTGGCTTGCTTGGCGTTGGCGGCATTGATCGCAATCAGCTTGTTCAACTGCTCGCCCATCTGATCGGTGCCTTCCTTGATCCGGGTATTGATCAGGGTGCGCATCTGCTCGACGTCGCCTTGCTTGGACAGCGCCAGCATGTCCGCCTGGGCCTTGAAGTAGTTATCCAGGGTGCTGACAAACGTCTTGTACAACGCCGCTTCTTCCGTACCGGCGGGTAATGCCGCGTAGCCGGCCTGGGCCGTCTTGACCTTGTCGACCAACACGCCAATGCGGGTTTCGGCTTCCTGCAGGCCGGCCGGCTCGCGGTTGACCAGCACCCGAAATGACAGGATACGCATGCGCAGGACGTTCTCCGTCATCTGGCCCAGGTACGTCACGCTGGGCAGCTGGTTGCTGCTCATGTCCACCGAGGCCTGGCGGATCAACGTCATGCGGTTGGCCGCAAACCCGCCCAACACCACCACTAACAGGGCGATGAAGGCGAAACCGAGGGAAGCGCGAGGGGCGATATTCAGGTGACGGAGCGACATAAGGGCGATCTCGATATGGAGTGGCGGCGCGCGTCCATGCCACGAAACGATCAGCCAGCGTCAACGCACTGCCTGACACCGGCCATCACTGTTGTTTTTGATAGATGGGCCTATAAGCAGTATCGGCAGGAATCAGGGTTTTATGCAGGGTCTTTATAAATATTTTTTTACACTTCTGACGCTGGGCCGTTTCTGGCATCCTGCGCCTCCATTTTCTGACCCGAGCCCTCATTTTGTCTGACGCTCAAGCCCCCCGCCCCCGCTATAAATCCGACCTGATCTACGGCCTGGAGGACCGCCCGCATTTCAGTGCGGCGATATTTGCCGCGCTGCAGCACGTGCTGGCCAGTTTTGTCGGCATCATCACCCCCACCCTGATCGTCGGGGGTGTGCTCGGGCTGGAAAGCGAAGTGCCCTACCTGGTGAGCATGGCGCTGTTTGTGTCGGGGCTCGGCACCTTTGTGCAGGCGCGCACGTTCGGCCCTATCGGCTCAGGGCTGCTGTGCCTGCAAGGCACCAGTTTCTCGTTTATCAGCGTGATTCTCAGCGCAGGGTTCATGGTCAAGGCCCGGGGCGGCGGCACCGATGAGATCCTCTCGACGATCTTTGGCATTTGCTTTTTCGCGGCGTTTATCGAAGTGGTGCTCAGCCAGTTCATCGGCAAGTTGCGCAAACTGATCACCCCGGTGGTGACCGGCACCATCATTACCCTGATGGGCCTGTCGCTGATCAAGGTGGCCGTTACCGACATGGCCGGCGGCTTTGGCGCCAGCGACCTGGGCGCGGCGAGCAACATGGGCCTGGCGGCCCTGGTGCTGCTGACCATCGTGGTGCTCAACCGCTTCAATAACCCGTTCCTGCGCCTGGGTTCGATCGTGATCGGCCTGGCCCTGGGCTTTGTGGTGGCCTGGTACCTGGGCCGCGTCGATATGGCGGCATTGCCCCAGGTGCCGCTGATCAGCGTGCCGGTGCCGTTCAAGTACGGTTTCTCGTTCGACTGGGTGGCGTTTATCCCGGTGGCGGTGATCTTCCTGATTTCGCCCCTGGAAGCGGCCGGTGACCTGACGGCCAACTCGATGATTTCCCAACAGCCGGTCAAGGGCCCGCTGTACATCAAGCGCATCAAGTCGGGCCTGCTGGCCGACGGCCTCAACTCGGCAATGGCCGCGACGTTCAACAGTCTGCCGATGGTGACGTTCGCCCAGAACAACGGCGTGATCCAGTTGACCGGCGTGGCCAGCCGCTACGTGGCGTACTTCATCGCCGGCCTGCTGGTGCTGCTGGGGCTGTTCCCGATGATCGGCGCGGTGCTGCAACTGATGCCCAAGCCGGTGCTGGGCGGCGCGACCCTGATCATGTTCGGCACCGTCGCCGTGGCCGGCATCAAGATCCTCGCCGAAGCCGGGCTGCATCGCCGTAATGTGCTGATCGTGGCGATCTCCCTCGGCATGGGCCTGGGCGTGGCCGCCGTACCGGAAGTGTTACGCGAGTTGCCCAAGGCGCTGCACAACATCTTCGAGTCGCCGATCACCGTGGGCGCGTTCTGTGCAATCCTGCTGAACATTTTCCTGCCGGAAGCGTTCATAGAGCTGGAAGAAGATGAATTTGATCCGGAGTCCTCTACCCTCAAAGTGATGCAGGACCCGGACGTCACGAAATAGGAGCACCCTTTGCATGCGCAAGCTCATGGTTCTATCGCTGCTACTGCTGAGCCTGAGCGCCTGTGCGCTGTTCCCCAACCGCGACCCGGTGAATATCAATGTGGTGGGCATCGAGCCGCTGCAAAGCCAGGACCTGGAAGTGCGCTTCGCCGTGAAACTGCGGGTGCAGAACCCCAATGAAACGGCGATCGACTACAACGGCGTGGCCCTCGACCTGGAGGTCAACGGTCGGCCGCTGGCGTCGGGGGTGAGTGACCAGCGCGGCAGCATCCCGCGTTTTTCCGAGACCGTGCTGATGGTGCCGGTGAGTGTTTCGGCGTTTTCCGTACTGCGCCAGACCTTGGGCCTGAGCCAGACCCAGAGCTTGAACAACCTGCCCTACGTGCTGCGGGGCAAACTGGCGGGCGGGCTGTTCGGCACGATGCGCTTTGTGGACCGTGGCACGCTGGACTTGCCGAATACCGCGACCTGGTAATGACACCATGCAACCGACACTCTTTACCGAACGCCTGATCCTGCGCCCGCTGACCCTGGACGATGCCGAAGGGATCCAGCAGCAATTCGCGCATTGGGACGTGGTGCGTTACCTCAACGCCCTGGTGCCGTGGCCCTACCCGGCTGACGGCGCGCGCACCTACCTGGAGCACATCGCCCTGCCCGCCATGGCCCGTGGCGAGGAATGGCACTGGTCGCTGCGCCTGAAAAGCGCGCCTGGACAGTTGATTGGTAACGTCAGCTTGATGGACGAGCAGGATAACAACCGCGGGTTCTGGCTGGGGCCGCAATGGCAGGGGCAAGGGTTGATGGCCGAAGCCAGCGCGGCGGTGACCGACTACTGGTTCGGCGTGCTCAAGCGCCCTGTGTTGCGGGCGCCCAAGGCCGCACCCAACCTGGGCTCACGGCGGATTTCCGAGCATACGGGCATGCGTTTGATCAGGACGGATGAAGGTGAGTTTGTGGCAGGCACTTTCCCACGGGATATCTGGGAAATGACCCGCGAGGAATGGCTGGAAAACCAATCCTCTAAACGCTGAGGGGCCCTGCCACATTTCCACCGGCTTTCAGTCGGTGATATAGCGCACACCTGGCTTGGCGCGCTCATCCACCACCAGCTCGAACACATCCGGGCGGGCGTAATGCCCCACCACGTCATAGTCGTACCGCGCTCGCACCAGGTCATCGGTGTTGATCTGCGCCGTCAGCAGCCCGGCCTCCCCCACCAGTGGCCCGGCGAGGATGTCGCCCATGGGGCCGACAATCACGCTGCCGCCGGCGATCAACGGGCGTTCTGCAGGCCAGTTGGCGACCTCGATGCCCAGTGCCTGGGGCGAGGCCTGCACCTGGCACGCGCTGACCACAAAGCAACGCCCTTCATGCGCCACATGACGCATGCTCACCTGCCACATCTCGCGCTCATCCACCGTCGGCGCGCACCATACCTCGACGCCCTTGGCGTACATCGCGGTGCGCAGCAGCGGCATCATGTTTTCCCAGCACACCGCACCGCCGATGCGTCCTACCGCCGCGTCGATCACCGGCAAGGTCGAGCCGTCGCCCTTGCCCCAGATCAGCCGCTCGGTGCCGGTGGGCATCAGTTTGCGGTGCTTGGCCACCAGGCCGCCGGTGGGTTCGACATACAACACCGTGCAATACAAACTGCTGCCACTGCGCTCGATCACACCCAGCACCAGGCTGGCGCCGGTACGTGCCGACAGGCCGGCCAGGGCCTCGGTCTCGGCGCCCGGCACATCGATGGCGTTGGCAAAGTAGCGGGCAAAGGCTTCGCGGCCTTCGGGCAGGCGATAGCCCAATTGGGTGCCGAATCCTTCACCTTTGGGATAGCCACCGAGCAGCGCTTCGGGCATCACCACCAATTGCGCGCCGCTGCGCAGGATCTCGTCTTCATAGGCGAGGATTTGCGCCAGGGTGTCGGCCTTGCCGCCAGGCAGGGAACCGATTTGCAGGGCCGCCACAGTAGAAACGGGCATCACGATCACTCCAGATAAGGGGGGTTGCCCATTTTCTCGCCAGGCTCGATCATGAATAAAGCCCACCTCAGTGCTGAATGATATGAGCCAGATGAATATCGCCCAGGTCGACCTGAACCTGCTGAAAACCTTCGAAGCCCTCCACGATGAGTCCAGCGCCAGCCGCGCGGCGTTGCGCCTGGGTGTCACGCAGTCGGCCATCAGTGCAGGCCTGCGACGTCTGCGCGACGTCTATGGCGACCAACTGTTTGTGCGTACCGGCCGTGGCCTGGCGCCGACGCTGCGGGCCAACCAATTGAAACCGGTGATCAGCGAGGCGCTGGAGCGCTGTCGGCAAAGCCTGGCGATGGTCAATCCGAACAACCCGAACTATCAAGGCCGCTCGGTGGTGGTGGGCCTGTCCGACGACTTCGAGATTGCCTATGGCCGCCGCTTGATGGACGCCATCGCACAGCGCTTGCCGAAGCTGCGGGTGATCTTTCGCCAGACCCATAGCCAGATCGTCGCCGGCGCCCTGCTCGATCGCACCCTGGACCTGGCAATCACTGCGGGCGGCTTTGCGCAAAGCCGGTTGAGTCGGCAGGTAGTGGGAGAGGGGGATTATCGCTGCGTCGTGGACCCACGCAGCCTGGCGCCGGGCCAGGGCAGCCTCAGCCTGGATGAATTTGTCACCCGCGAGCATGTGCTGGTGTCGTCAGGCGGGTTCATCGGCATCACCGACGAAGGGCTGGCGGCCCAGGGCCTGAGCCGCCAGGTGTGCGCCTCGACCAGTCATTTTGCCGCACTGCCGTTTCTGCTCAAGGGCAGCCAGGCGGTGGCGACCATTCCCGGGCATGCGGCGCAGGCCATCGCCGAGATGACCGGCCTGCGGGTATTGCCCTGCCCGCTGGCGCTGCCGCGCTACCCGGTGGAACTGGGTTGGCGCACCCAGGCCCAGCTTGATCCGATGTTGCTTAAAGTACGCGAAGCGATTGCCGCCGGTTTTACTTCGCCGCCGCCATCAACTTGTTGACTTCGCTGCGCACCATGTTGGAAAACTCCGGCGGCGACATGCCGTCCAGTTCGGCGCGGACCCATTCGGCCCACTTGCCCTTGCGCTTGGCGCGCTCACCGAACAACCGCGCGGCTTCGCCCTTGGCCTTGCCCAGGTTGGTTTGCCACAGGTCGTAGAGGCGGGACTTTTCATCTTCCAGCTCGGCGCGCTCGGCGAGGGTTTTGTTGGCGAGATTGAAGCTCATGTTGAAATTCCTGCTGCACAAATAGTCGACATCTTACACTGTAGGCCGAATTTTCCGGATTCGGATTTCGTTCGCCAGTGCCGACCCGGCAAAAAAACTGCAACTTTTGCCACCGCCCGGCACTCCATTGTTCACTGTCACATTCACCTGCAAGGAGTCACACCCATGGCCCGCAAAACTGCCGCCCAAGCTGTTGAAGATCAAATCAAGGATCAAGCATTCAGTGAACTGACGGCCCTGATCGAAGAATCGGACAAGCTGCTCAAAAGCAGCGCTGCCCTGGTGGGCGAAGAAGGCGAAACCCTGCGCGAACAGGTCGCCATCAAACTCAAGCAGGCACTGGACTCGGTATCCAACGTGCGCGAGCGCAGCAAGCCGGTGGTCGATGCCACCGAAACCTACATCGGTGGCCATCCATGGCAGACCGTGGCCATCTCCGCGGGCTTTGGCCTGGTGGTTGGCCTGCTGCTGGGTCGCCGTAACTGACCGACACATGCCCGTAGCAGCTGACGAGCCTCGTCAACTGCTACGTAGCCCAGTCCCGCAGTTGGTTCAGCGCTTCCAGATCCACCACCACGCCCTCCTCCAACGACTTCGCCCGTGTGCGATGACGTCGATCCCCCGGCAAGCGCCGCAATCCCGCCGCATGCATCTGCCGCACCAGTTCCTGGCTGCGCTCGGCGAAGCTTTGCCCGGCGGTTTTGCTCGGATCGATCACAATCAGCAATTGCCCGGTCCAGGGCGTACGTGCGCCGGGGTGATCGGCCCAGTTGAACTCGAAGGAAAAGTTACCTCCCGTCAGGGCCGCCGCCAGCAATTCGACCATCATCGACAACGCCGAGCCCTTGTGCCCGCCAAAGGGCAACAACGCGCCGCCTTCCAGCACAGCCTTGGGGTCGGTGGTGGGCTGGCCGAGGCTGTCGACCCCCATGCCCGGCGGCAAGCGCTCACCCTTGCGCGCGGCAATCTGCACGTCGCCGTGGGCGATGGCGCTGGTGGCCAGGTCGAACACAATCGGCAAGCCGTCGGCACGCGGCGCGGCAAAGGCGATGGGGTTGGTGCCGAACAGCGGCCGGTCGGCGCCATGGGGCACCACGCAGGTCATGCTGTTGACCACGCTCAGCGCCACCAATCCTTGCTCGGCGAAGGGTTCGACATCCGGCCACAAGGCCGCGAAGTGATGGGAATTGTGGATCGCCAGCAGTGCGATACCGGCACTGCGAGCCTTATCCACCAGCAGCGCGCGCGCCGCTTCAAGGGCCGGCTGGGCAAATCCGTTGCCGGCGTCCACCCGTACAAAGCCGGACGCCACGTCGGTGACCACCGGCACCGCCTTGCCATTGACCCAGCCACTGGCCAACGTGCTGAGGTAACCGGGGATGCGGAAAATGCCGTGGCTATGGGCGCCGTCGCGCTCGGCACTGGCGCAATTGCGCGCCAGGATTTCGGCCACTTCCGGCGCGGTGCCGTGCTTCACGAATACCGCACTCAGCAACCTCACCAGGTCGTTGAAACCGATGAGGGTTGTGGCGTTGTCGACTATCGGGGACTGGGCAGGCATCTGTAGCTCCGATTTTATAATTGGAAGAGACAACAAGAATCCAGGCCGATGATTAAACAACGCCTGCCGTGCCTGCTGTCAACGGGCGCTTGCGATCTGCACCAGTTATCTACCGCCCTCCACGTGATGCCTGCACCTACTTTGGAGCCTCCTACGCGCCATACAGATGGAGAGTGCAGCATGGCAAACGTCACCCCGCCCTATTTCTTCGAAGAGCTGTTGCGCCCGGACCGACGCAAGGAGCCGACGGAACGGGAGCGTGCGCTCGGGTTCACCGTCAAGGACCTTGATTGGCTGAACACGCTGTATTACGCCACTGACGCGATACGCATGGCACCGACGGAAAACGGCTATCCCATGCGGGTGGAAAGGCTGCTGGTGGGCCTCGCCGGCCAACCTGCCATCCCATTGGCCGGCGCCTTCATGATGAGCCCGACACCTGACGAGGCCAAGGCCGTACTCTATACGCCCTATGCCGGCCTGGAGCTGTTCGCGAGCCACGCCGGCCTGCTCGATGCACTCGGCGACCGGCTGGCGCAACCGCAGCACCGCGCCGATCTGCTGGGGTTCCTGTCGATCGGCGAACGTGATGCGCTGCCGGCACACACCCGACTGACAGTCACCACCGCCGTGATCCAGGGCGCAGTGATGGAGGACCAGGAACGCGTGATCCTCGCGGCCCAGCAGAAAAATGTGCTGGCGATGTTCGCCGAGCTGCGCAAACTCCCCAGCCTGCGCGAGATGCTCGACACCTTGCTCGGCATCATGGCCCGCACCTATTTTCCAGGGGTGAACCAGAGCAACACCCGGGTGAACTTCTTCCGCCGTGCGGCCACGGCCGAGGACATGCACTGGGTCGCCTCCGAGCCGTTGCGGGATGCGCTGTTGCGCTTCTATGTGCAGCAGGCCTGGCCCACGGACCAGACCCACACGTATTTCAACATCGGGCATGACACCCGTGCCTTCAGCGCCGAGCAACTGGCCCAGGAGCAACAGCGCTGGGACAGCGTGGTCGAACAAACCGCCAGCATTCTTTCGAAGTTATTGAACAGCCTGCTGCAAACCTACTGGAACGAAGACTTCAAGGATGGCCAGTCGCGCGTGCGCTTCTTCAGCCGGGTCATGGCTGACAAGTTTCGCGCCGACCGGTTGTTCAAACACCAGGCAACGATCCTCAGCAGCGCTGAAAGCCTGCGGCTGCGCACGGTATTCCTTCCGGACCAGGCCGCGCGCAAAGCCGTTGACAGCCAGCTGAACATCGAAAAAGTGCGGGTGCATGCGCCTTTTCAGCATGACGTCGAGCTGGCCAGCACCCTGATGATCAGCACTACCCACGCGTACCTCTACACCCAATCCCGTGGCTTGCAGGTACTCGCCGACCTCAAGGACCTCAACGACACCCTGCTGGCCATGCTCAAGACCGCGGGGCACGAAGACGAACTGCTCAATTTCCTGTCCATGGATGAGCGCAGCGTGTTCGTCGGCATGGATCAAATCCAGGTGACCGGAACACCTGTCGCCGGCGATGTGTTCCAGGAAACGGTCGAAGACATCGTCGCCAAACAGCTCGGCAACCTTGAGCATGCGCTGGGGCTTTATCGACGCAGCGCAGGCAACGTCGATCTGGCCGCCCTGCTCGACAGCGCCCTGGACATACGCAGCATGCTCGACACTCGGTTGCTGGAGCAGGAAAGCGACGGGCGCTGGTCCGTCCATCCGATTAGCAGCGGCAATGGCCGCCCCTCCACCGTCCAGGCAGAAAAAGCCAGGCTGCACCTGCAACGCCTGCAGGCGGTCGAAGCGGCAATGGCACGGGAGCGCAGCCAACTCCCAACCCTGCGCACCCTGGCCGCCCATGCCCTGCAGCTGGAGTTGAGCAGACGAAACCTGGACCTGCAGCCCGAAGACGTCTACATCAATACCTACCCCACCCAGGCCCAGGAGCGCGAAGAGCGCTTGCCCCAGGCGTCTTCGAGCATGGTCGAGCACTTTATCGCCCGCCTGGCCAGGCAAGCCGATGCCCTGCCCGCGTCCTACCTCACCTGGTTCTACGGCAAGCGCAGCGCCGGTGCCGCCTACAAACTGAACAACCTGACCCTCACGACCTTCAACGCGATCATCGACCAAGTGTTGAGCACGTTTGCCCGCAACGACCTGCGCAGCTTGCCGAACGTGCTGCTGGAAAATAACCAGGCGCACCTGAGCCAGGGCATGCTGCAAGGCCTGAACGGCGAAGCGCAACTGCGGGCGCTGAACAAGAGCCTGTCGCCCGCCGGCCTGGCGTTGCTGGACTGCACGCTCCAGGCCGACAGCATGACCCGCCTCACCCGCCATGGCTTGAACGGCTTTATCCCGGATGCGTTCGGCCTGACTGTCCGCATCGGCTCGGATGCCACGCCCCATGCCCTGGCCAATTGTTTTGTATTGACCGAACGTGGCGGCCTGGACGACGTGCATTCAGGCATGGCGCTGTTGTGGACGCCCCATGGCGGCTATGAAGCCTTTACATCGATCAAGGCCCTGCGCGATGACCTGGAGCAACGCCTGCAGGATCCCCGGCGGCGACTGCCCCTGATGGAAAACCTGCGCGTCTCCAAGCGCGTGCCCCATCAGGCCTGTCAGCTCGGCCCACTGCAACGTATCGACGATCACCTGCTGCATAACCGGCAACAGACCTACAGCGACTTCACCCGTGACGAGATCGATCATGTGTTCTCGATGGGACTGAAGGCCGCGCGTTTCCAGACCTGCCTGGACAACCTGATCCGCCGCGCGCCACCGAGCAACCTGCCCAGGGCCATCGCCATTGCGCACGCGCTGGTCCGCCAGCAGGCGCTACCGGTAGGGCTGGGCATGGCGCCACCCCATGAGCAAATCCTCCACGCCGAACTGCTGGAGCAATACCGCATCAGCGCACCGGACGCACGTGACTACCTGCACAGCATCACGCCGATGCGCAATGAAGCCCGGCGAGTGCTTGCGGAACTGCTCCATGCGCGTTTTCCGGGGCAAGTGGTCAATCCGGATAACGTATTGATACCTGGCCGTATCGACCTGAAAGGCAACACCCAGACCCTCACGGACTTTGCCTTGCGGCACTTGCCCGAACTCAGTGGCGACGCCATACGGCCACATTCGCGTACCGCCACGCCGTTGCCGGCGGCATTGGACGGCAACGCCATCGTGCAACTGGTACGCCAACTGGATTTGAAACGCCTCTACCAGGCCCGGCTTTCCCCCCTTCTCAAGGGCCAGACCGAAGAGGCCCGCGAGCGTCGTAGATTGTTCTGCCGGCAATTGCCCTGGCAATTGCTGCAATACGCCCATGGGCAAACCCTCGATGAGCGGCTGTCCGCCTCGGCCTGGAGCTTTATCCAGCAAGCCTTCGACATGCCCGATGCGGTGGCGCGGGCCGCCGTGCGTGGCGCGACCGCGATCGTTCGTCCGCTTGAGTTGATCGCCACCGAGGGCGCGGCGCGGGTCAAGGCGCTGGGCTGCTACCTGATCGGGCCGGCAGCCGGCGCCCGCGGCCCACTGGTCCTGTACGCGCCCTACAGTCCCAGGCATCTATTGCGCGAATACGCGGATGAAGCCGCACTGCTCCATGACTTCACCACCCCGGGCGCATTGCAGGATTGGATAGTCGGGCAGTTGGACGCGCCCCATCAAGCGACTTACCGCAACTTGCTGGGCGAGCATTGGAGCCATGGATTGTCCGAGATTCGTCTTGGCGTATCGCCCATCGGCGGCAACCTGCTGAACCAGTTGTTCGATGACAATAGCGAGATGCTGCTGCGGATGCTGGCCCGCCAATTCGAGCGATTGGGCAGCACCCAATGGGACGCGATCACCAGCTTGTTCAGCGAGGAAATCCCCAAGGGCCTGCAATTGCTCGCCGGCAAGCTCGCCTATCCGCTGGTGGTGTGGCGCAGCTATGAATTGTTCAAGGCCTCCGCTGAAGACCTGCAGCAACATCGCTGGCAACACGCGCTCAAGACCTTTGCCGCCGGGGTGGCCGAGCTGGCCTCCTTGCGCAGGGACATGGACAAGGCCTTTGCGCCGCCCTCACCCGCCAGGCCGGCCGACCTGGAGCAATGGCTGCAGGCTGCGCCGCCTGCCCCAGGCACTTTGGCCGACCTGGACCTGACCGCTCCCGGGCGTACCCATCTGCAAGCGTTTGAAAACCATGGGGTGGCCTTGGCTGATTTGAAGCAAGTTTCACCCAACAGCCCCTATCGAGATGAGACCGGCACCCGCGATTTTGTCGCGGTGGCAGGCAAGGTCTACCCGGTGAAAAAAGCCGGGCAACGCTGGCGCCTGAGCAACGGCGAGTTGCACGGCCCGTATGTACAACACCATGCCCAGGGCGGCTGGACACTGGACCTGGATCGACATCATCCACGCTACGGAAAAACCTTGAGTCGCTACACCGGCAGGGTGCAAACACGGGCGGCCGAGCGCGATGCCATCAATATCGAAGCGGCGGGCATGCGGGAAATTGCGGCGTTGTCGAGTTGGAAAGCCCAGTGCATCGATGAAGCGCTCAATGTCGCGACGTACTATGCGGTCAACTGCAAGCGCAACCTCCTGCACTTTGCCACGCACCTGGACCCCAACAGTCGCGCGGGGCGGTTTTTCAGTGAGTTGTTCGGCGTGATCACGCTGACCTCCGATCAAGTGCAAAGAGTCGAGCGACGCGTCGACGAACTGCTCGATGAGTTGACCAATCACACCCTGATCGGTCCCGACTCACAGCGTTTTGTCGCCGGCACCCATCGCTATAGCCCACACGACACGTTTGCCTTCGTGCTGCCCAATGACACGGAGCAGAAAATCTATTTGCTCGATCGCTTCTTCGACCCGCACATGGATATCTACCAAAACCGTCTGAACACGCCCTTCAACCTCTCTGCCCATGCACGGGCAACGGTGCTGATTCACGAAATCACCCACATCAAATCCTTGACCGAAGACCTGGCCTACCTGGACAGCATGCGGCCGTTCCACGACCTGATCAATGTCAGCATCCGCGGCGCCAGGCCGATGCAGACCGACCTGGCCGACCTGCGCGAGACCGCCTTGTCCACCCTCACGCCCGCCGCCCTGCTGTTCAAGACCTGGGACGATTTTTCCCAGGCATGGGAAGACTTCGGCAGCAATCGCGGGACCACACCGGCCAAGGACAAGGTGCTGAGCACCACCGGCACTCGCACCCTCAGTGATGCCCGTGCCATCTTCATGAGCGACGCCGATAAACGTATCGATACCATTCTGGCGAATGCCGACTCGGTGACCTACATGATCAGCCAACTCGGCCGGGAACTGGATGCGGGAGCCTGAACAGGCTCCCGGCGGGTCTATCAGTCTTTCTGGTCACGCAGGATATTGCCCGAAGCGCCATCGATGCGCGCTTCATACACGGTGCCGTCTGACTTGCGGCCCTTGACTTCCCAATAGCCGTTGTCATCGGCTTCGGCCGCGTAGACTTCGATGTAGCCGGCCTTGGTCTTGGCCACTTCAATCGCCTTTTCGATGGTGATCCAGCCCGCACCGGGCTTATCGGCCATAGCGGCGCCAGCACTGAGCAGCGCGGTGGTTGCACACAGGGCGGCTAAGGTTTTCTTCAGCATATTCGTACTCCATTGTGGGAATGTCCTGAATTTTTTAGGTCCTGGCAAATAAGAATAAGTTCCAATTGATGTGCAATCGCCATGACGCCTGTTCTCGCGGTCCACCTCGGGAGGTTAGAATGTGCGAAATCAGGATGAGTTAATGAGCGAAAAGTCCGTTTCAGAAGCCGAATATGACGCCATCACCGACGCTGCCGCGCATTGGTGCATGCGCCTGCACGCCAGTGATTGCACCGCGGATGAACGTCAGGCTTTTGCGCAATGGCATGACTCCCATCCACTGCACGCCTTTGAATACGCGGCCATGCTGGAAATCTGGGACGTCGCCGACCACCTGCCCCGCCACGAAATCCCGTCGGTGGTGGTGCCGTTCAAGCCGCGCAGCCGGCTGCGCACCTACGCGGTAGCGGCGGCGATCTGCCTGGTCGCCTTGCCCCTGGCCGCCTTCACTGGCTGGGAAGCCGGCTGGCTGCCGAGTTCCTATGAGCGCTTCCAGGCCGCCAATGGCTTGCGCCAAGTCACCCTGGGCGACGGCAGCGAGGTGGAACTCAACCTGGGCACCGAGCTGGTCTACAGCAACTACAAGGATCAGCGCCGCGTCACGTTGAACAAGGGCGAGGCGTTCTTCAAAGTCAGCCATGACAGCGCCCATCCGTTTATCGTGCACGCAGGCGAAGGCCAGGTGCGCGTCACGGGCACCCAGTTCAACGTCTGGAAGTATGAAGACCAGGTGCGGGTGATGTTGCTCGAAGGCTCGGTGCAGATTACCAGCGACCGGATTCACGGCAGCGTACCCCTGACGCCGGGAATGCAGGCCAGCTACCAACAGGGCGATGCAACGCCGCGCGTACAGGCAATCACCGCCAATGACCGTGCCCTGGCCTGGCGCCAGGGCAAGCTGGTGCTCGACAACCTGGCGCTGGTGGATGCGTTGCCGTTGATCAACCGCTACCTGAACAAACCGGTGATGCTGGCAGACGCCAACACCGGCACAATTCGCATCGGCGGCATCTACAACATCACCGAGGTCAATAACCTCATCCCCTCCTTGCCCAAGGTTTTGCCGGTCTACCTGACCCAGAACCAGGATGGCAACCCCGTACTCAATTCCATCCCGCGTAAATCCCCCAAAGGCTGAGCTTGCCCCCCCCCGGCTCGGGCGTCGTTGCGCCTGAAGTGTCCATTTTTGAAACACTCGACGCCTCTGGACCGCCCGTGCCGTGCGGATTCATCGTTTTGTCATACGCGGTGTTACAGCGCTGATACAGCGGGGGTGAATCGTTTGTGGTACGGCGCTGTGTGTATACCTGGGCAGCAGGTGTCTCAGCGCTGAAACAGCACTGACATCACTTTGCCCACAAATAACTCCAACCTATTGAATAACAACAATAAATAAAAAGCGGCACGGCTTCTGCTCTATCCCTTACAGCGCTGTTTAGGGTCAGCGCGACGAATAAGGAATGCCGCCATGGCCACACTCACTCAAGGTTCGATGAACGTGCTGCTGATCAGCTGTGTACTCAGCGTCGGCATCAGTGTTCCCAGCTTTGCAGAGGATGGTGTGATTGTGACAGGGCGCAACGTGCAGGCTCATATGTACGGCCGCGCCGCCTTCGGTAAAGACCCCTACCCCACCACCGCCAACGCCAACCCCAGCCGGGACATCATCGGTGCCACCGGCGAGCTCAGTGATATGGATATCGGCGGCATCAGCAGCGGCTCAAGCATTGTCCGCGCAGTTCAGACCAACGGCACCTTGACCGGCCTGCACGCCACACAGAACAGCATGTCCACCCTGGGGGCCGGCTCCGCCGCGGGCCACGGTGCGGGCAGCAGCATGGGCGGGCAGATCAGCGACTCGGTCCAGCGCGGCATGGCGCCGTTGAACAACATCGGCAGCATGCTGGGGGGCAAGTGATGAATCGTTCCCTGCTCGTTCTCGCCCTGCTGACCAGCGCCCCGGCATTCGCCGACGACACGGCGGTGATCCACAACAGCGGCCAACAATACCAAGGTGTCGTGTCGATCAACCAGGCGGCCGGCAACCAGCAACAAATGTCCAACAGCCGCGCCATCGCGCTCGGTGGCCAGGCCACCAACGTCAACATCCAGCGCCTCGACGGCAAGGTCGACCCGTCCCTGAACGCCAAGGCGGCGATCCAGGGCAGCTCATTTACCAACGGCAACGGTGTACTGGGCATCAACCAGTCCGCCGGGGCCAATAACCAAACGATCAATGCCGTGCGGATCAGCATCAACCCTGGCCCGCAAAGCATCGATGACAGCGTCCTGTTGCAACAGAACACCACGACGCTGGCAACCGACTCAGGGCTCACCCCCACCACTGGCAGCCGCCTTGTCGTTACAAGCGACCAGGCCTTCACAGGCAGCCGAGGAGTGATTCAGGTGAACCAGAGTGCCGGGGTGGGGAACCGAGTGGCTAACACCCTGGGCATCACTATCAAGTAAACGCTTGGTAGCCCTCGTTAGACCGTACCAACACTTAACCAACTAATTAGAAGCAAGGAGAAACACCATGAAACCTCAAATGGCTCTGAAACCACTGGTTTTCGCTCTGGCCGCACTCATGGCTGCTGCTGCTCAAGCAGGTGGTGGCTGGCACCCTGCGCCTCAACCCACCGGTGTGGTTGCCTCTGTGGTGACCGATGTACAAAACAGCGGCGGCAACAAGTTCGATGACACCAAGACCGAAAACAATGCCTCTGCCGATAACTCGGTCAATGGCAACAGCGGTAACACTGGGGTCAACGTTCAGTCAGGCAGTGGTAACCAAGCCGACAACTCCGGCGCCATCTCCAGTGCCAAAGGTGACTTTGCAACGGTATTCGCGGTTGTCGATGTCAATCAAAACAGCGCGCTGAACAACTTCGTCAACAAAGGCACCCAGAACAACGCCTCTGCGGATAACTCCCTTAACGGTAACTCCGGCAACCTGGGTTACAACGGCCAGGCCGGTCAAGGCAACCAGGGTAAAAACAACCTGGCAATCACCACCGCTGATGGCAAAAACATTGCTGCGGCCGCCAACACCGAGCAAAACTCGCTCGCCAACAACTACCTCAATGCCGCGGCTACCGGGTATGGCCACCATGGCGGCAAACCACAATACGTGTCGAACAACTCCAGCCTCGACAACTCGGTTAACCGCAACTCCGGCAACGTGGGTGTGAACCTGCAATCCGGCTCGGGCAACCAAGGCAGCAACAGCCTGTCGATCGGTCAAGGTTGCAGCGTCTGCGCCAGCGGCGTGCGCTTCTGATCCAACGGGGCCTTGGCAACAAGGCCCTTTTTTATTCCAGTGTCCAGCAGGTCACATGATCATGCGCCTCGCGACCCTCACCCTCCTGATGCTGCTCACCGGCCCGACCTGGGCAGGCACCATGGCGATCTCCGCCCTGCCTGGCGGTGCAGTGATCTACAAGAAGGTCGAGAGTATTCGTGAACGCCGGTTCGCCAACCTGGTGGAACAGAAAACCGATTTCAGCTGCGGCGCCGCGGCACTCGCTACCATTCTGCGCCAGGGTTATTGGCTGGATGTAGACGAAGATCACGTCATCAAAGGCATGCTGGTCAATGCCGACCAGGACCTGGTGCGCACCCAGGGCTTTTCCATGCTGGACATGAAGCGCTACCTCGAAAGCATCGGCATGCGCGCCCGGGGCTACAAAATCGCGCCAGACACACTGGTCACCGTAAAGATCCCCGTGGTGGTCCTGCTGGAAATTCGTGGCTACAAGCACTTCGTGGTGATGCAGCGGGCCGACAAGGACTGGGTCTATATCGGCGACCCGGTACTGGGCCATAAGCGCTATTCCCATGATGACTTCGTCAAGGGCTGGAACGGCATCGTGTTCGCCGTGCTGGGTGAAGGTTATGACAAGGCCAATGCCCTGCTCGACCCACCCACACCACTGACCGCCAAGAACCAGTTGAACCAGTTCAGGCCCGTAGGCGATGCCGAGTTGATGGATTTCGGTTTTATCCAGAGCGACTTCTTCTAAGAAGCGCAATAAGGGGCAGGACGCTCCAGGAGCAAAAGATGAACACTTCCCGTTGGCTGACGGTCTTGTGTCTGGCAGCCTCAATGCCCGCTTATGCTTCGTCGGGGTTCAAACCCATCGAGCTCAAGGATTCGGAAATGGCCGACCTGCGCGGTCGTTACGTGATGCCGGGGCGAATCATCAGCTTCGGCATTGTCATGAGCAGCACCTGGACCAACGCCGTGGGTGACAGCATCACCGGCAAGGCCAGTATGCAGATCGATTCGTCGACCGTTACCCCGCAATTCTATGTACAAACCACCGGCTCGACCGGCAACGGCACGAATCCGAATACCGGCACCGGCACGGTTACCGGCGGGGCAGGCCTGGGCAGCGGCCAGGGTGTGACACAAAGCGTGCGCACCGCCGGCGATGGCAACACCGCCTACAACAATGTGGGCATCACCGTCGAGAACGGCTTTGCGCCCTCCAACATCGTGCAATCAGGGCAAGTGCTGGTCGCCGGCGGTACGGTGACCGGTGACAGCGCGGCAGGCCGCGTAAGCGTGTCGGCCAACAACGGTGGCTTGCAGATGGCGATCCAGGCCAACCACAACCAGGGCAACAGCCTGCAGCAAATCGGCGGCGGGAATGTGCTGCAAGGCACGGTGCTGACCGGCAACACTAACTTCGTCAACAACATGACCCAACTTAACGTAGTAATGAATAACAACGGTTTGAACAACGGTGCATTGAACTGCAATCTGGATCAACTCAAAGCCCTACGCACGCTCGGTTATTGAACTACGCTGACCGTCGACACTTACGCATTAGAAAAGGACGGCTTATTTCATGCATCGATCGTTATCGCTCCGTGCTGTGATCTGTTTAAGTACGCTCTTGCCCGCATCCGTTCTGTATGCAGCGCCAGATAGCGACATCGAAACCCTCAAGCAGGAACTTCTGGAACTCAAGCAGCGGTACGAAGTGCAGCAAAAAGCGCTGGCCGTGCTGGAGCAGCGCGTGCGTCAGGTCGAAGACCAACCGGCCACCCCGGCCCCCAAACGCTTGGCCAAGTCGCCAGCAGACTTTCAAAAAGCCAACGGCACCACCGTCGCGGGCACGGGGGCCGCAGCGGCTTCCGGTGGTGCGGGGGGCGGCGGCAGTTCCTACGGCCAGTCTCTCAAGGATGATTCGGCCCCGGCGCAAAGCGTCAGTAACCTCTATAACGAAGCCAGCGGCTTTTTCGGCAACGGCAAGTTCAGCTTCGAAACCGGCGTTACCTATGCCCGTTACGACGCCCGTCAGTTGACCCTCAACGGGTTCCTGGCGCTGGACTCGATTTTCCTCGGCAATATCAACCTGGACCGGATCAAGTCCGATAACTGGACCCTGGACCTGACCGGGCGCTACAACGTCGATAACCGTTGGCAGTTCGACGTGAACGTGCCGGTGGTGTACCGCGAGTCGACTTACCAGTCTGCCGGTGCCGGCAACAACGGCACCGCCACATCGGAACAGTCGGTCACCCGCGACCCGACCATCGGCGACGTCAACTTCGGCGTGGCCTACAAGTTCCTCGACGAAACCCCCACCCTGCCGGACGCCGTGGTGTCGGTGCGGGTCAAGGCGCCCACCGGCAAAGAACCGTTTGGTATCAAGCTGATCAATACACCCGGCAACGACAACCTGTTCGTGCCGGAAAGCCTGCCTACGGGCAATGGCGTGTGGTCGATCACACCGGGCATTTCCCTGGTCAAGACCTTCGATCCTGCGGTGTTATTCGGCTCGCTGTCCTACACCCATAACTTCGAAGAATCCTTCGATGACATCAGCAGTGACGTCAACCAGAAGGTCGGCGGCAAGGTCAGCCTGGGCGACAGCTTCCAGTTCGGGGTCGGCGTGGCCTTTGCCCTCAACGAGAAGATGAGTATGTCGTTCTCGGTGTCCGACCTGGTGCAGCGCAAGAGCAGGCTCAAGCCCAACGGCGGCGACTGGCAATCGGTGGTTTCCAGCGATGCCAACGCCGGTTATTTCAACGTGGGGATGACCATTGCCGCGTCGGATAACCTGACCATCGTGCCGAACCTGGCAATCGGCATGACAGACGATGCGCCGGACTTTACGTTCAGCCTGAAATTCCCGTATTACTTCTAACCCGACCGCTACAGAATCCGGTGCACAAGGAAAAGCCCCGCAACGATAAGGGTCGTTGCGGGGCTTTTCGGTTTATCCGCCCTAGCGGATCTGGTGTTTGTGCAGCAACCGGTAGAACGTCGGCCGGGAAATCCCCAGCACACGGGCCGCGACACTCAAGTTGTCGCTGTGCCGGTTGAGCACATCGCACAGCGCCTGGCGTTCAGCACGGTGCTTATAGTCTTCCAGTGTAGCCATGGGTGGCGAAATTGCCTGTTCGCCCAGCAATCCCAGATCGGCGGCTTCGATCTGGCGCCCTTCGGCGAGTACCAGGCCGCGGCGCACGCGGTTGGCCAGTTCGCGCACATTACCCGGCCACGGGTGCTGCCCCATGGCCACCAGGGCGTCATCGCTGAAGCTGCGGGGGCGGCGACCGGTTTCCTGGCTGTAGAAGCGTGAAAAGTGGTTGGCCAGCATCGCCACATCACCATGGCGCTCGCGCAAGGGCGCGGTGATCACCTGCAGCACATTGAGCCGGTAGTACAAGTCTTCGCGGAAAGCGCCCTTGGCGACGGCCGCTTCAAGGTCGACGTGGGTGGCCGCCAACACCCGCACGTCCACCGGAATCGGCTGGCTGCCGCCGACCCGCTCGACCTGCTTTTCCTGAAGAAAGCGCAGCAGGTTGGCTTGCAGTTCCATGGGCAAATCGCCGATTTCATCAAGGAACAGGGTGCCGCCATGGGCCGCTTCGATGCGCCCGACCTTGCGTTGATGGGCACCGGTAAACGCGCCCTTCTCATGGCCGAACAGTTCGGATTGGATCAGGTGTTCGGGAATGGCGCCGCAGTTGATCGCGACAAAGGGCCTCGCATGGCGCTGGGATTGGCGGTGCAGGGTCTTGGCCACCAGCTCCTTGCCGGTGCCGCTGTCGCCACGGATCAGCACCGGGGACTCCGTGGGCGCCAGCTTGGACAACAACTTGCGCAATTCGCGAATCGGGCGGCTGTCACCGAGCAACTCATGCTCGGGCTCATCGACCGGAGTGTGCCCCTTGCCACGCAGGCGCGCCATGCCGAATGCCCGGCCCAAGGTGACCTGGACCCGAGACACATCGAAAGGCAAGGTATGAAAATCGAAAAACCACTCGCAGACAAAGTCACCGACATTTTGCAAGCGCAGTACATCCTGGCTGAGCACGGCAATCCATTCGGTGCCGCTACGGCCAATCAGTTCCTTGACCGCTTCCGGACGCTCCAGATGGTAAGGCTGTAGCCGCAGCAAGCCGACATCACAGGATCGGTCACCTACCGCCTCCAGGGCACAGCTGTCGACCTCCCAGCCTGCCGTGCGCAAACCGGGTAATAAGCCATGGCAGTCGTCACAAGGGTCAACCACGAGTAAGCGGCGCTGCACGGGTGTAACAACCATGACTATTCCTTGGCGTCAAAATTGTTAAAGTTATTTAGAAACAATGTGTTGTGACGACCAGCGCTAACACTAGCAAGATCTTGACGCAGGCCTTGTACCATTTCGCTATAACAGCGGGTAAAAAGCCATCAAACAATGCATTGAGCTAAAAAGTTGCGCCGCGCTAAAACTTTCATTCAGCTTTCAAAACAGCCGCTTACATGACATCAATCAGGAAAAGTTGAAATTTGTTGCTCTAACATGTGACCCGCCCCCCGTCATCGCGCATCAGTACAAGTAACCCGCCGCACGGTCAGCCCAACCGCCGGTACTCACTTGAATGGGCATTTAGAGAGAGACCCACATGAACGCCCCGCTCCGCATCAACGAAGCTCTTTTGATCGCAGACCGTGCTTTCCAGCCCTTTCAATGCGTGGCCTGGCACGACGGCAACGGCGCCCTGAGCCTGAGTGTGATCGACCGCACCAATACCCGTATCGGCAGCAAACAATTGTCGTCGAACACCTATAGCGACCCGGCGCAATTGGAAGACTTGCTGTTGCAAGCCCGCGCCGAGCTCGACAAAGATGGCTACCAGTTGCAGTCCTGGGCCATGCCGAAGTAAATCGCGGCTAACTTGCGATCACTGCAAAACAGTGGTCGCAAGTTGCGCAGTACAACGTTAGAGGTTTATCGAGCCGTGAGAATAAACCGCTCGATTGCTTCGGCAGCGCCCTCCTCGACATTACTGCCGGTGACCACGCTGGCCTGACGCTTGACGGCTTCTTCCGCCTGCCCCATGGCAATCGACAACCCCGCCACCTGAAACATCGCCGGGTCATTGCCCCCATCCCCGATGGCCGCCGTCTGCTCCAGAGGCACCCCAAGGTGCGCCGCCAGCGTCTTCAACGCCTCGCCCTTGTTGGCCAGCATGGCCGTCACATCCAAATAAATCGGCTGCGAACGCGACACCTGGGCCAAGCCCTGGACCTTGGGCTGCAATTGCGCTTCCAACGTCACCAGCAATGGGGTGTTGTTGCTCGCGGCGACGATCTTGTCGATACGCTCCAAGTAGGGCTCGAAACTCTCCACCACTACCGGCCCGTACCCCAGGCCATGGGCTTCGCGTGGTTCCACCGGCCCTGGCGGACCACGGCGCAGCCAGTCACCGTCGGCAAACACCCACACTTCCACATCCGGCTCGGCCGAGAACAGCGCCAAGGTCACCAGCGCCGCCTCTGCCGGCAGATGGTGGGCAACCAGGATGCTGCCATCCGGGTTGATCAAGGTGCCACCGTTGAAGCCTGCGACCGGCACATCGATCCCGAATGTCTCGATCAGGTGCAGCATGGCCTTGGGTGGTCGTCCACTGGCCAGGCTGAAAAACACCCCGGCCGCGCGCAGGGCGCTCACCGCATCGGCGGTGCGCTGGCTCAGGCTGTGATCCGGATGCAGCAAGGTGCCGTCCACGTCGCTGAGGATAAAACGGATGGGATGAATCGCTGCATCACTCATCCGAGCGAGTGCCAGGTGCGGCCATCGCGCGCCAGCAATTCGTCAGCCGCTGCAGGCCCGTCTTCACCGGCCCTGTAGGTCTGGATCCCGTCGTCCTCCTTCCACGCATCGAGGAACGGTTGCACTGCACGCCAGCCGTTTTCGATGTTGTCGGCGCGCTGGAACAAGGTCTGGTCGCCGGTCATGCAGTCGTAGATCAGGGTTTCGTACCCGGTCGACGGTTGCATCTCGAAGAAGTCCTTGTAGGCAAAGCCCAGCTGGATGTTGGCCATGTCGAGGGTCGGCCCGGGCTTTTTCGCCAGCAGGTCGAACCACATGCCTTCGTTGGGCTGGATCTGGATCTTCAAGTAGGTGGGCTTAACCTCGTCCACCTCGGTGTCACGGAATTGCGCATAGGGCGCCGGCTTGAAGCAGATCACGATCTCGGTATCGCGCACGCTCATGCGCTTGCCGGTGCGCAGGTAGAACGGCACGCCGACCCAGCGCCAGTTGTCGATCATCACCTTGAGGGCGACGAAGGTCTCGGTGCTGCTGTCGGGAGCGACATTGGCTTCTTCGCGGTAACCGGGCAGGGGCTTGCCGGCGATTTCGCCCGCGGTGTATTGCCCGCGCACCGAGTTGGCGCGCGCGTCTTCTAGGGACCACGGGCGTACCGCACCGATGACCTTGGCCTTTTCACCACGCACCGCATCGGCACCAAAGGCAGCCGGGGGCTCCATGGCCACCATCGCCAGCAGCTGGAACAGGTGGTTGGGCACCATGTCGCGCAGGGTGCCGGTTTTTTCGAAGAAATTGCCTCGCGTCTCCACGCCGACGGTTTCGGCGGCGGTGATTTGCACGTGGTCGATGTAATGGTTGTTCCAGAACGCTTCGAACAGCACGTTGGAGAAACGGCTGATGAGGATGTTCTGGACCGTTTCCTTACCCAGGTAATGGTCGATGCGATAGATCTGCTTCTCGCTCATCACCTTGAGCAGGCTGGCGTTCAGCGCTTCGGCGGTGGCCAGGTCGGAGCCGAAGGGCTTCTCGATCACCACGCGCCGGAAACTGTCATCGGTTTCCGTCAACAGGCCGGCACTGCCCAGGCGCTGCACCACGTCACTGAAGAAGCGTGGTGCGGTGGCCAGGTAGAACACCGCGTTGCCGGTGCCGCTGCCGGCGATCTTCTTGCCGATGTCGGCGTAGGTGCTGTCATCGAGGAAATCGCCCTCGACGTAGCTGATGCCTTTGGCCAGTTGCGCCCACAATGCCGGATCGAGGGCGTTATCCCCATTGCCCTTGACCTTGCTTGCGGCCTCGGTGCGGATAAAGTCCTCGAGTTTCTTGGCGAAGTCGGCATCACTGATGGCGTTGTGATCAACGCCAACGATACGCAGGCCATCGCCCAGCAAGCCATCACGACTGAGGTTGTACAGCGCCGGCATGAGCAGGCGCTTGACCAGGTCGCCATGGGCGCCAAACAGAAACAGGGTGGTGGGTGGAGCAGGTTCGGCCTTAAGTTTCTTGCCGTTGGCGGTCATTTTTTGGAAGTCTCCACGTGGCCGCCAAAGCCAAAGCGCATGGCAGACAGCATCTTGTCACCGTAGGTGCTCTGCTGGCGCGAGCGGAACCGCGCGAACAACGACGTGGACAATACCGGCACCGGCACGGCTTGTTCCATGGCGGCTTCGATGGTCCAGCGGCCTTCGCCACTGTCGGCCACGGAACCGGAGTAACCGTCCAGCTTGGGGTCGGTGGCCAGGGCGTCGGCGGTCAGGTCCAGCAACCAGGACGAGACCACGCTGCCACGGCGCCAGACTTCGGCGATATCGGCAACGTTGAGGTCGAAGCGCTGGTCTTCTGGCAGGTTTTCCGAGTTCTTGGTCTTGAGGATGTCAAAACCTTCGGCAAACGCCTGCATCATCCCGTACTCGATGCCGTTGTGGATCATCTTGACGAAATGCCCGGAGCCCGCCGGGCCGGCGTGGATGTAGCCCTGCTCGGCACGCTTGTCAGCCGACGCGGAACGGTCCTTGGTGCGCGGGATGTTGCCCAGGCCCGGCGCCAGGCTGGCGAAGATCGGGTCGAGGCGCTGCACCGTCTCGGTGTCGCCGCCGATCATCATGCAGTAGCCACGCTCCAGGCCCCAGACGCCGCCGGAAGTACCGACATCGACATAGTGCAGGCCCTTTTGCGCCAGGGCCTTGCCGCGACGTACGTCATCCTTATAGTTGGTGTTGCCGCCGTCGATGATCACGTCACCGTCTTCCAGCAGCTCACTGAGTTCATTGATGGTGTTTTCGGTGGGGTCGCCTGCCGGCAACATCACCCAGACGGCACGCGGTTTCTGCAGCCCGGCCACCAGGGCCTTCAAGTCGGCAACGCCGGTGGCGCCCTCTTCGCTCAAACCTTTGACAAATGCTTCGTTACGGTCGTAAACAACGGTGGTATGCCCATTGAGCATCAGGCGCCGTGCAATATTCCCGCCCATGCGGCCTAGTCCGATAATCCCCAGTTGCATGTGCTGATGCTCCCAACTACTGAATAAATGTGTGACATAGTTTATAGCGCAATGAGGCTAATGAGGGTTAGTCCAGGGCAGATCCGTGTAGTTTCATGGGAAAAAGTTGCCATCGTTTCACCATCACGCCCCCGAAAGTCACACGACCACCAAAAATAAAAAAGTTCCATTGAGGTGAAAAAGAATTCAGAATTGCTTCCGACTGTTGCCGAGAACCTCGACTCAAGCGTTCTGGCACACCGCGACACACCGGCTATTTGCGAGGCAAGCAATGAGCACAGCACAGATGACCCGTCCTCCACAGACCCTCTACGTCACACTCCGTCGCGATGAATTGCGCCAGTTGAAAGACGAACGCGATCAGTTGCAGCTTGAGGTCATGCGCCTGCGTGCCCATATCATTCAAGCCCAGCTGGACCAGCCTTCCGGTGCGCAGCCCGCGCTCTGCTGAGCCCGTCATCACTTTGTAAGATAACGGCTACATAAATCTCACAAAGTTTTCACATGCCCTTCCCGATACTCCCGCCCCCAAGGGCCATCCCATGCAAGGGTGGCCTCTGTTGCGTGCAGCCCTGCGCGTCGACTGAAAAATTACCGGGTTGGAGCGCTGGATGGCGATGTTCGAACGCAGCAGCAAGTCTGCGAAAGGCTTTGATTGGGCCGGTCTTGCCTGGCTATTCGTGTTTTTCTGGTACTTCTCCGGCATTACCCAACTGCTGATCCAACTCAGCGGCACTTCCGGCTTCAGTGGTTTTCGCCAAGCCTTCTTCATGAGTGCGATATGGCTCGCACCCCTGCTGGTATTCCCCCGCCGGACGCGCTTGCTTGCTGCCCTGATCGGCGTGGTGCTGTGGGCCTGTTCCATGGCCAGCCTGGGTTATTTCTTCATCTACCAGCAGGAATTTTCCCAAAGCGTCATCTTCATCATGTTCGAATCGAACATCTCCGAAGCCGGCGAGTACGCCACCCAATACTTCGCCTGGTGGATCGTGCTGGCGTTCATTGCCCACACCGCCGTGGCTATTTTCCTGTGGACCCGGGTACGCCCGGTGTATTTGCCGCGCGGCCAGGCCCTGGTGGCGGCAACGGCGATCCTGGTGGCGATCATCGGTTACCCGCTGGTCAAGCAGATAGCCCGCAGCGACACCCTGGACGACGCCATCGACCGCTTCGAATCGCGCATCGAACCGGCCGTGCCCTGGCAGATGATCGTTGCCTACCGCCGCTACACCGAACAACTGGACAACATGCAAGGCATGCTCGACAGCGCCAGCCAGATCGCGCCCTTGACCAACCTCAAGGACACCATGGCCGGCCAGCCGTCGACCCTGGTGCTGGTGATCGGTGAGTCCACCAACCGTCAGCGCATGAGCCTCTACGGCTATCCGCGCAACACCACGCCGGAGCTGGACAAGCTGCGCGACCAACTGGCGGTGTTCGACAACGTCATCACACCGCGCCCCTATACCATCGAAGCCCTGCAACAGGTACTGACGTTCGCCGACGAGGAGAACCCCGACCTTTACCTCAAGACACCGTCGATCGTCAGCGTGATGAAACAGGCCGGGTACAAGACCTACTGGATCACCAACCAGCAGACCATGACCAAGCGCAACACCATGCTCACCACCTTTTCCGAACAGGCCGACGAGCAGGTGTACCTGAACAACAACCGCAACCAGAACGCCCGCCAATACGACGGCGATGTATTGGAGCCATTCTCCAAGGCCCTGGCCGACCCGGCCGAGCGCAAGTTCATCGTGGTGCACCTGCTCGGCACCCACATGAGCTACCAGTACCGCTATCCGCCGACCTTCGACAAATTCACCGACCGCCAGGGGGTACCTGCCGGGATCAGTGACGATCAACTGCCCACCTACAACAGCTACGACAATGCGGTGCTGTACAACGATTTCGTGGTGTCGAGCCTGATCAAGGACTACGCCAAGACCGATCCCAACGGCTTTTTGCTGTACCTGTCGGACCACGGCGAAGACGTGTTCGATTCCGCCGGCCACGCCACCCTGGGGCGTAACGAAGGCAAGCCGACGGCACCGATGTACACCATTCCGTTCATGGCCTACGCCTCACCGAAATGGCGTGAAACCCACGACTGGAGTTTCGCCGGCGACCTGCAACGCCCTTACACCAGCTCGCAGTTGATCCACACCTGGGCCGACTTGGCCGGGCTCAGTTTCAACGAGCTCGACCGCAGCAAAAGCCTGGTGAGCGACAGCTTCAAACCCCGCCCGCAACTGATCGGCAACCCCTATATGCGCCAGCAGAAGGCGTTGATCGACTTCAGCCTGATCAAGCCGAAAAAGGCCAATCCGACCGATGTGGTCCTGCAGGAACCGCCGGCCTTGTAACAGAAAGATAACAATCATTCTCGTTTAGCCCTAAAGTTCCCCCGCTCCTTTCGTCTTTGAGCCAAGGCCTTCCCTTTCCGGGGTGGCCGCAAAGACGACAAGGAGTCTTCCGCGATGTTCGCGCCTTTTACCCGCTCCATGACCCTCACGCTCGGCCTGTGCGGCGCCGCCCTGAGCCCGGACCTGCTGGCTGAAACCGACCCCGAACACACCCCGCTCGAACTCGGCGCGACCAACATCTCCGCCGAAGGCCTGGGCGCCACCACCGAACACACCGGTGCCTACACCACCGGCTCGATGAGCACCGCCACCCGCCTGAACCTGTCGGTCAAGGAAACCCCACAATCGATCTCGGTGATCACTCGCCAGCAGATGGATGATTTCAATCTCAACACGCTGACCGACGTGCTGCGCCAGACCACCGGGATCAACGTCCAGCACAACGACTCCGACCGCGTGTCCTATTCCTCCCGCGGCTACGGCATCACCAACTTCCAGATTGACGGGATGCTCAATACCTTCGGCTACATGAAGTCCGACGCCGATACCATCATCTATGACCACATCGAGGTGGTACGCGGTGCCACGGGCTTGACCACCGGCGCCGGCGACCCCTCGGCCACCATCAATATGGTGCGCAAGCGCCCGACGGCCCAATGGCAGGCGAAAACCGGCGTCAGCGCCGGCAGCCATGACAACTATTACAGCTACGTGGACGTGGGCGGCCCGCTGGCGTTCGACGGCAAGCTGCGCGGACGCACGGTGCTGGCCTACCGTGACAGCCAATCGTTCCGCGACAACTATGGCCTGCAGCGGGCGGTCGGCTACGGCATCCTGGAAGGCGATCTTTCCGACGATACCGTGCTGGCCGTAGGTTTCGATTACCAGAACAAGCAGGTCCAGGGCACCTCCTGGGGCACCGTGCCGTACTGGAACAGTGAGGGCGGCAAGGCCGGACTGTCGCGCGCCACCAATATGGCGGCGCACTGGAGTTCCTGGCCGCTGACGGACAAGACCACCTTCGCAACCCTCGACCATCGGCTGGGCGGCGACTGGCACGTGAAGGCCGCCTACACCCATCGCCAGAGCGACACGGACGGCAAGGTGTACTACGGCGGTGCGGGGTTCCCCAACGATGACCGCAGCGGCATGACCGCCTGGGCCAGCCACATGCGCGGCACATCGAGAATGGAGGCCGTCGACCTCAACCTCGCCGGCAGCTATGCACTGCTGGGCCGCGAACATGCACTGATGATGGGCTATGGCGAGGCCACGCAGCGGGACGTCTCCCCCGTGATGCGCAGCAACCTACCCGCCAGCTACTACACCATCGAAGACTGGAAATACATGGGCGGGATCGCCAAGTTCGGCGACACCGTCACCGACCTCAAGGGCGAGCACAGCAGCAAGCAACAGAAGGCTGGCTACCTAGCCACGCGACTGAGCCTCACCGACCGCTTGCATGCGGTGCTGGGCAGCCGCTATGGCAGTTGGGAACTGAAAAGCGCGGCCCCCGAATACAACGCCAACGACCAATTGACGGCCGCCAACAATACCTCCCAGACCCACAACGATATGTGGACGCCCTACGCCGGCCTGCTCTACGACCTGACACCGGAGTACACGGTCTACGCGAGCTATACCGACATTTTCAAACCCCAGAGCCTGCGCGATGCCAACAAGAAGTACCTGGAGCCCGTGGTCGGCAGCAACTACGAGGTGGGTCTCAAGGGCAGTGTGTTGGAGGAGCGTCTGAACCTGGCGGCGGCGTATTTCTGGAGCACTCAGGACAACGTCGCCGAGCGGGACGATTCGGTGCCACCAAACCCCATCACCGGCGAGGAGTACTACAAGTCCGGCGGCAAAGGTAACAAGGTCAACGGCTTCGAATTGGAAGCTGCCGGAGAAATCATGCCCGATTGGAACCTGACGGCCGGCTACACCTACACCCATTCGGTCAACGGCTCGGGCAAACGCAACAACACCGGGCAGCCGCTGAACCTGCTGAAAGTCTCCAGCGCCTACCGGTTGCCGGGGGCGTGGCGCAACCTCACGGTCGGCGGTGCGGTGAACTGGCAGAGCGACATTTACGATTGGAGCAATCGGCCTACAGGGGTACGCGTCGGCAACACGCCGGTAACCGAACGGGCGAAGATCACACAACAGGCCTACACCGTGGTCAACCTGATGTCCCGCTATCAATTCGACGAGCACGTCTCAGCGTCGCTTAACGTCAACAACCTATTCGATAAAAAGTATTACGAGCGCGTTGGCTTTTATAACGGCGTGTATTGGGGCGACCCACGCGCCATTACGCTGGCCTTGGACTGGAAGCTTTAAGCCCGCCATCCGAAGTTAACGATATTGTTAACTTCGGATGTTTCTCGCGTTAATTCCCACTTAATAAGATCACACCAGAATCGCCCCACGATTCTGATCAAGGACAGAGCAGATAACCGATCACACTTAATGAGTAAACACAGATGAAACTCTCGACCTTGATGCTTGCCAGCCTGATGACCCTGGGCTCCGCCGCCGCGTTTGCCGAAGGCGGCTCGGAGCGCTCGAAGGAGTTCTACAACAACTTCACCTTCACGCAGCAAACGCTTCACGGCACGACTGAACAAACGGCGTCCGCCGACGGCAAGACACCGAACACCAATACGACCGAACAGGAACAACCCAAGAGTTAAGTTAATCGTTAGTTAATCCGCAACACCCTGGGCCATACCGCTCCGTTGGCAAAGGTTTATTGGGCGCCCTCTGCTGGCGCCCTTTTTTTTTCGCCGGTTATTTATTAAAGCGGCTTGTTCCAGAACAACATGCGCCCATGGGCCGGATCAAACTTCGCATCATCAAAACCAAACTTGCGATACGCCGACTGGGCGACGGCATTACCTTCCAGCACCTCCAAGGTGATCTTGCAGCAACCACGCTGGCGGGCGATGTCCTCGACCTTCAGCAGCATCTTCTGACTCAGCCCCAAGCCGCGAAACTCATTCATCACCACCACGTCGTGAACGTTGACCAAGGGGCGGCAGGCAAAGGTGGAAAACCCTTCAAAGCAATTCACCAGACCCGCCGGCTCACCGCCGACAAACGCCAGCACACTGAACGCATGGGGGCGCTTGGCCAACTCGGCCGGCAGTTGCTCCAGCAGGTCGGCTGGCAGGCTATGGCCGCCGCCCATGGGGTCTTCGGCGTAATGGTTAAGCACCTTGGCAATGGCTTCGGCATGTACAGGATTGGTGTAGCTGGCTTGCAGCACCAGGATATCTGGGGTGTCCATTTCCGTCCTCGATCACGACTACAAGGGAATCTGTTCCCTTTGAGGGGCACGATTGTAAGCGTGGAGTCAGCACCAGATGAAGGAGATTAACTACAAATGTGCGCCCGAAAGCGCGAAGGCTTTGGCACTAAAAAAACCCAAAGTGCCCATCCAGGGCTTTTTTCGTACAGGCCTCAGCCGAAGCGCTGCAGCTGCATTTCTTGCAAGCGGCTCAAGGTGCGACGGAAAGGAAACGCTAGGTAACCGTCGGTATACAGGCGCTCCAGTGGCACCTGGGCGTCGATGAACAATGGCACCTTGCGGTCATAGCACTCGTCCACCAAGGCGATGAAGCGACGCACACTGTCGTCGTGCACCGACAACTGCGGTAACTCGCGATCACCGGCCACCACGCGCTCGACCCCATCCTCGGTGCCGCGGGCAATCCGGCCTGGGCGCTGTTGCGCACTCAGGTTAGGCACCTCCCCCAGCAGGATCGCCTTGAAGCGATCGCACAGCAGGATGAAATCCATTGCCGCCAGGGGTTGTTCGCAGAGGTCGGCATAGCGGCACCACAGCACGCTGTCACTGGCCTGCACGCACACGATGGAACGATGGCCGACGGTGACCGGGCCACCACTCACCGCCTGGCCTTCGGCCAATTGTGCGAACACGTTCGCCAGCGCTTCAGGCTGGTTCACCCAGTAGCGCTGCCGGTCCACACCTGGATGCAAGCGATGATCCTCGCCACCGTCGACCGCCACCACGTGCATATGCCGCTCAATCGCCGCAATGCCCGGCAGGAAGCGCTCCCGATTGAAGCCATCGGCATACAGCTGGGCCGGTGGTTGATTGGAGGTGCAGACCATCACCACACCTTCCTCGAACATGACCTGGAACAGCCGGCCGAGGATGATCGCGTCACCGATGTCATTGACGAACAGTTCGTCGAAACACAACACCCGCACCTCCCGGCTCAGCTCCCGCGCCAGGGCCTGCAACGGGTCATGGGTGCCGGTGAGCTGGAACAGACGCTGATGCACCCAGCCCATGAAGTGGTGAAAATGCTGACGCCGCGCGGGCACCCGCAGGCTTTGGTAGAACTGATCCATCAACCAGGTCTTGCCGCGGCCCACCGGCCCCCACAGGTAAACGCCAGTCACGGGCGAACGGCCCTGATGCAAGGCCGCATGGCAGGCTTGCAGGGCATCCACCGCCCGGCGCTGGGCGTCGTCGGCAACGAAACCCTGTTGGGTAATGGCGTGTTGGTAAGCAGCGAGGGGCGAGTCGAAAGTCATGCCCGCGATTATGACCTACAGGGAGATGTCCAGCCGTGAAATCTTGCCCTGCGCGTCCAGGCGAAAGGTGTAGCGCAACTCCAGCGGGCTGCCGGGAAAATTGCCGGAGACCACATTGCTGACCAGCACCTTGCCGGTACGGTGCTGCACCTTGAGCACCTCGACACGCGGCTGGTAGCGGCGCCCGGTGTCTTCCATCCAGCGTGCAATGGCGGCGGTGCCCACCTGGTGCTGGCCTTCATCGAACACATTGGCATCGTCGGCAAAACACTGGGCAATGACCGAGGTGTCGCGGGTATTGGTCGCCGCGATATAGGCGGCGATGGCGGGGGCCAATTCAGGCTGGGACATGGCAAAGCTCCTTTTCAGGTGGTTGTAGCAGCATGCTAAGCCAGGGGTGTGTCAGTTTTTGTCAGGAGTGAAGGGCCCGGATTCATTCTGCTCCATCAGCTTGCGCCAGGCCCGCAGCCAGTCGCTGCGCCGCCCCGGATAACGCTCGCCGACGACCTCGGCACTCGCCACACGGTCGGTGCGAAAGGTGCGATACGCGCCGCGCAGCTCACACCAGGCCACGATCACCCGCACTTCATTGAGAAACCCCAGGGCCAAGGGCCAGATCAGGCGCTGACTCTGGGTCTGGCTGGCATCCGCGTAGTCGATATGCAGCTTGTCCTGATGTCGAATCGCTTCGCGAAATACATCCAGCGGCACGCGGTTTTCCGGGTAGCCAAACCCTGGCGGGCCGGGCAGCAACGTCGGGTTGCGCAAGGCTTCCTGCGCCGCCGGGTCGAGCACATCTGCGATTTTCGCCAAGGCGTTGGCGGCGGCACGGCTGAGCACGTCATCGCCGCGCTGGTCCACATAACGCAAGCCCAGCACGATCGCTTCGGTTTCTTCGGCGTTGAGCATCAAGGGCGGCAAAAACAGGCCGCTGCGCAGCACATACCCTACCCCGGCCTCGCCGAAAATCGGCGCGCCCAGGGCGGTCAACTCGGCAATGTCGCGGTACAGCGTGCGCTCGGACACCTCCAATTGCGCCGCCAGCACGGCGGCGGTCACCGGGCGTTTCTTGCCCCGCAGGGCCTGCAACAACGTCAGTAAACGAGTGGTACGCGACACGTTGATCCTGCCGAAAAACAAAAGAGCTGCAGATTAGCAGAGCACCCTGTCAGAAAATGTCAGCAGGAAAACAGACCCGATCAGACGAGCCCCCTCATTTAAGGAAGAACACTGCACTTGTGGCGAGGGAGGTGCCACTACCTCTTCGACGTAGCGCTGTCGCGCAGCAAACTGGGACCTCTGTGGCGAGCGGGCTTGTCCCGCGCGGGGGTGCGAAGCGCCCCTGATGGAGACAAATGTGGTGTATCAGACACTCCTCTGCGCCTGGTTTTGGGGCTGCTGCGCAGCCCAACGCGGGCGGTGCGACGATTCGACAAGCCCGCTCACCACAAGAATGCGCTCGCCTGAAATTATTTATGCAGGACTCAAGACTTCAGTGTGAAATTTTATCCCTTTAAAATCAGTTAGTTATTTTAAGCTTGATAAGAGCTTGCTCCCGTCGGGGTCGCGAAGCGCCCCCAAAAGAGGGGACTGCTACCCAGTCCAACGGGAGCAAGCTCCCTCGCCACAGGTTACCCGTTGCACGTTCTATCGCTTACCTGGCCGGCGCTTTAAGCAAGACTCTTGCTCACCACCTCGAACACATCGCTGGACAACTCACCCGACCCACGAATGCGCTCCAGCTCCGCCTTCATCAACGCCTGGCGCGCGCTGTCGTATTTACGCCAGCGGGTCAGCGGCGCCAACTGGCGCGAAGCGATCTGCGGGTTGAACGCATTCAACTGGATCACCAGGTCCGCCAGGAAGCGGTAGCCCGAACCGTCGGCGGCGTGGAAGTTGATCAGGTTCTGCCCGGCAAACGCGCCGATCAGAGCACGCACCTTGTTCGGGTTCTTGAGCGTGAACGCCGGGTGCTCCATCAACGCTTTGACCCGCTCCAGCCCGCCCGGCAACGGGCTGCCGGCCTGCACGCTGAACCACTGGTCCATGACCAACGGGTTGTCCTTGAAGTTCTCGGCAAATACCGCCAGCGCCTGGGCCTTCTCCGCTTCGAACGGCGAGTTCACCAGCACCGCCAGCGCGGTCAGGCGCTCGGTCATGTTGTCGCTGGTGTCGAACTGCTCAAGGGTCGCCGCCAGCACTTCGGGCTTGCCGCTGAGCATCAGGTACGACAGCGCGATGTTCTGCAAGGCACGCCGGGCGAAGTGCTCGGCCGCCGCCACATAAGGCGTCTGCTTGGACAGTTCGCGGTTGGCCTGGTAACGCAACCACAGCGGCTCATGCAGGTTGTCAGCCAGTTGCCTGCGCGCAAACTCACGCGCGGCGTGGATGGCATCCACGTCCGCGACGTCGCTGATTTCCGTCAGGTACGCTTCGCCCGGCAACGACAGCATTTCCGCAACCATGGCCTGATCCAGGCTTTCGTCGCTCAACACACTGCGCAAGGCCGTGATCAGGCGCTGGTCCATCTGCAACGCCTGGCCCTGCTGATGCTGGCCGATCAGTTCCTGCAACACCTGCACCGACAGCTGCTGGCCCGCATCCCAGCGGTTGAAGCCGTCGCTGTCGTGCTGCATCAGGAACATCAGTTGGTCGCGGTTGTACGGGAAGCTCAGTTTCACCGGCGCCGAGAAGCCGCGCAGCAGCGACGGCAACGGCTGTTCGGCGATGTCGACGAAGGTGAAGGTCTGCTCGGCTTCGGTCACCGAGATTACGCGGGACGTGGCGCCGGCAGTGGTTTCACCGGCCAGGCGCAAGGCCATGCCCGCGCCCTGCCCGTCCAGCAGGCCCAGCTCGACCGGGATCACGAACGGCAGTTTCTCGACCTTGTCCGGGGTTTCCGGGCAGCTCTGGCGGAAGGTCAGGCTGTAGGTCTTGGCCGCAGCGTCGTAGGACTCGCTCACCGCCAGGCGTGGCGTGCCGGCCTGGCTGTACCAGCGCTTGAACTGGCTGAGGTCGGCACCGTTGGCGTCTTCCATGGCCTTGATAAAGTCGTCGCAGGTCACGGCCTGGCCGTCATGGCGCTCGAAGTACAGGTCGCTGCCTTTACGGAAGCCTTCGGCGCCAAGCAAGGTATGGATCATGCCGACCACTTCCGAGCCTTTTTCGTACACGGTCAGGGTGTAGAAGTTGGATATCTCGATAAAGCTGTCGGGGCGTACCGCATGGGCCATGGGGCCGGCGTCTTCGGCGAACTGGTGGGTACGCAGGTAGGCCACGTCCTGGATGCGCTTGACCGTGGCGGAGTTCATGTCGGCGGAGAAGCCCGAATCACGGAACACGGTAAAGCCTTCCTTCAGCGACAGCTGGAACCAGTCGCGGCAGGTCACGCGGTTGCCCGACCAGTTGTGGAAGTATTCGTGGGCAACGATCGCCTCGACCCGCTGGTGCGCGGCGTCGGTGGCGGTTTCGGCGCGGGCCAGCACGGCGCTGGAGTTGAAGATATTGAGGCCCTTGTTCTCCATGGCGCCCATGTTGAAATCGTTGACCGCCACGATCATGAAGATGTCGAGGTCGTACTCGCGGCCGTAGGTTTCTTCGTCCCAGCGCATGGATTTTTTCAGGCTGGTCATGGCGTGCTGGCACTTGTCGATATTTTCCGGCTCGACATAGATGCGCAGTGCCACTTCACGCTGGGTCATGGTGGTAAAGCTGTCTTCGACACACCACAAGTCACCGGCCACCAGCGCGAACAGGTAGGCGGGTTTCTTGAACGGGTCTTCCCAGGTTGCCCAGTGACGGCCGTCTTCACCAGGACCGCTGGCAATCGGGTTGCCGTTGGAGAGCAGCACCGGGTAGCGGTGTTGCTCGGCGATCACCGTGGTGGTGAAGGTGCTCATCACGTCGGGGCGGTCGAGGTAGTAAGTGATCTTGCGGAAACCCTCGGCCTCGCACTGGGTGCAGAACATGCTGCCGGATTTGTACAGGCCTTCCAGGGCGGTGTTGGTTTCCGGGTGGATGCGCACGCTGGTGTCGACCGAGAAGGTCTCGCGGGTCGGATGCAGGGTCAGGTGGCTGTCCGTCAGCTGGTAGTCAGCCTCGCTCAGTTCCTGGTCGCCGAGGTTGACGGTCAGCAACTCCAGCTGCTGGCCGTCGAGTACCAGCGGCGGCAGGCCGGCGCCACGCTCAGGGTTACGGCGCATTACCAGCTGCGCGTGGACCAGGCTGTGGTCCTCGAACAACTCGAAGGTCAGGTGCGTCTCTTCGATCAGGTAGTCCGGCGCCTGATAGTCCTTCAGGTAAATCATCTTCGGTTGTTCGGTGCGCATGGGTGGCATCCTTCTACTGATGCACGGCGAGCTGGTAGGCCGTGTACTTACGAATATTGATAACGCCGGTGTCGAAGATCAGGTATTGGCCCTTGATCCCCAGCAGCGTGCCTTCGGCAATCGGGTTCTTGTCCAGGTTGAAGCTGACGATCTTGGCTGGATACTGCTCCACCGGGTAGCGGATTTCCAACGGTTCGAGGTCGGTTACCGGTTGGATGGCCTGCAGGCCGAAGCGTTCCTGCAATTGCAGCAGGCCATCGGCACAGGAGGCGAACAACTCGTCGCGCACCTGCTTGAGGTCCACCGCCGCCGCGTCGCCCTTGAGCAACGCACGCCAGTTGGTCTTGTCCGCCACCTGGCTGCGCAATACATCCTCGACAAACCCGGATTGCTGGCGTGTCGCCACGCGCATGATCGGCAGCGCCTGGCTGGCGCCCTGGTCCAGCCAACGCGTCGGCAATTGCGTTGCACGGGTGATGCCGACCTTGATGCCCGACGAATTGGCCAGGTACACCACGTGGTCGGTCATGCAGAATGTCTCGCCCCAGCCTGGATCACGGCAGGTGCCGGCGTCGTAATGGCAACGCTCGGGGCTCATGATGCACAGGTCACACTGGGCCAGCTTGGTCATGCACGGGTAGCAATAGCCCTGGCTGAAGCTGGTCTTGGTCTTGCGGCCGCAATGGCTGCAATGGATGGCACCGAGGTATTCCAGGCGCACATGGGTGCCGATCAGGGGGTTGACCGGCACCTCGGTATCGCCCAGGCGAAACGCATATTGAACGGTCGGCTCACCGAGTTGCGCCGACATTTTGCTGACTGCACCGCGACCAATTTCAATCAATGGATCGCATCCGACTTGAACAGGATGTTCGGCACGGTGGTCGATTTCGACTGGCATTCCTGCGGGCCCATGTAGCCGGTGCGCTGGTCTTCCGGCAGGTTCTGGATCTCCCAGGCGATCATGGCCTGCAGGGACAGCTCGCGCTGCTCGGCACTGAGCTTGCGGCCATCGGACCACTTGCCGATTTCCACGGCGAGCTTGAGGCTCGCGTAGATGTCCGGGGTGATGTTTTCGATCATTTCAGCAAAAGAGGACATAAGGCTCTTCCTTATCAAAGAGAGGATTTGCGACGGTTATACAAACCGCCGAGCAAACCGGTAAGGCAACCGATAACCAGGCCGCCGACATGGGCAGCGTTGGCGATTTCGCCGAAGCCGATCATCGACACCAGCCCCGACAGGCACAACACCAGCCACACCAGCATCATCACCAGCACCCCACGGGGCAAGCGATAGGCCGGGTTGGGCGAGAGCAGTTGAAAGATCCAGCAATGCCCGAGCAGGCCATACAGCACCCCGGACAAGCCACCGAACAGGCCGGGGCCACCGTAGGCATATTGCGCGTAGTTGGAGACCAGGCTGAACAACAGGGTCAGGCCCAGCAGGTTGATGCTGCCCTGGCGCACTTCGATACGCCGGCCCAGCTCCCAGTACCACATGCCGTTCATGGCCAGGTGCAGGATGCCGAAGTGGATCAGCATCGGCGTGAACAGCCGCCACCATTGGCCGGAAGCCAACATGTCGGCGAACGGCGTGAACTGGATGTACTCGCCCATCACCCGGAACGGCAGGAAGGTCAGCCAGCTCATGGCCTGCAGGTTTTCCCCGAGCAAGGTCACGGCGCCGACGATGATGCTCGCCAGCAGCACCAGCGCCGTGACCGGGCTATGGCGCACCTGCTGGGCAAAGCCGGGACGCGTGACCGGCGCCTGTTCGGGAATATCCAGTTGCCGGTCCGGATCACCGGCCGGAAAGCGCTGGTACAGCACGCGCACGTCGTCACTGAGGGTCTCGGGCACCCACAACACCTGCTCGCCGGCTTCCTCGCTGACGCGATGGGGCACTTGCATGCGTTGCAGCAGTTTCACGAAACCGCCCAGGTCGACGCTCAACGGCAAGCGCAATACGGGCACGGCACTCATACAATCACCTCGGGCCGCTCAACGTCGACCCATACGAATTTACGCGGATCCAGGCGGGTTTCCTGGTCCAGGCGGTACGCCACCAGCTTGCCGTACAGCACTGCGCTGTAGTCCAGGCACGCCAGGTTCGGGCGGATCGGCGCCGGTTTGCCGCTGCGCCAGTAATGGCCGACGAACAGCAAGGGTTCGTCGGCGCCGTAGCGCAGCAGGGAGTTTTTTTCATGGGGCGACAATGGCGTGCGCGCCACCGGCTCCGGCAGTGCGTCGGGCTGGAATACGATGTCGCCGTAGGTCTTCGGGTCGTCTTCCCAGAACTTGGTGCGGAAGAACGAGCGCGTCAGGCCATCGCCACCGGTCAGCGTCAGGCCATCCGGCAGGCGCATATCGGTGCCGCGCAACAGGCGGTCGAAGGCGTTGCAGGCAAAACTGCCGGGCACGGCGGCGGCCTGCAGGAAGTGCCGGTCGATGCAGCCATCCGGGAACGTCGCGCGCAGCGGCTGGATAAAGCCGTCGTCCCAGCACGCATGCACCACGCGGAAACGCCCGGCATCGACAAACAGCGGCATGTCGTAGAACCAGGCGAGGAAGTCGTGCCAGTCGGCCGGGTGCTGCTCGAACTGGGTCAGGGTCTCGTGGATCAGCCGCTCATGCCGTGGGGTGTGCTCACGCACGAACTGCCTGCCACTGCCCGGCGGCGCCGGTGTGGCCCAACCCAGGGCATTGAACTCGTGGTTGCCCATGATGCACAGCGCCTGGCTGGCCTCGGCCATGTCGTGGACGATATGCAGCGCCTCGCGAATGCGTGGGCCACGGTCGATGATATCGCCGAGGAACACCGCCATGCGCGAAGGATGGCGCCAGGTGCCGCCCTGCTTGTGGTAACCCATCTGGTCGAGCAAGTGCTCAAGGGTATGAGCGCAACCGTGCACGTCACCAATCAGGTCGTAGCTACGCGCGGGATCGAGCATCAGTCGCCTCCACCCCCCAAGCGGCTGCCCCAGCCCAACTTGGTGCGGCACACTTCGTAGTAGTTGTGATCCAGCGGGTGGATCAAGCGCAACTTCTGCGCCTTCTTGCTCACGGTGATGGTGTCACCGGGGGCGCAGGTGAAATGGTTCTGCCCGTCGCAGGAGACTTGCGGGTAGATCTGCATGTCTTTGGACACCACGATTTTCAGCTCACTGTTGCCATCGACCACAATCGGTCGGCTGGACAACATATGGGGGTACATCGGCACGATCACAATGGCATCGAGCTTGGGATGCATGATCGGGCCACCGGCCGACAGCGCGTAGGCGGTGGAGCCGGTGGGTGTGGCGACGATCAGGCCGTCGGCCTTCTGGCTGCACACGAACTGGCCGTCGATATACAGCTCGAATTCGATCATCCGCGTGGATTTGCCGGGGTGCAGCACCACGTCATTGAGCGCATCGCCCTGGCCGATGGCTTCGCCGTGGCGGCGTACTTCGGCCTGCAGCAGGAAGCGATTTTCCACCAGGTAATGGCCATCGAGCACCTTGGCCACTTCGACTTCCAGCTCATCGGGGCGGATATCGGTGAGAAACCCCAGGCTGCCACGGTTGATCCCCAGCACCGGCACGTTATGCCGCGCCAGGGCCCGGGCCGCGCCGAGCAGGCTGCCGTCGCCGCCGACCACGATGACCATGTCGCAGACTTCGCCGAGCATCTTGCGCGAGGAGGTTTGCAGGCCGTGGCCGGGGAGGATTTCGGCGATGGTGTCTTCGAGGATCACATGCAGGTGGCGTTCCAGCAGGAATTTTTTCAGCCGGCGGACGGTGTCCAACACCTGGGTACTGCCCAGGCGACCGATAATGCCGATATTGCGAAATTGCTCCATGGGGCTCCTGCGGGATTGGGGGTGGGGCAAAAAAGAAACGATTATGGGCGAAAGGCTGGCTCAGGCAAAATCCTTTGTCGCCGTGAAGCCTTGATGACAACGGTTCTCAGCCCCCTGCGCAACGGTTAAAAGGCTATGCTCGGACCATGACTGTGTTCCCGGATTTGCACAACCTGCCCCGCCAGCTGCGCCACCCCGAGGTGCGCGACCTGGCGTGGGTGATGCTCGCCCCGCCGATGCTCGCGCAGACGCCGTGGCCACAGCGCCACCCGCTGGCGGGCAGCGACTGGGTGCAGGCGCCCGACCGTCTTGAACACTGGCTACGCGCACTCGACCAGGACAGCCGCGCCTTGCAGCACTGGTTGAGCCTGTCACGCACACGGCGCCTGGGCCTGTACTACGAACGCCTGTGGCAGTTCGCCGTGCAGCATGCGCCGGGGGTGGAACTGCTCGCCGCCAACCTGCCGATCCGCCGCGCCGGGCACACCCTGGGCGAACTGGACATGCTGCTGCGCGACCGCGATGGCGTGCATCACCTGGAATTGGCGATCAAACTCTACCTGGGCCCGCAGGACGGCAATGGCCAGGACACCGCGCAGTGGTTGGGCCCAGGCTGCCATGATCGGCTGGACCGCAAGCTGGCGCACCTGGCCCAGCATCAATTGCCGATCTCGGCGCGGGCAGAAAGCCGCGAGGTGTTGGCGGCCCTGGATATTCAGCAGTTTGATGCGCACCTGTGGCTCGGCGGGTATTTGCTCTATCCCTGGCCTGGGCTGGCCGAACCGCCCCACGGCGCCCATCCGCAGCATTTGCGCGGGCGCTGGTTGCATCAGCGGGACTGGCGGGATTTTGTCAGCGCCAGTGCGCCAGGCCGCTGGCAACCGTTGCCCCGGCATGCGTGGCTGGCGCCGGCGCATTACCCGGCGGATGAGGTGTGGAGCGAAGAACAGATGCAGGCCTGGCTGGCAGACCTTGATCCGATGGCGCCTGCGCAGTTGCTGGTGCGCATGGTGCAGAACGGCGAGGATTGGGAGGAAGCCGAGCGCTTGTTCCTGGTGGCGGATCTTTGGCCGAATGTGCCGGGGGCTGGCTGATGGAGTGTGTGGTGTATGTGAGGGCCTCATCGGGGGCAAGCCCCCCTCCCACACTGACCGCATTCCAAATGGGTGTACTCGATCAAATGTGGGAGGGGGCTTGCCCCCGATGGCGGTGGTACCGCCACTACACCTCATCGATATGCCGATAATCCAACTGCAACCCCACCGCCAGTTCCTGGGCCCGCCCCAACCTGATCGGTCCGCGCTCGATATCCACCAGCACCCCCGCACACGCCAGTAACGGCAACCCGCCGACATCCTTGAGGCGCCCATCCGTAATCACCAGTACACGCTGCTGCTCGGCCGGACAACGCTTGCGCCGCGCCACCAGCCAATGCGCGGCCTCGGTCAGCGCCGCCAGCAACGGCGTACCACCGCCCGCGCCCAACTGATCCAGCCAGCCCGCCAGGCCTTTCGCTGCTTTCAAACCCTGTACCTGCCACTTCGGTGCCTGGCCGCTGGCGGTCAACAACGCCATGCGCGCCCGTTGCCGGTAGGCGTCGTCAAACAGCTGGGCGAGCAAGCCCTTGGCGTCGGTTAATGCACGATGCCGCCGCGTGGACGCCGACGCATCCACGATCACCAGCCACAACTCATGGGCCGAGCGGCTGCGCAGGTGGTAGCGCAGGTCTCCACGGGAGTGCGGCCGGCCGCCGAGCAAGGTGCCCGGCCAGTTGATCGAACCCTGCTGTGCGCTGCGTGCCTTGCCCTGCCTGCCGTTGTCCAGTCGCCCCGCCTTGGGCCGGGCATCCGCCCCCGCGTCAGGTCGGGGGCGAATGCCTAGGGCTTTTTTGGCCAGGCAGGCACGTCTCGGCGCGTGCCAGTGGGCAGGGCCGGTGCGGGCATATCGCCCCATTGGCCTTGGCCGGGCGAGGTGTCCGAGGGTGTCGGCGCCTGCCCTGGCTTGGGTGGGCTGGCCGGTGGGGATTGCACCTGGCGACGGTGGCGCAAGGCAAATTCCGCCACTGCTTCGATGTCTTCTTCGGCAATGGTATCCGCGCCCCGCCACGCCGCGTGGGCCCGGGCGCCCCGCAGCCAGACCAGGTCGGCGCGCAAGCCGTCGACACCGGCAGCAAAGCAACGCTCGGTGATCTGCGCCAGGGCCTGATCATCCAGCTCGATACTGTCCAGCCGCGCCCGCGCCTGGGTGCAGCGCTGGCGCAGCGCCGCCTGCTGTTCGGCCCACTGGGTGCAGAACGCGGCGGGGTCGCTGTCAAAATCCAGGCGCCGCCGGATGATCTGCCCGCGCTCGGCCGGCAGCGTCTGCCCGCTCAGCGCCACGTTGAAACCGAAGCGGTCCAGCAACTGCGGGCGCAACTCACCCTCCTCCGGGTTCATGGTGCCGATCAGCACAAAGCGCGCCGAGTGGCGATGGGAAATGCCGTCGCGTTCGATCAGGTTGGTGCCGCTGGCGGCGACGTCGAGCAACAGGTCCACCAGGTGATCGGGCAGCAGGTTGACTTCATCCACATACAGCACACCGCCGTCGGCCTTGGCCAACACCCCAGGGGAAAACTGCGCGCGGCCTTCGCCCAGCGCGACATCCAGGTCCAGGGTACCCACCAGGCGCTCTTCGGTGGCGCCCAACGGCAAGGTGACGAATTGGCCGCTGGCCAGCAGATCCGCCAAACCACGGGCCAAGGTGGATTTGGCCATGCCACGCGGGCCTTCGATCAGCACGCCGCCGATCTTCGGGTCGATGGCGGTCAGGCACAGCGCCAGTTTCAGGTCGTCGGCGCCGACCACGGCGGACAGTGGGAAATGCGGAGTATCAGTCATCAGCTGTCTTCTTCTATATCCAGCAACAGGTTTTCCAACGCCTCGCGGTACGCCCCCGGCTCCTGCCACAGGCCACGCTGCTGGGCTTCGAGCATGCGCTCGGTCATTTCGCGCAGCGCTGCGGGGTTGTGCTGCTGCACAAAGGCCCGGGTGTCAGGGTCCAGCAGGTAGGCGTCAGCGAGCAACGCATATTGATGATCGTCGATCAGCGCAGTGGTGGCATCGAAGGCGAACAGATTGTCCACGGTCGCGGCCATTTCAAACGCACCTTTATAGCCATGGCGCTTCACGCCGTCGATCCACTTGGGGTTGGCGGCGCGGGAACGGATCACCCGGTTCAGCTCTTCCTTCAAGGTGCGAATCCTCGGCAGGTCCGGCTGGCTATGGTCGCCGTGATAGCTGGCGGCCTTGTCGCCGCTCAGGGTTTCCACGGCGGCGAGCATGCCGCCCTGGAATTGGTAGTAGTCGTTGGAGTCGAGCAAGTCGTGCTCGCGGTTATCCTGGTTCTGCAACACCGCCTGCACCTGGCTCAGGCGCTGGGCAAACTGTGCGCGGGCAGCGGTGCCTTCGTCGGAGCCGCCATAGGCGTAGCCGCCCCAATTCAGGTAGACCTCGGCCAGGTCCTCGCGGCTTTGCCACAGGCGCCCGTCAATGGCGCCCTGCACGCCCGCGCCATAGGCACCGGGCTTGGCCCCGAAGATGCGCCAGCCGGCCTGTTTCGCCGCCGCCTCCGCATCCAGGCCGGAGGCGAGCAACGCCGCGCGCTCACTGCGCACCTTGGCGGCCAGCGGGTTCATGTCGTCCGGCTCATCCAGGGCCGCCACCGCCTGTACCGCCGCGTCGAACAGGCGGATCAGGTTGGCGAAGGCATCGCGGAAAAACCCGGACACGCGCAAGGTGACGTCCACGCGCGGGCGGTCCAACAGGCTGATCGGCAGGATTTCAAAATCATCCACCCGCTGACTGCCGGTGGCCCACACCGGCCGCACGCCCATCAGCGCCATGGCCTGGGCGATGTCGTCGCCACCGGTGCGCATGGTGGCCGTGCCCCACACCGACAGGCCGAGCTGGCGCAGGTGGTCGCCGTGGTCCTGCAGGTGCCGTTCAAGTATCAGGTTGGCCGACTGGAAGCCGATGCGCCACGCGGTGGTGGTGGGCAGGTTGCGCACATCGACGGTGAAGAAATTGCGCCCGGTAGGCAGCACATCCAGGCGCCCACGGCTTGGCGCACCGCTCGGGCCGGCCGGCACAAAGCGCCCGCCGAGGGCCTCCAGCAAGCCGTGCATTTCCGCCGGGCCGCAGGCATCCAGGCGTGGCGCCACGACGATGCGCAGACTTTCGATCACCGCCTTCACCTCTTCCCAGCCAGGCTCTTCCAGCTGTTCCAGCGGCCCTTCCAACGCCTGCTCGATCAGTCGCGCAGCGTACAGTTCCAGGCGCTCGCGGGTATCCCCGGCGGTGCGCCACTGCTGCCCATCGATCTTCTGCAACACTGCCGGGCGTCGCCCGGTCCAGGGCTCGGCCAGGGCGCAGTCCAGGGGGTCAAAACCCAGCGCGAAGGCCTTGGCCAACACGCGCAGCAGGCTCGATTGCGGGCCACGGCCGTCGCCACGCGGGATGCGCAGCAAGGCCAGCAAGGTGTCGATGCGCAAGCGGCCCACGGGGGATTCGCCAAAGATGTGCAGGCCGTCGCGGATCTGCGACTCCTTCAAGTCGCACAGGTAGGTATCGAGGCGCGGCAGCCAGATTGCGGCATCGGCGTCGCCATCCAGCTCAAGCTCCTGGTCGATGCGGGTTTCGCGCACCAGCTTGAGGATGTCTTTTTGCAGCTCGCGGGCCCGGCGTGGGTCGAGCAGTTGGGCTTCGTAATATTCGTCCGCCAACAGCTCAAGGTCCCGCAGCGGCCCGTAGGTTTCAGCACGGGTCAGCGGCGGCATCAGGTGGTCGATGATCACCGCCTGGGTACGCCGCTTGGCCTGGGCGCCCTCGCCCGGGTCGTTGACGATAAACGGGTAGATATTCGGCAGCGGCCCCAGCAGCGCATCCGGCCAGCAGTTTTCCGAGAGCCCCACGCCCTTGCCCGGCAGCCATTCGAGGTTGCCGTGCTTGCCCACATGGATCACGCCATGGGCGCCATAGGTGTGGCGCAACCAGAAGTAGAACGCCAGGTAGCCATGGGGCGGCACCAGGTCCGGGTCGTGGTACACCGCGCTGGCATCCACCTGGTAACCGCGCGCAGGCTGGATACCGACGAAGGTCTGGCCCAGGCGCAGGCCGGCGATCATCAGGCGGCCGTCGCGGAACATTGGATCGTTGTGCGGCGCGCCCCATCGCTCCAGCACCGCCTGGCGGTTGGGTTCAGGCAAGCGCTTGAACATCGCCTCGTAGTCGTCCATGCCCAGGCTTTGATGACAGGGGCGCAGGTCGAGGCTGTCGAGGTCGTTGGTGACGCCGCCGAGCAGGTCATGGATCAGCGCAGTGCCGCTCTCAGGCAGTTGATCCGGCACCGGATAGCCTTCGGCCTGCAGGGCACGCAGGATATTCAGCGCGGCAGCCGGGGTGTCCAGGCCCACGCCATTGCCGATACGGCCGTCGCGGGTCGGGTAGTTGGCAAGGATCAGGGCGATGCGTTTATCCCCATTCGGCACCCGTGCCAGCTCGACCCAACGGCGCGCCAGCTCGGCGACGAAATCCATGCGTTCGGGCGCTGCGCGGTAGCACACCACGTCCGACTGGCTGCGCTCGCTGCGCCAGGCCAGATCCTTGAAGCTGATCGGCCGGCTGATAATCCGTCCGTCCAGCTCCGGCAAGGCAATGTGCATCGCCAGGTCGCGCGGGCCCAGGCCTTGCTCGCTGGCCTGCCAGCCCGGCTGGTTATCCTGGGCGCAGATCGCCTGGATCACCGGGATATTGCGGCGAAATGGCCGCAGATGCGGGGCTTCGGGGCTGGATTGGGCAAAACCGGTGGTGTTCAGGATCACCGCCGCGCCGACCTCATCCAGCAGGTCCTCGACCACCGCCAGGCAGCCGGGCTCTTTCAAACTGGCCACCGCCATCGGCAACGGGTTAAGGCCCGCCGCCTGCAAACGCTGGCAGAACACATCGATAAAACCGGTATTGGCCGCCTGCAAGTGGGAGCGGTAGAACAGCACCGCCGCCACGGGCCAATCCGCGTGCCAATCGGTCTGCCAGTCATTGAGGCGAGGGTTGGCTTTGTGCGGGTGATAGATCGCGGTGCGCGGCAAGGTCTGCGGCTCGGCCCACGGGTAATCGCGGTCCAAGTAGCCGCTGGCCAGGCAGCGGAAAAAATCCAGCGCGTTAGCGAGCCCGCCCTGGCGCAGGAAGTGCCACAGGCGGTCGCGCTGTTCGACACTCACCGTGCTCAGGCCGCTGAGTTCCGGGTCCGGGCGGTCATCCCCCGGCACCAGGATCAGCGTAATGCCGCGCTCGGCCAGCTCCACCAGGCGCTCGATGCCGTAGCGCCAATAACCGATGCCGCCGTGCAGGGAAATCAGGATGACCTTGGCGTGGCGCAGCACCTCATCGACATACAAATCGACCGAGGCGTGGTTCTGCACCTGCATAGGGTTGGCCAGGCGCAGGCTGGGGTAATCCTCGGGCAACTGCTGGGCAGCTTCGGCCAGCAGCGCCAGGCTGGAATCGCCGCTGCACAGGATCACCAGTTCGGCGGGCGTTTGGCCAAGGTCGGCAATATTGTCGTCCGCGACGAAACCACCGGGCTGAGTCCTGAGCAGGTGCATGGGTTAAACGCTGAGGGCGGCGCGTAGTTGCGCTTCGAGGCCCGCCGCGTCCAGCTCCTGGCCGATCAGCACCAGCCGCGTGATGCGCGCTTCGTCGGCGCCCCAGGCACGGTCGAAGTGCTTGTCGAAACGCGTACCCACACCCTGGATCAGCAGGCGCATCGGCTTGTTCGGGATGGCGGCGAAGCCCTTGACCCGCAGGATGCCGTGCTGAACCACCAATTGGTTCAGGGCGTCGAGCAGCAGCGCTTCGTCGGCTTGGGGCAGGTCGATGGAGATGGAATCGAAGGCGTCGTGATCGTGATCTTCCTCACCTTCGTGGTGATGATCGTGGTGGCTATGGCGAGCGTCGATATGTTCTTCGGACCCCGCGCCCAGGCCGATCAATACGTCCAACGGCAGGCGACCGCTGCTGGCTTCGATGATCTTCACCGCCGGCGGCAGTTCTTCGGCGACTTCCAGGCGCACACGGGCCAGGTCTTCGGCGCTGATCAGGTCGGATTTGTTGAGGATTACCAGGTCGGCGCTGGCCAACTGGTCGGCAAACAGCTCGTGCAGCGGCGATTCATGGTCCAGGTTCGGGTCGAGCTTGCGCTGGGCGTCGACCTGATCCGGGAACGCGGCAAAGGTGCCGGCGGCCACGGCCGGGCTGTCGACCACGGTGATGACCGCATCAACCGTGCAGGCGCTGCGGATTTCCGGCCACTGGAAGGCCTGTACCAAGGGTTTTGGCAGGGCCAGGCCCGAGGTTTCGATGAGGATATGGTCGAGGTCGCCGCGACGGGCAACCAGTTCGCGCATCACCGGGAAGAACTCTTCCTGCACGGTGCAGCACAGGCAGCCGTTGGCCAGCTCGTACACGCGGCCGTTGGCCTCTTCTTCGGTGCAACCGATGGAGCACTGCTTGAGGATCTCACCGTCGATGCCCAGTTCGCCGAATTCGTTGACGATCACCGCAATGCGACGGCCCTGGGCGTTGTCGAGCATATGGCGCAGCAAGGTGGTCTTGCCCGAGCCAAGGAAGCCGGTAACGATGGTGACGGGGAGTTTGGCCAGTGTTTTCATCGGATGCCCTTTGGGGCGGGCATACGGGACGATGGGCCCTGCGGCGCGCAGAAGCGGATTTCGTCACCGGATCACCCCGCCCGGTTGAATTGGAAAATCGGTGGCGAGGCAGGTCTCCTGGCTTGGGGCTTGCGGGTCTTGCGACCGGCGCCGACTGCGCCTTCCCGCCGCAGTGGCAGTGGCGTGGCAGTCAGATAAACCCTTCACAGTTGCGGGGGCAGCCGCGGCTTGAACCGCGTTCCCTTCTTAGCTTCGGCCTGGGCCGAAGAACCTCGAGGGTGCAAGGCTACGCAGTGAGTACGAGCGGGTCAATGTCGAAACGGCCTGACCGCCCGCCTGAACACTATCCAGGGGTTGAAAACGGACGCCCATCATTAGGCGTTTGGTTCAGAACCTTTGATATCAGTGCAGACGGCAATAGTGCGCAACTTATGTAAAAGCTCGCCTTGAAGCCAGACTAATTATTTAGTCCATACGAATTAAAGAAGCGCTGCAACTTAACGTAATCAGTTCCCAAATGAGTACAGGGAACAGAAACATCGAAAAACACCACCCATCCCCGGAGCAGCTTTGCCAATAGACGAAGTTTAACGCAGCATAGCCAACTCGGATAAAAACACTATGGAATTTTCAATACGCACTCAAACTACTGCGCCCCTCCCTTCGGCATCGATCGAAGTGACTGGCAACGTACACCCCAAAACTGATTCTCTGCCCCTCGCAGCGGCACAAAAAAAACCATCAGACATTACCTTTTTCGAGAACCACAGCAACCCGTTGCTGGCCAAAGAACTGTTGGACCATTTCCGTGATCTGGAAGGCCCGAACGGTAAGGCACGCAACAGCTTTCGCCTGACCGACCTAAAAAAGATGGCGGCAGGCAAACTACACGACGGACGAGATGCCAAACAAGAGCAAATAGAGCTTGCGAAGGAGGTCATCAGCCGCCCAGACCTAATGACGTCACTCTTTTCACACATCCGTGGAGAGCCCTACGGCGAGGCAACCTGGAACAATGTCGCTATTATCGCTGAAGACTTCAAAAGTCTTAGCGATGGGTCTTTGCTGGGGCAAGTCAGAGTTTATTTTCGCGAGTTCGCCGAAGGTGCTAACGATGAATATGTAAACTTTAACGAACTGCGAGAGGCCGCACGGGAAATACGGAGCACCCGAGACTTCTCCTACAATGCAACAGCCGTTGCCAGAGAGCTTCTTAATAGGCCTAGCCTGCTTCGTCAGTTGGATATAACGCGTGGCGCGTTCTTGCATTCAACCAAACCAGACGACAGGTTTAATTTGTCCAATATTACGTACGCACGCATGGAGGCCTCTTACTCGCCCCATCGCCCTGCCTGATCAACATCCACTGGAACGCCTGCCGTAAACCGCGGGGCGTCAGTCGTCTATTTGACGCCCGCCCACTGCCCATGCTCTCCTACACATCTTGTTTCGGGTGCCCTTCACAGGGTGAAACGGGAAACCGGTGAGTCATGGCGTCATGACGAGTCCGGTGCTGCCCCCGCAACGGTAAGCGAGTGAAGCGTCAGATCCACTGTGCCTGTACGGCATGGGAAGGCGACGTTTTGTAGACCCAGTGTCCCTCGCAAGCCCGGAGACCGGCCCGAATAACCTCGAATAACAAACCCGCGGTGGGCGGGCGCTGTTAAAACCCTGCGTGCCTGGCTCGCGGGGTTTGCATGCGCTCGTGTCACCCTGACACCTGAAAGGGACGCGCCATGTCGATCGTCAGCAGCACCTCGCACACCGCCAGCAGCTCCGCCACCCTCAGCCAACGCCTGACCGCCGCCATCGGTGCGTCGATCCTCGGCGCGTGCCTGGTGTATTTCGCCGGTTTCTCGCACATCGAGGCGGTGCACAACGCTGCCCACGATACCCGCCACAGCGCCGCGTTCCCGTGCCACTGAGGCCTGCCGACATGATCAAGCGTATTGCGCAAACCGCAGGGTTCACCGGCTTGCTGGCCGCCCTGCTGCTGACCCTGCTGCAAAGCTTCTGGGTCGCTCCGCTGATTCTGCAGGCGGAAACCTTTGAAAAGGCCCCGGCCGCGACTGAAGTGGCCCATGAGCATGCTGCTGGCGCCGCCGCACACACCCACGACGCCGAAGCCTGGGAGCCCGAAGACGGCTGGCAGCGTGTGCTGTCGACCACCGGCGGCAACCTGGTGGTGGCCGTCGGCTTCGCCTTGATGCTCGCCGGCCTCTATACCCTGCACGCACCGACCCGCACGGCCCAAGGCTTGCTGTGGGGCCTGGCCGGCTACGCGACCTTTGTGCTGGCGCCCACCCTGGGCCTGCCACCGGAGCTGCCGGGCACTGCCGCCGCCGACCTGGCACAACGGCAGATCTGGTGGATCGGCACCGCTGCGTCGACGGCTGTGGGTATTGCCCTGATCGTGTTTGGTCGCAACTGGCTGCTGAAAGTCCTGGGCGTGGCGATCCTGGTGGTGCCGCATGTGATCGGTGCACCGCAGCCGGAAACCCATTCGATGCTGGCGCCGGAAGCCCTCGAAGCGCAGTTCAAGATCGCTTCGCAGTTGACCAACGTGGCGTTCTGGCTGGCCCTTGGCCTGATCAGTGCCTGGTTGTTCCGCCGCAACCGCGACGATCAATACTCGGCATGACCCTGGTGGTCGGCCTGGGTTGCCAGCGGGGTTGTGATGTCGACACCCTGCTGGGCCTGTTGGACAGCGCCCTGGCCGAGGGCGGGATCGAGCGCCAGCGTGTCACGGCACTGGCCAGCATCGACCGTAAACAGGACGAGCCAGGGTTACTCGCCCTGGCCCGACTGCTCGACCTGCCCTTGCAATGCTTCAACGCCGGGCAACTGGCCGTTTACGAAGACCGGCTGAGCCACAAATCGGCGGTCGCGTTTGCCAATACCGGCTGTTACGGCGTCGCCGAAAGTGCCGCCCTGGCCCTGGCCGAACAGCTCTGCGGCGGCCCTGCCCGCTTGTTGATCACCCGCCAGAAAACCGCCCAGGCCACCTTTGCATTGGCCTGCGCCGGCTAAAATCCCGATAATCGTCAGTCCCGATCATGAGCAATCTTCATGCTCGCCCGTTTTTCCACAGGAATTCTCCATGACCGTCTACTTCATCGGCGCCGGCCCCGGCGATCCGGAATTGATCACCGTCAAAGGCCAACGCCTGATCCGCAGTTGCCCGGTGATCATCTATGCCGGCTCGCTGGTGCCGGCGGCGGTGCTGGAGGGTCATCAGGCGCAGCAGGTGGTCAACAGCGCCGAACTGCACCTGGAACAGATCATCGAACTGTTCAAGGCTGCCCACGCCAACGGCCAGGATGTGGCCCGCGTGCACTCCGGCGACCCGAGCCTGTATGGCGCGATTGGCGAGCAGATCCGTTACCTGCGCGAGTGGGGCATCCCCTTCCAGATCATTCCCGGCGTCACCGCGGTGGCCGCCTGCGCAGCGTTGCTGGAGACCGAACTGACCTTGCCGGACATCGCCCAAAGCGTGATCCTGACCCGCTACGCCGATAAAACCCGCATGCCGGCCGGCGAAGACTTCAACAGCCTGGCCCGCCATGGCACCACCATGGCGATTCATCTGGGGGTCAACCATTTGGAGAAGATTGTCGCCGAACTGCTGCCGCACTACGGAGCAGACTGCCCGATTGCCGTGGTTCACCGGGCGACATGGCCGGATCAGGATTGGGCCGTGGGCACCCTCAGCGATATTGCCGACAAAGTCGCCGCCAAGGGCTTTCGGCGTACGGCGTTGATTGTGGTAGGTCGGGTACTGGCGAGTGATAGTTTCAGTGACTCGTCGTTGTATCGGGCCGGGCATGCGCACCTTTATCGGCCTTGATTATTTACTTCACTAAAAACCAATAACACGTTGATTCAACTGAATAAATACAATAAAAAAGTGGGAGGGGGCTTGCCCCCGATGACGGTGTGTCAGCCTGCTCATGAGTCGACTGAGGCACCGCTATCGGGGGCAAGCCCCCTCCCACATTTGACCTTCCTTGTCAGGGAGATAGAGTCAACATTCGAAATTGATTTTTTAATTCACAAATCATCAACAACACACTGATTTAACTGAATAAATGCAAAAAATGTGGGAGGGGGCTTGACCCCTTCCACACTTAATCCTACTTGTTAGATAGATGGCATAACTGCTTGAATTTTAATAATAAAAAACGGCGCTCACGGGCGCCGTTTTTTGTTCGCAGTGAACGCCTTACTCAGTAGTAGGCGTTTTCTTTCTGCGTGTGGTCCGTCACATCACGGACGCCCTTGAGCTCCGGAATACGCTCCAGCAGGGTCCGTTCGATGCCTTCACGCAAGGTCACGTCCGCCTGGCCGCAGCCCTGGCAGCCGCCGCCGAACTTCAATACGGCAATGCCGTCATCGACAACGTCGATCAGGCTCACCTGGCCGCCGTGGCTCGCGAGCCCCGGGTTGATCTCGGTTTGCAGGTAGTAGTTGATGCGCTCGTTGACCGGGCTGTCGGCATTGACATTAGGCACCTTGGCGTTGGGCGCCTTGATGGTCAATTGGCCGCCCATGCGGTCGGTGGCGTAGTCGACCACGGCATCGTCCAGGAAGGCTTCGCTGAAGTTGTCGATATACGCGGTGAAGCTTTTCAGCCCCAGGGCGGTGTCTTCAGGTTTCTCTTCACCGGGCTTGCAGTAGGCGATGCACGTCTCGGCGTACTGGGTGCCAGGCTGGGTGATAAAGACGCGGATGCCGATTCCCGGGGTGTTCTGCTTGGACAGCAGGTCAGCCAGGTAATCGTGGGCGGCGTCGGTAATGGTTATGGCAGTCATGGAAACTCCTCACAGGCTTGCCGGCAGTTTACGCCAAAATATTACGCAGGTACAAAGTCCGAGTAATTTTGTCGGAAAAGACGTTCGCCTCTGTCAGAGGTTTTCATAACGGTTCATATCCAGCACCCCTTCTTCCACCGGCGTCGTCTCGCGGATGTACTGGGACAAATCGTGGAAATACTGCCAGAACAGCGGGTGGCTGCGGCGCACGCCCCAGCGGTCGACAATTTTCTCAAAGCGATTGGCGTCCTTGGCCCGCTCCATTTCGGCGACGAATTCGGGCACCTCCTGGGCAGGGATGTTGAACATGAAGTTCGGGTAACTGCTGAGCACTCCAGGGTAAAGGGTCAGTGTGTCCAGGCCAGGCTGATAGCGATAAGCCTCACCCAGCAGAAATGCCACGTTACTGTGGGCGCGATTGCGCAGCAGGCTGTAGACCACGCGCTTACCGCTGGCGGTTTCGACGCGCAGCATCGTCGCTTCAGGTAACTGGTCAATCACCTTGAGCCCCGCCGCCGGGCGTGAAGTCAGGCGGCTGAGCGCCTGTTCGGCGTCCTGCAGCGCCGGGTCGATACCGTCGCGCGAACAAAACGCGCCCCCGCAACGATTGATCGGATCCGGGCTGGCATTCAGGTCACCGTAGCGGGCAAGCAACTGGTTGGCGAAGTCGCGCTTGGGGTCCTTCTTATCCAGGTGCAAGGCGGTAGGCGTGTCGTCGTCGATGGCTTCGTAATCCAGCCACAGCTTGATCTTGCCGCTGTTCTGGTACCAATCATCCATAAAGGCATCGCGGCTATCGGCCGGCATCAGGCGCAGGAAGTTCTGCTCGGCACCGTTGCGGATCAGGTCGAAGTACAGCCGGGTCTGGGCCTGGTGCGATACGTTGCCGAACACATCGAAATTGACCACCAGTTGGTAATAGGTGCGTTCGAGCAACGGATAGTCGAACAACCACAGTGTCTGCGGGACTTCACCGATCAGGCCCTTATTGACCGAGGCGCTGTCGAAGTGGCGGAAGATGCTTAACAGGGCATTGTCATTGCCGGCCCACAGGGTCGACCAACTGGGCGCCGGCAACTCGGCATAGCTGTCTCGCCGCAGGGCTTCGTACTGGTTGCGCTTATCGCGGTATTCGAGCCACAGGCTGAGCACACTGCCCACGTCATCATTCTGCCCTGGCATCGCCAGCAACGGCGTGGCCTGCCCGCGATAGCGGGCATCGGTGATGTACAGGTCGTGGTCGGGCGCCTGGAACAACGCCCAGAAATTGTCGCGGATCACATCCGTGGCAATTTGCCCGCGGCACACCGGCCCGCGAATAAACGTGCGCACAAAGTATTCGGCGTTATCCAGCATGAACTGGTAACGCGCCTGGGCCGGAATCGCCTCGAACGTCTCGAAAGGGTTGGCCCGCCGGCCGGGACCGTAGCCGGGCAAGGCACTGACCTGCCAGTCGCCGCTGTAGAACAGGGCTTTGACCCGCGCCATTTTTTCCGCGCTGAGGGGGTAGGTGATGTGGGTCTTGTGGACGATCACCCCTTCCACGGGCCACAGGCGGTAGTACACGCGGGTGCCGGGATCGTCATTGGGGCGACGGGTATTGATCAGGTCAATCGGCTGGCCGCTGGGGGTACGCGAGCGCACCCACTGGAAGAAATGCCCAGGCTCACCGTCTTCGAAATACAGATGCGCAATGAACAGGTGCTCGAACAACCAGCGGGCCACCAGGCTTTCCCGCGCGCCGGGGGCGTTGAGCAGGTTTTCCCATTGCAGCACTTGCGCGGCTTCCCGGGCGCTGGGGGCCACGCCTTGCTGGTCAATCGGTGCACCGGAGGCCAGCCAGCGTTGCAGGGTCTGGTACTGCTGGTCACTCAGGCCGGTGACCGCCAACGGCATGCCTTCCTTGGGATGGGCACCGGCATAGGCGTTGAACTCGCCCGGGGTGGCGCACATGTTTTCGCGGTTCAGGCCCAATACGATCTCTTCGGGCAACCTGGCATTGGGCTTCAGCGCTGCGGTATGCCCCAGCTCCAGCATGCGCGCCATCAACGCGGCCTGGCTGCCCTGGGCGTCGAGTACCGAATAAAAGCCCTTCTGCTGCCAGGCCTGCTTGCCGAAGGCGTCATAGAACAAGCGCGTGGTGGGTGTGGCCTGGCTGCGCTCGCCGTCGTAGACCGGCACTTTGGTCGCACCGCGCGCCGCACCCTCGGCACTGCCCAGGTTGAGCTGGCACGCGGAGTCATAGCACGCATGGCAGGCCACGCATTTCTCGGTGAAGATCGGCTGGATGTCGCGGGTATACGAGATCGCCGGAGCGGGACCTTCTGCCAGAGCGCTGCTGGCTATCAATGCCAGGACGGCGCTGACGATAAGACGAAGTGACATGTATCCGGTCCCGATTCAATGCGTGCGGTTTAAAGTGGCGGTGATTCTACCGGGCCATGCCCCCGCTCAACATGAGCGATATTCATGCAAAAGCCCGGCATGCCGCAAATCCGCACAGGTTTGTTATGATCCACGCCCTCCGTAATGCCTGACCAGAGTAGTCCCATGTCCGATCGTAGCGCTCGTCTGCAAGCCCTTCACCACGCCCTCAAGGAACGCATCCTGATCCTCGACGGCGGCATGGGCACGATGATCCAGAGCTATAAACTGGAAGAACACGACTACCGCGGCAAACGCTTCGCCGACTGGCCGAGCGACGTCAAGGGCAACAACGACCTGCTGGTGCTCACCCGCCCGGACGTGATCGGCGGAATCGAGAAGGCCTACCTGGATGCCGGTGCGGACATCCTCGAAACCAACACCTTCAACGCCACCCGCATCTCCATGGCCGACTACGGCATGGAAGAACTGGCCTATGAACTGAACGTCGAAGGCGCACGCCTGGCGCGCAGGATCGCCGATGCCAAGACCGCCGAGAACCCGGCCAAGCCGCGTTTCGTCGCCGGCGTCCTCGGCCCGACCAGCCGCACCTGCTCGCTGTCGCCCGATGTGAACAACCCCGGCTACCGCAACGTTACCTTCGATGAACTGGTGGAGAACTACACCGAGGCCACCCAAGGCCTGATCGAAGGCGGCGCCGACCTGATCCTGATCGAGACCATCTTCGACACCCTCAACGCCAAGGCCGCGATCTTCGCCGTGCAGGGTGTGTTCGAAACGCTCGGTATCGAATTGCCGATCATGATCTCCGGCACCATCACCGACGCCTCCGGCCGCACCCTGTCGGGCCAGACCACCGAAGCCTTCTGGAACTCCGTGGCCCACGCCAAGCCGATTTCCGTGGGCCTGAACTGCGCCCTCGGCGCCAGCGAGCTGCGCCCGTACCTGGAAGAGCTGTCCAACAAAGCCAACACCCATGTGTCCGCGCACCCCAACGCCGGGCTGCCCAATGAATTCGGCGAGTACGACGAACTGCCGTCGGAAACCGCCAAGGTCATCGAAGAGTTCGCCCAGAGCGGCTTCCTCAATATCGTCGGCGGCTGCTGCGGCACCACCCCGGGCCATATCGAAGCCATCGCCAAGGCCGTGGCCGGCTACGCGCCGCGCATCATCCCGGACATCCCCAAGGCCTGTCGCCTGTCGGGCCTGGAGCCGTTCACCATTGATCGCAGCTCATTGTTCGTCAACGTCGGCGAGCGCACCAATATCACCGGTTCTGCGCGTTTCGCCCGCCTGATCCGCGAGGACAACTACACCGAAGCCCTGGAAGTCGCCCTGCAACAGGTGGAAGCCGGCGCCCAGGTGATCGACATCAACATGGACGAGGGCATGCTCGATTCGAAGAAGGCCATGGTGACCTTCCTCAATCTGATTGCCGGCGAGCCGGACATCTCCCGCGTACCGATCATGATCGACTCCTCCAAGTGGGAAGTGATCGAAGCCGGCCTCAAGTGCATCCAGGGCAAGGGCATCGTCAACTCCATCAGCATGAAGGAAGGCGTCGAGCAGTTCATTCACCACGCCAAGCTGTGCAAACGCTACGGCGCCGCCGTGGTGGTGATGGCCTTCGACGAGGCCGGCCAGGCCGACACCGAAGCGCGCAAGAAGGAAATCTGCAAGCGCTCCTACGACATCCTGGTGGATGAAGTCGGCTTCCCACCCGAAGACATCATCTTCGACCCGAACATCTTCGCGGTCGCCACCGGCATCGAAGAGCACAACAACTACGCCGTCGATTTCATCAACGCCTGCGCCTATATCCGCGACGAGCTGCCGTATGCGCTGACCTCCGGTGGCGTGTCCAACGTGTCGTTCTCGTTCCGCGGCAACAACCCGGTGCGGGAGGCGATCCACTCGGTGTTCCTGCTGTATGCGATCCGCAACGGCCTGACCATGGGTATCGTCAACGCCGGCCAGCTGGAGATCTACGACCAGATCCCGGCCGAGCTGCGCGATGCCGTGGAAGACGTGGTGCTCAACCGCACCCCGGAAGGCACCGACGCCCTCCTCGCCATCGCCGACAAGTACAAGGGCGACGGCAGCGTAAAAGAAGCCGAGACCGAAGAGTGGCGCGGCTGGCCGGTCAACAAGCGCCTGGAACACGCGCTGGTCAAGGGCATCACCACCCATATCGTCGAAGACACCGAAGAATCGCGGCTGTCGTTCGCCCGCCCTATCGAGGTGATCGAAGGCCCGCTGATGTCCGGCATGAACATCGTTGGCGACCTGTTCGGCGCCGGCAAGATGTTCCTGCCTCAGGTGGTGAAATCCGCCCGCGTGATGAAGCAGGCCGTGGCCCACTTGATCCCGTTCATCGAGCTGGAAAAAGGCGACAAGCCGGAAGCCAAGGGCAAGATCCTGATGGCCACGGTGAAGGGCGACGTGCATGACATCGGCAAGAACATCGTCGGCGTGGTACTCGGCTGCAACGGCTATGACATCGTCGACCTCGGCGTGATGGTGCCGGCCGAGAAGATCCTGCAGGTGGCCAAGGAGCAGAAGTGCGACATTATCGGGCTGTCCGGCCTGATCACGCCGTCCCTGGACGAGATGGTGCATGTGGCCCGCGAGATGCAGCGCCAGGACTTCCACCTGCCGCTGATGATCGGCGGCGCGACCACCTCCAAGGCGCACACGGCGGTGAAGATCGAGCCCAAGTACAGCAACGACGCGGTGATCTACGTCACCGACGCCTCCCGTGCGGTGGGCGTGGCCACGCAGCTGCTGTCCAAGGAATTGAAGGCCGGCTTCGTCGAGAAGACCCGCCTGGAATACATCGACGTGCGTGAACGCACCTCCAACCGCAGCGCGCGCACCGAACGCCTGAGCTACCCGGCGGCCATCGCCAAGAAGCCGCAGTTCGACTGGAGCACCTACACGCCGGTCAAGCCAACCTTCACCGGCTCAAGGGTGTTGGACAATATCGACCTCAACGCCCTGGCCGAGTACATCGACTGGACCCCGTTCTTTATCTCCTGGGACCTGGCCGGCAAGTTCCCGCGCATCCTGACCGATGAAGTGGTGGGTGAAGCCGCCACCGCGCTGTACGCCGACGCCCAGGAAATGCTCAGGAAGCTGATCGACGAAAAACTCATCAGCGCCCGCGCGGTATTCGGTTTCTGGCCGACCAACCAGGTGCAGGACGATGACCTCGAAGTCTACGGCGAAGACGGCCAGCCGATTGCCAGGCTGCACCACCTGCGCCAGCAGATCATCAAGACCGACGGCAAGCCGAACTTCTCCCTGGCCGACTTCGTCGCGCCCAAGGACAGCGGCGTGACCGACTACATCGGTGGCTTCATCACCACCGCCGGCATCGGTGCCGAAGACGTGGCCAAGGCTTACCAGGACGCGGGCGACGACTACAACTCGATCATGGTCAAGGCCCTGGCCGACCGCCTGGCCGAGGCCTGTGCCGAGTGGCTGCACCAGCAGGTGCGCAAGGAACACTGGGGCTACGCCAAGGACGAGCAACTGGACAACGAGGCGCTGATCAAGGAGCAGTACAGCGGCATCCGCCCTGCCCCCGGTTACCCGGCGTGCCCGGACCACACCGAGAAAGCCCAGTTGTTCCAACTGCTCGACCCCGAGGCCCGCGAAATGCACGCTGGGCGCAGCGGCGTGTTCCTCACCGAGCACTACGCGATGTTCCCGGCGGCGGCAGTCAGCGGCTGGTACTTCGCCCACCCGCAGGCGCAGTACTTTGCCGTCGGTAAGGTCGACAAGGACCAGGTGACCAGCTACACCGCGCGCAAGGGCCAGGACCTGGCCGTGACCGAGCGCTGGCTGGCGCCGAACCTGGGCTACGACAACTAAGCCGGCCTGGATTGTCTATGCTGTCCCTCACACACCTTGTGTCGAGGGATGTATGGACGATCCAGTCAACAACAAGCCGCCGACCTTCTGGCAGATGCTCCACAGCGTCATGGCCGCCGCCTTTGGCGTGCAGAGCGGCAAGAATCGCGCCCGCGACTTCACCCACGGCAAACCCAGCCACTTCGTGATCCTGGGCATTCTGTTCACAGCAGTATTCGCCTTGACGCTGTTCGGCATCGTCAAGCTGGTGCTGCACCTGGCCGGCGTCTAGCGCAGCAGCAGGTGCAGGCTGAACGGGTAACGATAGGACAGGGGCTTGTCCTGGGCGGACAACGCGCGGAAATTCACCGAGGGTGTCGGCCCCAACAAGCGCTGCGCCTGGCTGGCATCGATCAATTGGAACAACGCCAACTGCCGGTCGCGTCCGCCATAGGCGCCAATGTCCAGGCCCTTGGCATCGTCATGGACCAACACCATGGCCCAGCCGCCCACGGTGAAATGCCCGGCGACCAGGGACGACAAGCGTCCATCCAGGCGCGCCTGCAGGATCTCCGGCGAGCTGTTGACCGCGCTGAACAGCACGTCCCTGCCCGGTAACCGCCCACTGCCCTGCAGCGCCTGCATGGCGCCCAGCGCCATCTGATCGTTGGCCGACCACACCAGCGCCGTCTGCGGGTAGCGTTTGAACAGTTGCGTCGCTTGTTCGAAGGCGCGTTCGCGGTTCCATTCGCCGTAGACCAACTGACGCAGGCGCACCTCGGGATGTTCGGCCAGCGCCCGACGCATGCCGCGCTCACGCAATTGCGCAACCGGCGTGGTCTTGACGCCGGAAAAGGCCAGCAGATCGAGGGATTGGCCGGGGGCAACCGGACCGTGCTGGCGCAACAGGTCGCGGAGCATCAGGTAGCCAGCCTGTTCATCGTCAGCCACCAGGCTGCCGATCAGACGGATGCCACGGCGGGTTCCCAGCAATTGCACCTGATCGGAGGTCAGCGCGCTGTTCACCACCAGCAGCTTGACGCCACTGCCCTCGGCCATGCGCAGGATCTGCGGTGCAACGTACTGCTCATTCACCAGCACCAGGTAATCAGGCCGCTGACTGCCTTGCAGCACCTCACGCGCCTGGGCTAGCGTGTTGTCGGCATCACGCTCGCCATAACGCACGCGCAAGTCCAGGCCGAGGTCCTTGGCGGCGGCCTGCATGAATTGCGCGTAGCTGACCCAGAAGGTTTCCGTCGACATGCCCGGGTTGAGAAACACCACCGACGTTGCATGAGCCATCGCCCCACACGTCGATCCCAGCAACCAGACACACGTAATCAACACCTTCAACATGGATGCTTGAGCCTCGAAAATAGGCCGCCATGATAGTGGCAATGCCTGAACCAATCGAGGCTCAATCAACGTCCTTTATTGGTGGCTGACCCAGAAAACGGCCGTTCCCACCACCAGAATGATCAGGAACAGAATGGCCCAGGCATCAACGGTACTGTCAGGTTTACGGGCTTTGGTCGGATTGCTCATTGCATCGCCTCTTGTCGGTTTTATAGGTGATTGCACTCAAACACGCTCACAGTAAAGTTCACGATTGCCCGCATGACAAATGTGGGTATCACGATAACCCTTCTCATTAGTCATTTTGGTTATGTGCATATACTCAAACATCACTTTTGCGCATAAACGCAAACTGGTATCGTGCGCCGGCTCCGTTGGGAGTGCGCGGCCGTGCGCGCAGATTTGCCGAGAACAGGACCTATATGTACGTATACGACGAATACGATCAGCGCATCATCGAGGACCGCGTCAAGCAGTTCCGTGATCAGACCCGACGCTACCTAGCAGGTGAACTGAGCGAAGAAGAGTTCCGCCCTCTGCGCCTGCAAAATGGCCTTTATGTTCAGCGCTTTGCGCCGATGCTGCGGGTGGCCGTGCCGTATGGCCAACTGACTTCGCGCCAGACCCGCATGATGGCCAAGATTGCCCGCGACTTCGACAAAGGCTATGCCCACATCAGTACCCGCCAGAACGTGCAGTTCAACTGGCCGGCGCTGGAAGATGTGCCGGACATCCTGGCTGAACTGGCCACCGTGCAGATGCACGCCATTCAGACCAGTGGTAACTGCCTGCGCAACGTGACCACCGACCAATTCGCCGGGGTTGCCGCCGACGAGCTGATCGACCCACGCCCGTGGTGTGAAATCGTCCGTCAATGGACCACCTTCCACCCCGAATTCGCCTACCTGCCGCGCAAGTTCAAGATCGCCATCAATGGCTCGACCTCGGACCGTGCCGCCATCGAAGTGCACGATATCGGCCTGGAGCCGGTGTACAACGCGGCCGACGAGCTGGGTTTCCGTGTCCTGGTGGGTGGCGGCCTGGGCCGTACCCCGGTGGTGGGTGCGTTCATCAACGAGTTCCTGCCGTGGCAGGACCTGTTGAGCTACCTCGACGCCATCCTGCGGGTCTACAACCGCTACGGCCGTCGTGACAACAAATACAAGGCGCGGATCAAGATCCTCGTCAAGGCGCTGACCCCTGAGGTGTTCGCCCAGAAAGTCGAGGCCGAGATGGAGCACCTGCGCGGCGGCCAGACCACCCTGACCGACGCCGAAGTGCACCGTGTGGCCAAGCACTTCGTCGATCCTGAGTACAAGGCCCTGAGCAATCAGGATGCCGAGCTCGCAGCGCTCGACCAGCAGCACCCGGGCTTTGCGCGCTGGCGCACCCGCAACACCCTGGCGCACAAAAAGCCGGGCTATGTGGCCGTGACCCTGTCGCTGAAACCGACCGGTGTTGCACCGGGCGACATCACCGACAAGCAGCTGGACGCCGTCGCCGACCTGGCCGAGCGCTACAGCTTCGGCCAGCTGCGCACCTCCCACGAGCAGAACATCATCCTCGCGGACGTTGAGCAGAGCCAACTGTTCACCCTGTGGGGCGAACTGCGCGAAGGCGGTTTCGCCACGCCGAACATCGGCCTGCTGACCGACATCATCTGCTGCCCAGGGGGCGATTTCTGCTCCCTGGCCAACGCCAAGTCGATCCCGATCGCCGAATCGATCCAGCGCCGTTTCGACGACCTGGACTACCTGTTCGACATCGGCGAGCTGGACCTGAACATCTCCGGTTGCATGAACGCCTGTGGTCACCACCACGTCGGCCACATCGGCATCCTGGGCGTGGACAAGAAAGGCGAAGAATTCTACCAAGTGTCCCTGGGTGGCAGCGCCAGCCGCGATGCGAGCCTGGGCAAGATCCTCGGCCCGTCCTTCGCCCAGGAAGCCATGCCCGAGGTGATCGGCAAGCTGATCGACGTGTACATCGAACAGCGCACCGAAGATGAGCGTTTCATCGACACCTACCAGCGCATCGGCATTGACCTGTTCAAGGAGCGCGTCTATGCAGCGAATCATTAAGAACAACGAAGTACTCGACGAAACCTGGCACCTGCTGCCCAAGGACGCGAGCTTCGACGGCATCTCCAACTGCGACGACCTGATCGTGCCGCTGGCCCTGTGGCGCGAACACGGCCACGCCCTCAAGGCCCGCGACGGCGGCCTGGGTGTGTGGCTGGACGCCGATGAAGAAGCCGAAGAGATCGGCGCTGACGTGGAACACTTCCAGGTCATCGCCCTGAACTTCCCGGCCTTCACCGACGGTCGCAACTATTCCAACGCACGCCTGTTGCGTGACCGCTACGGTTACAAAGGCGAGCTGCGGGCCATTGGCGACGTGCTGCGCGACCAGCTGTTCTACCTGCGCCGTTGCGGGTTCGATGCCTTCGCCTTGCGCGCCGACAAAGACCCGTACGAAGCGCTGGAAAGCCTCAAGGACTTCTCGGTGACGTACCAGGCTGCAACGGATGAACCGCTGCCGCTGTTCCGTCGTCGCTGAGTCTGTACAAATGAAAAAGCCCTGGCATGCCAGGGCTTTTTTATGAGTTGAGTTTGATCGACGCCAGCACCTGCTTCTGCCCCATCGAACACGGCACACCTTCCGGTTGCGCGCGTACCGCGTCGATCACCCCGACTAACTGCGCCTTGCTGTGCGCCAGTTGCGCCTGCATCGCTTCAATCTGCTCGACCTTGCGCTCGAGCGCCTCGATCAGCTCGTCGCGCTTGTGCTCGCCGGGGGCCGGCATCAGCGCCTTGAGTTCCTGCAAGGTGAAACCGGCCTGCTGCGCGCTCTGAATCAAGCGCAGCGTCTGCAAGGCCTCCGGTGCATAGCGGCGATAGCCATTGGCCTGGCGCCCCACCTGGCTGATCAGCCCTTCGGCTTCATAGAAACGGATACGCGACGCCGCCAGCCCGCTCTGTTTTGCCAGCTCTCCAATATTCATCAACACGCCTGCTTGACATTAAAGTTAACTTTAAGCTTAGCCTGAGGCCTCCCGTGCTCAGGAGTCAACCCATGTCACCCTTTGAACCCTTGCAACTGCCCAATGGCCAAGTTCTCGCCAACCGTATCGCCAAGGCGGCGATGGAAGAAAACATGGCGGATGCGCAACAGGCGCCCTCCCGCGAATTGAAGCAGTTGTACAAGACCTGGGCGGACGGCGAGCCCGGCCTGCTGCTGACCGGCAATGTGATGATCGACCGCCGCGCCATGACCGGTCCCGGCGGCGTTGCCCTCGAAGACGAACAGCACCTGGGCAGCTTTCGCGAGTGGGCCGCCGTGGCCCGCGACAAGGGCGTGCACTTTTGGGTACAGCTCAGCCATCCGGGGCGCCAGACCATGGCCAACCTCGGCCAGCAGGCCCTGGCGCCCTCCGCGATTGCACTGGACCTCGGCAGCTTTTCGAAGATGTTCGCCAAGCCCAGGGCCATGACCGAAGACGACATTCAAGACGTGATCAAACGCTTCGCCACCAGCGCACGCCTGGCCGAGAAAGCCGGGTTCACCGGGGTGCAGATCCACGGCGCGCACGGCTACCTGCTCAGCCAGTTTCTCTCCCCACTCAGCAACCAACGCACTGACCGTTGGGGCGGCCCCCTGGAAAACCGCGCACGCCTGCTGCTGGAAGTGATCCACGCCGTGCGTGCCAGCGTCAGTCCTTCATTCTGTGTGGCGGTCAAACTCAATTCGGCCGACTTCCAGCGCGGCGGCTTCGACGCCAACGACGCGCGCGCCGTGGTCGAGATGCTCAACCCGCTGCCCATCGACCTGCTGGAATTATCCGGCGGCAGCTACGAAGCCCCGGCCATGCAAGGCGAAGCGCGGGACGGCCGCACCCTGGCCCGCGAAGCGTATTTCCTGGAGTTCGCCAAGGAACTGGCGACCATCGCCAAGATGCCGCTGATGGTCACCGGCGGCATTCGTCGCCTGCCCATCGTGCAACAAGTGCTGGACAGCGGCATCGCCATGGCCGGCATCGCTACCGCCCTGACCCTGGAACCGCAACTGATCAAGCACTGGCACGAGGGGCGCGACCTCAACCCGCAACTCAAGCCGATCAGTTGGAAACGCAAACCCTTGGCCGCCCTCGCCACCCTGGCCGTGGTGCGGGACCAGATGCGCCGCCTGAGTCGCGGTCGTCTGCCTAAACCCAATGTCGTGCCATGGCTGGCGCTGGCGTGTGACCAATGGTTTATCGCCCGGCGCACCCGGCAATACCGCGCAACCATGACGCAATCTTCACATTAAAGACGGAGCATTCGCCGTGATCGAACTGTCCCCTATTGATCAGCAGCTTTTAACCTCACTGACGATTGGAGTTCTTCATGGCGAAAATCAACCTGGCCCAGCAATTGGCGACCACCCTTGAACAGGCGGGGATCAAGCGCATCTGGGGCCTGACCGGCGACAGCCTCAACGGCCTCACCGACGCCCTGCGCACCATGGACAGCATCGAGTGGATGCACGTGCGCCACGAAGAAGTCGCCGCCTTCGCCGCCGGTGCCGAAGCGGCGGCCACGGGTGAACTGACGGTGTGCGCCGGCAGCTGCGGGCCGGGCAACCTGCACTTGATCAATGGCCTGTTCGATTGCCATCGCAACCATGTGCCGGTGCTGGCGATTGCCGCACAAATCCCCTCCTCCGAGATCGGCCTGAATTACTTCCAGGAGACTCATCCCCAGGAACTGTTCAAGGAGTGCAGCCACTTTATCGAGCTGGTCACCAACCCCGAGCAGATGCCACACGTGCTGCACCGTGCCATGCGTTCGGCGATCCTCAACCGCGGCGTGGCGGTGGTGGTGATTCCGGGGGACGTATCGTTGCTGGAAGTCGAAGACACGCTCAAGCCCTGGCCGGCCCTGCACGCACCGCGTACCCTGCCGGCGGAACAGGACCTGCAGCGCCTGACCGAGATCCTTGAAAGCAGCAAGAAAGTCACCCTGCTGTGCGGCAGTGGCTGTGCCGGTGCCCATGATCAGGTGGTGGCCCTGGCCGACACGCTGGGGGCACCGGTGGTGCACGCCCTGCGCGGCAAGGAGCATGTGGAATGGGACAACCCATTTGATGTGGGCATGACCGGCCTGATCGGCTTCAGCTCCGGCTACCACGCCATGCTCGACTGCGACACGCTGATCATGCTCGGCACTGACTTCCCGTACCGCCAGTTCTACCCTACCGCTGCCAAAATCATCCAGGTCGACCGCAACCCCCAGGCCCTGGGCCGTCGCGCCACGCTGGACCTGGGCATCGCTGCCGATGTGAGCGAGACCATCGGCGCCCTGCTGCCGCGCCTGACCCGCAAGACCGACCGCAACTTCCTCGAGACCTCGCTGAAGCACTACGAAAAAGCCCGCCAAGGCCTGGACGACCTGGCGCAACCGTCAAAGGCCAACCGGCCGATCCACCCGCAATACGTGGCGCGTTTGCTCTGCGAACTGGCGGACGACGATGCGATCTTCACCGCCGACGTGGGCTCGCCGACCGTGTGGGCCGCGCGCTACCTGAAAATGAATGGCAAGCGCCGCCTGATCGGCTCGTTCAACCATGGCTCGATGGCCAACGCCATGCCCCAGGCGATTGGCGCGCAGGCGGCCTTCCCGGGACGCCAGGTGATCTCGATGTCCGGCGACGGCGGTTTTGCCATGCTGATGGGGGATTTCATTTCACTGGCGCAGCTGAAATTGCCTGTAAAAGTGATCGTGTTCGATAACTCGTCCCTGGGCTTTGTCGCCATGGAAATGAAGGCCGCAGGTTATCTGGATGCCGGCACCGAGCTGAAAAACCCGGACTTCGCCGCCATGTCCAACGCCATGGGCATCCTCGGCATTCGCGTGGAGCAATCGGAAGACCTGGAACCGGCATTGCGCCGCGCCCTGGCCCATGATGGCCCGGTGCTGGTGGATGTGGTGACGGCCACCCAGGAACTGGTGATGCCGCCGAGCATCAAGCTGGAACAGGCCAAGGGCTTCAGCCTGTACATGCTCAAGGCGGTGATGAGTGGGCGTGGAGATGAAGTGATCGAATTGGCGCGGACTAACTGGTTGCGCTGATCCAACACGGCGGGAGCGGGCTTGCCCTAACGCCGATCAGCTAAGAGATAGAACCGGCAAACAGTAACCTGTAGTGAGCGGGCTTGCCCCGCGCTGGGCTGCGCAGCAGCCCCAATAAGAGCGCTGCAGTGTGCCAGGCAGGTCCTGGACTGTGTTTTAGGGCTGCTACGCAGCCCAGCGCGGGGCAAGCCCGCTCACCACATTTACAGTGTTCATCCTTGACTGACCGGCGTCAGGCTTAACTGACTGGCGTCAGGGCTTGCCCTCTCCCACAGTGGACAATGGGCGCCGATTCAAGCTGTCTGTTTTTCTACCCATTTGCCGTAGGCATCAATAAATGCCTGCAGGAACGGCCTGGTCTTTTCCGACACCTTGCCGGCGTCATCGAACACGCTGCCCGCTCCGCCCAGGTAGGCTTCCGGCTGCTGCATGCATGCCACATCGAGGAACACCAGGGACTGGCGCAGATGGTGGTTGGCGCCAAAACCGCCAACGGCGCCCGGCGATACGCTGATGATCGCCCCCGGCTTGCCGCTCCAGGCGCTTTGGCCATAAGGACGGGAGCCGACGTCAATCGCATTCTTCAACGGCGCGGGGACGGAGCGGTTGTACTCCGGTGTCACAAACAACACCGCGTCGGATGAACGTACCTGCTGACGGAAAGTACTGTAGGCTGCGGGCGGTGATGCCCCGTCGATGTCCTCGTTGTAGAGCGGCAAATCGCCAATTTCCACAATGTTCAACTTCAGGTTGGCGGGGGCCAGTTCGGCCAGTGCCAGGGCGACCTTGCGGTTGATCGAGTCTTTTCTCAGGCTGCCAACCAGGACGGCAATCGTATAGACCTTGCTCATTGGGTTTCTCGACGTCTGACTAAGGGAGCTTGTAGTTATAAAGGCTTCGCAGTGCGTTCACCAGAAGGTTTTGATAATCCTCCAGACGTTTGGCCCGCGATTTGATGCGTAGGAACAGTCTGAAAATGTCAGCGAATAGTATTTTTTTTCAATAGGTAAACTCCCCCTCTTTATGACGGTCTACAGCACCGCGAATTGAGTGTTTATCTCCAGAGGTTCTAAACAGATGGCAGCAGTACTAGTCGGACAGTTTCATGCCAGAGACGCAGAAGGACGCGTGTATTCGGTGCATGAGTTCCAGGAATCCAACCCGGCGCAAGGCGACCTGGCTGGCTCGGCACCCACCACCACCTACAAGCTGGCCATTGGCGACCGGGTAGAAAAACTCGAAGGCGATGAGTTCAAGCTGATTCAGTCGGGGACCATTATCGTCCGCGAATCGCAGACCGTCCTCGCCTCATAAGCTTGATCGCCCAGGCGTACCTGCTCAGTCCCGGCCGTTGACGGCATCGACTGGGCCGGGCGGTCACGGGTTGCGAATTTCCGTCACTTCAAGCCCCGACTCACCGTCCACTTGCTTGAGCGTCACCATCAACCGGCCCCGCTCGCCTTCCACCGCGTACATCACCCGCCTGTAGCCCGGCGAGTTGTACCCCGGATACGCCACCACCTGCTTGACCTGCGTCATGCCCAGCACCGTGCCGACCTGCGCGGCGACTTGCTCCTGGGCACGGATAAATGCCTCAAGCGTGAGGTTTTCCGGGGCTGATTCTTCGTGATTGCTGAAGAGATAAGCAGCCACGCACCCTACGGTCACCAGGACCAGCAGTTGCTTGACCGTTACCCCGAGAAATGTCGAGGGCAGAGGCATATGAGACCAGACCTGTTTTTGTTGTATGTGCCGGTAATCGGCATTGGTCGTTGATGATCAGACTCGCCATTCTAGTGAGGTCCTGGCTGAACGCCAGCGATGTACACGACCCACACCGTCTTTTTTGCGCACGACGGCATGCACCATTGAATCCCCACGGCGCTGCACATAGACTCCGGCCATGCGTTTACGTCATATCGAAGTGATTCAGGCCATCCTGCAGACCGGACACCTCGGCACCGCCGCCGAATGGCTGCAACTTCCCGTGGGCGATGTCGACGCGGCCCTCAAGGAGGCCGAGCGGCAATTGGGCTTCATGCTGTTTGCCAGTGTGCGCGGGCGTTTGCAGGCGACACGGGAAACCCTGGAGTTGCAGGCAGAAATCGCCCATGTGTACGAAGCCCTGGAACCGGTGCAACGCCTGGCCAGCCGCTTGAAACACCATCACGCCCCCACCCTGCGCGCCTTGTGCACGCCGCCCCTGGCCAATCAACTGCTGCCCCAGAGCATCGCGCTGCTGCGCCGACGCTTCCAGGACACGCCGTGCAACCTGTCGAGCCAGCCAACCCGGGAAATCGTGCGCAGCCTGTTGCTGCACGAGGCCGAGGTGGGCCTGAGCCTGCATGACCCGGAACACCCGCAAATCCACAGCACGGTGCTGGCCCAAGGCAAATTGCAATTGCTGGCGCCCCACGGCTGGCTCAAGCCCAAGCAGAAGTACATTGCGCTGCAGGACCTGGCCGGGCAAGCGATGATCGGGCTCGAAGGACACGACCCGCTCAGCCGCCTGTTGGACGCCAAGCTGCAAGCCTTGCGCCCGGTGCCGGTGGTGCAGACGCGGGTGCAGACCTATCAGATGATGCGCAGCATGGTGGAAGCCGGCGAAGGCCTGGCGATTGTCGACCCGTTCACTGCGTTTGGTGCACGCGAGGCGGGCCTGGATACATGCCCGGTGTCGCCGCCGATCCTGGTCAGCCTGTATGCGCTGACACTCAAGGATGGCGTGACCTCGCCTGCGCTGAATGCGTTGCTGGAGATCGTCACGCAAAAGGCCCAGGGCCTGCTGGAAAGTTAACGCCGCTCGGCGTCGGTCTTGAACAACCGATACCAGAAAATCGCCACTTCACGGGTTTGCGGGTCGATGCCGCGATAGCGCAGGTGGTCGATCCCGCCCATCACGTAGCCGCAACGCTCATACAGACGGCAGGCACCCAGGTTGTTGTTCTGGGTCTCCAGCATCATGCCCGGCAGGTTTTTCTTGCGGCTCCAGAACTGCGCCACATCCAGCAGCGCCTTGGCCACCCCGTGCCGACGGGCAGGCAAGGCCACCGCCAGTTCGTCAACGTGGGCAAAGCCGTTCCAATTGGTGCTGACCACGATATGCCCGACCGCACGATCATCCAGGTAGGCCATGAAGATCGCACTGTCCGGCGCATCGCGAAAACTGGCGAATTCTTCCGGGTCGATGCCATAGCACTTGCGGTACGGCACGATGCGCTCCACGGGCCATTGATCGACCCGCCTGCCCATCTCCGGCACGCCATAGGCACTGACCTCAAAGCTGAAATCATTGCCCCACACGTAGGCGTCGAAGCCCTCGTCGGCGACCCGCACACTGAGCCCTGGATACTTCGGGTTCATTACAGCTTGCATAAACATCCTTAACCCTTGATGCAATCGACGGTGTAACAACGACCACTGCCGTCGTCTTCGTGTTGTAACCCGTGAACATCGGCAACAAAACCGGGAAAACTGCTATCGAACGTCCGGGCAAACGCCAGGTAGTCAATGATCGACCGGGTCGACTCGGTAAAGCGCTCGCCCGGCATGATCAACGGAATGCCCGGTGGATAAGGCACCAGCATCACGGCTGCAATGCGTCCTGGCAAGGCATCAATGGACACGGCCTCCACTTCGCCCCTTACCAATTGGTCGTAGGCATCGGCGGGTTTCATCGCGATTTCCGGCAACACCGTGTACATGCGCTTGAGGTGCCTGGCGGTGGCGTTGCTGCGGTAACAGCCGTGCAATTGATCGCACAGGTCGCGCAAACCCAGGCCTTGATAACGCGCCGGACCCTGGGCAAACACCGATGGCAAACAACTGGCGAGGCTGACATTCGCGTCGTAACTGCGCTTGAACTCCAGCAACTCGGTGAGCAAGGTACTCCATTTGCCCTTGGTGATGCCCATGGAAAACAACACGAGGAACGAATACAGCCCGGTCTTTTCCACCACCAGCCCACGCTCCCAGAGGAATTTGCTGACCACCGCGGCGGGAATCCCATGCTCGCTCAAGGCACCGCCTGCCGTGAGGCCGGGCATCACCAGGGTCACTTTGATCGGGTCCAGCAGCACGTAGTCTTCGACCACGTCACCAAAGCCGTGCCAGTCATCCTGCGGCTGCAACAGCCAATCCGCGGTGGCCACGCGGTCGATGCCCGCCACCGACGGCGGCTGCCAGATGGAGAACCACCAGTCTTCGGCGGCAATGTGTTGACGCAGGTTGGCCAGGGCGCGGCGAAAACTCAGGGCCTCGTCGAACATTTCCTGCAGCAGCGAGCGCCCGGCCGGGCCCTCCATCATCGCCGAGGCGACGTCCAGGGAGGCGATGATGCTGTACTGCGGCGACGTGGAGATGTGCATCATGAAGGCTTCATTGAAACGGTCGCGGTCCAGTTGGCGCGCGCCGCCGTCCTGCACATGGATCATCGAGGCCTGGCTGAACGCCGCCAGCAGCTTGTGGGTGGAGTGGGTGGTGAACACCAGCGGGCTGTCCGGGGTACGGGAGGTGCCCATGCCGTAACGGCCGGCAAAGAACTCGTGGAACGCCGCGTAGGCATACCAGGCTTCGTCGAAGTGCAGCACCTCGACACTGCTGCCCAATTGCTGCTTGATCAGCTCGGCGTTGTAGCACAGGCCGTCGTAGGTGGAGTTGGTGACCACGGCCAGCTTCACCTTGGGGGGGCGGCCGCAGGTCAAGGGACTGGCATCGATCTTGGCGCGGATCGATTCCGGGCTGAACTCGCTCAGGGGGATCGGACCGATGATGCCCAGTTCGTTGCGCTCCGGGCACAGGTACAGCGGGATGGCACCGGTCATGATGATCGAATGCAACACCGACTTGTGGCAGTTGCGGTCCACCAGCACCAGGTCATCGCGCCCGACCATGGAGTGCCAGACGATCTTGTTGGCGGTGGACGTGCCGTTGATCACGAAAAAGGTATGGTCGGCGCCGAAGTTGCGCGCGGCACGGGCTTCGGCTTCGGCCAGGGGCCCGGTGTGATCCAGCAGCGAGCCCAGCTCGGGCACCGAGACCGACAAGTCCGAGCGCAGGGTGTTCTCCCCGAAGAACTGATGAAACGCCTGCCCCACCGGACTTTTGCGATAGGCCACGCCACCGCCATGGCCGGGGGTGTGCCAGGAATAGTTGGAGTCGGCGGTGTGTTGCACCAGCGCCTTGAAGAATGGCGGCAGCAGGCCATCCAGGTAAGTGCGGGCAGCACGGGCCACCTGGCGGGCGAGAAACGGTACGGTGTCTTCAAACAGGTAGAGAATGCCGCGCAGCTGGTTGAGTTCGCTCATGGCATCGGCCGGGGCGTTTTCCAGGGTGACCTGCTCGCCCAGGGCAAAGATCGGCAGGTTCGGCGCTCGCAGGCGCGCCAGGCGGATCAGCTCGACCATGTTTTGCAGCAGGTGGGTATTCTCACCGGCGCCTTCGGCCGCGATCAGCATGCACGCCAGGCCGTGATGGGTCGACGCCACCAGCCGGCCTTCGGCGTAGTCCACGGCGGAAAAGATACTGAAGCCCTCTTGTTCCAACTCCCGGGCGATGCCCCGAACCCGGTCGCCGGCAACGGTGTCGGCCTTGATGTCGCGGTGCACGATAAGCACGGGGAACTTCAGGTCTTTGTACATGAGGGCGTGTAGTCCTGAGGGCTATGCACTCAAGGGTAGAAGCTCGGGGACGATGACGCGAATGAAGATTCTGAAAGCAATGGAGGTCAACCCTGGGAGGGGGCTTGCTCCCGATGACGGTATGCCAGCTCATATTTGATTGGCTGATACACCGCTTCGGGGGCAAGCCCCCTCCCACATTTTGATCATACCTACGCAGGGCTATTGTTGTGTTAACTGGGTCCACAACGCCGGCGCACCCGCCGACTTGGCAATAGCCTCCAACCGCGCCGCATGCTCGGCCAGATCCTGCTCGCTGGCGCGAATGATAGTGGTGGGCTTGCGATCGGCCGGCAGGCGGCGGATTTCCGAAGGGCGGTTGCCCGAGCCTTCCGCCGAGCCACTGCCGTCGGAGGCGTTGCCGGCCAGGGACAGGCTGGTCTGCCCGCCGGTCATGGTCAGGTAAACGTCGGCGAGAATCTCGGAGTCGAGCAAGGCGCCGTGGAGTTCACGGCCGGAGTTGTCGACGCCATAACGCTTGCACAAGGCATCGAGGCTGTTGCGCTGGCCCGGGTGACGCTCACGGGCCATCATCAGGGTGTCGAGGATCGAGCAGTGCTGGGAAATGTCCGCGCGATCCATCTGCCCCATCAGGGCAAATTCGTTATTGATGAAGCCGACGTCGAACGCCGCGTTATGGATGATCAACTGGGCGCCGTTGATGAACTCGAAGAACTCATCGGCCACTTCGGCGAAACGCGGCTTGCCCTTGAGAAACTCGTCGGTGATGCCGTGGACGCCGATGGCGCCTTCGTCACTGTCGCGGTCCGGTTGCAGGTAGACGTGGAAGTGACGACCGGTGAGGCGCCGACCCATGAGTTCGACACAGCCGATTTCAATGATCCGGTGGCCGTCGGTCACCGGCATGCCGGTGGTTTCGGTATCGAGTACAACAGATCGGATCGCCATCAGGGTTCAGCTCTCAACGGTGTGGTGTGCAGTGTGGTGTGGGTCAAGGAGCGCGATGTTAACACGTCAGCCAGCATCAGCTCTGCTTGTAGCCCCGCACTTCGTCCACACCTCTATTGGCAAGCTGGTCGGCGCGCTCGTTACCCGGATGGCCGATGTGCCCGCGCACCCATTTCCAGGTGATGTCATGGCGGTTGCATTGCTCATCGAGCAATTGCCACAGGTCGGCGTTCTTGACCGGCTCCTTGGCCGCGGTCTTCCAGCCGCGCTTCTTCCAGTTGACCATCCACTCGTTGATGCCTTTCATCACGTATTGCGAGTCGGTGACCAGCAGCACGTTGCAGCGGCGCTTGAGTTCTTCCAGGCCGCGAATGGCGCCCATCAGCTCCATGCGGTTGTTGGTGGTGTTGGCTTCGCCGCCCCACAACTCCTTCTCTACGCCCTTGCACACCAGCAAGGCGCCCCAGCCGCCGGGGCCGGGGTTGCCCTTGCAGGCGCCATCGGTGAAGAGTTCTACGCTATCGGTCATCGGTTACATCCATCAAAACGGGCAGGTCTGAAATCAAAAAAGTGCTACGGTTCGCTTTGCTTGCGGTTGACCTTGGCCATCGGCATCGGCACCAGTTTGCCCATGGGCTGGCGCAACACCTGGCGCACTGGCCGCAGCCCGACCACGATCTTGCGCGCCACCAATAAATAGAAGCCGCCACCCGACAGTTGCCAGGCGCCCGCGCGACGTTCCCAACCGGCCAGGCGGCCTTGCCACTTGGCCGAGGCAAGCGGCGGACGATAGCACCCGAAGCGGCGTTTCTCCAGCGCGAAGCCCAGCAGGTTGAGCCAGTCCCCGACCCGTGATGGCGAGATGCAGCGCGCCTGGCGCAGGCCATCATGGGCGAACACATGGCGCAGGCCCCAACTGCTCCAAGGGTTGATGCCGATAATCAGCAAATGGCCACCAGGGCGCACGCTGCTGGCCGCTTCACGCAGCAGACCGTGGGGCGACAGGCAGAAATCCAGGCCATGCTGCAACACCACCACATCGGCGGCGTGCTCGCTCAATGGCCAGGCCTGTTCTTCGCAGACAATCTCCACCCCCGGCAACGGCGCGCCCAGGCGCACATTGCGTTGCACCTGGGGCGCCGCGGGCGGGGTCTGGGCCGACGGACCGTAATGCACCAGGTAGCCGCCAAAGAAACGACCCAACTCGTCTTCGAGCATGCGCCGCTCTTCATCCAGCAGAAATTGCCCGATGGGCCCGGACAGCCATTCACGGGCTGCGCCGATCAGGGCCAGCCACTCAGGATCGGCCTGGGCGAACGCTTTATCAGTCATTGCATTCTCCAACTCGCCTAGACGTTCTAAGATGCACCAATGTGTTCAGCTTGGCGAATCGAAGAATGATACAGATCAGTGCCCTGCCCGCCTTCACCGATAACTACATCTGGTTGTTGCAGGACCCGCAGACCCAACGTTGTGCCGTGGTCGATCCCGGCGATGCCGCGCCGGTACTGGCCTGGCTCAAGCAAAACCCGACGTGGACCCTCAGCGACATCCTGATTACCCACCATCACCACGACCATGTCGGCGGTGTCGAGCAACTCAAGGGTGTGAGCGACGCCAAGGTGTATGGTCCGGCCAACGAGACGATCCCGGCGCGGGAAATCGCGCTGCAGGATAACGACCGCATCAACGTGCTGGGCTGGGACTTCGACGTCTATGCCGTGCCCGGCCACACCCTGGGCCATATCGCCTTCTACCACCAGGGCGTGCTGTTCTGTGGCGACACCCTGTTCGCCGCCGGTTGTGGCCGCCTGTTCGAAGGCACGCCGGAACAGATGCACACCTCCCTCGAGCGCCTGGCCGCCCTGCCCGCCGATACCTTGGTGTACTGCACCCACGAATACACACAAAGTAATCTCAAGTTTGCCCAGGCGGTGGAACCGCAGAATGCCGACATCTCCGAACGGGTGGAAAACGTCCGGCAGCTGCGGGCCCGCGGCGAGATGACGCTGCCGTCCAACCTGGCCCTGGAAAAGCGCACCAACCCCTTCCTGCGTACCTCTGAAACATCCGTTAAACAAAAAGCGGACGAACGGAATGGCCGTGACAACCGCTCTGGGGCCGAGGTATTTGCTAGCTTGAGGGCGTGGAAAGATAAGTTCTAAAGGGACGCAATCTGATACGTAATTTCTGAATGGTTGACCGGAACCAAAGTGCTTTCTAGAATCGCCCGACATTTTTGCCCGGAACTTACTTCCAGCCAATGTCGTCATCTATTCGTAAAGCCAACCATTCAGACGCATTGACCCGCCTGGCTCAAGCTGTGGCGGTGGCTGTGTCCGCCACGCTGGCGGGCTGCCAATCGACAAATTTCGCCGCACAATCCACCGTGCAACCCAAGCCTAACCTTACCGCCAAGATCAAGCAGAAACCCGTCATCTGGCTTTCAGAGAAACCTGCTCCAGAAGTCCCCCAGGACGTGTGGGAACGCATGCGCCGGGGCTTTCAATTGCAGGACAACGTGGGCGTCAACCCGCGCATCGAGCAACAGCGCCTGTGGTTCGCCAGCAACCCGTCCTTCCTGGAGAACGCCGGTGAACGCGGCAGCCTCTACATTCATTACATCGTCGAACGCCTTGAAGAACGCAACATGCCCCTGGAGCTGGCGCTGCTGCCGGTGATTGAAAGTGCCTACAACCCGATGGCGTATTCGCGCAGCGATGCCGTCGGCCTGTGGCAGTTCATCCCCTCCACCGGGCGCTACTTCAACCTGCGCCAGACCCGCGCCTACGACGGCCGCCGCGACATCACCGCCTCCACCACCGCCGCCCTGGACTACCTGACCCGTCTGCACGATATGTTCAACGGCGACTGGCTGCTGGCCCTGGCCGCCTATAACGCCGGCGAAGGCACGGTGAGCCGGGCCATCGAGCGCAACGAGAAGCTCGGCCTGCCCACCGACTACTGGAACCTGCCCCTGCCCCAGGAAACCAAGGACTATGTGCCCAAGTTCCTGGCGCTGTCCCAGGTGGTGCTGGCCCCCGAGGCCTATGGCGTCAACCTGAACCCGATTGCCAACACACCGTACTTCGAAGTGGTCGAAGTCAAGCAAAGCATGGACCTGTCGCGGGTTGCCGCGCTGGCCGAGATCGACGAAGACGAACTGTTCCAGCTCAACCCGGCGCTCAAGCAACGCACCACCCTGGATGGCCCGCAGCACCTGCTGGTGCCGAGCTCCAAGGCACAATTGCTCACCAGCACCCTTTCGACGATGAAGCCGGAAGAATTGCTGGCGATGCGCCCGAAAAAGCAGGTGTTCGACGAAGTCGAGACCGCCCGGGTGGCCGGCCGCACCCGCAGCTACAAGGTGCGCAGTGGCGACAACCTCACGCTGATCGCCAAGGCGAACAAGGTCGATGTGCATGACCTGCAGCGCTGGAACAAACTCAACGGCCAGGCCCTCAAGGTCGGCCAGACCCTGGTGATGCAGGACACCCGCAAGCTGGTGGCCAAGGCCGACAGCAAGAAGCCGGTGCAGTACAAGGTCAAGAAAGGCGACTCGCTGTACATCGTCGCCAAGCGCTTCAACGTCGAGATGCAACATCTCAAGCGTTGGAACCCCCGTACTGGCCAGGCGCTGAAGCCGGGGCAGATGCTTGTAGTGTCTGGGCCGCGCTAAGGTTTTAAGAACACTGTAGAACCAATGTGGGAGGGGGCTTGCCCCCGATAGCAGTTTGTCAGCCACCAGATTCATTGGCTGATCCACCGATATCGGGGGCAAGCCCCCTCCCACACTGAATCTCCAGTGTTCCCAACCGGCTTTTTCCATCCGGAACAAGCTGTTACTGTACCGATCATAAAGCCCAAGCCGCCTGGATCGGATCCCTGACTTGAAGCGTCCCCTCCTTCTACTAATAAGTCTGGCCTTGAGCTTTGGTGCGAACGCGACAATAACCGAGAGCCACGGTTACACGCAGTTCGGCACGCTCAAGTACCCGGCCAAATTCACCCACTTCGATTGGGTAAACCCTGCAGCGCCGAAAGGCGGGACCTTGCGGGTCATGGCATTTGGCACCTTCGATACCCTCAACCCCTACACGTTCAAGGGTTCAAGCCCGGTTTCCACCCCCAACTTCCTGCAATACGGCGTCAATGAGCTGAATGAGCCGTTGATGGTCGGCACCGGTCAGTACGCGCCGTCCGGCGACGAGCCCACCTCCAGCTACGGGCTGATTGCCCAGTCGGTGGAATACAGCGAGGACCGCAGCTGGGTCGTATTCAACCTGCGTCCGCAGGCGCGCTTCCACGATGGCAAGCCGATCACGGCCTATGACGTGGCATTTTCCTATCGCACCCTGCTGACCGAAGGCCACCCCCAGTACCGCACCAACCTGCAGGAAGTGGCGCGGGTGGACATCCTCAACCCTCACCGCATCCGCTTTGTGTTCAAGCGTGCCGGCAACCCGTTGCTGATCCTGCGCCTGGGCGAATTGCCGGTATTGCCTCAGCACTATTGGAAAAACCGCGACTTCAAGGCGACCACCTTCGAACCGCCCCTGGGCAGCGGGCCGTACCGTATCAGCAAGGTCACCCCTGGACGCCAGCTGGTGTTCGAACGGGTCCAGGATTACTGGGGCAAGGACTTGCCGGTCAACCAGGGCTTCTATAACTACGACAAGGTCGAGGTGGAGTTCTACCGCGACAGCGATGTGGCCTTCGAAGCGTTCAAGGCCGGCGAGTTCGACATTTATATCGAGCACCAGGCCAAGAACTGGGCCAATGGCTACAACTTCCCGGCGGTGAACCGTGGCGAAGTGATCAAGGCGCAGATCGCCCACCAGATCCCGACCCAAAGCCAGGGCCTGTTCATGAACACCCGGCGCCCGACCTTCAGCCAGACCAAGGTGCGCGAAGCCCTGGGGTTGATGTTCGACTTCGAGTGGACCAACCGCACCCTGTTCAGCAGCGCCTACAAACGCACGCTCAGCTATTACCCCAACAGCGAATTCGCTGCTACCGGGGTGCCAACCGGCCATGAATGGCTGATGCTCTCCCCCTACCGCGACCAGCTGCCGCCCAACCTGTTTACCCAAACCTTCAGCCTGCCCCAGACCGACGGGCGCGGCATCCCCCGCGAAACCCTGCGCCACGCCCTGGCGCTGCTGGGCGAAGCCGGCTGGAAGCTATCGGGCCAACGCCTGCTCAACAAGGACGGGCAACCGCTGCGCTTCGAGATTCTGCTGGTCAACCCGAACCTGGAGCGCATCCTGCAGCCCTATGTCGAGAACCTGATCAGCATCGGCATCGACGCACGCCTGCGCACCGTCGACCGCGCTCAGTACAAGCAACGCCTGGATCAATTCGATTTCGACATGATCCTGATCACCCTCAACCAGACCTTGAGCCCCGGCCTCGAACAGTGGCAGTACTTCCACTCCAGCCAGGCTGCGATCAAGGGCAGCAAGAACTATGCGGGCATCGCCAACCCCGTTGTCGACCACCTGCTGGAACAACTGCTGGCGGCGCAGACCCGCGAAGAACAACTGGCCGCCGGTCGCGCCCTGGACCGGGTGCTGCTGTGGCAGCACTACAGCATTCCCAACTGGTACCTCAACTATCATCGCCTGGCGTACCGCAACCGGTTCGCCTTTGTCACCACGCCGCCCTACAGCCTGGGCCTGAGCGCGTGGTGGCTGAAAGCTTCGGAGAAAGCCCAATGATGTATTTGCGCAACGTACTGCTCGGCAGCCTGTTGCTGTGCACCACGGCCCACGCCGCCCCGCAACACGCACTGACGCTGTACAACGAGCCGCCGAAATACCCCGCCGACTTCAAGCACTTCGACTACGTCAACCCGGACGCGCCCAAGGGCGGCACCTTCCGCGAGTCGAGCATGGGCGGCTTCGACAGCCTCAACCCGTTTATCAGCAAGGGCGTGCCGGCCGACAACATCAGCCTGATCTACGACACCCTGGCCATGCAGAGCCTGGACGAACCGATCACCGAATACGGCCTGGTCGCCGGCAAGATCGAAAAAGCCCCGGACAACAGCTGGGTGCGTTTCTACCTGCGCCCCGAAGCGCGGTTCCACGACGGCCACCCGATCCGCGCCGAGGACGTGGTGTTCACCTTCCAGGAACTGATCAAGGAAGGCTCGCCGATCTACCGCACCTACTACGCCGATGTGGATGAAGTGGTCGCCGAAGACCCACTGCGGGTGCTGTTCAAGTTCAAGCGCACCAACAACCGCGAATTGCCGCTGATCCTCGGGCAACTGCCGGTACTGCCCAAGCATTGGTGGGCCACGCGGGACTTCGCCAAGGGCAACCTCGAGGTGCCCCTGGGCAGCGGGCCGTACAAGGTGGCCGAGGTCAAGGCCGGGCGCATGATCCGCTACGAGCGGGTCAAGGACTACTGGGCCAAGGACCTGCCGATCACCAAGGGTTTCTACAATTTCGACAACCGCATCACCGACTACTACCGCGACAGCACCGTGTCCCTGGAGGCATTGAAGGCCGGGCAGTTCGACTACTGGCTGGAATTCAGCGCCAAGAACTGGGCCAATGCCTACAACATTCCGGCCGTGACCGAGGGCCGGTTGATCAAGGAAGAAATCCCCAACGGCAATCCCACCGGCATGCAGGGTTTTGTGTTCAATACGCGCAAGCCGATGTTCCAGGATGTGCGTGTGCGCAAGGCCATCAGCCTGTTGCTGGACTTCGAGTGGAGCAACAAACAGCTGTTCAACGGTGCCTACACCCGCACCCGCAGCTACTTCGAAAACTCCGAAATGGCCGCCACCGGCCTGCCCGGCCCGGATGAGCTGAAAATCCTCGAACCCCTGCGCGACAAGATCCCCGCCGAAGTCTTCACCCAGGCCTTCGAGCCGGCCAAAACCGACGGCAGCGGCATGATCCGCACCCAGCAACGCGAGGCCTATCAATTGCTGCAGGAGGCCGGCTGGCGCATCGTCGACGACAAGATGGTCGACACCACGGGCAAACCGGTGACCATCGAGTTCCTGCTGGCCCAGACCGAGTTCGAGCGCATCCTGCTGCCGTTCAAACGCAACCTGGCAGACCTGGGCATCGACCTGGTGATCCGCCGGGTGGACGTTTCGCAGTTCGTCAACCGTGTACGTTCCCGGGACTTCGACATGATGGTGGGCAGCTTCCCACAATCCACTTCGCCGGGTAACGAACAGCGGGAATTCTGGAAGTCTTCCAGTGCCGACAAGCCCGGCAGCCGCAACTACATGGGCCTCAAGGACCCGGCGGTCGACCAGTTGGTGGAAGAACTGATCGACGCCGACTCGCGCAACAGCCTGATCGCCCATGCCAGGGCCCTGGACCGTGTGCTGCAGTTCGGTTACTACGTGATCCCCAATTGGCACATCAAGACCTTCCGCGTGGCGTACTGGGACCACCTCGGCCATCCGAAAACCCCGCCACGCTATGATGTGGGCACCGCCACCTGGTGGGCAAAGCCCAACGTAAAACCTGCCGTCACCCTGGAAACGGCTACCGACACGAGCGCCGATGCGGCGAGCGGAGGCGATTAAATGCTGGCCTATATTGTTCGCCGCCTGTTGCTGATCATCCCGACGCTGTTCGGGATCCTGCTGATCAACTTCATCATTATCCAGGCCGCCCCCGGGGGGCCGGTGGAGCAGATGATCGCCAAGCTCGAGGGCTTTGAAGGCGCCACCAGCCGCATTGCCGGCGGCGGCGCCGAAGTCTCGGTGGCCGGTTCCAGCAGCTACCGTGGCGCCCAGGGCCTGGACCCGGCGTTGATCAAGGAAATCGAAAAGATGTACGGCTTCGACAAGTCGGCGCCGGAACGCTTGTGGATCATGGTCAAGAACTACGCCCGGCTGGATTTCGGCGACAGCTTCTTCCGTGACGCCAAGGTGATCGACCTGATCAAGGAAAAGATGCCGGTGTCCATCTCCCTGGGGTTATGGAGCACGCTGATCATGTACCTGGTGTCGATCCCCCTGGGGATCGCCAAGGCCACACGCCACGGCAGCCACTTCGATGTATGGACCAGTTCGGCAATCATCGTCGGCTATGCGATCCCGGCGTTCCTGTTTGCGATCCTGCTGATCGTGGTGTTTGCCGGCGGCAGTTACTTCGACTGGTTCCCCTTGCGTGGGCTCACGTCCAACAACTTCGATGAGTTGAGCTGGGGCGGCAAGGTGCTCGACTACTTCTGGCACCTGGCGCTGCCCATCACCGCGCTGGTGATCGGCAACTTCGCGACCATGACCCTGCTGACCAAGAACAGCTTTCTCGACGAGATCAACAAGCAATACGTGATCACCGCCAAGGCCAAGGGCCTGACCAACCACCGGGTGCTCTACGGCCATGTGTTCCGTAACGCGATGCTGCTGGTGATCGCCGGCTTCCCGTCGGCGTTCATCGGGATTTTCTTCACCGGCTCGTTGCTGGTAGAAGTGATCTTCTCCCTCGACGGCCTGGGCCTGATGAGCTTTGAAGCGGCGATCAACCGCGACTACCCGGTGGTGTTCGGCACGCTGTTTATCTTCACCCTGCTGGGGCTGGTGGTGAAACTGATCGGCGACCTCACCTACACCCTGGTCGATCCGCGTATCGACTTCGCCAGCCGGGAGCATTGAGATGAACCTGTCCCCCCTCAATCGCCGCCGGTTCGAGCGGTTCAAGGCCAACAAGCGTGGCTGGTGGTCGCTGTGGCTGTTCCTGATCCTGTTCGGGCTGAGCCTGGGCGCGGAGCTGATCGCCAACGACAAGCCACTGGCGGTGCACTACGACGGCGACTGGTATTTCCCGGCGCTCAAGCGCTACCCGGAAACCACCTTCGGCGGCGAATTCCCCCTGGAAGCCAACTACAAGAGCCCATATATCCAGGAACTGCTCAAGGCCAAGGACGCCTGGACCTTGTGGGCGCCGATCCCGTTCAGCTACCAGAGCATCAACTACGACTTGAAGGTACCGGCCCCCGCGCCGCCTTCGCGCGTCAACCTGCTGGGTACCGATGACCAGGGCCGCGATGTGCTCGCGCGGGTGATCTATGGCTTCCGTGTGTCGGTGCTGTTTGCCCTCACCCTGACCGTGCTGAGTTCGATCATCGGCGTGATCGCCGGCGCCTTGCAGGGTTTCTATGGCGGCTGGGTCGACCTGGCCGGGCAGCGTTTCCTGGAAATCTGGTCGGGCTTGCCGGTGCTGTACCTGCTGATCATCCTCGCCAGCTTCGTGCAGCCGAACTTCTGGTGGCTGCTGGGGATCATGCTGCTGTTTTCCTGGATGAGCCTGGTGGACGTGGTGCGCGCCGAGTTCCTGCGCGGGCGTAACCTCGAATACGTGCGTGCGGCGCGGGCACTGGGGATGCAGAACGGCGCGATCATGTTCCGCCATATCCTGCCCAATGCCATGGTCTCGACCATGACCTTCATGCCATTTATCCTCACTGGCGCCATCGGCACCCTGACCGCCCTGGACTTCCTCGGCTTTGGCCTGCCGGCCGGTTCGCCGTCCCTGGGCGAACTGGTGGCCCAGGGCAAATCCAACCTGCAGGCACCGTGGCTGGGCATGAGCGCGTTTGCCGTGCTGGCGATCATGTTGAGTTTGCTGGTGTTTATCGGCGAGTCCGCTCGCGATGCCTTCGACCCGAGGAAATGAGATGAATCAGGACAATCTGATCGAAATCCGCGACCTCTCCGTCGAGTTCGTCACGGGCGAGCATCACCACCGTGTGGTCAACAACGTCAGCTTCGATATCAAGCGCGGCGAAACCCTGGCCCTGGTTGGCGAAAGCGGCTCAGGCAAATCGGTGACCGCCCACTCGATCCTGCGCCTGCTGCCCTACCCGCTGGCCCGGCATCCGTCCGGCACCATCACCTATTCCGGCCAGGACCTGCTGACCCTCAAGGAAAAGACCCTGCGGCATATTCGCGGGAACCGCATCGCGATGATCTTCCAGGAGCCGATGACGTCGTTGAATCCGCTGCACTGCATCGAGAAGCAGATCAACGAAGTGCTCGGCCTGCACAAGGGGCTGACCGGCAAGGTCGCGACCCGGCGCACCCTGGAACTGCTGGAACTGGTGGGCATCCCCGAGCCGCACAAACGGCTCAAGGCCCTGCCCCACGAATTGTCCGGCGGCCAGCGCCAGCGGGTGATGATCGCCATGGCCCTGGCCAATGAGCCGGAGTTGTTGATCGCGGATGAGCCGACCACGGCCCTCGACGTCACCGTGCAGCTGAAGATCCTGGAACTGCTCAAGGAGTTGCAGGCGCGTTTGGGCATGGCCTTGCTGTTGATCAGCCACGACTTGAACCTGGTGCGGCGCATTGCTCACCGCGTGTGCGTGATGCAGCAAGGCGGCATCGTCGAGCAGGCCGAGTGTGAGACGTTGTTCCAGTCGCCCCAACACCCTTACACCCAGGAATTGCTGGCGGCGGAACCCAGCGGTGGCCCGGCCAGCAACGAAGTCGGCCCGCCGTTGCTGGAAGTCGATGACCTGAAAGTCTGGTTCCCGATCAAGAAGGGCTTCTTGCGCAACACCGTCGATTACGTCAAGGCGGTGGACGGGATCAACTTCAGCCTGCCCCAGGGCCAGACCCTGGGCATCGTCGGCGAAAGCGGCTCGGGCAAATCCACCCTGGGCCTGGCGATTTTGCGCTTGATTGCCAGCAAGGGCGGGATTCGTTTCGAAGGCCAGCAACTGGACACGCTGACCCAGCAACAGGTGCGCCCGTTGCGCCGGGAAATGCAGGTGGTGTTCCAGGACCCGTTCGGCAGCCTGAGCCCACGCATGTGCGTCAGCGAGATCGTCGGCGAAGGCCTGCGCATCCACAGGATGGGCACAGCGGCCGAGCAGGAAGCGGCGATTATCGCGGCGCTCAAGGAGGTGGGCCTGGACCCTGAATCCCGTCATCGCTACCCCCATGAGTTCTCCGGCGGCCAACGCCAACGCATCGCCATCGCCCGCGCACTGGTGCTCAAGCCGCGCCTGATCCTGCTGGACGAACCGACCTCGGCGCTGGATCGCACCGTGCAACGGCAAGTGGTGGAATTGCTGCGCAGCCTGCAGGCCAAGTACAACCTGACCTACCTGTTTATCAGCCATGACCTGGCGGTGGTGAAGGCGCTCAGTCACCAGTTGATGGTGGTCAAGCACGGGCAGGTGGTGGAACAGGGCGATGCGCGAGCGATTTTCGCTGATCCGCAGCATGGGTATACGCGTCAACTGCTGGAAGCGGCCTTTCTGGTGCCCTGCCCGGAGCGCCTCTGAGCGATGAGCACGCCCACCTCCTGCGTGGGCATGCCTCGCCATTGGATCACCGTGGCCGCCTACTCGACCTACAGCAACTCGGGATGACGCAGGCTATCAAGCGCAGGTAAAAACCCTCGACCATGAAGCTCCGCTCAAGAGCGTTTTCTTGGGCAACCTTGAAACGGAACTTCATTCATGTACGAATTTGCCCCGCTGATTGCCGCTGCGGCGACCGAGCCACTGCCTGCCAGCCCCGTCTTGTTTGCCACCCAGGATGATCTGAAGCTGATCAACAGCCTGGTTGCACTGCTGTCACCTGCCGTACCGCACAATTGGACGCTGCTGGGGCCTCCCGCGTTGATCGCGGTCGACCGCAATTCCAGGCTTGGCCAATGGATGGTGCTGTTCGGCAAGGCTATCAACCAGAGCGTGTTCCTGGCATGGGCCGACGCGCAGCACCTGGAGTATCGAAGCATCAAGGTCATGGGAAGCTCCCTGCACGCCAATGTCATTCACGAGGACCAACTGACTTCCAGGGCCTTTCATCTTCATGACGACCCAGGTTGGCTGGAAGTGTCCGCGCCGATCCTGGGCATCTGCGAGATCATTGATCCCAACCAACTGGGCGTGCCCTATATCGACTTGCCAAACGGCCACAGTACGTTTGAGTTGCCACTCGAATTGACGCTGGCGTTCTACGGCTACACGTTGCCCAAAAACCAGATCCAGGCACGGATGATTGTCGATGAGCTGCAGGCCTACCATGCCTTTCCAACGATGGGTGACAATGGCCGCGCGCAGTCGGCGACACGTCATGAAATGCACGCCCAGCACCTGGATTTGCTGCAACTGGCCGATAACCTCGAGCAATGCATGGCCAGCGCGGCAGCCGCGGATGAACCCCATGACAGCTACCTCGCTTACCGCCAGCGCCTCACGCTGAGGTCTGACTCTTTCGTAGCCCACACCTTGAAAGAAGCCGCGCAATTACTGCAGAGCGTGATCAATTCGATCGAGTTCACGCAGACGTTCCCGACTGCGCTGGGTCCCGATGAATACTTTATTTATTCCGGCGAGGATCATTCCCTGCGGGCCTCATCCGCAGAGCTCCAGGGGATCAGCATCAGCCTGCGTACACACCTGGGTGGTGCGCCAGTGGCGGGTCGGCTGATTCGACTGGCGCAATATGCATCGTTGCTGGGAGAACAGGTAGCCTCCAATAACAGCCTGAGCCTGGCAGAGCTCATGCACTTCTACGCCATCGAGGTCCCCCTCCAGGCCAGCGATGTGCACGCCCTGATCACGCGCCTGCGCCAGTCATCCGTGCCTGGGCAGCCGTACTGCAGTGAAGCGGCCCAGGATGCGCAATGGCTCAAGCGCAAACAAAACAGCCTGAGCGCCCTGAATAACTTCAATCGGCTGCAGACAGAGCTGGAGCGCGTCAGCGCTGGCAAACAACCCGATGAAAAGGTTGAGCTCGACGATACGGTCGAGCTGGACACTGACTCGATGTTCTACCAGTTGCTGGAGGAGAGCGCCGAAAAACTGCTGATGATGATCAAGCACAGGTCATTTGTCGCCATTTGCGTGAAACGCGGTATCGACGACGAAAAGGCGCTGGTCCTGCTGACTGAAGAGGGGTATGTAGGCGCGGACGACAGGGACGGCAGGCGCAGAAACCTCACGGACGATATCGTCTCCAGTCCAGCGCTCAAGCACTATCTCACGCTCTTGCAGGAGCTGGCCAAACGCTTGGGCGGCGAGCTGCGCAGCGATATGAAGGCCACCCTCAAGCAGTTGATGAAATTCCTGCGCATGCCCGAAGTGAAGACAGCGGACCAGGCCCAACAGGCAGCGCACTACCTGAGGGCCGTCAGGGCTGCGACACCCCGGCTGGGCAACTACTGGCAGGGCCTGGGCCAGCCGCAGCCGTCATTGCTGACCTTATCCAGCACACAACGCCGACAGGTATACGAAGCGCAACAGGCGTTTGCACAGGCGCAGGGAGCGCCCCTGTTCAAGTGGCTCGGCGAACCTTGTTGGGCGGGCAAAAGCGCCCCCAGGATCCGCGCCGAAGCGGACATGCTGCTGAACCAGATGGTGCAGAGCCCGCGCAGCCAGCTATTGGTCGAGCGCCTGAACACCCTCGTCATCTGGTCCGATGCCGCACTGCACGGTACAACACCGCAACAGCGCCGGCAGACACTGCTGCTCAGCGCACTGATTCTGAGCCTGGACGAACAGGCCGGCACACAACGCAACCTGGTCGGCGGGCTGGCCATCGACACCGATTACTACTGGGGTGACAACTGCGCACTGGTGCGCAGCAATCTGGAAGCCCTCCTGCACCAGACCCTTCTGGAGGGCGCCCCATTGGCCGCGCATTTGCTGCTCAGTGGCAGCGCGCCACAATTGCTGGTGCGCAACATCCCCGAAACTTTGCCTTACCTGTGTAACCAGAACTGGGTCGTGTTCAAGCAGTTCGTTGATTTCATCGAGCTGAAAACCCCTGGCGCCAGCCGGTACATGACACTTGAGAACATCATGACTCTGGTCCATAACCCTGCCACGACGCTCAACCGGGAATTCTGGGCGCTGCCTCCTACGGTCGATCCCGTCCTCGACTGGGCGCGTGCCAATGGCGTATTGGATACGACGGACACGGACCTGCCCTTTAAAGGCGAGCTCGCCGTGCGCACCTATGAGAAACAGAAGCGCACCCTCAACGATGCCTTCGGCTCGCTGCACACTCCCTATCCGGATCAGAAGGAGGCGGCATTGAGGTACCTGCGTGAGGTCTATCCGGATAACGCTCACCTGGACAAAACCGTGTTCATGCCGGCGCCCTTCCTTCCGCCCGGTATTCGCTATCCGCAAGTCAGCACCCAGGATATTTCCTTTTCCCTGGCCGAACTGTATCTGGCCGGTGAGTTAAAGCACATGGAACGCTGGAGGGCGATTCAGCCACAGGTACTGGTCAACAGGTTTTCGCCCCCCTTGAGAACGCTCAAGGACCACAACGCTGATGAAAACTTCCACGCCGCGCTCGAATCCCTACGTGAGAGCTATATCGTGTACATTGCCTACCTGCTGTCCTGCCTGCCGCTGCCCAAGCGCGTCAGCCTGGAGCAGGGAAACATCGAACTGTACCTGCTGCGCAAACCATCTCCCTCTGTCCGGGACACGATGATCACCGCACATTTTGGATGCCTGTTGCGTGTTCGCTACCAGCGGGATCGCTACCTGCTGCAAGTGCTTCCCAGGCAGATGCTGATCACGCAGCTGGCCAACCCGCCATCCGGCCTGCTGAATGACACGGTCGCTCCAGGCCCTGTTCAGTTGCAGATCGATTGGAGTGCTTATCTCACCGGTTCCGAACCCGTGGCGGGCGCCAGTTCGCAGGTCCTGCTCCATCCCCTGGACGCCACCCTCATAACGGATACCCAGGGTGACCCCGCCCCCATACCGAAGTCCTGGCAATCGGCACGACTCGAAGCGATTGCCAGGATGGTCGTTGACCAATGCCTGCTCAGTAACCACCGGGATCTGAGCGAGTCCACGCAGCACCTCAACAATGTGGAAATGGTCCTGATGATCAACAAACGCCGAAACGAGCGTTTGCACAATCTGAAACCCTATTAAGTCATCGGCTACCCAAACGCCAGGGTCTGTGCAACGATCCGTTTCTGATCTTGACTGCCCTGGAGTCGCGCCCATGACACCGCCCACCCCTTTCCCCGCCGCACCGCGCTTCTGGCGCGACGAGCGCCTGCCGTTCATCGAAGCGCGCACCATCGCCGACGGGCGCAAGGTCACTTACACCCGTCACGCCCATGAGCATTTCTCCATCGGCGCGATCACCACCGGGCGCAGCTATTACCATTACGGCGCCGATACATTCCAGATCAGCGCCGGCACCGTGGTGTTGATGAACCCCGGCGATGTGCATGCCTGCAACCCTATCCACGACCAGCCCTGGTCCTATCATATGCTGTACCTCGACACGCCCTGGCTGACCGAGCTGCAGTACCAATTGGGCTTCAGCACCGACCAGGGTTATCGCCCGTTCAATACGCCGCATACCCGTGACCCGCTGCTGTACAGCGGTTTGCTGGCGTTGTACCGGATGCTGGTGAACGAGCAGGCCGAATTGCTGCAAAAGCAGAGTGCGCTGGTGAGTTACTTCAGCGAAGTCCAGCAGCGCCTGAACCCTTCACCCACACCGATGCGCGAGGTCAACCACAAGCTGGAGCGGGCCGCCGAATACATCCGTGCGCACTGCACCGAGGCGTTGAAACTCGAAGACATCTGCCAGGCGGCCGAACTGTCGCCGTCGTACCTGATCCGCGCCTTCAAGCAGTACTACGGGCTGACGCCCCACGCGTTCCTGGTCAACCAGCGCATCCAGTTTGCCCGCACTCAGCTGCGCAAGGGCGAGTTGATCGCCGACGTGGCGCTCGCCGCGGGCTTTGCCGACCAGGCGCACTTCCAGCGCACCTTCAAGCAGCATTTCGCCGCCACCCCGGGGCAATACCGCGAGGTGCTCAAGCCATCAGCAAATAACCCACACTGGCCACCAGCAACGCGGCCATCGAGCGGTTGAACAGGCGCACGCCTTGGGGATTGTCCAGGTAACGGCGTAGAAAGGTCCCGGCATAGGCCCAGCACGCCACCGACAGGTAGCAGATCACCAGGTAGAGACTGGCAAACAGCCAGACTTGCCGCCCATCGCCGTCGGCCACAAACAGGCCCATGCCCGCCACACAGGCCAGCCAGGCCTTGGGGTTGAGCCACTGCATGATGGCGCCGTAGAGCATGGATGGCGCCGTCGCGCTGCCATCCGCGTCGAGCTGGCCGTTATCCACCGCCAGTTTCCAGGCCATGTACAGCAGGAACGCCACCCCGCCCCACTGGATCAACTGGGTCAGGATGGGCCAGCGCACCAGCACCTCGTGCAGTCCCAGGCCGATCAGCACCAACAGCAAGGTAAAGCCAACGGCAGCGCCGAACACATGCTTCTGGCTGGCGACAAAACCGAAGCGCGCGCCTGAACTCAGGGCGACCACGTTGACCGGTCCCGGCGTGATGGACGTGGCCAGGGCGAAGGCGGCCATGGAAATGATCAAGCTCATTGCGGTTCCCTTTTTATGATGAGGCGTAAACAGGGTTCCACGGTATAAGGCCCGCGCGCAGCGGTATTGAACAAAATGCCCCTGCGGCGGTAATGGTTTCACGGGTTGATCAACGAGAAATGTGCGCCCACCCCGGCGCGCACGCCTTCGCCCACGGCCAGCGCCACGGAGCCGGCGGCGAGAGAGGTGTCACCACAGGCAAACACGCCGGGCACCGAGGTCTGGCGAATGTCGTTGGTGTGCAGATAAGGCCCGGTCGGGCCGTCGGTCAATTCACAGCCCAGTTGTTCGGCCAACGGGCTGATGCGTGTGCGGGACAGGGTGAAGATCCCGTCGAGGGTGATCACCCTGCCGTCGTCCAGCTCCAGGTCGGCACGCTCGCCGCTGATGCGCCGCACGCCAGCGGTTTCCACGCTGACACCCCGTCGGTCCAATTGTGCCTGCTGCTCGACATCCGGGGTGAACACGCCGTTGGTGAACAAGGTGGTGCTGCCCCAGTCCGGGAGCATCAGCGCGTGGTGCATTGCCAGGGGTGAGGTTGCCAGGACGCCGATGCGACCTTGGTCCAGTTCATAGCCATGGCAATACGGGCAATGGAACACCCGCGTCCCCCAACGCTCCTTGAGGCCTTCGATGGCGGGCAGTTCATCGACTACGCCGGTGGCGAGGATCAGGCGTTTGGCTTGGAATTCGCCGTTGCAGTGTGTGCGCACACTGAAACCACCGGGCTGTGCGATAGCCTGGAGCACGCTGTCCTGCACCCAGCTGACCGTTGGATACTCCATCAACTGGCTGCGCCCTTCGGCCGCAATGACCTCCGGCGCCTGGCCGTCCTGGCCGAGAAACCCGTGGGACGTGGCGGCAAAGCGGTTGCGCCGTAGCCCCGCATCAATCACCAGCACCTGGCGCCGCGCCCTTGCCAATTGCAGGCCCGCAGACAGGCCGGCATAGCTGCCGCCCACGATAATCACGTCATACATCATGAAAGTGACTCCATGTTGTGTGCACGCGGTTGTCCGCGCGCTTTCACGACACACCATAAGTTACATAAAAATACGCCGTCAAGAGTCTCGCAACTTTTTGGGTTACGAACGATACTTTCGCCCGACCCCACCCGAGGCTGATTGATGAGAAACGACACCCGCCTGTCGCGCATGCTCCATGTGCTGATCCATATGGGCCGCCATGAAGAGCGCGCCACCTCGGAGACCATCGCGCAGATGCTCGGCACCAACCCTGTCGTGGTTCGACGCACCCTGGGGCTGCTCAAGGAGAAAGGGTATGTGCGCTCGGAAAAGGGCCATCAGGGCGGCTGGAGCCTGGGCAAGCCACTGAGTGAAATCACCCTGTTGGACATTCACAACGCCCTGGGCACGCCCTCGATATTTGCCATCGGCCTGTCCACCGATCATCCCGAGTGCCTGGTGGAACAGGCCGTGAACGCAGCGCTCACGGATGCCTTCGAACAGGCCCAGGCGCTGCTGCTCAAACGCCTGGGCAAGGTCACCCTGGCGCAGTTGGCCGAAGACTTTGACGAGCGCTACCGCGTGGCAATGCTGCCTTAGCGCTGCGTGGGGATGCGGATTTCGCCATCACGGCATTGGGTTTTCACACTGCGCGGGCAACCGGCGAAGGCCAGGTCCTTGGTCAGGCACACACGCACCTCCGACAGCACCTTGCCTTTGCAGATCACCGCCAGCCCATGGTTGCCCATGCGCGGGTTGCTTTCGCGAAACAGCGCTTCGATCTCGCGGGCCGGCAACGACGGTGGCGTGTTGAACGGTTGCAGTTGCGCAGGGATGGCAACCACGCCCAGCGCCGCATCGGTTTTCTCCAGGTACGCCAAGGGTTCCAGCCCGCTGCAGGTGCCGTGCTTGGCCCATTCGTGGGTGAGCAGCGAGCGCGTCGGGAACAGCGCCGCGCCTTTGTCCATCTCTTCGCGGCTCAAGCGCGATTGCGGTGCGCAGGTCGCCGGCCACCCTCCCCGCGCGTATTGCGGCCACAAGCCGTGCAGCACAAAGCCGTAGCCCTTGCCCGAACACTGCTCGTTGTCCGGGTGCGTCAGGCAGAAGGTCGGCGACCATGACAGCGACAACACATAAAAATCAAATTCCCCAGGCGTCCCTTGGCTACGCGGGGCCGCCATCGCCGTGGTGGCAAGTGCCAGCCACAGGACCATCCAGTATTTCATTCCGCTATTCCTTGGAAAATCATCCCGGCAGATTGGGGTTACGTTGCAGGACCTTGTCCAGGATCCGATCGGTCTTCAACGCCTCGATGGCCAGCGAAGGATGCTCGGCTTCGCCGCGAATATGCGCGTTCATGGCCACTACGTGGTGCCATTGGATATGCGGGTGGCATGGCACTTCCAGCACCTCGTTGGTCTCGCCCTCCAGGTGGAGCGGCTGGTCTTCGAAGACCGAGAACTGGATGCGCCCAAGGCTGCCGATCAACTCGACCCGGTCCTCACGGCGGTCGGCGACGAAGTTCCAGCAGCCCATGCCCAGCGCGCCCGAACTGAAGGTCCAGCAGGCCGTCACGGCATCCTCGGCGGCATAGTGCCCGGCCTGTCGTGCCGTAAAGCCCGCGACCTCGACAATATCCCCGGCCAGGTACTGGAACAGGTCGAAACCGTGGCTGGCCAGGTCGGCAAAGTAGCCACCACCGGCAATGGCCGGATCGGTGCGCCAGTTGGCGGCGCTGGCATCCTCGGCGGCCGGGGGTTTGCACAGGGTCCAGGTCAGCTGGCGTAACGTGCCGATGCGCCCGTCCTGCAGCCACGCGCGCACTTGCTGGAAGCGTGGCAGCGAGCGCCGGTAGTAGGAAACAAACAGGTGCAGCCCGGCACGCTCGAAAGTGCGCTGCATCAGCGCGCTCTGTTCGGCATTCAGTGCCATCGGCTTCTCGACACAGCAATGCTTGCCGGCCGCCGCCACCATCAGGCTGTATTCCAGGTGGCTGTCGGGCGGCGTGGCGATGTACACCGCGTCCACTTCGGGGTCGTTGATCAGTGCCTGGGCGTCGGTGTAGTAACGGGCAATCCCATGGCGCGATGCATAATCGCGCACGGCCTCCTCGCGCCGCCCCATCACGGCCACCAGCGCCGAACCTGGCGCTTTGTAGAAAGCGGGTCCACTCTTCAATTCAGTGACACTGCCACACCCGATCATGCCCCAACGTACGCTGCTCATCTGTTTTCCTCGTCCGTTTTCATCAATCGGGCAGTATCCACATCCCCACCGCGGCGCGCCATAACCACTTAGCATGACAATTGCATTACACTTTTATGACACTCATCCCGCTGCGGGGGCACAGACGATGAAAATACGCGCAACGGTCATTTGCGAACACGAGGGGCATATCCTCTTCGTGCGCAAGGCCAGGTCAAAATGGGCCTTGCCGGGCGGCAAGGTGGAACGGGACGAGCGCCCGGTCGGTGCGGCCGAACGGGAGCTGGAAGAAGAAACCGGATTGAACGTGGACGGGCTGCTGTACTTGCAGGAGCTTAAAGCCCGCGACACCGTGCACCATGTGTTTGAAGCCTCGGTGGTGAATATCGCGGATGCACGGCCGCTGAACGAAATCGTCGACTGCCAGTGGCACGCCTATGGCGCCGTGGACGAACTGGACACCACCGACGCCACGCGGCACATCGTCAAATCCTTTCTGCGTCGCCTGTAATTCAGCACGCTGCCCGCGATGGCGCAATTCTAGCTTGACCCCGCCATTCGCTTAGGATTTGACGAACGTGGCAGCTTCGTCACGCCGCTGAAAGCAAAACTCAGTAAGAGATCTGAGACGGAGCGTTTGCCGCTGCGGATTCTGCTTCCGGGCGTTTCACTCGTATGTGCTCAGCCATGCCGTCCGTTTGCGCGCCTCCGAAATCTGCAATCGCGTCTAAAGAATTGGACTGTGCAACAGGTGACTGCGAGCCAGCTAATTTAGAGATATCGGTCATCGTTCCTACCTTCTTACTCTACCCAACGGAATGTGGGGTTTCTTTGAGCGCTATCTCTGTGGCTTGTCAGAATATCCAGTTCCATGAAAGGGCTCTTGCTTACGCTCTCGATTGATTTAATCCCTCGCGATGGCGGCTTGCTTCCTTCCGGTTCGCGGTGTGTTTGCCTGCCCCCGCAAGTACAACGCTTCCACCAGCCTTTGCCGCTCGTCCCACGTCAAGGTTTCGGCAAACTGCGCCAATGTGCCGTCCACCAAGGCCCTGAGCGCCGCGTCGGCCTCACGCGCCTTGGCTAATTGCGCCTCCAACACATCACGCTTCAGCGTCGGCGCTTCCAATTGCCTGATCACCCCCAGCCGCGCCTCACGCCCGGCCATGATCAGTGGCTGGCTGTCGTCGCGATTGCGGCGCAGCAGTTGGCGCAGTTCCCTGCGCCGCTCCGGCGGCAACTTGACCATCGCCTGGCGCAGGCCGTGCTGGTTAACCACCACTTCGGCAGGCCGGGCGTTGGCCATCCAGTGGTAGAGACCGCCACCCACCCCGCCGATCAAAAATACGTTGAGCAGGATCGAGACAAACAACCACGGTTTCAGGGATCTGGCGGTCATTGTTCGGTTTCCTCGGCGTTGACGCTGAAGACGACTTCCGCGTCGCCCTGATCAAAGACACTGGGCAGCACGTCGGAGGACAACATCGGCAGCGGCACGCTCATGGACGCCACCAGCATCCCGGTGACGATGCCGGCAATGCCCGCGCCGACAAGACCCGCGGGCGATAACCAGTTGGCATAGCGTGACCAGAATGAGCGTGGGGCGGATTGGCGTATCTGCCGGACCAACGCCGGGTCGGGGAAGGCCAGTTGATGGTTGTCCAACTGGCTGTCGAGCCAACGTGCCTGCTGCAAGGCTTCGCGCGCATGCACATTGCCACTGCGGAGCAACGCCTGGGCCGTTGCCCGTTCAGCATCGGGCCAGCGACGCAGGTCCGCCCCATAGGCGTCGGCCAGATAAACAAAGCGTTCGGGTGTCATGATTTTCCCCTTCCTGGGCGGGCAAGCCCGGGTGTATCGGCAAGTTGGCTGCGCAACTGGCGTCGGGCCCGCGACAGCAGGCTCTCCAGTGCCTCGACGCTGATATTCATCAGGGCCGCGGCGTCGATGTTCGACAGCTCCTGGTAGTACTGCAACACGATGGCTTCGCGCTGGCGCTCGGGCAAGGCCGCCAACGCGGCGGCCATGCGTGTACTGCGGTCCTGGGTCTCCAGCTGCTCTTCAGGCGATGGCGAGCTGTCTGCCACCTCCACCGCCGCCTCATCGCTCAGTGGACGCTCCTTGCGCCGCCGCAAGCGGTCGTGGCACAGGTTCAGCGCGACCCGATGCAACCAGGTGTCGAAACGCGCCTCGCCACTGCGCCAGTGGGCGGCCTGGCGCCAGATGCGCAGGAAGCTTTCCTGGGCCACGTCCTTGGCCTCGTCGGCGTCCCCCAGGATCCGACTGGCGAGCGCCAGCAAACGCGGGAGTTTGCGCGTCACCATTTCGTTGACGGCGGCAGGTTCGTTATTGCCGATACGCGCCAGCAGCTCAACGTCCGGATCAGTCTCGTTCAATCGGGCAGTTCTCGGGGCCAAGGGTCGGGGTTCAGCGGATCCAATGCCCTTCGCGCCAGTACCAGTTCGGGCCATGGGCTTCCCAATGGCCAGGCTCCCAGCGCGCATGGCGCATTACCGGCTGCCAGTGGCCCGGTACCCAGCCGTAACCGCGCCCTTCCCAACGCCAGTGGCCCCGGTCCCAGGCATAGCCGGGGCGCTCGGCCGGGATCATTTCCACACGCGGAGGCGGCGGCGCCTGCTGAATGATGATGTCGGTCTGGGCAAACGTCGGGGTGCTGACAAACGCGGCGAGGGCCAGCGGAGCAAGCAAGGCAAAACGCAATGTGGCCTGGGGTCTCATGGCAACTCCTCCATGCAACCCGCGAAAGTGCAGGTTGCTGATGGGTTGAACGGCGCGTGCGCAAAAATCCGTCGCGGGCTGCGCAGATTTTTTCAGCAGGGGGCGAGACCAGTATTGCTCAGGGGCTGGCGGGGCTTGATGAAATGTTTGAAAGGCGTGCGACGGATTTTCGCCGGTCGCCGCGTTGAAGGATTAACCCCGGCCAACCCAAGAGGAAACACCATGTACCGTCGACTTACCCTGCTGGTTGCCGCTGTGCTGATCGTCAGCCTCAGCGGCTGCGTGATCGTGCCGGAGCACCGTCATTGCTGCTGGCGTTATTACGGCGCAGTGGATGCGCCCAGCCATGCTGTCATCGGCTAGCTGGCCGCCGCCATGCCCGTCACACGACCTCTCGTCTGCTGCCTCGGCAAGCGCTTGACTCCCAGCGTCGATCACACGACGCTCTGGGCACTTAGCCATCATTCGAGCCGTCCACCATGAGCATTGCCCCTCCGAGCCAGCCCGACAGCGACGTATACCGCACGCTGCTGGAATCGACCAAGGCCATCCCGTGGCGTATCGACTGGCAGAGCATGACCTTCAGCTATATCGGCCCGCAGATCGAAACGCTGTTGGGCTGGACCCCGCAAAGCTGGGTCAGCGTCGACGACTGGGTCTCGCGCATGCACCCCGATGACCGCGAATACGTGGTGAATTTCTGCGTGTCGCAATCCCGTGCCGGGGTGGACCATGAAGCGGATTACCGCGCCCTGACGGTGAACGGCGACTACGTATGGATCCGCGACGTGGTGCATGTGGTGCGCAAGGACGGTGAAGTCGAGGCGCTGATCGGCTTTATGTTCGATATCAGCGAACGCAAGAAGACCGAAGAACACCTGGTGCGCCTGCAAAAGCAACTCGAGGAATATTCCTACCAGGATGGCCTGACCGGCATCGCCAACCGACGCATGTTCGACACCGTGCTCGAGCGCGAATGGACCAGCGCCCAGCGCAGCCAGTTGCCGCTGTCGTTGATCATCCTGGATATCGATTTTTTCAAGCAGTACAACGACCACTATGGCCACATCAAGGGCGACGAATGCCTGCGCCAGGTCGCGCATACCCTGTCACTGGCCGCCAACCGGCCGCGGGACTTCATCGCTCGCATCGGCGGTGAGGAGTTTGTGTGGTTGTTGCCGGAAACCGACGCGGCGTCGGCCAAACAGGTCGCCGGACGTTGCCTGCACCTGATCCGTCAACAACAGATCGATCATGGCTTTTCAGCGGTATCGAACCTACTGACCCTGAGCCTGGGCGTAGGTACGCGCATCGTCAAACCCGACAGCCCGATGCTGGGCTTTGTCGAAGATGTCGACAAGTTGCTCTACCGGGCCAAACGCAATGGCCGAATGCGTGCGGAGTTTGCAGAAGGCGAGTTTGACGCCGGGGATTAAATCCCAGGCAAAAAAAATCCCAAGTAGCTGATGGAAACTTGGGATTTAAAAATGCATAAACCGTGGGAGGTGAACGCACGGCTATAGTAACCAGTGTAAAAAGCTGTAACAAGAAAATTTTATATCCTTTCGTCGGATTAAAAGCATTGTAAGTCCTTCAATAACCACATGTTTTTAAAGGTGTAGAGACATATAAGTGCCACTTTTTGGTGCAACTACTGTCGATATTTCCACTTATAAAAAAGGGTTATTAGTTAAGGCGGCGTGACACTCTTCGACCCGCTCTCCCCCAATTGCTTGCAGGTATCGCGAAGTTCCAGACCCGCGGAGGTGGCCACACTGGCGACCCGCTCAACCTGCCGGCAAAGTGCCAAACGCTCGGCCGCTTCTTCGCGCTGGCGATCCGCCTTGGCGTTGAGTTGCATGAAATAGCCCCCGAGCAACATCGCGACGCACAGCACGCCAAGCGCAAAATAGCGCAAGCTGTTGGATGAAGGGGGGATTGCCGGGGTCACGGGCTTACCCTGCCCGGCTCTGTTTTGACAGCAAACCTGGAGCGCCTCGGGCAGCCCCCTCCCGGGACCGGCGTCGCGGCGCGAATAAGCGTGTGCATACCTGCCTCCTCTACCAAGGAAGCAATTGTATGCAAATAGAAACATCGGTTTGTCGTGGTTTTGTAAAGCCTGCACTCGATTACTTGCGTGCCACTTTGTAACGCACGCAGTCCTGGTAGAAACTCTGGCGAATCGCTTCGGGCTTGAGCCGTGAACGACTGTCATAGGTCTGTTCGGTGATGCCCATGGCCATCATGCGCATCCAGGATTTACTGAACTTGATGGTCTGGATCTTCTGCCGCGCCGCGTACAGCGACACCCCCGACAGCTTGAGTTCCTGGGCCCTGGCGGCCGTGCCGGCGCCCCAACTGCACATGTACTTGTCACCCTCGCGCAGCTCCCGTGCCTGCACGGCAGCCGCGCCGCCGGCCAGGGAGCAGGCGATCAGCATGATTCCAACAGTGCGCATTTGCTTCCTCACCTAACCACCTGAAAATAAAAGCGATTCTGGCGAGAATTTTGTTACAAAGGGGCCATTAAATTGCCTTATCGTCGTGCCATCACCATTGGTAGGTCGCACTCGCCTGCACGGTGCGCTGCGAGCCGTACCAGCACCACGAGTAGGAATAGCACGACGCGACGTACTCTTTGTTCGCCAGGTTGGTGGCGTTCAGGGCCAGGCGCAGGTTGTCCTTGAGGTTGGCGATGTTCGGAATGTCGTAGTGCACCGCCGCATCGAATAGGGTGTAGCCCGGCACCTTCAGGGTGTTGGCGGTATCGCCCCAGGACGAACCGACATACCGCGCACCCGCGCCGGCACCGAAGCCCTTGAGGTTGCCATCATGGAAGGTGTAGTCAGCCCACGCCGACGCCGTGTGGCGCGGTACCGCATAGGTGGTGGTGCCCTCGGCGTTGATGGCCGGGCCTACGCCGATATCGCTGATGGGGGCGTAACGCACGGTGTTATTGGATTTGCTGATGCGGTTATCCAGGTAGGCATAGGCCGCCGTGATGTCCAGGTTGTCGTTGAGGCTGGCCTTGCCTTCCAGTTCAAAACCACGGGATTGCACTTCGCCGTCCTGGCTCTGGCAGCGACCGCTGCCGCACAGGTGGGTGGGGTCCGGGTCGGTGGTGAGGACGTTGGTCTGGCGCAGGTCGAAGATCGCCGCCGTGATAAAGCTGTTGCTGCCCGGCGGCTGGTACTTGATGCCGATTTCATACTGCTTGCCTTCGGTCGGCTTGAACACCGAACCGCCATAACCGGTGCCCGACTGCGGGTTGAACGACTCCGCATAGCTGGCGTACGGCGCCAGGCCGTTATCGAAGAGATAGACCAGGCCAATACGCCCGGTAAAGGCCTTGCTGTCCAGGGAGGACTGGCTCTTGGCCCCGGTGCGCAAGGTCTTGGTGGTGCTGTCGGTGCTGGCCCAGTCATAACGACCGCCGAGCAACAGCACCCATTTGTCCCACTTCATCTGCTCTTGCAGATAGACCCCGGTCTGTTCGCTGCGCGACGTACCGTCGGTGGTGTACGCCGGTACCGGCACGGCCGCGCCATAGACCGGGTTGAAAATATCCAGGGTCGGCCCGGCGGTATACGTCCCTGAGCCCAGCAGGGTGTCGGTGCTGGTGTTCTGGTAGTCGAGCCCCATCAGCAGGGTGTGTTGCAGTGGGCCCGTGTCGAATCTGGCCTGCACCTGGTTATCAAGGGTGTAGGCATCCATGTCGACGTCACTGGCAATGGTGGAACGTCGAATGGTGCGGTAATCCGCCATCAGGTAGTTGCTGTAGAGGCTGCGATAACGCCCTTCGCTGCGCAGGTAACGCGCGTTCTGGCGCACTGTCCAGACATCGTTGACGTGATGCTCGAAGGCCCAGCCGATGGAGTAGTACTCGCGATCGCTTTTCTCGAAGTTCTTTTCGCCGTCGTAGAAGTCCACGTCGATGCTGCGCCCGGTCGGGCTGTGCAATACCGAGCCCCAGGCCGGCACCGAACCGTAGGACGCGCCCTTGGGGTCCTTCTGGAAATGCCCGAGCAAGGTCAGCGAGGTGTCTTCGTCCGGCCGCCAGGTGAACGCGCTGGACAACGATTGGCGACGGGTTTCGGTGTGTTCGACCTGGCCATCGGCATCGTCGAACAGCCCCGCCACCCGGTAGGAGTACACGCCCTGATCGTCAAGCGGCCCGCTCAAATCGAAGGTGGTGCGCTTTTTGTTAAAGGTGCCGTATTCGACGCCCACTTCATGGAAGGGCGTATCCAGCGGGCGCTTGCTGACCATATTGATCACTCCGCTCGGCGTGCCCTGCCCGTACAGCACCGACGCCGGGCCGCGCAGCACTTCGACGCGCTCCAGGTCAAAGGCATCCTTTTGCGGCAAGGCATCACGGCTCGACGGCATGCGCAGGCCGTCGAGGTAAGTGGCCGGGGCAAACCCACGAATGGTCAATTGGTCGAGACGCGACGCCGTGGCACCGCGGGTTTCCGGGATGACCGCGGCGCTGTAGCGCAGGATCTGGTTGAGGCTCTCGGCGTTCTGCGCACGCATCTGGTCTTTGGTGACGATGGAAATCGACTGCGGAGTCTCGATCAGCGCGGTATCGGTCTTGGTGCCCGACAAACTGCGCGTAGCCACATAACCGGACACCGGCCCGGTAGGGCTTTCGGCCTGGTACGCGCCGCTGATGGTGGTGGCCTGCAGCTCCATGGCACCGCCGCTATCCGGGATGGCTTCCAGGCGGTAGCGGTCGGCAGAGAGCTTCAGCGCCTGCAGGCCGCTGCCGGCGAGCAACTGGGTCAGCGCCACGTCGGTGGCGTACTGCCCGCTCAAGCCGTTGCTGCGTTTGCCGCGTGCCAGGCTCGCATCAAACGCCAATACCAGGCCCGCCTGCTCGGCCAGGCTGTTGAGCGCCTGGCTCAAGTCACCGGCCGGAATCTGGAAACTGCGTACAGCGCTGCGGCTTTCTTCGGCGAAGGCGGATTGGACGTTCAGCAACGGCACGGCGGCGAAAGCCAACGCCACTGACAGGGCCAGTGGGTGCAAGGGGCGAGCAAGGCGCGACATGGGAAATCCTGGGTAATAGAGGTTCTATTAACCATGACGGCCAGGTCGGCAAATCGGGCAAGGATGAGAGCAGTTTTTATTTGAGCGGCGTAGATCGGTGTGTTGTGTTTCCCTCATTAACCCCACGCCACCACCAACAACCCCACCCCCAACGTCAGGCACAACGGCGAATAGAACCACGTATCCCACCGCGCAAACCGTGACCCGCCGACCTTCTTGAAAAACCCCACCAACTCCGAATCCCCAATCGCGCGGGCAAACATCAGCAGGGCAATCGCGCTGATTCCCCATTGCAACGCCGCATGGGAGACCGCCGAAAAGTACAGCCCGGCCCGCAGGCACACCAGCAGCGCAATGCCGACCAAGCCCATCGCCACCAGAAAGGTACCCAGCGCCGAGGGCCTGAATGCAAGGCGAGGCCCGCTGGCGAATTCGCCGGGCAGTTGGGGAATGGCGGCGAGGCTGCCGAGTTTGCCGCCGGCAGCCCAGTACAGGTGCACCATGCTGATGCAGGTAAAAATGCCGACGATCCAGCGGGCGATGACAAAGCTCATGGCGGGCGCTCCCAGAAAAGGTGCGAGACAGGATAGTCGCCCTGGGATTTTTTGCAGGCATTTCGTCGGCGGCTGATGGTAAAGTGCCGCCCCATGAAATTCGCCCGCGCCGACCGCTCGCTCATTGCCTGGATGCTCTATTGCTGCGTCCTGTTCAATGTGTTCGCCTGCAGTATCGGTCACGGGCAGATGGTGGGGATGCAGCTCAATGGCATCGGCGGGCAGTTCTGTACCGTCGACCCGCGTACCCAGGCGCCCAAGCCGTCCAACTCCAGCGATGAGAACCTGCCGACGCTGGCCAAGGCGTTCGGTTGCCCGCTGTGCTCCACCGGCGGCATGGGCCCGGCGCTCAGTTCCAGCCTGAATGTGGCGGTGTTGCCACAACCCCATGCACCACCGCCGGCCGTGGTGCTGGCCGCTGATATCCCTGCCCGCTTCACCTGGCCCCCGGCTAACCCGCGCGCGCCGCCCGCCTTCGCCTGATCCCTTTGCTTTCCAATCTGCACTGACCACCGGTTCCACACGGAATAAAGGACGGTCGTGCGTTGTTTTCAAGCCAAGTTTTTCAGGATTCAACCATGAAACATCTACCCCTGTTGGCGGGCCTGTTCGGCTGCCTGCCTGTCTGCGCCTGGGCCCTCGAATTGGCCCCGACCACCATTGATGGCGAATCAACTGCCGAACCCGGCCTCACCCTGGATCAATCCAGCGGCGTGGCGTCGCGGCTGGGACTGAGCGTGCGGGAAACCCCGGCATCAGTGGCCATCGCCAATCGCAACGACATCGAACGCCATGGCGCCAAGACGTTTCGCGATGCCGCCAACACCCTGCCGGGCGTCAACGCCAGCGCGCCACCGGGTTTTGGCGGGTTTGTCTCTTACCGTGGGTTTACCAGCAGCCAGATCACCCAGATGTTCAACGGTATCAATGTCGCCACCGGCCTGGCCCGGCCAGTGGACGCCTGGATCTATGACCGGGTGGAGCTGGTCGGTGGCCCCTCCTCCTTGATCAACGGTGCCGGCTCCGTCGGCGGCTCACTCAACTATGTGACGAAGCTGGCCACCCGTGAGGAGCAGGCCGCCGAAGGTCAGCTCACCTATGGCAGCTACGACACCACCGGTATGGCATTCGGCGTCAATCACGCGCTGACCGAGCCCGGCGCCGACGTGCAGCATTACGCGCGCCTGGACGTGAGCCGCAACACCAACCACAGCTACATCGACCGCGACCAGCGTGAGGCCTGGAGCCTGGCGTTTTCCCTGCTCAGCGACCTCACCCCCGACCTGTCCCATACCCTGGCCCTGGAATACCAGGATGAACAGGAAGACAGCCCTTACTGGGGCACGCCGGTACTCAACCCCAAGTCCGGTGAGCTGAAGATCGACAAACACAACCGTTTCAATAACTACAACGTCACCGACGGCCGTTACGAGCAGCGCACGATCTGGGCGCGCTCGATCATCGACTACCGGATCAACGACAGCACGACGCTGAAAAATACGCTCTACCACCTCGACAGCCAGCGCGATTACCGCAACCTCGAAACCTACCAATACAACGCCGGCAACAGTGCGGTAAACCGCTCGACCGCCTACCAGGTGCGCCACCAGGGCGAACAGCACGGCAACCAGTTTGAACTGCGCCATGACGACCGTCTGTTTGGCCTGTCGACCACCTGGTCCGGCGGTTTTGAGTACAAGGTCAACAGCACCACCAACACGCCGCTGAATGTGCCGGGTAACAGCACCGTGGACCCGAACGGCTTCAACCCCGGGCACTTCTACGACATCCCGCGTACTCGGGAGAACTTTGGCAAGGACAAGACCAGTGAGGTCACCACCAAGGCGCTGTTCGTGGAAAACCGCCTGGGCCTCACCGATAAACTCTCGCTGCTGAGCGGCCTGCGTTACGACGCCATCGACCTGGATGTGACCAACCACCGCGCGATCACGGCCACCAACCCACGGCACTTCAAGCGCCATTGGGAACCGGTGACCGGTCGCGTCGGCCTGACTTACCAGTTCATCCCATCGGCTAATGTCTACGTGCAATACAGCACCGCCGCTGAACAACCGAGTACAACCACCCAGGTGTTCGATGTGTCGACCGGCAAACAATGGGAGGTGGGCAGCAAGTTCGACTATCTGGACGGCCGTGGCTCGGCTACCGTTGCTGTCTATAAGATCGAACGCAAGGACTTTGCCGTAACCGACCCGCAGGACCCGACCACGAGCATCCCGGTCGGCGCGCAGTCATCGAAGGGCATCGAGCTGGCCAGTTCATTGCGCATCACGCCCAGGCTGCTGGCGGAAGGCAACGTCGCCTGGGTGGATGCCGAATACGATGAGTTCAACGAGAAAATCGCCAGTGGCGCGGTGGTGTCGCGCAAGGGCAATACACCGACCAACGTGCCCAAGCGCGTCGGCAACCTGTGGTTGACCTATGACTTTGCCGAGGACTGGCAAGGCGGCGTGGATGCACGCTACGTCGCCGAGGTGTATGCGGACAATGCCAACACCCAGACGGTGCCGGCCTACACGCTGTTCGGGACGTTCCTGCGCTACCAGGTGGATTCACACACCTCGGTGACCGGCCGGGTGCGCAACCTGACCAATGAGGTGTATGCCGAGTTTGCCCATGTGTCCCCGGCGTATTACCTGGGAGCGCCACGGACATTCGAGCTGGCGGTGCAAACCAGATTCTGAAGCGACACTGCAAACAACATGTGGGAGGGGGCAAGCCCTCTCCCACATTATTTTTGATCTCCGCTCAGCAATAAGCGCCGTGCTTACTTCAAGCTGGCTTCGACCTTCTGCGCCACATCCTCGGTCAACCAGGCCTTCCACACCTCAGGATGCTCCTTGAGAAACGCCTGGGCCACCTCCCGGGGCGCGGTGTGGTTCTCGCTCATGGTCGCCAGGGCTTTATTCAGCGGCTCGATCGGAAACTCGACCTTCTCGAAAAACCCGGCAATCTGCGGATGTTCCTTCTGGAACGGCGTGGACACGCCAATACTCAGCTTGGATGCCAACGACCGAGTGGGCTTCGGATCGGGGTTATCCGCATCCGTCAGGGTCTTCCAGGCCTCGGCATCGAACGGTGGCTCTTCCAGCTGGATCAGCTTGTAGCGCCCCATCAACGGCGTCGGCGACCAGTAGTAGAACAACACCGGTTTGCCACGACGGATGGACGAGGCAATTTCGGCATCCAGGGCAGCTCCCGAACCGCTGCGGAAGTTCACGTAGCTGTCGTCCAGGCCATAGGCCTTGAGCTTCTGCTTGTTGACCACTTCCGAGGTCCAGCCGATGGGGCTGTTGAGGAAGCGCCCCTTGCCTGGGGATTCGGGGTCCTTGAACACGTCCTTGTAGCGCGCAAGGTCCTTCACGCTCTTGAGGTCCGGTGCCAGGGGCTTGATACCTTTGGACGGATCACCCTTGACCACGTATTCGGGCACCCACCACCCTTCGGTGGCCCCCTTGACCGTATCCCCCAGGCCCACGACCTTGCCTTCGGCCTCGGCCTTGACCCACACCGGGCTGCGGCCGGCCCACTCTTCACCGATGACCTGGATGTCGTTCTTGGCCAGGGCGGTTTCCAGGGTGATGGTGGTACCGGGCAAGGTGTCGGTGGGCAAGTCGTAGCCCTTCTCGACGATGACCCGCAGTATTTCGGTGATCAGGCTGCCGCTTTCCCAGTTCAGGTCGGCAAAGTGCACCGGCGCTGGCGCGGCCGAAACGGGCAGCGAAGCCACTGCTAGACCCAGGGTCGTCAGCGATGCAGCCAACAGCGTTCTCAATCCTTTCATGCCCTTGCACCTCGCGATGTCGCAGCAAACAACGAACGGCTTTGCTGCCTATGCGCGAAGCCTCTGAATAGTTAAGTCAACTCAACTGTAGTAGAGGTTCCGGGAGATAGGAGATGTTCGCAGTATTTACCGATTATTCACTGGCCTTGAACGTCACCAGCTCACCCTTGCGCCATTTGGCGGCCTTGCCGGTCACGGCCTTGAGGGTCTTGGTCAGGCCTTCCTGCAGTTGTTCATTGGCGGCAAACACCAGCATCACACTGTGGCCTTCCTTGAAAACGATGCCCTGGCCCTCGGGCGAGGACACAAAGGCATAGTCGCCCAAGCCATACACCGTCAACTTGATGTCGCGGAACTTGAGTTCGAACTTGCCACCTTCGCGACTGGGCAATACCGCAGCACGGAAGTGGTCGCCCACCTTGAGCTCCAGACGGGGTTTGTCATCCACAACCATGGCCGCTTCGGTATCGATTTCGGCGATATAGATACCTTCCGGCGTCTGCTCGGTGATGTAAACAAAACGGGATTGAAACTGCTTGACCAACTTTGCGCGCAAATCACCCAGCACGAACAACGCGTGCATATCCAGATTACTGACTGCCAAGGAAACGCCCCCACATCGAAATAAAGCACTGACCGCCAGAGCGGGCAGCACAAAGAAACGGCCATCTCGGCACGATCACACAACACATTCATTGAAAAACTGAAGAAGACCCCATTGCTGCGCCCAACGCCCCGGACAGGCATGCACGATGGGCCTTGTGCAGGGACATCAGGCATCGCAGGAAATCACAGGTTCAATAACCGGAGAATACCGGTCGACCCGCTTCAGAGAATAACACTATTAAAAACGCAGTTTCCGACAGCTCATATAAACAAAAACATCTCGGCGTGGAACCAGACGCCGACTGCCGACAACAATACTAAAACAGCGACACGGGTCAAAACCACCTGTAACGCTGCTGGTGGGTCAACAAGATCGATCGACAGGAGCTGACCATGCAACGACGCCAATACGACGCTACGTCTTCCCGCACTCGCTCATCATGTCAGGACGAACAGCAATACTACTGCTTACGCAGTCCCAACGGGTACCCCAATTCGGTTCTTTACCAAGTTGTACCCGCCGGAAGAAACTTCTTCCATATCCGCGAAGTCACCAGTGGCAGGATCAAAGGCTTTCGCAGCGACCACATCGAGGCCTGCGAACTGGCCAAGCGGCTGGAGGCCTCCCTGCACGGCGGAATCGTTTCGTCACCGGGATGACTTTACTGCGCCGCCGCCCTTCAACAACTGCCATACTGGCCTGTCCATTGGAATTTGCCCCCGCACGGGCCAGGTTTCATCAGTGCTGTTGGTTACCTCGAAGGGAAGGCGATACGTGACGGAATTTGATATTGGCGAATTTTTCATCCATGGCGACGCAAGGGAAGTAGACGGTGAGTTTCAAGCAGTGATCGTGATGCGCGCCAAGCCGCCGTTGACCACCGTCACCACGCACCAGGTCGAAAAAGACCGTTGGTTCAAGACCCTCGATACTGCCGCCAGCGCCGGAAAAGAATCCGCCCAGGCACTCAAGGCTGCAGTGGATTCAGGGGCACTGACCTCCTGACAATCCGATCGAACTCTACCGCGCCACAAGCCTCCCATGCATAACGATCCCGAAACCAGCACGGAGACTGACATGGACGCGCCAATACCAACACTCGAAACCTTATTCGAACAACTGGGCCTGGACTCAACCCCCGAAGCCATCGACGCCTTCATTGTCGCGCACCCGCTGAGTGACGACGTCAAGTTGATCGACGCGCCGTTCTGGACGCCGCAACAGGCACAGTTCCTCAAGGAAGAACTGCGTGAAGACGCCGATTGGGCCATGGCGGTGGATGAGCTGAACCAGCGCCTGCATCAACCGCAGTAATCCACACAATGCCGGCTGCCTGGGCGCAATAGCGCTTGCCAGGCAGTTGGTATTTCCCCGCCTCACAGACAACAACACGCCCTAACCCGCAGCCTTCGCCCCCTCCGGCTTATACCCCAGGCGCAGGCCACCCCAATGCCGCCCCCGGACCATGATCGGCACCGACAAGTCGTGCATCAACTCGCCGGTATCGCGGGTGTAGGTCTGCAATAGCACCGCTTGCTGGTGGCTGCCGCAGCGGATCCCGGTGCGGTCTTCGAACTTGCGCTTGGTGCGGTTCTGCACCGCGTCGACCTGAGCATCCCCGGTCAGCGCCTGGGAAAACGCCTTGTTGTGCGTCGGCACATAACCCTGGGGCGTGCAGGCAATGGCAAACACCAAACCTTCATGGCGTGGCAACAGCGCTTCCTGGATGGCCGGCAGCACTTGGTCGGTGTAGCCATCGAACCGGCTGTGGTACTTGCTCGGGCTGGTGTTGGGGATCAAGGTGTAGCTGCGGTCGAACAAGTCATCCAGGCTGATGCGGTTCTGCTGTACATCGGCTTCGAATTGCGCGGCAATCCGGCTCGCGCCTTCGCGCGCCAGATCGTAGATGCGCTGGTGATAGTCATCCAGCCCGACTTCCGCCAGGCGCTCACTGATCGTTTCGGCCTGCCCTTCCATCTGCACAGCGGCATCGGCCAACTGGCGGGTCTGCTGGTCGCTCACGATAAGATCGCTGCGCATTTGCTCCACGGCGTGGAACAGGCTGTCGAGTTGGGCGCGGTTGGTGTCGGTGCCCTGGGCGATTTCATTGACCTGGCCTTCCACGCCCGCCGCCAGGCCGGCAATGTTCTCCAGGTGCTCGCCGGCGTGCTCCACCTGCTCGACACCGGTGTGCAAGTCTGCCGAGAGCTGGCGAATCTGCTCAACCACCTGGGCAGTGCGTTGCTGGATATCCGCCACCATCACCCCGACTTCATCGGTGGCCGTGGCCGTGCGGCCCGCCAGCCCACGCACTTCATCCGCCACCACGGCGAACCCGCGACCGTGCTCACCGGCCCGCGCCGCTTCAATCGCGGCGTTGAGCGCCAACAGGTTGGTCTGGCTGGCGATGGACTGAATCACCAGGGTCACCCGCTGGATTTCTTCACTGCGTTGGCTCAGGGCTTCAATCAACTCCCGACTGGCATTGGCGCGCTGGCTGAGCTGGTGCATACGAATGATCGACTGGGCCAGCACTTCACGGCCTTCAGTGCTGCGCTGATGGGCCTGGCTGGCCGCCTGCAGGGCCTCGCGACTGAGTTGGGAGGTGACCTTTTCGGTGCTGATCATCACCTCGGCACTGCTGACGATCTGCTTGGCCGCGCCCAATTGCGATTGCACTCGAGCCGCCAGTTGCTTGACCGAGTAGGCGACGCCGGCAGCGGACAGTGCGTTGTGGCTGGTGGTATAGGACAGATCGCGGGTCAGCTCGCCAATGGCATCGGCAGTGGCGGGCGGTGCCGTGCGGGAGGTGCGGTTCATAAGGCCTGGCAGCCAGATCACCAGCAAGGCAATGGGCAGGCAGAGGTAGATCGGCAGGCTGGCAAACGCCAGGCCCAGCAGTACCAGCACCAGGGCGGCGCTCTGCAGGAGCGGCATCAACCAGCCGGGCAACCCGCGCACCACCGGTTGCGGTGGCACTGCTGCGCCCATCAGAGATCCGTCTCCAGCCATCGTCGTTACCCCACTGTTTGTCATTTTTGTCCCTGCATTAAACGCCACTATCCAGCCATTATCCATGGGCCTTTAGTGGGGTAGCTTGCAGCAGATCAATAGACGGGGCGTAACGGGTCTTTCTCCGGGGAACCGCCCAGGCGATCCCCCAGCTTCAGCGCATCAGGCTTGGCGCTGGTGCTTGTCGATCTGCTCGTGGCGCTCTTGCGCTTCGATGCAGTACTTGGTGGTCGGGCTGATCAGCAGGCGCTTGAGGCCGATAGGCTCGCCGCTGTCATCGCACCAGCCGAAGGAGTCTTCCTTGATGCGTTCCAGTGCACGCTCGAGCTGCGGCAGCATGCGCTGGTCGCGGTCGATGGCGTTGACCAGCCAGGTGCGCTCTTCTTCAACGGACGCGGCGTCGGCCGGGTCGGCCGGGGTGTCCAGGCTTTCAATGGCGATGCGGTTCTGCTCAATGCGCTCGTGGTGTTCCACCTTCATGTCCTGCAGCAACTTCTCGAAAAAAGCGTGCTGTTCGGCATTCATGTAGTCATCCGCCGGCATGGCCAGCAACTTTTCCTTTGTCATTGATTTCTCTATAAAAAATACGTGCATTAAGGCGAATAAGGGAGCGTTCCGGTCGACCTCTGCAGGTCTCGGAAAGGCGCCATCCATTCCAAGCGCCACCCGGCACTCAATTTACGAGGGGCGGCAGTCTAAGGCCGACTTGAGGGCACAGCAACTGAAATGACAGGCATTTTTTCCGATATAACCCCCAAAGGCACCAGGACGGGCTTGGCGAATGGTTATCGGAGTGCGTTTATAGCAGGAAAGTTCGTACAGCAGCTATAAGCCGCAGGCTGCAAGCGACAAGCTGTAGAGCTCATCGAACTTGCAGCTTGCAGCTTGCAACTCAGCGCTTGAGCTTGCGCTTGTTGCGGTACTGGTCGATCACCACCGCCACCACAATGATCAGGCCCTTGATGATGTCCTGGATATACGCATCCACCCCGACAAAGGTAAACCCGCTGGCCATCACCCCAAGGATCAGTGCGCCGATCACGGTACCGGTGATACGCCCTACCCCGCCCGCCAGGCTGGTGCCGCCGATCACCGCGGCGGCAATCGCATCCAGCTCATAGGACATACCCATGCCCGCCTGGCCGGTGGCGGCGCGTGCCGAGGCCACCACGCCGGCCAGACCGGCGAGCAACCCGGCGATGCTGTAGACGATGATCAGGTGGCGCTTGACGTTGATCCCCGAGGTCCGAGCCGCCTGCATATTGCCGCCGATGGCGTAGGTGTACTTGCCGTACTTGGTGTAGCGCAGGGCGATATGGAAGATCACCGCCACCACCAGGAAAATGATCACCGGCATCGCGCCATGACCGATGGCCGTGTACGAATCCGAGAGCATGCTCACCGGCTGGCCTTCGGTGTAGTAGCGCGCCAGGCCACGAGCCGAGACCATCATGCCCAGGGTCGCGATAAACGGCGGAATACCGGTGACGGCGATGATGCTGCCGTTGATCGCCCCCGCCAGCAGCCCCACGCCCAACCCCATCGCCACCGGAATCCACACCGGCAAGTCCGTCAGCGAAGGGAACACCGCCCGGGAAAAGTCGGAGGTTTGCGCCAAACTGGCGGCGATCATCGCCGACAGCGCCAGCACCGAGCCCGACGACAAGTCGATCCCGGTGGTGATGATCACCTGGGTCACCCCGATGGCCAGCAAGCCGATGATGGACACCTGCAGGATCATCAGCACCAGGCGCTGGGAGTTCATCAGGAAGCTCTGGTCCCGCACGATCCAGCCAAACAGCTCAAACACCAGTCCGATGCCGATCAGCACCAGGAAGATGCTCAGCTCGGTGGGCAAGCGCCGACGGTGCTTGACCGGGGCCGTGGCAGGCTTGTTGTCCGTTATTGCGTTCATAGCCAATCACCTTCTTATTCTATGGCGCGGACCAACCGCAGGCCCGCGCGGCTGTTCGTCAGTGGACCGCGGTCATACCGGAGGCCAGCTGCATGACTTTTTCCTGGGTCGCATCGGCGCGGTCCAGGGTGCCCATCAGTTCGCCTTCGTGCATCACCATCACCCGGTCGCTCATGCCCAGCACTTCAGGCAGCTCGGAGGAAATCATGATCACCGCCATGCCTTCGCTGGCGAGGAAGGCGATCAAGCGATAGATCTCGGCCTTGGCCCCCACGTCGATGCCCCGGGTCGGTTCATCGAGGATCAGCAAGCGTGGGTTGGTCATCAACCAGCGCGCCAGCAAGGCTTTCTGCTGGTTGCCGCCGGACAGGGTGTCGATGCACTGCTCCAGGGACGGCGTCTTCACCCGCAGTTTCTTGCACATGTCCTCGCACAGGGCGCGCAAGGCTTTCTGCTGGATAAACCCGTTGCCCGAATAGTGCGGCAGCACGGCCATTTCCATGTTTTCCAGCACCGACAGGCAGGGGAACAGGCCACTGAGCTTGCGGTCCTCGGTCAACAGCGCAAAGCCTTTTTCGATGGCCATGTGCGGGTCACTGATGCGCACCGCCTCGCCATCCAGGGTGATCTGCCCACCGCTGCTGGGGGTGATGCCGAAAATGGTTTCCGCCACGTTGGTGCGCCCCGAGCCCATCAGCCCGGCGATGCCGAGGATCTCACCGGCATGCAGGTCGAACGACACGCCCTGGAACACCCCGTCCAGGCGCAGGTCGCGCACCGACAGCAGCCGTTCGCCGATGGGCGTCTCGCGCACCGGGAACAACTGGCTCAGCTCGCGGCCCACCATCATCGAGATCAGGCTGTCGCTGTTCATGCTGTCGGCGCGTTGCAGGCCGATGTACTGCCCATCGCGGAACACCGCCACTTCATCGGCAATGGCGAACACTTCGTTCATTTTGTGCGTGATGTAGACGATGCCTTTGCCCTGGGCCTTCAGGTCGGCAATGATCGAAAACAGGTGGGCCACTTCCTTCTCGGTAATGGCCGATGTCGGTTCATCCATGATCAGGATGTCGGAGTCATAGGACACAGCCTTGGCAATCTCGACCATCTGCCGCTCGGCGATGCTCAGGTTGCCCACGTGTTCCTCGGGGTCCAGGTTGATGCGCAGGCGCGCCAGCAACTCGGCGGTGCAGCGGTGCATTTCGCGGTGGTTGACCATGTGCAGGCTGTTGAGCTGCTCGCGGCCGATCCAGATATTCTCGGCGATGCTCATGTGCGGCATCAGGTTGAGCTCCTGGTGGATCATCGCGATCCCGGCTTTCTGCGCCGCCAGCGGCGTGTCAAACACGATGGGCTTGCCGCGCAGGCGGATTTCACCGGCGTCGGGCTGGTAGATGCCGGCGATGATTTTCATCAAGGTCGACTTGCCCGCACCGTTCTCGCCCATCAGCGCCAGCACCGTACCGGGGCGAACACGCAGTTGTACGTCGGCCAGGGCCACGACGCCGGGAAAGCCTTTGCTGATGTTGACGATTTCCAACAGGTAGGGTTCGTCCAGCGGCAACGGCTGGATCCCGGGAGGCTGCGAGACAGTGGCTTGAGCGAGCATAAGACGGTACTCCATCAGCAGGGCGGGCACGACCGCCCTGCCGGTTCATTGTTGTTATGTCAGGGCTACTTGAACGTGGCGACGTTTTCCGGGGTGATCAGCTGGAACGGGATGATCACGTTCTGCTCGACCGGTTCCTTCCTGGCCATTTTGCGCGCCGCTTCCACCGAACCCACTGCCTGGCCCTTGGCGTCCTGGAACGCGGAGGCGGCCATGTCACCCTTGGTGATCGCATTCAAGCCATCCGGCGTACCGTCGACCCCCGCGATCAGCACACTGCCCTTTTCCTTGCCGGCCGATTTCAGCGCCATGGACGCGCCGATGGCCATCTCATCGTTGTTGGCCAGTACCGCATTGAACTCGCGGCCCTGGGTCAGCCAATCGTTGACCAGGGTCATGCCCTTGTCCCGCAGCCAGATACCGGTCTGTTCCTGTTCGATCTTGATGTCCGGGTACTTGGCCAGCACTTCCTTCACACCCTTGGTGCGGTTGGTGGTGGAGTTGTTCGCCAGGTCGCCCAGCAGGATCACGATCTTGCCCTTGCCGCCAAGTTTCTCAGCGATGTATTGCATTTGCAGCTTGCCGGCCTCGACGTCATCGGAGGTCACAGCCACCACGTCCTTGGGCAAGTCCTTCTGGTCGGGACGGCGGTTGACGAACACCAGCGGGATGCCGGCCTTGGTCGCGGCATTGATGATGTTCTTGGTAGAAGCCGTGTCGACCGGGTTGACGATAATGGCGTCGACTTTCTGGCTGATGAAGTTCTCCACCTGGCTCAGTTGCTTGACCACATCGGCGCGGGCGTCTTCGAACTGCAGCTGCACGCCGTCACCCTTGGGATAGGACTTGGCCTGCTTGTCCATGTCTTCGCGCAGGTAAGTGAGGAAGGTGTCATCGAAGGCGGACATGCTCACGCCGACCTTGATGTCGGCGGCACTGGCAACACCGCTGGCCAGCAGCATGGATAAAGCCAGCGCGGTAAAACGGATCGGGGTCTTCATGAACGGTCTGTCTCCACTTTCTTGTTGGTTTTTTGGACGTTGCGTTTATCAGAGCTCGGCAGGCACGCGTACGACCGGTGCGCCTGGAATGCAGCAGACCAGCGCGCCCTGGTTTTCGACGCACAGCACATTAAGGAAGGAGAAGTAGAACGGCCGGGCGCGGGGCAGGCCGCGGGGCGTGTGGGCAGGGCGTAAAACTCGCAGTACAGCGTTGAAGATTTTCATCTGACGGTACCTGGTTGTTTTTGATCTTGTTTTTGTTGAGTCGTGCGAATCGAGTCCGAACGTACTTTATGCAACCTGGAAAAGACTTTATTGGAAAATAATTTCCATATCAACCTGTTTTAGAATTTTATTCTATTTTTGTTGAAACCACCTGCTGGCGCTCGGCGCTGAGGCGTGCGGCGTCCAATATACGCGTGGTTTCCAGCGCGTCATAAGCGTCCACGGGCAATGGGCCCTGCCCGTTTACCGCCGCTTGCAACTGGCGATAGAACTGGGTCCAGCAGCCCTTCTCCGACGGCACTCGCTCACGTTCCGGCCCCTGTTCGAACCAGCCCCAGCGGCGATGTTCTTCTGCGCCCCAGTGCTCGCCCTCGGTTTTCGGCGACTTGCCGGCCATCAGCGCCTCTTCCTGGCCATCCAGCCCGTCCACGGTGTAGCAACCCGATGTGCCACTGACGCGAAAACGCGGGGCCTGGCTGTTCTGCAGGGCATTGCCCCACAAATGGGAAACCACCCCGTTGGCGTGGGTCAGGGAGACGAAGAAGCCGTGGTCGACAGTGGGATATTCAGGGGTGAACTGTAACTGCGCAAAGACCCGGTCCACCGGACCGAACAGTTGCAGCGCCTGGTCCACCAGGTGGCTGCCCAGGTCGCGCAGCCAGCCGCCGCCGCTGGCATTGCCCACGGCCTGCGGGCTGTAGCGCTCGACGCGGGATTCAAAGCGGGTGATCTCGCCCAGGGCACCGGCGTCGATCAATTTGCGCAGGGTCAGGTAGTCCGAGTCCCAGCGCCGGTTCTGGTAGACGCTGAGCAACACCTCATGGCGCTCGGCGGCCGTGATCAGCGCCTGGGCCTGTTCGGCGTTGGCGGCAAAGGGTTTGTCACTGACCACCGCCACGCCGTGCTCGATGGCTTCCAGCACCAACGCCGGACGGCCCTTGAGGGTGGTGGAAATCACCAGGGCATCGACACCGGCTTCGACAATCTGGCCGATGCTGTCAAAGGCCTGGACGCCGGGGTGGTCGGTTGCCAGTTGCTGGCGACGTTCGGGTGAGCGGGTGACGACACCGACAAACGTCGCCCCCGGCAAAGTCGCAATCAGCGGCGCATGAAAGAAGCGCCCTCCGTGGCCATAGCCGACAAGTCCGATTCTCATGATCAACTCCTGAATTGAATTGGAAACCAATCAACTGTGGGAGGGGGCTTGCCCCCTCCCACATTTTTGACAGAGTTCCTTCAGTGATTTAGCCGTAGAAGTGTGGGCGATCCGGCAGGCTGACCTTGACGATCTGCTCACTGCCCTGGGCCTCAATACACGCATCCGCCGCCACCGCCGCCGCAAAGCCATCCCACGCCGACGGCCCGCCGACCTGACCGGCGCGTACGCTGTCAATAAAGGCCTGCAACTCCACGTCATAGGCCCCGATAAAACGGTCCTTCCAATCCATCAGGATCGCATTCGACAGCTTGGCACCGCTGCGCAGTTGCACCTGGGACGGCTCCGGCAATTTGGCGATGCCGGTCTCCCCCACCACTTCGCACTGGATGTCGTAGCCGTACTGGCAGTTCACAAACACTTCCACGTCGATACGGGTGCCCTTGGCGGTTTCCAGCAGCACGATCTGCGGGTCGCGCAGATGGGCCAGGGCCTTGCTGGTCTTGCGCGGGAACACCACCTGCACCGACACGTAGTCGTCGTTGAGCAGCCAGCGCAGGACATCCAGCTCGTGGATCAGGGTGTCGGTAATCGCCATGTCGGTCTTGTAGTTCTCGCCCACCGTCGGGTTGCGGTGCGCGCAGTGCAGCATCAACGGCTCGCCGATCTGGCCGCTGTCGATCACCGCCTTGAGGGCGCGATACCCTTCGTCATAGGGACGCATAAAGCCTACTTGCACCAGGCGCTTGCCGTAGGCCACTTCGGCGTCGACGATCCTGCGGCAGCCTTCGGCCGTCACCGCCAGGGGCTTTTCACAGAACACCGGTTTGCCGGCGGCGATGGCGGCGAGCACGAATTCCTCGTGGCTCGGGCCCCAGGACGTGACCAGGATCGCCTCGACCTGCGGCGAGTTGATCAGCCCATGGCCATCCGCGTACACCTCGGCGTCCAGCTTCAACTCCGCGACCACCTTGGCGGCCTGCTCAAGGTTGATGTCGGTCACCGCCACCACCTGGCTGTTGAGCAGGGTCTGGCTGCAACGACGAATATGATCGCGGCCGATGGCGCCGGTACCGATTACACCAAGCTTCAAAGACATACAAACGCTCCTCTTGTTATTAGTACTGCCGGGCCTTGGCCAGGTGTTCATTGAGTTTTTTTGCCGCCGCGTTAGTGCGTTCGCTGGTGGACACCTGCGCCACCCCCACCCGCCACCACGACAGGTAGCCGTGGACCATGGTCTTGGGCAGCACCTTGATGTCGATCAGGGTCGAGACGCTTTGCGTGCGCGCATCGGCCAGGGCCGCTTCCAGCTGCTCCACCGTGCTGACCTTGTAGGTCTTGCAGCCATAGGCCGCCGCACTCATGGCGAAATCCACCGGCACCAGGCCGCCGTCGAGCTTGCCGCTCTCGGGGTTGCGGAAACGGAACTCGGTGCCGAAGCTGTCCATGCCGTTGCCGATCTGCAGGTTGTTGATGCAACCGAAGGCCATGTTGTCGAGCAGCACCACGTTGATCTTGCGGCGTTCCTGGATCGAGGTGGCCAGCTCCGAGTGCAGCATCATGTAGGAGCCATCGCCGACCAGGGCATAGACCTCCTTGGTCGGCTCGGCGAGCTTCACGCCGAGGGCGGCGTTGATCTCATAGCCCATGCACGAATAACCGTACTCGACGTGGTAGGTGTTGACGCCCTTGCTGCGCCAGGCACGCTGCAGGTCGCCGGGCAGGCTACCGGCCGCGGCGACGATGATCGCGTCGTCGGCCAGGGTCTGGTTGAGCACGCCGAGCACCCGGCTCTGGGTCAGGCACGAGCCGGTCAGTTCGATAAATTCACGCAGCACGGCGCGGTCCAGGTGGTCGTCGACTTCCGGTACGAAATCATCGCCGTGGTACTCGACCTGATGCACACGGTCCACTTCGGCGTCCAGCTGCGCCTTGGCGTCGGCGATCTGCTCGCCCCAGCCGGACCGGTAATCACCAAGGGCATCGGCTAGCGCTTCGAGGGCGACCTTGGCGTCGGCCAGCACCTGCACGCCGTCGAGTTTCAAGGCGTCGCAGGGGCTGATATTGAGGTTGAGGAACTTCACCTCGGCATGCTTGAACAGCGATTTCGACGAGGTGGTGAAGTCGGTGTAACGGGTGCCGATGCCGATGATCAGGTCGGCCTCGGGCGCCAGCAGGTTGGCGGCCAGGCAGCCGGTCTCGCCGATACCGCCCACGTTCAGTGGATGGCTGGAGACCACCGCGCTCTTGCCCGCCTGGGTTTCGGCGAAAGGAATATCAAAGCGCTCGGCAAAGGCTTGCAAGGCAGCATTCGCACCAGAGTACTTCACGCCGCCACCGCAGATGATCAGCGGTTTGCGCTTGCCCCGGAAGGCGGCCAACCCATCGCCGATCATTGCGGCGGTGGCCGGGCGGCGGTCGATACGGTGCACCCGTTTTTGCAGGAAGTAATCGGGGTAGTCCCAGGCCTCGGCCTGCACGTCCTGGGGCAGCGCCAGGGTCACCGCGCCGGTTTCGGCGGGGTCGGTGAGCACGCGCATGGCATGAATCGCCGCCGTCATCAGTTGCTCGGGGCGGTTGATGCGGTCCCAGTACTTGCTCACGGAACGGAAGGCATCGTTGGTGCTGATACTCAGGTCGTGGAACTGCTCGATCTGTTGCAGCACCGGGTCGGGCTGGCGGCTGGCGTAGACATCGCCGGGCAGCAACAGCAACGGGATACGGTTGGCGGTGGCGGTCGCGGCGGCGGTGAGCATATTCGCCGCACCTGGGCCGACGGAGGCGGTGCACGCGTAGATCTTGCGGCGCAGGTGCTGCTTGGCAAAACCGATGGCGGCATGGGCCATACCCTGCTCGTTACGGCCCTGATGCACCACCAGGTCGCCGCTGTCCTGTTCCAGGGCCTGGCCCAGGCCCAGCACATTGCCGTGGCCGAAAATGGTGAACACACCGGCGACGAACTTGCTCTGCACGCCATCGACTTCGATGTACTGGTTATCCAAAAACTTCACCAGGGCCTGGGCCATGGTCAGTCGGGTGGTGGTCATGTCGCGCCCCTTATCGTTTCTGCAGGTGGGCGATGCTTGCCCCCAAGGCCTGCTGGATATCCGCCAGCTCGTGCACGCTTGTCGCAAACGGTTCGAACGACAGGTAGCCGCCGTAACCGCTGCTGAGCAAGGTGTCGATCTGCGCGGTATTGCCGAGGATATCGCCCTCGCCCACCAGCACGCGGTGACCGTCGCGGATCGAATTGAGCGGGGCCTCGGCATCTTCCACGCCGGAGATATGCACCAGCCCGGTCAGCTCCGGGAAGAACTCATGCTCGCTGGCCAGGTGGTGGTGGAAGGTGTCGTGCACCAGGCGGAATACATCCAGGCCGCCGATGGACTGGATCGCGTCCACCGCCACGCGCTTGCGGCGCATGGCACATTCTTCAAAGCCCAGGGGCTCGATAAACCCGAGAATCCCGTACTCGCGCAGGATCGGCGCCAGTTGGCTCAACGCGGTGCGCAAACCGGCGGCGCGCTGGGCTTCGTTGCGGGTGTCGCCGGGTTCATTGAACGGGCACATCACCAAGCCTTGCGCACCACATTCGCGGGCATAGGTGGCGAGCGCTATCGCCTGGGCGCGGCGCTCGTCATTCCACACGTCAAAGGGGTACAGCGCGTTGATCGACAGCACCGTGATGCCCTGGGCCGCGCACAATTCGCGCACGCGGCCGGCCGGGGCGCCGTATTCGATCTGGCGATCCTTGAGGTCGTTGCGAATCTCAATGGCATCGCATTTCAAGGCCACGGCCAGCTGGATGAAATCCGGCAGGGACAGGTTGGGCGCGACCATACGGTTGAGGGCAAAGCGTAGAGGCGACTTCATTGTTGTTCTCCGTCCAACACCGTTTAAAGGTCCAGCAGCCAGCTGTGCTGCGGGTCGTTGTGGAAATGCCAGGCGCGCTTGGGGCCGGCCATCACGTTCAGGTAGTAAGACTCGTAGCCATACGGCACGCTGACCGGGTGATAGCCCTTGGGCACCACCACCAGGTCGCTGTTTTCCACGGCCATGGCCTGGTCGATGCTGCGGTCGTCGGTGTACACCCGCTGGAACACGAAGCCCTGGGGCGGGTTGATCTGGTGGTAGTAGGTCTCTTCGAGAAAGCTCTGGTGCGGCAGGTCGTCGGTGTCGTGCTTGTGCGGCGGGTAGCTCGACGAATGCCCGGACGGCGTGCGCACTTCCACCACCAGCAGCGAATGGGCCGGGTCGGTATCCGGCAGGATGTCGCACACGTAACGGGTATTGGCGCCTTTGCCGCGGACGCTGCGCTTGCACTGTTCGGGGCGGATCAGGCGTGGCTCGAAACCCGGCGCACCCGGCGCGGCGCACACGGCAATCTGCACGTCGCTCAACGCGGTGACCTGGGCGTCGGTACCCGGCGGCAGGTACGCGGCGAACGGCGATTTGTCCTCGAACACTGACTGGCGATCACCGAGGTTCTGCCAGTTGAAGCCCTCGCCTTCGATAGTCACCCGGCCGCTGAGCAGCACCAGGCACAACTCCTGATCACCGGCGGTGACCGGCAGGGTTTCACCCAGGCTCAGGCGGTAGGCGGCAAAGCCTACGTACGCCAGGCGGCCCTCTTCCAGGGCAACCATGGTTTGTCCGCGTTTGCTGCTCTTTACCAGCAAGCTCATGGTTTGGTCCTCTCGTTGAGAAGCGTACGCAACGTGTCATAACCCTTTTTTGCATAGACATAGCTGGGCGCCACGGCCGGGTCCTGCTCGGCTTCCACCACCAGCCAGCCCGCGTATTTCGCGGCCAGCAGCACATCGAGCAACTCGGCAAAATCGATATCGCCGTCACCGGGCACGGTGAAGGTGCCGTTGACGATGCAATCGGGGAAGCTCCACATCTGGTTGCGCGCCAGTTGCACCACGGCTTTGCGCACGTCCTTGAAATGCACGTGGCAGACGCGGTCGATATGCTTGCGCAACACCTCGATGGGTTCGCCGCCGCCCATGTAGCAGTGGCCCGAATCGAACAGCAGGCCGACTTCCGGCCCGGTACGGCCCATCAACTGATCGATGTCTTCAGGCGATTCGACGTACGCGCCCATATGGTGGTGGTAGGCCAGGCGCACGCCCTGGGACAAGGTGAAACGCGCCAGCTCGGTGAGCTTGTCGGCGTAGTCCTGCCAAGCCTGTTCGCTGTGGAAACGTGGGCGCTCGATCAGGCGAATGCGCGAGCCCTGGATCGAATCGGCCACCTCGCCGTACACCAGCACCTTGGCGCCGTTTTGTTTCAGCAGTTCGACGTGGCCGGCGATGGCCTCGATTTCTTCGGCCACCGAGCGACGGGCCAGGCGACTGGAGTACCAGCCGGAGACCAGCGCCAGGTCATAGGGGCGCAGGACGTCGCCGACACCCTTGGCGTCCTTGGGGAATTTGCCGTTGAGCTCGAAACCTTCGTAGCCGATTTCCTTGCCTTCGCTCAGGGCGGTGCTCAGCGGGGTTTCACCGCCGAGGGCCGGAAGGTCGTCGTTGCTCCAGGAGATCGGGTTGATGCCAATTCGGATTGCGGGCATGGCTGCACCTTTATTATTTTCTGGTATCACTGAGATCTGCTTTCTGTGGGAGGGGGCAAGCCCCTCCCACATTGGATTGCATTTCAAATTAAGAACTGGGTTCAGCCTCGGGCACTGCGCCAGGCGTTGATCAACTGCTCAAAGGTCGCCTGGACCTGCTGGATCAACGTCTCGTCATCGATCTCCCCCGCCATCCACAAACGGCTCGGTTCCTGGAAGATCGTGCGGCCCACGGCAAACCCACGGCAGGTGCTGCTCTGGCTGGCTTGCTGGAAGCCGGCGGCCAGGCATTCGGCCGAAGCATTCAGGCCCAGCAACACCACGCCACGGCAGTATGGGTCGCGTTCCTGGATCAGTTCGTCGAGCTTTTTCCAGTCCTCGGCCGACTGTGCCTCGATCTTCCACCACGCCGGGTAGATACCCAGGTTGTACAGGCGCTTGAGGCTGCGGTAGAGCACGTCCGGGTAAGTGGACGGATGATCCTTGGGCGGGATGACCTCCAGCAGCAGTTCATGGCCGCTGGTCACCGACGCCTCGTACACCGCCTTGAGTTGCGCTTCCTGTTCCAGGCGCAGCATGGGCTCGTCGTCGGGGTGGTATTGCACCAGGCACTTGATGATCTGTTCCTGGGGCCAGGCAATCAGGTTGCTGCCGATCGAGCGGCCATGTTCGAACGCCAGGGGCCGCGAGTTCTGCACTTCCACCGGACGCGCGATCCACCAGCCGCGCCCGCTGGCGGCATTGAGCGCGTCCTGGCCGAAGCGCTGGTCGGCCAACAGGCCCACATCGGCCTCGACGCCCTGCTCGGCGAGCTTTTTCTCCACGCGTTCGATGGCCTGGATAAACAGCTGCTTGATCTCGCTGATGCGGGTCAGGTCCTGGCCGCCGCGTTGCGCCAGGTCCACCAGTTGCCAGCGGTGGTCGAAGGCAAAGATGAACAGTTGCTTCCAGGCCTTGCGCGGCACAGTGACGCGGTGCAGGCGTTGCAGGGTCGCGTCCTGGTCAGGCCGGGTGATCGGCACCGGGCTGTTGAACAGGTAATCCAGTTCGGCAGGCGTCGGCATGGCCGGCGCACAGGCGTGGCGCGAGACCACGAGACCACCGCAGGCGTTGGCCAACTGGCTGCAACGCTCATCGCTGGCGTCATTGATCCAGCCGCTGAGGAAGCCCGACATAAAGGCATCGCCGGCACCCAGCACGTTAAGCACTTCAACCCGCACGCCAGGGTAGATGGCGCCCTCTTCCAGGCGCGCCGGGATCGCGCCGTGGATCACCGTGCAACCTTGCGGGCCGAGCTTGACCACCAGGGTCGCCGGGGTCAGGTCACGCACCGTGCGCAAGGCGGTGAGCAGATCTTCGCTGCCGCCGGCGATCAGGAATTCTTCTTCGGTGCCGACGATCAGGTCGAAACGCGGCAGGATTTTCTGCACATGCTGGCTGACGTTCTGGTCGGCGACAAACCGGGTTTCACCGTCAGCCTTACCCGCCAGGCCCCACAACACAGGGCGGTAGTCGATATCCAGCACGCGCTTGACGTTGTGCTTGGCCGCATAGTCCAGGGCCTGGAGGCTGGCCTTGTACACGCCGTCGGTGGAGAAATGCGTGCCGGTGATCAGCAAGGCCTTGCTCGAGGCAATAAAGGCTTCGTTGACGTCTTCGGCGCGCAGGGCCATGTCGGCGCAGTTTTCGCGGTAGAACACCAGCGGGAAGGTTTCGCGGTCCTTGAGGCCCAGCAGCACCATGGCGGTGAGGCGTTCCGGGTCGACCTTGATGCCGCTGACATCGCAGCCTTCGCGGGCCAGGGATTCCACCAGGAAGCGGCCCATATGGTCGTCCCCCACCCGGCTCAACATCGCCGACTTGAGCCCCAGCCGGGCAGTGCCGAACGCGATATTGGCGGAGGAACCGCCGAGGTATTTGGCGAAGCTGGACACGTCCTCAAGCCGCGCACCTACTTGCTGTGCGTAGAGGTCGACGCCCAGGCGCCCGAGGCAAATCAGATCCAATTGACGCCCACTGGCAAAACGAGTCTGGCCCATGCTGGCTCCTGTTATTTTTATCAGCCTGCGTTGTGCCGCCGTGGCGACGGCAAACGCTCTTGGTGGGAGCAGACTAGAACGTCCGGCGGCAGCAATCAATATTTATTCCAGAATTATTTTTAGTGGAATATTTTTTCCAATACGTCAGCATAGGGGCACGCCAGCCACCGTGCATCGTTTCAGCAGGCCACGCGGGCCGTGATGCCGGGGTATTTTTTTGCGCCTACCCTGTAGACTTGCGCCACCCATCAGCGCATCAGAAGAACACGCCAGAAGGATTGCCCATGTCCCGCACCGATCCCGAGACCACCCTGGAAGACACCATCGCCAGCCCTCCGATCAACGCCGAACGCCTGTTGCAGCTGATCACCGACGAATACGAAAGCCTGCCGCGCCAGCTCAAGCGCATCGCCAGCTACATGAGCCAGCAGAGCGACCGGATCATGGTCGACCGCATCAGCGACATCGCCCGCGAATGCGAAGTGCACCCCTCGGCGATCGTGCGGTTTTCCCAGCGTTTCGGCTTCAGTGGGTTCAGTGAGATGCAGGCGCTGTTTCGCGAGGCCTACACCCACAAGACCACACCGGTGCAGAACTACCAGCAGCGCATCCGCAGCATGATCGCCAACAAGTCGCAGAAAGCCAGCGGCGGCGACCTGGCCCGCGAGTGCGTCAACGCGACCCTGTCGGGTATCGAGCGCCTGGGGCTGGAGCTCGATGACGTGGCCTTCGACAAGGCCGTCGACCTGGTGGTCAACGCCGACAATATCTACGTGGTCGGTGTGCGCCGTTCGTTCGCGGTGGCCGATTACCTGGTCTACAACCTGCAGCACACCAACAAGCGCATTCACCTGATTTCCGGTTTGGGCGGCAGCTATCGCGAGCAGATGCGCAGCGTGCGAGCCAATGACCTGGTAATCGCCATCAGCTTCACGCCCTACGGCAAAGAGACCCAGCACTGCCTGCGGATCGCCCAGCACCATCAGGCCAAGACCCTGATCATCACCGACAGCAACCTGTCGCCCCTGGCCAAGCGGGCCAACGCGGTGCTGCTGGTGAATGAAGGCTCGTCGTTTGCCTTCCGTTCATTGAGCGCCACCTTGTGCCTGTGCCAGGCGTTGTTTATTGCCGTGGCGTACCGGCTGGAGTTGAAGGTGGATGAGATTCACGAGCAGGTCGGGTTTGATGACTGACCGGCAGTAATTGGGCTAACGCACGCCCGTGAAAGCGGATCTGCGCCAGGGTCAACGCGGTGTAGCCGATGATGACCGCCGGCGGCAGGATCGCCTCGACGCAGAACGTGCCCAGAGGCTGTAACGTCAGCCCGGCTTGCGCGGCACGCGCACAGAATTCGCCTTCCTCGACACCGCTCGGCAACCACAAGACAAAGTGCAGACCGGCCTGTTGCCCACTGATCGTACAGTGCGCTCCAAGGCAGTCGAGCAACACATCGCGCCGCGCCTGATAGGCCTGGCGCGAAGCCCGCAAGTGGCGCACGAAAGCGCCGCTGCCGAGAAACTCCAGCAACCCCGACTGATCACTGGCGCCCACCGACTGCCCGGTGAGTTGCAGGGTGCGCAGCAAGGCCGGGCGCAGTGCCTTGGGCACCACCATGAAGCCGACGCGCAAACCGGGGAACAGGTTTTTGTTGAAGCTGCCGCAGTAGATCACGCGGTCGTGGGCGTCCAGGGATTTGAGCGCCGCCAGCGGTGCGCTGTGGTAGTTGTATTCGCTGTCGTAGTCGTCTTCCACCACCCAGGCCTCGGCACGGGCAGCCCAGTCCAGCAGCGCCAGGCGGCGCGACACCGACAGGGTCATGCCCAGCGGTGCCTGGTGGGCCGGGGTGACGTAGGCCAGGCGCGCCGTGTCAGGGAGTTGCGCGGTATCCAGCCCTTCGGCCGTGACCGCAATCGCCTGGACCTGCGCCCCCGCCAGCCCGAACAGGCGGCGCGCGGGTGGATAGCCTGGATCTTCGACGCAGGCGGTGTCACCGGGCTTGAGCAGCGTGCGCGCGATCAGGTCAAGGGCGTGACGAATGCCGCTGGTGACGATCACTTCATCCGCCTCGCAGTGCATGCCGCGATAGCTGCGCAGGTAGTCGGCGATGTGCGCGCGCAGTTCCGGCAGCCCGGCGGGATGGCCCGCTTCCAGCGCCCCCGGCCCTGCCGATAGCAGTCCCCGGGAAATACAGCGTGCCCAAGCCTTCAGATCAAACAGGCTGGCGTCCGGGCGCCGCGCGACAAAAGGCACATGGCTCTGCACGCCGGACTCGGGGCGATCAACCGCCACTTCGCGACGAGGCATCGCGCGCGGTGCAGGTGCGGCAATGAATTGCTCGGGGATCACCGCACACACCCGCGTACCGGAGCCGGCCACGCGTTGCACATAGCCCTCGCCGTGCAGGCGGTCGAATGCCGCCTCCAGGGTGCCACGGGATAATTGCCAGCGTTCGGCGAGGCTGCGGGTGGACGGCAAGCGACTGCCCGCCGGCAGCTGTCGGTTCAGGATCGCTGCGCGCAGGGCCTCGTAGGCCCCTTGCTGCTTTCCCATGTCCAAGCTGTCGGGGCGCGGCAGGTCCAGGGCGGAAGGGGTTTTTCCTCGGCTCATAGTGGTCCAATCATTTTTGCCATAAGCGGCCCTGAGGATTAAACCACAAAGCCGCTAGAGTCCGGGCTCTACTCCTTGCACAGAAGCCTCCCATGACGCAACGCGCCCTCTCCCCGTGGTTCTGGCTGATACTGCTGACCGTGCTGATCGGCCTGCCACGTATCACCCTGGACATGCACCTGCCTGCCCTGCCCGCCATGGCCGACTACTTCCAGACCAGCGACAGCCAGTTGCAACTGACCCTCACGCTGTACACCTTCGGTTCGGCGATCTCCCTGCTGATCAGCGGCCCGTTGACCGACCGTTTCGGCCGCCGTCCCGTATTGCTGGCGGGACTGTTTCTGTACGTGCTGGCTACCGTGGCCTGCGCCCTCGCCGACAGCATCGCCGTGCTGATCATCGCCCGCCTGTTCCAGGCCCTGGGCGGATGCTGCACCACGGTGATCGGCCGGGTGATCGTGCGCGACTATTTCGACCGCGATGAACAGGCACGCTTGCTCGGCCTGATTTCCATGGCCATGGCCGTGTCACCGATGGCCGCGCCGGTGCTGGGCAGCCTGATGTTGCCCTTCATCGACTGGCGCGGCCTGTTTGTACTGCTCGGCGTGATCGGTGCAGTGCTCTACCTGGTGGTGTACCGCCGCCTGCCCGAAACCCGCCCGGCCGATGTCGCCGCCGCGCCGCCGGGCAACCTGCTGCGCCTCTATGGCCAGTTACTGCGCGACCGCTATTTCCTGCGCTATTCCCTGGCGATCGGCTGCGTGTACAGCACCTATTTTCCGTTTATCAGTGAGTCGTCGGCGCTGCTGCAGCGGGGCTTTCACCTATCGGCCACGGCCTATGCACTGGTGTTCGCGGCCACCATCAGCGGCTACATGCTCGGCGCAAACCTGTTCCGCAGGCTGGTGCGGCGCTTCGAGCCGGACCGTTTGATCCATGCCGCTATCGGCTTGAACGTGCTGGGCAGTGTGATACTTGCGGCGGCCACCACCGCCATGCCGGGGCAATGGCTGGCGATCGTGCTGCCGATGGTGGTGATCATGGTGTCGGTGGGGATGGTGATTCCGGCGTGCCAACTGTCGGTGTTGCAGCCGTACGGTGCGATTGCGGGAACCGCATCGGGGTTGTTCTTCTTTACCCAGATGTTCCTCACTGCCGTGAGCAGTTGGGCCACCGGGCTGCTGTCCGACGGTACGTCGCAGCCGCTGGTGATCATGACCGCCGTTGCCAGCGCACTGTTGGCAGCAACCTGGCTGACACTCCACAAACCCAAATGTGGGAAGGAACTTGTCCCCTCCCACATCAGGCCGAGCTGAGCTCGGGATCAGTGCATGAAAATTGCGATCAGGATGATCACCGGGATCGGCACGCCGAGGAACCACAGAAGTAATGAGCGCATGGTGTTCTCCTTGAATTAACGAACGTAGGTTTCGGTTTCGACGTACACCACGGCATCGCGGCGACGGCCACCAAAGGTTGCAGCGAAACTGGCAAAGAAGGCGCCGATCAACAGGGCGACAAAGGTCCACAGCGAGGTATAGGCGGCGACTTTGGCGGCCGTTTCAGCGGCTTGCTTGGCCTTGAGCTTGGCGTCTTCCACCGCTTTACGCGCATCGCCGTAGACTTTGTCGATACGCGCTTCGGCATCGGCCTGGCTGAGGTTGGTGCGCTGGCTGATCAACTGGGCCAGGTAGGCACGGTCTTCAGCGGCGAGTTGGCCGTCGTTGCTCAGGGTGCGGGTAAAAATGCGCGCAACCACGCCATGGGCAGCGTCATCGCTGACGGCAACCGGGCGATCGTCACGAAACAGGCTGTCGACGTAGTAGTCAAAATCGCCACCGTTGACGCCTTTGGCTGCGCTGCCCGCGGCCTGGGTGATACCGCTGGCCGCACCGGCTGCCACGCTGGCACCGGCTTTCACGCCGCCGGTGACGACACTGCTGACCGAACCGACCACCAGCACGGCAGTGATCAGCGTGGCGACGGCCCAGGCCAGGAAACCATGGGCGGTGTCGCGGAAGTACACCTCATCGCCATGCATATTGGCCCACTTCACCCGCAACCGGCCGGCGATATAACCGCCCAGGCCCGAGGCAACGATCTGGGTAAAGGCCAGCCAGACAATCGTGGAAATGCCAAGCCCCTTGGCGCTGATGCCGCTGTCGGCCCACGGCGACACCGCCGAGAAACCCAGGCCGAAGCCCAGCAATACCAGAATCAGGGATAACGCAGCCGCCGCAGCGGCCCCGGCAAAGATAGCCCCCCAGGAAACCCCGGAGCGCGCGCTCGACTCTTGCAGCGTGGATGACGATGTGATCATTGTTATGGTGCTCCCGGCAGGAAAAATAGTGTTACAAGTCTCAAAAGGGACAGTGCAGGCAGCATGCCAGTCGCGCTGAAAATTAAATCCTTTGTATTTCAACAGGTTAAGTAAATTGAACTTGCCTGAACCATGCAACTTGCAAGAAATGGCTGGTGCAGGCGGGCGTAATGCATTCCCTGTGGGATGAGATTGCTCCCCGGCCGGTACCCGCCATGAAAGTTGTGTCAGTTTTGCCAACATGAAGTTTTATTTAGGAAGCGTTCAGCCATTTCTTGGCAAAATGCCCCCACTTCTAGTGTGAATCGCTCACCAGGTAATCCTATGACCCGCATTTTGACCATCGAGGATGACGCCGTAACGGCCCGCGAGATCGTCGCCGAGCTGAGTAGCCATGGACTGGACGTAGATTGGGTGGACAACGGCCGCGAAGGCCTGGTCCGCGCCGTGAGTGGTGATTACGATCTGATCACCCTCGACCGCATGCTGCCGGAACTCGATGGCCTGGCCATCGTCACCACCCTGCGCACCATCGGCGTATCGACGCCGATCCTGATGATCAGCGCCCTCTCCGACGTCGACGAGCGCGTGCGTGGCCTGCGTGCCGGCGGTGATGACTACCTGACCAAGCCTTTCGCCTCCGACGAAATGGCCGCCCGCGTCGAAGTGCTGCTGCGCCGCAAAAGCACGGTCAAGGAATTCGAAACCGCCCTGCGCGTGGCCGACTTGGAACTGAACCTGATCAGCCGCGAAGCCAGCCGCGCCGACCAGCCCCTGAGCCTGCTGCCCACCGAATACAAACTGCTGGAATTCCTGATGCGCAACACCGGCCAGATCCTGTCGCGGATGATGATCTTCGAGGAAGTCTGGGGTTATCACTTCGACCCGGGCACCAACCTGATCGACGTGCACATCGGCCGCCTGCGCAAGAAAATCGATCCACCGGGCCTCACACCGCTGATCCGCACGGTACGAGGTTCCGGTTATGTCATTGCTGAACCCCTCTAAGGGCTGGCGTTCATCCAGCAGCCGCTTGCTGGCGCTGTACAGTTCGTTGTTCGTGGCCTGGAGCTGCATCCTCATGGGGGTGCTGTATTACGAGGTCTCGGGTTACCTGAGTGACCTGTCGCGCCATTCGCTGATGCAACGCCAGCACCTGTTCCAGCGCTTCGACGGCGAAGAACTGGTGGAAGCGTTGACCACCAGCATGACCTTCGACATGAAGGGCGTGGACGCCTACGGCCTGTTCGATGAGCAGTTCCGCCCCTTGAGTGGGCCGATCCGCGCGATTCCCTCCGACCTGCCGCTGGACGGCAAGATCCACACCCTGGCCAATTGCGTCGACTCCGACGACCCCAAACTGCCCAAGGACAGCTGCGACGCCGTCGCCAGCCATACCGACGACGGCCGCTGGCTGGTACTGGTGCGCGCCAATGGCTCGCTGTTCGGTGTGACACGGATCATCTGGCATGCGCTGCTGTGGGCGCTGTCCCTGACCATTATCCCCGGCGCCGCCGGCTGGCATCTGTTGCGCCGCCGCCCGCTGCGCCGGATCCGCGGGATCCAGGCCAGCGCCGAAGCCATCGTCGCCGGCGACCTCACCCACCGCTTGCCGCTGTCCAACCGGCGTGACGAACTGGACATGCTCGCGGCCATCGTCAACGCCATGCTCGACCGCATCGAGAAACTGATGAACGAGGTCAAAGGCGTGTGCGACAACATCGCCCACGACCTGCGCACCCCATTGACCCGCCTGCGTGCGCAGCTCTACCGCATCCGCCAGGAGGCCGAGCAGGACTCCGGCTACGCGGTGAAACTGGACGACGCCATCGCCGAGACCGACACCCTGATGGCACGCTTTCGCGGGCTGCTGCGTATCTCCGAGCTGGAAGACCACCAACGCCGTTCCGGTTTCCTGGTCATGGACCCGCTGCCGCTGCTGCGCGAGTTGCATGACTTCTACCTGCCCCTGGCCGAGGAAGGCGAATTGCAGTTGCGACTCGAAGTCCCCGAGTCCCTGCCATGGATCACCGGCGACCGCGCCCTGTTGTTCGAAGCCCTGGCCAACCTGCTGAGCAACTCCATCAAGTTCTCTCCAGCGGGCGGCGCAGTGATCCTGCGGGGGCTCAACGATGCCGGCAGCACGCGCATCGAAGTGCACGACTCCGGGCCCGGCATACCGGCGGCGGAACGCGATGCGGTGTTCCAACGCTTTTATCGGGTGGATGAAGGCGACCAGCAAGGCGGGTTTGGGTTGGGCCTGTCGATTGTGGCCGCGATCATCAACCTGCATGGGTTCAAGCTGGAAGTGGGCACCAGCGAGCAAGGCGGCGCGCGCCTGGTGCTGGAGTGCCGCCAGCAACTGATGCCCGAAGCCTGAGTTCACTTCGGTCAATCTGGGAGGGGCTTGCCCCCTCCCACATGAGTCTTGCATTGCCGGGTAGATCGTCTCAGAAGTTGGCGCGCAACGCCTCGACCCCGCCTTTGTACACCCCGGCAAACAGCTCTTCCACCGCCGCCTCCGTGGTACCCGCCGCCGGGGTAAACACACCGGACCAGGTCACTTTCGCCGACGAATCACTCAACGCCTCAACCTGCACGGTCGCAAGATAGGCACTCACCGGAAACGGCGACTCTTCAATGGTGTAGCTGTAAGTACGCCCGACGTTATCGAAGGTCTGTAAACGCTCGACGATCACACCCCCGTCGGCGGTCGTCAGATGGCGCACGCGGCCACCTTCACCGGGCTCGCTCTTGGCGATAAACGGAAGCCAGTCCGGCAGGCTGTTGAAGCCACCCACCAAGTGCCAGACCGTCTCGGCCGATACCGGGATTTCAATCACTGCAGATGCTGTTGGCACGCTAAATCTCCAAAAGTCGTAGTAAAACGTCGTGCACAGCCTGCCACGCCCCGGGCTTCAATGCATCAATTCCCGCAAGCGATGCCACGCCATTCCCAACGCCAGCAGCGGCGAGCGCAACGCCTTGCCGCCGGGAAAGGTCATGTGCGGCACCTGGCTGAACACATCCAGGCCATGGCTGTGGCCCGCGTGTATGCCTTCGGCCAGCAGCCGCGCGCACCAGTGGGTCACGTTGAGCCCATGCCCGGAATAGCCCTGGGCGTAGAACACATTCGGGTATTGCTTGAGCCGCCCGACCTGGGGGAAGCGATTGGCGGTGATGCCGATCCTGCCGCCCCACTGGAACGCGATGGCGGTGTCGGCCAATTGCGGGAACACCTTGAGCATCTTGGGCTGCATATAGGCCGCGATGTCTTTGGGATCGCGCCCCGAGTAATGGCAGGCACCGCCGAACAACAGGCGACGGTCGGCGGATAACCGGTAGTAATCCAGGCCGACTTTCTGGTCGCACAACGCCAGGTTCTGCGGGATCAACTGATTGGCCTGTGCAACCGACAGCGGTTCGGTGGCGATGATGTAGCTGCCCGCCGGCAGCACCTTGCCGCTCAGGCGCGGCTCCAGTTCTTCCAGGTGCGCATTGCAGGCCAGTACCAGGCTGGCGGCGCGTACCGTGCCGCCAGCGCAACGCACCTGCACCGTGTCGCCGTGGATCAGTTCCAGCACTTCGGTGTGCTCAAAGATCCGCACCCCAAGGGACTCGGCCACCTGCGCCTCGCCGAGCACCAGGTTCAGCGGGTGCAGGTGCCCGGAGCCCATGTCCACCAAGGCGCCGGCATACTGCGTCGAATCCACCACGTCGCGGATGTCCTGCGGGCCCACCAGGCGGGTTTCATGCACATAACCCAGGCGCGCCAGGCTGTCCTGCTCGCCCTTGAACGCAGCGAACTGCGCCGGGGTGTTGGCCAGCTCGGCAAACCCCCAGCGCAAGTCGCAGTCGATCCCATGCTCGCGAATGCGCTCGCCCACCAGGGCCACCGACTCGATCCCGGCCCGTTCCAGGTAACGCACGCCCTCCTCGCCCACGTACTTGGCGAACCCCGACACATCGTGGCCGATCCCGCGAATCAACTGCCCGCCATTGCGCCCGCTGGCGCCCCAGCCAATACGCCGGGCCTCCAGCAGGATCACCGAGAGCCCGCGTTGGGCCAGTTCGATAGCGGTGTTGACCCCGGTAAAACCAGCGCCGATCACACACACATCGGCGCTCAGGTCGGCGCCCAGTGCCGGGCGCTCCAGCATGGCATTCGCCGACGCAAGATAGTAGGAACGGGCATGGTCGCTGGATGGGGTCATTTGTTGGTCTTCACTTTGCTCCAGGCGCGCGTCATCAGGCGCATGGTCGCCGGGGTCGGCGTGGTGGAAATATAGAGTTTGTCGAGCACCGCCTGGGACGGGTACACCTCGGGGTTGTTCACCAGTTCAGGGGCCATGAACGCCTTCGCCGCCGGGTTGGCATTGGCGTAACCGACCGAGGCGCTGACCTTGGCGATCACTTCAGGGTCGAGCAGGTAGTTAATGAAGGCATGGGCTTCTTTTGGGTGACTCGCATCGGCCGGGATCGCCAGCAGGTCGAACCACAGGTTGGAGCCTTCCTTGGGAATCGAGTAGGCGATATTCACGCCGTTCTTGGCTTCCTTGGCGCGGTTGGCCGCCTGGAATACATCGCCGGAATAGCCGAACGCCACGCAGATATCGCCGTTGGCCAGGTCTGAAATGTACTTGGAGGAATGGAAGTAGGTGATGTACGGCCGCAGCGTCAACAGCTTGGCCTCGGCCTGCTGGTAGTCCTCGGGGTTCTCACTGCGCGGGTCCTTGCCCATGTAGTTGAGGATCGCCGGGAACAGCTCATCCGCTGAATCAAGGAAGGCCACGCCACACTGGTTGAGCTTCTTGATGTTCTCCGGTTCGAACAGCACCGCCCAGGAATCGATATGGTCGATACCCAACACCTGCTTGACCTTGTCGACGTTGTAGCCGATGCCGTTAGTGCCCCATAGGTACGGCACCGAGTGCGCATTGCCCGGGTCGTTTTTCTCCAGCAGCTTGAGCAGCTTGGGGTCGAGGTTCTTGAAGTTGGGTAACTGCGAACGGTCGAGCTTGAGGAACGCGCCGGCCTTTACCTGGCGCGCCAGGAAGTGGTTGGAGGGCACCACCACGTCATAGCCGGTGCGACCGGCGAGCAACTTGCCCTCCAGGGTTTCGTTGGAATCGAACACGTCGTAGATCACCTTGATCCCGGTCTTGGCCTGGAAATCCGCCAGGGTGGTCTCGCCGATGTAGTCGGTCCAGTTGTAGACGCTCACCGTCGGCGCAGCTTGGCCGGCACCGCTGAACGCGGCCACCAGGGCCAGCGGGAGAAGCTTGTTCACAAGACGCATATCGACACCCCTTTTGTGTTTTTTAGACGCTCAACAGCAGGAACTCACGCTCCCAGGAACTGATCACCCGCTTGAAATTCTCGTGCTCGGCGCGCTTGACCGCGACGTAGCCGCGCACGAACTTGTCGCCCAGGTACTGCTTGACCGTGTCGCAGTCCTCCATCCGCGCCAGGGCGTCTTCGAGGGTGAACGGCAGGCGCAGGTTGCGGCGCTCATAGGCGCGGCCTTCTACCGGAGCGCTGGGTTCGATCTGCTCGATCATCCCCAGGTAGCCACACAGCAGGCTGGCGGCAATGGCCAGGTAGGGATTGGCATCGGCGCCCGGCAGGCGGTTTTCCACGCGCATCGCATCCGGGCTCGAGGTGGGCACGCGCAGGCCGACGGTACGGTTTTCTTCGCCCCACTCCACATTGACCGGCGCCGAGGTGTCCGGCAGGAAGCGGCGGAACGAATTCACGTTGGGCGCGAACATCGGCAACAGCTTGGGGATGTACTTCTGCAGGCCGCCGATATGGTGCAGGAACAGCGGGCTCATGTTGCCGTCGGCGTCGACGAACACCGGCTTGCCCGTGGCGATCTCCACCACGCTCTGGTGCAGGTGCATGGCGCTGCCGGGCTCGTCGGCCACCGGCTTGGCCATGAAGGTGGCGGCCACATTGTGCTTGAGCGCGGCTTCGCGCAGGGTGCGCTTGAACACGGTGATCTGGTCGGCCAGGTCGAGGGCATCGCCGTGGCGGAAGTTGATTTCCATCTGCGCCGGGCCGTCTTCATGGATCAGCGTATCGAGGTCCAGGCCTTGGGCTTCGCACCAGTCGTAGACGTCTTCGAACAGCGGGTCGAACTCGTTGGCCGCATCGATGGAGAACGACTGGCGCCCGGTTTCGGCACGGCCGGAACGGCCAATCGGGGTTTTCAGCGGCAGGTCCGGGTCTTCGCAGCGCTGGGTCAGGTAGAACTCCATTTCCGGCGCGACAATCGGCTGCCAGCCCTGGTCGGTGTAAAGCTGCAGGACTTTCTTCAGCACATTGCGTGGCGACAGTTCGATGGGGTTGCCATGCTTGTCGAAGGTGTCGTGGATCACAATCGCGGTAGGCTCGATGGCCCACGGCACCACGTAGGTCGCGTTGGCCACCGGGCGGCAGACCATATCGATGTCGGCCGGGTCCAGCAGGTCGTAGTAGATCTCGTCGTCGACAAAGTCCCCGGTTACCGTTTGCAGCAACACACTTTCCGGCAGGCGCATGCCTCGCTCATGCAGGAACTTGTTGGTGGGCGCAATCTTGCCGCGTGCGATGCCAGTCAAATCACTGATCACGCATTCGACTTCGGTAATCTTGTGTTCTTTCAGCCAGGTGTACAGCTGATCGAAGGGGGCGTTCATAAGGACCTCGTCATGGGGTGGGTGCTGCGCCGCCTTGTACTCGCGGCGCATTGAGGTCTATCTTGGGCCAGCCTTCACAGGCCATCTATCCACTTTGCACGCCCCACAGCGCACCAATAGAGTGCGCACGGATCCCCCATGACCCAGGCAACCGCTTTGCGCGTACAGGCCTTCACCACCGCTGATGTGGCCACCCAATGCCGTGCGACACCCGGCTGGGTGCAGCAGTACCAGCAGATGTCCCCGGGGCATTTCGCCGGGCGCGTCCGCTACCTCGACCTGCACGGTGTGCAGGTGTACGAAGAGAGCATGAACACCCGTGTGGAGCAGCACTTCAACGCACCGCCGGGCGCGCTGGCGTTCTGTTTCGATGGCAGCGACAACGCGCTGTATCTGCTCAATGGCGAAAGCCGCAACACCTGGATCACCCCGGAAAACTACCGCGAAGTGGCGGTGGTGTTCGGCCCGCAGTTCGTGCAGCGCCATGGCCTGGACGTGGCCACACTGGAAGGCCTGTTCATGGCGCCGCTGGCCTGCCAGCAGAACGCGCTGTTCAGCCGTTGGCTCAGTGGCACCCTGACGCGCTTGTCCACGGACATCGACCCGGTGTCCCTCACCCGGCAGTTGCTCGACGACTGCCTGTTCATCCTCGACAACGCCTGCGTGTGCCTGGATCGCAGCTCATTGCAAAAGCGCAGTGAAGAACGCCGGTTGATGGCGCGCATAGGCGAGTGGGCGGCGGATGCGCCGGACGAAACCGTCAACCTGTTGGAACTGGCGCGGATTGCCGGCGTACCGCTGCGCCAGTTGCAGCAAGGGTTCAAGACCTACACCGGGATCAGCCCGGCGCAGTGGTTGCGCCTGCGCCGGTTGAACGGGGCACGGCGGGAATTGTTGAGCGGTGCCGGAACGACCGTGGCCGAGGTGGCCATGAACTGGTCGTTCTGGCATTTGGGGCGGTTCTCCAACAGCTATCGAGCGTTGTTCAAGGAACTGCCCAGCGAAACCCTGAAGCGCTCAATCTGAAATGCATCTGAAAATGTGGAAGGGGGCTTGCCCCCGATGGCGATGGCTCAGTCAACATCTCTGTATCTGAACTACCGCAATCGGGGGCAAGCCCCCTCCCACATTGAATTGCATTTCAAGGCTGGGATTTCAGGAAGGTTGAGATTAGTTGGTTAACCCGTTCCGCCGCCTCCAACTGCACCATATGCCCCTGCCCCGGCAGAATCTCCACCTGGGCCTCCAGCCCCTGGGCATGGCCGGCCGGGATGATTGCATCGTCACTGCCCCAGATCACCAGGCTCGGTTGCCGCCCCACCACGTTGCGCAAATCCAGGCGCTGGCGCCCACCCTCGAACAGTTGGGCATTGAGTTGCCTCAACGCCTGATCCACCCCTTCCAACCGCTTGAACTTGAGCATGTCCTCCAGCATCTGCCGCGTCACCAGCGCCGGGTCGCTGAACAGTTGCACCAGTTGCGGCTTGAGCGCGTTGCGGTTATTGGCTTCGGTGAAACCTTGCAAGTAATCGCCGTTGATGTCCGCCCCCAGCCCGGCGCTGGCGAGCAGGGTCAGTGAGGCAACGCGCGCCGGAGCCTGACGGGCGACCGTCAGGCTGACCAAGCCGCCCATGGAGTGCCCGGCCAGGTGCACGCGGTCGAGCTTGAGGTGATCGAGCAAGGCCAGCACCGCCTGGCTCAGCTCTTCGGCGTCACCGGTTTGCAGATGCTTGCCCGACTCGCCATGCCCCGGCAAATCCACGGCGATCACCCGGCGCTCGGCGGCCAGGGCCGGTTGGTTGAACAGCCAGTTGTTCAAGTCGCCGCCAAAGCCATGCACCAGCACCAGCGGCGTGCCGCCCTCGCCCAGGTCGAGATAACGCAGCAAGCGCCCGCCCACCTCGACCTTCTGCGCACTCGGCCCGGTGGCTTCGGCTTCGGCGCTGCTTGAGACGAACCCGGCGTTGAAGCTTTCGATCACCGCATCGATCTCCGCCTCGCTGGCCTCACCTTCCACCACGACCCCCAGCAGCGCGCCCACCGGCAAGGTCTCGTCGCTCAGCGCCAGTACGCGGCGCAACACACCGCTGAACGGCGCCTCGACGCTGCTGGAGATCTTGTCGGTCTCGACGTCCAGCACTTCTTCGCCCTTCTCCACCCGGTCGCCGGGCTGCTTGAGCCAGACATCGATGCGACCTTCGGTCATCGACAGCCCCCACTTGGGCATGGTCAAGGTATGGATCATGCGGCATTCCTCTTGTCGGCGATCTTCAGCACCGCGGCCTCGATCTTCGCGGCGTTGGGGATGTACAGGTCTTCCAGCGCATCGGAAAACGGCACCGGCGTGTGCGGCGCGGTGACCATCTCGATCGGCGCACGCAGGAACGAGAAGCCCTGCTGGGCCACCAACGCACTGATGTCGGTAGCGATGGAACAACGCGGGTTGGACTCATCGATCACCACCAGGCGCCCGGTTTTCTCCACGCTCTCGAGGATGCTGTCGTCGTCCAGCGGGCTGGTGGTGCGCAGGTCCAGCACTTCGCAGTCGATGCCCTGGCGTGCCAGATTGGCGGCGGCTTCCAGGGCGATATGCACCATGCGCCCGTAGGTCACCAGGGTCACGTCGCGGCCTTCGCGCACAAAGTTGGCTTCGCCGAACGGCACGGTGTATAGCTCTTCCGGCACCTCACCTTGGAGGCTGTAGAGCATCTTGTGTTCGAGGAAGATCACCGGGTCGTTGTCGCGGATCGCCTGGATCAGCATGCCCTTGGCGTCATAGGGCGTGGCCGGGCACACCACCTTGAGCCCGGGAATGTGCGTCCACATCGAGGTGAGCATCTGCGAATGCTGGGCGGCGGCACGCAGGCCGGCACCGTACATGGCGCGCACCACCAGCGGCGTGGTGGTCTTGCCGCCGAACATGTAGCGAAACTTGGCGGCCTGGTTGAGCAACTGGTCGAGGCAGCAGCCGATAAAGTCGACGAACATCAATTCGCACACCGGGCGCATGCCACGGGTGGCGGCACCGACGGCCATGCCGACGTAGCCGACTTCGGACAACGGCGCATCGAGTACCCGGTCCGGAAACTCCGGGTACAGGCCCTTGGTCACGCCCAGCACACCGCCCCAGGCGTCCTGCTCGCCGGGGGAGCCGGTGCCGCCGGAGACATCCTGGCCGATAATGAACACGCTCTGGTCGCGGCGCATTTCCTGGGCCAGGGCTTCGTTGATTGCCTGCTGATAGCTGATTTTGCGAGCCATGAAATTCTCTCCGAGTCTTGTAGTTATTAGCGGTAGGCGACGTAGACATCACTGAGCAGGTCGGCGGCCTGAGGCTTGGGATCGGACTTGGCCAGGCGCACGGCGTCGTCGATCAACTGCGCGACCTCGCCGTCGATACGTTCGAATTGGGCCGCGTCAAGCCAGCCTTCGGCATTGCAGCGCTGGCGAAACAGTGCGAGGCAATCGTGGGATTCGCGCAGGTTCTTCACCTCGTCCGGGCCACGATAGGTTTGTGCATCGCCTTCGAAGTGGCCGTAGAAGCGACTCAGCTTTACTTCCACCAAGGTCGGCCCGTCGCCCTGGCGCGCGCGCTCCACCGCCACGCCCAACGCCGCGTGCACGGCAAAGAAGTCATTGCCATCGACAATCACCCCCGGCATGCCGAAGCCCACCGCCCGCTCGGCAATGTCCTTGCACGCCACCGACCAGCCGGAACCGGTGGCCTCGGCATAGCCGTTGTTCTCGGCGACGAACAGGCACGGCAGTTTCATGATCGACGCCAGGTTCATCGCCTCGAACACCGCGCCCTCGTTGGAGCCGCCGTCGCCGAAAAATGCGACCGCCACGCCCTGGCTGCCCTTGAGCTTGGAGGCCAGCGCGGCGCCTGCTGCCAACGGCGCACCGGCCCCGACAATGCCGTTGGCGCCGAGCATGCCCTTCTCCTGGTCGGCGATGTGCATGGAACCGCCCTTGCCGCCGCACACGCCGGTTTTCTTGCCGTAGATCTCGGCCATCATGCCGAACACATCCACGCCCTTGGCGATGCAATGGCCATGACCACGGTGGTTGGAGGCGATGCAATCTTCATCGTTGAGGTGGGCCATGACCCCGGCTGCGCTGGCTTCCTGGCCGGCATACAGGTGCACGAAACCGGGGATCTCGCCGGTAGCGAATTCCACATGCAGGCGCTCTTCGAAATCACGGATGGTGCGCATCACGGTGTAGGCATGCAGCAATTGATCGGTGGACAGGTGGGTGGACATCTTGTTGTTCTCCAGGTTGTCTCGACACACAAAAGGCTGGCTGCGGCCAGCTGCAAGTGGTTCAGCACAGCCTGTGCCAAGGTGCGATGAAACCTGGCAAAGCCTTGATCCAGAGCAGTGCCGTGCGGTTGTGCCGGGACGGTATGCCTGTGCAGAATGAGACGGCGCATTGCACTGTGCAGGCGACGTCTCGGCCGAAATGAGACGCCGCGTCTCACGCTGGGCTGTTGGTCAGGTCGCCCTTGTCCCCTCGCGCCCACGGGCGCTTAATGGCGGGCATAACAACAAAGATCGAGAACCGGAGGCCTTATGCTCGCCGCGAACTCCAGGGAGCACGTCGACTGCGTCAGTCGCGTGGTCCGCAATGCCGATCGCCTGCCCCAGGCGCCGGTGCCGTCGCTGATTTTCGATTCCTGGCGGCGCTCCATGGAACAACACCACCTCGACCCCGGCTCGCTGCAGGGGCCCCGTATCCTTACCGAACCCTTGCTCAAGGAATGCCGCGAACGCGCCGAGCTGTTCATGCGCATCGCCGGCGAAGAAGTCGGGCAACTGCACCACCGGGTGCGCCACGCCGACTACTGCGTGATGCTCACCGACGCCCAGGGCCAAACCATCGACCACCGCGTCGACAGCACCATTCGCAGCGACTGCCGCAAAGCCGGCCTGTACCTCGGCACCTGCTGGTCGGAAGCCGAGGAAGGCACCTGCGGCGTGGCCACGGTGCTGACCAGCAAAGCCGCAGTGACCGTGCACAAGCGCGACCACTTCCGCGCCGCCTTCATCAGTTTGACCTGCTCCGCCGCGCCGATCTTCGACCCCCAGGGCAACCTGCTGGGGGTGATGGATGCCTCGGCGCTCAAATCCCCGGATGACCGGCGCAGCCAGCACCTGGTGCGGCAGATGGTGGCCCAGAGTGCCCAGGCCATCGAAAACGCCTTCTTCATGCACAGCGCCCGCGAGCATTGGGTGCTCCAGGCCCACAGCACACCGGGCTACGTGGACAGCCAGCCCGACCTGCTGCTGGCCTGGGACCAGGACGGGCGCCTGCACGCCCTGAACAGCAAGGCGCGCCAGGCATTGCGCCGGCGTTTCGGCCAGGTGCCGGCGCATATCGGCGAGGTGTTCGATCTGGATGCATTGCGCGCGGCCACCGATCAATCGACCCAACACCTGCAATGGCTGGGCGAGCCTGGCGTGCTGCACGTGCGGGTCAACGCCCCGCGCCGCAGACCGGCACGGCCCGTTGCGCACACCCAGGTCGACCCACGGGTGGAAGAACACCTGCGCCTGGCCGTGCGCGTCAAGGACCGCAACCTGCCGGTGCTGGTGCAGGGTGAAACCGGCGCCGGCAAGGAAGTTTTCGCCCGCCAACTGCACGAACGCAGCGCCCGGCGAACAGGCCCCTTTGTCGCGGTGAACTGCGCGGCGATCCCCGAGAACCTGATTGAAAGCGAGCTGTTCGGCTACGTGGCCGGGGCCTTTACCGGTGCCTCCAGCAAAGGCATGCCGGGGCTGTTGGTGCAGGCCGATGGCGGCACCCTGTTCCTCGATGAAATCGGCGATATGCCGCTGGCGTTGCAGACGCGCCTGCTGCGGGTGATGGCCGAGGGTGAAGTCGCGCCCCTGGGTGGGGCCAAGACCCGCACGGTAGACATCCAGGTGATCTGCGCCAGCCACCGCGACCTGGCCGTGCTGGTCAGCGACGGGCGCTTTCGCGAAGACCTGTACTTCCGTCTCGGCTGTGCACGCTTCTGCCTGCCGCCGCTGCGCGAGCGCAGCGACAAGCTGGCATTGATCAACCGGCTGGTGGAACAGCAAGCGCGCAGCAGCGGCATCTCGGTCGGCATCGGCCAGGCCGCGCTGGAACGCCTGCTGGGCTATGCCTGGCCGGGCAATGTGCGCCAGCTGCACCATGTGCTGGCGTATGCCTGTGCAGTGTGTGAAGGCGGCACGATTCAGTTGGCGGACTTGCCGGTGGAAGTGCGTGGCGAACAGGTCGAGACGCTGACCGAGCACAGCGTCAGCCCGGAACGCCAAGTGGTACTGGATGCCTTGATCCGGCATCGCTGGAAGCCGTTGCCGACGGCGCAGGCGCTGGGGATTTCCCGGGCTACCCTGTACCGCCGAGTCAACCAGTTGGGCATCGACATGCCCGGCAAGCATTGACACAACGGGGTCAACCATGTGAGAGGGGGCTTGCCCTAATATCAGTCAGTTAAGGAGGAACACTGTAACTGTGGTGAGCGAGCCCCGCGCTGGGCTGCGCAGCAGCCCCAAAACACAGCCCCGGACCTGCCTGGCACACTGCAGCGCTCTTATTGGGGCTGCTGCGCAGCCCAACGCGGGC